>CAZEKB010000035.1:0-62416 GCA_964512225.1 uncultured Rickettsiales bacterium | reverse complement strand
CGGCCGCGGCGACCCTGCACGAAGCGGTGGCGGGGCTGGGCCGCGCGCAGGTCCCGCTGGCCCTCGCCGGAGCCCGAGTCGCCCTGGCGCGAGCGCTGGTGGAGGAGGAGCGCTGGGCGGACGCCGACGCGGCCCTGCGCGCCGCGGAGGAGACGTTCCGGGGGGGCGGCGCCGAGGGCCCGCGTCGCGAGCTCGTCATCGTTCGCTCGGAGATGCACCGGCGCCGCGGCCGCCTGGATGACGCGCTCACCGACATCGCCGCGGCCGTGGAGCTGGCCGATCGGGGCGGGGACGCGCGGGCCAAGGCGCGGCTGCGGGCCGAGCGCGCGATCCTCCTCGCGGCCACCGGCAAGGTCGGCGACGCGGCCGCCGAGCAGACCAAGATCGCCCCGTCGGCCTGGGCCGCCCTCGAGCCGCGCACCCGGGCGCGCGTGGAGCTGCAGATCGGGTACGCCGCCCTGCGCACGGGGGACCCGAATGGCGCGGAGGAGCGGGCGCGCGCCGCGATCGAGGACGCGCGGGAGCCCGGCGCGGAGGAGGTGCTCGACGCCGCCCGGAAGCTCGTGGTCCAGGTCCTGCTCGACTCGGACCGGCGCGCGGACGCCGAGGCGTTCGTCGCGGCCGAGGGGCTGAAGGCCGACGCGGTGGACGCCGCCCTCGCGGCCCGCCGGGAGCTCGACCTCTACAACGCCGGGGTCGACGCCTACAACGGCGGGGACTGGCCCGCGGCCGTCGAGGCGTTCCGGACCGTGGCGGACGGAGGCGACGACGGCGACCCGAGGCGGGCGAGCGCGGCCGTCAACCTGATCAGCTCGCTGCTGCTCCACGGCGGGGCGCTGCGCGACGCGGGCGACGACGACGCCCGAGGGGTCTACGACGAGGCGGCCGAGCGGGCGTGGGCCGCCGATCGTCCCGAGGACGCGGCGCGGGCCCTGACGGCGCTGTCGGAGCTGCGGACCGAGGCCGGGGCCGTCGACGACGCGGTCGCCTACGCCGCTCGAGCCGCCGAAGCCGCGATCTCGGCCGACGACGACCTGCTCCGAGGCCGCGCGTTCACGGCGCTTGGCGACGCGCACTACGAGTCGACGCCCGCCGAGGCCGTCGCAGCCTACAAGCAGGCCCTCACGACCTGGGGCGACGGCGAAGACACGGCCGGGGAGGCTGCCACCGTCTCCTACAACCTCGCGGTGCTGCTCGCTTCGGACGACATCCCCGAGGCCCTCCGGCTCCTGGAGCGGTCCGCGACCCTCGCCGCGGCCGCCGGCGACGCTGCGCTCGCCCGCCAGGCCAAGGACGCGATCGCCCAACTGAGCACCGAGTAGCGCTATCGTCCCGCCTCCTCGGAGGTGTCGTGAAGCTGGCCGGGACCGATGTACGCAAGCTGGTCGCCGAGTTCATCGGCACGTTCACGCTCGTATTCGCGGGCTGCGGCGCCGTGGTGGCCGACGGCATCACCGACGGCGCCGTGACCCACGTGGGCATCGCCCTGACCTTCGGCCTCGCCGTCTGCGTGATGATCTACGCCACGGGCCACATCTCGGGCGCCCACTTCAACCCCGCCGTCTCCATCGGGTTCGCCTCGGCCGGTCGCTTCCCCTGGCGGGAGGTCCCGACCTACGCGGCCGCGCAGTGCCTCGCCGCGATCGTCGCCATCGTGATGCTGCGAGGGTTCACGGGGGAGGTGGACGCGCTGGGGGCGACCGTCCCCGCCGTCGGGACCGCGGCGACCCTCGGGTTGGAGGCGGTCCTGACGTTCTTCTTGATGTTCGTCATCTCGGCGGTGGCCACGGATCACCGCGCCGTGGGGAGCATGGCGGGCGTCGCCATCGGGGGCACCGTCGCGCTCTGCGCGCTGTTCGGGGGGCCCTTCACCGGCGCGTCCATGAACCCCGCGCGCAGCCTGGGCCCGGCCCTGTTCACGGGGCACCTCGACGTCCTGTGGCTCTACATCGCGGGGCCGATCCCCGGCGCGGTCGCGGCCGCGTGGACCTACCGCCTGATCCGCTGCGAAGACAGCGCCGCCGAGGACGCCGCCGGTTGCTGCTGACGGCCCCCCCCTTGATCGGGCCGAATCCGTCGCTACAATCCCTGCCCCCGGCGCGACTCTCGGGTCGAGCGGGGGCTCTTTGAGACGATGGGAACGCAGACGAAAGCGGCGCTGCACAGCGTTCGTGGACCGTCGAGGTGAGCTGGCCGAGTGGTCGAAGGCGCTTGACTCGAAATCAAGTGTGGCGAGAGTCACCCGGGGTTCGAATCCCTGGCTCACCGCCATCCCATCTTCTCCGCCCTCGCGGGCAGGAGTGACAGCCGGGCCCCGGCCGGCCGGTAGCGGTGAACTCCGCCAGGCCCGGAAGGGAGCAACGGTAGCCGTGACTCCGGGGCGGTCGGGTAGTCCGGCTGTCTCTCCTCTCCGCGGGGGTTTATCGCCGACGATGCTCTCGGAATCCCCCGCGCGCGCGGGCGAGAGTTAGACTCCGCGCCCCATGACGCATCAGGCCATCGCACGAAAGTGGCGCCCTCGGGTCTTCGAGGAGATCGCCGGGCAGACCCACGTCACCCGGACGCTCCAGAACGCGATCCGGCTCGGGCGCGTACACCACGCGTTCCTGCTCACCGGCGCCCGGGGCGTCGGCAAGACGTCGGCGGCGCGGGTGCTCGCGCGCGCGCTCAACTGCGAGAAGGGGCCCGCGGTCAACCCGTGCAACGAGTGCGCGCACTGCACCGAGATGCTCGCGGGCACGTTCCCGGATCTCATCGAGATCGACGCGGCCTCCCACAACTCGGTGGACGACATCCGCGACCTCGTGGACCGCGTCCGCTACACGCCGCAGCGGGGCAAGTACAAGGTCTACATCATCGATGAGGTCCACATGGTCACGAAGCAGGGGTTCAACGCCCTGCTGAAGACCCTGGAGGAGCCGCCGGACCACGTGCTCTTCATCCTCGCCACGACGGACCCCCAGAAGCTCCTGGACACCGTCATCAGCCGATGCCAGCGCTTCGACTTCAAGATGATCCCGGTCCGGACCATCTTCGAGCTGCTGCAGCACGTGTCCGAGGCCGAGGGGGTCACGATCCCCGAGAGCTCGCTGATGTCGATCGCCCGGGAGGGCGGCGGCTCGATGCGGGACGCCCAGTCGCTGCTGGACCAGGTGCTCTCGTTCTCGAGCGGATCCGTGACGGAGGAAGAGGTCGCCGAGATCCTCGGCTTCATCGACCGCTCGGTGCTGTACGACGTGCTCGAGGCCACCGTCGGGGGCGATCCGCGCGCGTCGATCGAGCAGCTCGCGCGCGTGACCCGCTTCGGTTACGACACGCGGACCTTCGCGGGCCAGTTGCTCGAGGCCGTGCGCAATACGTCGGTGGTGTCGCTGGTCCCCGAGGCGGGCTCGCTGCTCGACCTGCCCGACGACGAGATCGCCCGACTGCGGGCCCTGGCGGACGGCAAGGCGCCGGAGCAGCTGCAGCAGCAGTTCGACATCCTCGCGGGGGCCGTGGACGCCATCGCGAGCAGCGAGCAGCCGCACCTCCTGCTGGAGATGGCCGCGGTGCGCATGGCGTCGGTGCGGCCCTTCGTGGCCATCGAAGCGATCGCGCGGCGCCTCATCAAGCTCGAGCGGACCCTGCTCGCGGGCGGCTTCGCCCCCTCGGGCGGCAATACGCCCACCCCGGAGCGGGGACCGTCGGGACCCGGCCGAGGGGGTCCGCCCCCCCGCTCCGCCGCGCCCCCGGCCCCGCCGCCCGAGGTCCGTGCCGCGCCCCCCCGCGCCCCCGCTCCTCCCCCGCGCGCCCCGACCCCGCCTGCGCCCCCGTCGGCGGCCCCCGACGCCCCGCCGCCGCCGCGGCCGATGCCGGCCGTCGGCGCGCTCACGGGCTACAAGCGCACGTCCTCCCCCCCGAGCAACGGCTCGACCCCGCCCGAGGCCGTCCCCGAGCGTCCCCCGGTGGAGACCGCGCCCCCGCCGCCGGACCCGGTCCCGGCGCAGTCGGCCCCCCCGGAGCCCCCCCCGGGCGTCCCCGAGCCCCGGACCGAACGCCCGGCCCCTCCGCCGGCCGACGTGGCGCCGACCCTCGTGCCCGCGATCCCGTCGCTGGACCCGGCCCGCCCCGATCCTCCCGGAGGGCCCCGCTGCGATGCCCCCGGCTGGCGACGCTTCGTGCACGGGCTCGACGGAGAGAACGGTCGCGGGCCCCTGCGAGCCGCGTTCGCCGTAGCCGGGTTCCTCGGCAACGAGGGCGACACCGTCCGCCTCGGCTTCCAGTCGGAGCTCACGCTCAAGCACGCCCGGCGCGCTCTGGACGACGCCCGGTTGCTCGAAGCCCTCTCGGCCCGCTTCGACCCGCCGATCACGCTCGATCTGGTGCACGATCCCGAAGGTCTCGGGGGTCGCACGCTGCAGGAGGAGCTCGAGCGCATCCGGGGGGAACGCACGGCGAAGCTCGAGGCCGACGCCCGCAACCACCCCGCGGTGGAGGTGGTACGCAAGGTCTTCCCCGGCGCGGAGGTCCGCGCCGTCAAGACGCCCCGCGTCGAGGAGATTCACGATGTCCGATGACCCGAACAACCCGCTCGGCGGCCTCGATCTCGGCAACCTCGGCCAGATGTTCGGCCAGGTCATGGAGCAGGCCCGCACCGTGCAATCGCAGGTCGCGGAGACCCAGGAGAAGGTCAAGGAGATCACCGTCGAGGGGTCCAGCGGCGGGGGCCTGGTGAAGGTCGTCGCGGCGGGCGACGGGCGCATCCAGTCGGTGCGCATCGACCCCGTCGCCGTGGACAAGCGCGACGTGGAGATGCTCGAAGACCTCATCACCGCGGCCGTCAACGACGCGATCCGACGGAGCAAGGAGGTCGTCGAGAAGGAGATGGGCAAGGTCGCCGGCGGCATGGACCTCGGCCCCCTGGGCGACATGCTCGGGAAGATGGGCGGGAACCCCTTCGGTTCCTGAGCTCTCGGCACGATGCAGGACGCCCCCGCGGACCCGATCTCGGTCCTCGTTCACCACTTGAGTCGCCTCCCCGGGATCGGCGGCAAGACCGCGACGCGCCTCGCCTACTTCCTGGTGCGCGACCCGAGCCTCGCGACCGAGCTCTCCGAGGCGTTGGCGGGGGCCGCCGTGAGCGTCGGCCGGTGCACCGTCTGCGGGGACTTCACGGCGGACGAGGTGTGCGCCACGTGCGCCGATCCGAAGCGTGACGCCGCGATCGTGTGCGTCGTGGAACGTTCCCAGGACCTCCAGGCGATCGAGCGCGCCGGCGTCTTTCGCGGGCGGTACCACATCCTCGGGGGTGCGCTGTCGCCCCTGGACGGCGTGGGGCCCGACGTCCTCCGCGTCCGCGAGCTGCTGGATAGGCTGATGGAGGTGGAGGAGGTGATCCTGGCCACGAACCCGACGGTGGAGGGCGACGCCACGGCGCTCTACCTCGCGCGCCTCCTCAAGCCCATCGGCGTGAAGGTCTCCCGGATCGCCCGGGGGGTGAGCGTGGGGGCGGAGCTGGAATACACGGACGCGGGCACGATCGGCCGCGCGCTCGAGGAGCGGAGGGAGCTCTGATGGGGAGTGGGGGTGTGACCGCGACGGTCCTGGATCCGGCCGAGCTGAGCCCGACGCAGCGGGCGGCGCTCACGGACGAGCTGCACGTCGTCCAGCAGGAGGTCTTCGACGGCGTCGATCGGGAGGCCTTCCGCAAGTACGTCGTGGAGTCGTCCGCGGCCCGGAACTGGATCCAGGTGTACCGGGAGGCGAGCGGGCGCGCCGTGGGCTACATGGCCCTGCATCGGTTCGATCGCGAGCTCGACGGGCGGCCGTGCGCCATCTTTCGGGCCGAGGCCGGGACCCTGCGCTCCTGGCGCGGACGCACCCCCCTGGGCGGGATGATGGCCCGCGTCCTGCTGCGTCACCAGGTCGTGCATCCCCGGACCCCGCGCTTCTACCTGGGTTCCCTCGTGCACCCGTCGAGCTACCACGCCTTCGCGCGGTTCGCGGCCCGCATCTACCCGGGCCGGGACGGGACGCCTCCGCGGCTGCACGCGCTGCTCACCGAGCTGGGCGACGCCTTCGGCCTCGCGCCCGTCGACCCCTCTCGTCCGCTCGTGCGCCGGGTGGGCTGGATCACCCGGGACACCGAAGTGGAGAGGGACTACTGGCAGCGCTGCGACAAGCCGACCGTGCGCTTCTTCGTGGAGGCGAACCCCGGGTACGTGGAGGGCCACGGGCTGCTCACGCTCGTGCCGTTCGACCTCGCGAGCGGGGTCGTCAGCGTGTGGAGGTTCATCCGGGGTCGGATCCGCAGGCGGCTGACGGCCGCGAGCGTGCACCTCCGGCGCCTCCCCCTGCCCAAGCCGCGCCTCGACGCCGACCGCCTCGCGGGCCTGCTGGGCCGCAGCAACGAGCTCGCCCGCGTGGAGCCGTCCAATCTCCCCAAGATCGCCACGGCCACCTCCTTGACCACGCTGCCGGGCGGTCGGCACCTCTTCCACCGCAACGACCGCGCGGAGGCCATGTACCTGGTCCTCGAGGGGGCCTGCTACCTCCTCACCGACGACGGGGACGGGGGCGACGTCATCCTGGATCAGCTCAGCGCGGGGCACCTGTTCGGGGAGGCCGCGCTGCTCCCCGGGCAGGTCCACGCGACCTCGGCGCGGGCCGCGTGCGCGACCCGGCTGCTCCGGATCGACGGCCCCGGCGTACAGCACCTGATGGAGAACGAAGAGGAGGTCCGGGACGCCCTGTGGGGGCTGTTCGGGCGACGCCTCTTCGACGGCTTCGTGCGCAAGCTCGATCGGTTCGCGGGGATGTCGCGGGCGGAGCGGATGGCCTGGTACGACGGCGCGAAGGTCATGGACCTGGACATCGGCGTCTCGATCGAGGTCGAGGACGAGACGATGTTCCTGGCCACGGGCCACATCGAGGTGAACCAGCACGGCGCCTGGATCGGGGTCAACGCCCCGTCGCTGCTCGTGCTCACGGAGCCGACGCGGATCAAGGCCGGGCCGGGCACGCGCCTGCTGGAGCTGCACGAGCCCGAGATCCTCCCCGAGCCCACGACGAACATGCAGATCCCCGCCGAGGCGCTCGCCCGCGGACGCGCGTCGGGCCGGATCCCGACCGTCCTCGAAGGCGCCTGACGCGCAGCCGCGGGAGAGCCTCTCGGTCCGGGGTCGCGGACCTCACCCGGACACCTTAGATCCGGCATTGCCGGCGCCGGCCCGACGATTTGAGGCAAGGTCCCGCCCCATGCGCGCCACCCGAGCCCACATCGTCACCTACCGAAACGACCCGGCGGACGCGGAGATCGTCTCCCACCGCCTGATGACCCGCGCCGGGTTCATCTACAAGGTCAGCTCCGGGCTCTACGCCTTCACCCCGCTGATGCAGCGCGTGATCCGCAAGGTCGCCGACATCGTGCGCGAGGAGCTCGAGTCGGCGGGTGCGTTGGAGGTGACGCTGCCGATCATGCAGAGCGAGGAGCTGTGGCGTTCGTCCGGCCGTTGGGACCGCTACCGGGCGTCGGGCACCATGCTGGTGGTCAAGGACCGCAAAGGCACCCGGTACGGCCTCGCGCCGACGGCCGAAGAGGTCATGACGGCGTACGCGTCGCAGTCGGTCACGTCCTACAAGCAGCTCCCGATCAACCTCTTCCAGATCCACACGAAGTTCCGCGACGAGCTCCGCCCGCGCTTCGGCCTGTTCCGCTGCAAGGAGTTCCTGATGAAGGACGCCTACTCCTTCGACGTGGACGAGAAGGCGCTGGACGTCAGCTACGAGGCCATGCGCGTCGCGTACCACCGCATCTTCAACCGCTGCGGCCTCGAGGCCTTCGGGGTGGACGCGGACGCGGGGGACATCGGCGGGTCCGGCTCCATGGAGTTCATGCTCGCGGCGGACGCCGGGGAGGACGCGATCCTGCTCGAGGCGTCTTCGGGCTACGCGGCGAACGTCGAGAAGGCGATCTCGCGCTTCGCGAAGCCGGCGCAGGAGGACCCGAAGGCCCTGCGCATCGAGGACACGCCGAACATCCGCACCTGCGAGGAGCTCGCCGACTTCTTCCCGGACGTGCCGACCGACCGCATGGTGAAGACCATCCTCTTCAAGGCGGTGCACGCCGATCACGAGCAGCTCTGGGCGGCCCTCATCCGGGGGGACCAGGAGGTCAACGAGATCAAGCTGCACAACCACGCCGGCGGCATCGATCTCAAGATGCTGACGGCGGACGAGATCCGAACGCACACCGGCGCCGAGCAGGGCTTCGCCGGGCCGATCGACCTGCCGAAGACGTTCGAGCTCGTCGCGGACAAGACGGTGCGCGGCATGTGCAACCTGCTCTGCGGCCTCAACCAGACCGACAAGCACGCCCTGGACGTCGCGATCGGCCGCGACTTCCCGGAGCCGACGTACGCCGACTTCCGCCTCGCGCGCAGGGGCGAGCCGGGCCCGAAGAACGGCGACCCGCTCGAGCTGCGCCGGGGCATCGAGGTGGGGCACATCTTCAAGCTCGGCTCCGTCTACTCCGAGCCGATGGGCGCGACGTTCATGGCGGAGAACGGCCGCGCGAAGCCTTTCGTGATGGGCTGCTACGGCATCGGCGTCTCTCGCACCGCCGCCGCCGCCGTGGAGCAGTACGCGGACGACAACGGGATCGTCTGGCCGGTCCCGATCGCACCGTTCGAGGTCGCCGTCGCGTTCCTCACGAAGAAGAACGCGGAGACCATCGCCGCGGCGGAGGCCTGCTACGAGGGCCTGAAGGCCGCCGGGATCGACGCCCTCCTCGACGACCGCAAGATGAGCCCGGGGGCGAAGATGAAGGACCTCGAGATGATCGGGTACCCGTACTCCGTGCTGTTCGGGCGGACCTTCGAGAAGGAGGGGCTGTGCGAGCTGCGCACGCGCAGGGGCAGCCTGTCCGTGAACGTGGCGCCCGAGGCCGTCGTGGAGCAGGTGATCGCGATGGTGCAGGCCGCGCGCGGCGGGATCGTCGCCGACTGACCGCCCAGGAGGGGCCCGATCAGGGGGCGTACCAGCGCAGCTCGAACCGTACCCCCCGCGCCGCGCGGCGGAGGACCCGGATCGCGTCGGTCCAGGCCACATCCGGAGGCGACCCGGCGGCGAGGGCGGCGTTGAAGACCTCCTCCACCTCGTCGTACTCGAGAAGCGGCGCGTAGCTCAGCAGGCCGCCTTCGCGCATGGCGGCCAGTTCTCCCAGGGCGAGGTAGGCGTCGCCGGCGTCGTGGGGCCCGGGCAGGCCCTCGGCGGCGTGGCCCGGTCCGAGACTCGGAGGTGCGACGCCTCCCGGGAAGATGTTCACGGCGAGGGAGCGGCCCGTCAGCTCTCCGCCGGCCACCAATCGGTCGAGGGAGAGCGGGACGGCCTCCGACGATTCCATCGAGTGCAGCCACGCGCGCAGGTACTTGCTCGCGTGCGGCGGGGAGCGGGGGCCCGGAGGGACCAGAACCGCGACGGTCGGTCGGGCCATGGGCATCCGGTCGGCCCATCCCTTCGCGGCGTCGAACCGCACCTGCGCGGTCGCGTCGTCCGCCCCGAGGGTCGCCGCGGCGGGGGCGAGCGCGAGGCCGGCGACCCAGTCCTCGATGCGCACGCGAGGAGCCGGGTCGAGCCGGTGCAGGGGGACGTGTCGAAGCGCACCGTCGAGCACCAGGACGACCCGACGCCCCCGGATCGCCGCGGCGTGGTCGCCGTAGAGCCGCGCCGCCAGCTCTCGCGCCGCCTTCTTGACCGGCGGTTTGGCGCGCGGAGCCGAGGCGCCGGCCACCAGGCCGCGGAGGTCCCCCGCCGGGCGGACGGAGGCGGTCACCTCACCGTCCCGGACGAGGAAGCCGATCAGGTCGTCACCGGAACGGAACGTCGACAGCAGCACCCGGTCCCCGAGCGCCGCGCGGATCGCGTCCAGGTCGGGGACGGTGGGCGCCAGCGACCGGACCGCCGAGGGGTCCAGGGCCTCGAGCAGGTCGGCCTGCCGGACCCGGTACACCTCGAGGCGGTTGCGCAGATCCCGCTCCTCGGCTTCCCGGTCGCGCGCCTCGAAGGCCAGGCCTCGAGCCCGATCCCGGAGCGCGTCGACCTGCTCCCGGATGCGCAGGAGGGCCTCCTCGACGGCGGTTCCCGGGGCGCCGATGGTGGGGTCGGGGTCCCGCTCGATGAGCGCGCGCCACTCGATCGCCCGGATCCGTTCGCTCATGACGAACGCCTCCTCCACGCGGCCGAGGGCCACGAGCAGACCCACGGCGCGGCGGGGTCCGGCGAGGCCGAGAGGGGCGAAGAGCGGGTGCGGGAGCGGATCGCCGAGGCGACGACCGTCGGCCTCGCCCTTGAGGATGTCCGGCACCACCCGGCCTCGTGTCCAGCGGTCTGCGCGATCGAGGGACCGCGTCCAGGCGTCCAGCGCGGCGTCGGCGTCGCCCGCGTCCGCGAGCATCGCGGCGAGGCCGTCGAGGCCCCACCTCCCCTCGTCGAGCAGGCCCGCCTCGGCCTCGAAGTCCACCGCCTTCTCGTAGGCCTCCAGCGCGCCTTCCACGTCCCCCGAGGCGTGCCGGAGAGCGGCCAGCTCCGCCGCGGTCCGCGCCAGGTCGTGGTTCCGGCGGAGCTCGAAGAGCCCCTCTCCGGCCGCGACGACGTCTGCCCGCGCGGCCTCCCACGAACCGCGGGACGCGCGGACGGTGGAGCGAGCGAGGAGGCCGCGGATCCGAGCCTCGGGATGGACCGGTCGGCCCTGCTCCATGACCGCCTTCAGCCCCTCATCGAGGCGCTGCTCGGCGTCGGCCTGTCGACCGGCCCGGAGGAGCGCGACGCCCGTCTCCACCTGCTCGGCCCCCGCGTCGGCCACGGACTCGGCGCCCAGGAACTCCCGCACGGCCGACGTGTGCAACGCCGCCGCCTCCTCGTACTCCCCGTGGGCGGTCGCCGCGCGGCCCGCGCGACTGAAGAAGACGCCGCGCTCGTAGCCCGGCTCCGCGGACGTCGCCAGCCGCGCGTAGCCGGCGCTGCCCCGGCCCCGACGCAGCGCGAACTCCGCCTCGTGGGCAGGGGAGCCGCAGGCGTGCACGAGCTCCCACGTGCGGTCCCGCCGGTCGAGCTGCAGCGTGATCCAGGTGATGTCGCCGCAGGCGGCGAGCGCGGCGGGGACGTCGTTCGCGGCCGAGTACAGCCGGAGCGCCGCCCCGAAGTAGGCCTCGGCGTCCTCGAGCGCACGCTCCTGGGACAACCCGCGGCCCGAGGCCGACATGAGCTCGGCGATGGCCCCCGCCCCCCCGCGGCCCCCGTGGGTCTGCGCATAGCCGGGCAGGCCCGCGAGCAGCTCATCCATCTCCACGGCCCGCAGCGCGAGCTCGTCCCCCCGCGCGCCCTGGGCGGCGGCCACGTCGATCAGCTCCTGCACGACCGGGACGGCGGGCTCGAACTTCCCCGACTCGACCGCCGCCGCCAGCGCCTCCCAGCCCATGGCCTCGGCGTCGGGGGCGGAACCGTGCGCGCGGAGCAGGCGCATGAGCTGGAGACGCACCGTGACGCCCAGCTCCGGCGGCGCCCCGTTGCCTTCCAGGGCGAGGGCGTCGGCCACGGGGATGGCCTCCGTCATCAGCGCGAGGCCGTCGGTGAACCTCCCCTGCTCGACCCGGACCCCGGCGAGGTGAGTCAGCGCGCCGAAGAGCAGGCCCCGGTGTCCGGACAGGCGCCCCGCCTCCACGGCGGTGGTGAGGAGGAGCTCCGCGCGCGGGAGGTCGCCCGCCGCGAGGGCGAGCACCCCGCTCTCGAGGAGCGCGCGTGAGTCGACGGCCTGCCCGAGGGGCCCGGGGGCGTCGTCGGCACGGATGAATTCCGAGGGACGTACCACGACCGCCACGACGACGATCGTGCAGAGGAGCCAAGACCGCCGCATCGCGCGCATTCTTAGCACCCTCCGGCGGTTTGACTGGCGCGCCGCCGGGGTGCCAGACTGACGATCCCTCTGCGGGTTACAGGAGATTCCAAGGACATGGCGAACGATTCGGCGAGCAGCGACGAGCGTCTGACTCAGATCAACGAGGAGCTTTCCTCGATTCTCGAAGCGAAGCTCGAGTTCCTCACTCGGACGCTCAGCGACACCCAGCGACTGACCCAGAAGATCGCGACGACCGAGCTCGAGATCGCGCGTCACACGTCGCAGCACGGACGCCTCGAGGAGCAGATCGGCGGGCTCACCAAGGAGCTGGGCGAGCTCGAGGACCGGGTGGCCGCGGCGACCAAGGACCGCGACGACAAGCAGAACGACAAGTACGCCAAGGAGAAGGAGATCCAGCGCCTCGACTGGGAGATCGCCGACAAGCGCAAGGCGGCGAAGGACGACGAGACGAAGATCGCCGGCCTCGAGCGCGAGCAGGCGACCGTCGAGAAGGAGAACGAGGGCCTGTCCGCGCGCATCACCGTCCTCGTAGAGGGCGTCGAGCGCATGAAGAAGGTGCGGCAGGAGTACCTGGACCGCATCAAGGGCCTCGACGAGGAGATGGCGAACCTGAAGGGCGGGGGGTAGCCCATGGCCCGCCGCAAGAAGGGCGGCGCCAAGGACGAAGCCGCCCCCGAAGCCGCCGCGGAAGCGGAAGCGGCCCCCACGGTCGACGCGGCCGCGTCCGACCGCATCGTGCGCGCGTGCGCCGCGATCGGCTCCGCGTCCCAGATCGCGGTCGCCGAGCTGCAGGCTCACGCAGCGCCGTTCCTCTCGTTCAGCCAGAAGACGCGGATCGCCACCCTGGCGACCAACTTCGAGGGCCACACCGGCGCCGGCGTAGTGGTGCAGGGCGGCGGAGGCGGCCAGGTCGTCGAGGGCGGTCTCAGCCGGGATCAGATCGAGGGGATCGTCTCCTCGGCCGTCGAGTCCGCGGTGAACCGCGCGCTCCTGAAGATCGGCGCCTCGGCGGACGACCCGCTCCGCGATCAGGTCGAGCGGCAGGTGGACAGTCAGGTCTCCGCGCAGGAGCACCGGCTGCTGGAGTACGTCAAGAAGCACCTCGTCGACTCGCTGGAGATGATCGAGGAGAGCCTCGACGAGCGCATCGCCGACTACTTCGAGGGTCACGAAGAGCAGCGGGAGGCCGAGCTCGAGCAGCAGCGGGCCCGTGAAGAGATCGACAAGCAGGTCGAAGAGGCGAAGGAGGAGCTCCTCCAGAGCATCGACGAGGTCCGCTCGATCGACGTCGGATTCGACATCTCGGAGTTCGCGGCGGGCCTCTCGGAGGTCGTCGGCGCGGACCAGTCGGTCGAACGCATCGACGTGGTCGCCGCCGGCGAAGAGATCGAGGCCGGTGAAGAGATCGAGGCGGGCGGGGAGATCGAGGCGGGCGAAGAGATCGAGGCGGGCGAAGAGATCGAGGACGATGAGGAGATCGAGCTCGGGGAAGAGGTCGAGGACGAGATCGAGACCGCCGAAGACGAAGCGGACGTATCCGCGGGCCTCGAAGGGGTGGAGGACTCCATCATCGTGGAGGCCGACGACGACGACGACGACGGAGAGTCGATCGAGATCGAGATCGCCGAAGAGGGCCCCGCGATCGAGCTCGGCGACGCCGACTCGGGCGTGGAGACGGTCGACGGCCGCGGCGACGCGGACGACGAGCCGGTGACCCTGGACCTGGACGTCTCCGGTGCCGAAGAGGCGGTGGAGATCGAGCTCGGCGAAGGCGACGAGGACGACGTCGAGATCGAGATCGGCGACGACGAAGAGTACGAGGCCACCGCCATCTCGGCCCCCCTGCCCGATGACGAGGAGGTCGAGGAGATCTCGGTCATCCGCCCGGCGGACGAGTCCGGCGGCATCGACGTGGAGGTCGGGCTCGACGTCGACGAGGGCGACCTCGTCGAGCTGGACCTCGGCGAGATCGACGACGAAGACGACGACAACCCCGCGCTGATGACCCTGGGCAGCGGCCCCGACGACATCGAGTCCATCTCCGTGGCCGAGGTCTCGGCGGGGTACGAGATCGAGGGCATCGACGACGGCGAAGATCCGGCGGTCGACGACGCCGCGGGGGACGCCGCCCGCCACATCGAGCGGTACCTGCAGCGGGCCGCGGAGATGCGAGCGCGCAATCAGTCGGCGGCCGCGATGGAGCTCTACAGCAAGGTCCTGGACATCGACGCCGACAACTACGAGGCCCGGGTCGGCCGCGGCGTCGTGCACCTGGAGGCGAAGGACTACAAGCGCTCGGTGGACGAGTTCACCCGCGCCGAGTCCATCGATTCGAACCGGCCCGCGGGGGCGCTCGGCCTGGCCGAGGTCCACTTCCACCGCAAGCAGTTCAACAAGGCGATCCGCCACTACACCCGCTGCCTCAAGCTCGACGACAAGCTGGCGCAGGCGTACTGCAACCGCGGGGTGAGCTACTACTATCAGAAGAACTACAAGAAGGCGTTCCTCGACCTGATGAAGGCCTACGACCTCGACTCCGAGCTTCCGAACATCAAGAAGTACCTGAAGCTCGTCCGAAACAAGGTCAAGAGCGACAAGTAGCGACCCTCCCCGGTCTCGAGAGCCACGTCGTCGGACGACATCCCGCAGAGGTCGTCCAGCGGAGCTTCGTTCTGATGCTCCTCGTCCATGGGAAAATCCGCCGAGTATCGGCGCGGTGGGCTAGTCTCTTGCCGTGGCTCGCAAATCTCCGTCCTCGTCCAAGGCGACCCGCGCCCGAAAGGGTCGGAAGGCTCCGCCGCCGGCCAAGGCCAAGAAGGGCGGCGCCGAGAAGAACAAGAAGAAGGCCCCCCGCCCGAAGAAGCGGGGGCCTGTAGGCCGTGATCCGTCGCCTCGCCGCAAGGGGCTGCGACGCCGGCTGATGGTGCTGATGGTGCTGGCGGCTTCGCTGGCCCTCGCGGTCGACGTCGCGGTGCTGTGGGAGCGAGTGACCGAGCGCATGGACGGTCGCACGCACGACGAGCCGGCGAGGATCACCGGCGTGGTCCCTCGCCTCGCGCCGGGCGAGCCCGCGACGGAGGCCGAGTGGCGTGACGTGTTCGCGGCCGTCGGCTACCAGGAGGTGAAGGACCCCGCCGACGTGGCGCCCGGCACCTTCGCCATGCGTGGGGTCGTCTGGACGGTCCAGCCGAAGTCGGGACCGGCCGTGAACGTGGTCGTGCGCAAGCGGCGCGTCGAGAAGCTGACCGAGCGGACCCGCGGCATCTCCGTCCCGGCGCTGGAGATCGCCCTGCCAGCGATCTCCCTGCTCACCGGGAGCTCGCGGGAGCGGCGGTCGGTGACGCCGATCGGCGATCTTCCCCGCGGCCTCGTCCGCGCCGTGGTCGCGATCGAAGACGAGCGCTTCCACCGTCACGTCGGGATCGACCCCCGCGGCATCGCCCGGGCGGCCGTCGGCAACCTCCGATCCGGCGGGATCTCCCAAGGTGGGTCGACGATTACGCAGCAGCTCGCCAAGAACATGTTCCTGACCGCCGATCGGACCGCGGCGCGGAAGTTCCAGGAGGCGATCATCGCCCTGATCCTCGAGGCGCGGTACGACAAGGACCGGATCCTTGAGGCCTACCTCAACGAGATCTACCTGGGCCAGCGCGACGGCTGGGCCATCCTCGGGGTGGCCGAAGCCGCCCGGTCGTGGTTCGGCAAGAGCGTCGACGCCCTGGACCTCGGCGAGTCCGCCCTCATCGCCGGGGCGATCCACTCCCCCAACCGCACGGTCCCGTGGCGGCACCCCGAGGAGGCGAAGCGCCGTCGCGACGTGGTCCTGCGGAAGATGGGCGAGCTCGAAGCCGTGCCCGCGGCCGACATCGAGAGCGCGCTCGCCGCCCCCCTGCCCCCGTCGGACGCGAGCGGCCTGTCTCGGACCGCGCCCTGGTTCATCGACACGGTCGTCTCCGACCTGCGCGGCCGGTACACGCCCGAGGCGCTGCACCGCGACGGGCTCGAGCTGGTCACCACCCTCGACCCGCGCATGCAACGCGCGGCCGAAGGCGCCGCGGCGGCGACCCTCGCCGAGCTGAAGCGGAGCCACCCCGACCTCTTCGACGGCGGCTCGCCCGAAGTCGCGCTGCTCGCCCTCGATCCTCGAGACGGCGCGATCCGGGCCCTCGTCGGCGGCGCCGACTACGGCCGCAGCCAGTTCGATCGGGCCCGCGAAGCGCGACGGCAGCCGGGGTCGGCCTTCAAGCCGATCGTGCTCGCCGCCGCCATCGCCGACGCGTGGCCGCGGCTCCGCCCCGGCACCCTCGTCGACGACTCTCCCCTCGGCGTCCCGGGCGCCGGCCCGCGGGGCGTGACCTGGCGACCCAAGAACTGGGACGGCCGCTTCCTGGGCCCGATCCCCCTGCGCGTCGCGGTGGAGAAGTCGCGGAACCTGCCGTTCGTGCGCATGGGCATGGACGTCGGCCTCGGCGACGTCGTCTCCACGGCGGCCGCCATGGGCGTGCAGTCCCGCCTCCGACCGCTCCCGTCCCTGTCCATCGGCGCCCAGGAGGTGACTCTGCTGGACCTCGCCGTGGCCTACGGAACGCTCGCGAACGACGGGGTCCGACCGGTCCCCCGCACCCTCGAAGGAGTCCGGGCCCGGGACGGAGCCTGGCTCGAGCGGACCCTCGCCGAGCGCGGCACCGGCATCGACCCGCGGGTCTCCAGGATGGTCACCGCGATGCTCCAGGGCGCGGTCGAGCGGGGCACCGCCGTGGGGATCCGACGGGCCGGCTTCGATCTGCCGGTCGCGGCCAAGACGGGGACGTCGAACGACTCCCGCGACGCCTGGACGGCCGGATACACCCCCGACCTCGTGGTGGTTGCGTGGGTCGGCTTCGACCAGGACCGGGCTCTCGGCCTGTCCTCGACGCGGGTCGCCGTCCCGTTCTGGTCCCGCTTCATGGTCGAGATCGAGCCCCTGCTCAGCGGCCGTCGGTTCCCGGTCGGACCCACGCCCGCCCCCGGTGAGACCGCTGCTCCGGAGCGCCGCAAGCGCCGGGGACTGCAGAAGCCGCCGCGACCGCCGCGGGTCGCCCCCCCGATCCCGGCCATGCCGAAGCTCGCGCCGCCCCGGGCCGCGACCCGGCCCGAGAGGCGGGCTTCGTCCGATCGGGAGAAGCTCGCCCGCGAGGATCGTCAGCGTCGACGAGCGGAGGCCGCGGCGGCGCGCCGGATGGCTCGATGAGCACCGAACCGCGTAGGACTTTTCGCACTTCGGCGGCCGCCGGCCGCGAAGGGGGGTGCGCGGTTCCGAAATCGACGCAGCAAGTTACTGCAATCACTGATGTTTCCAGGGGGCCCGTGCCGGCACGGGGGTTGCTTGTAGGGGGGTGCATGCAAACGCAAACCGGCGAGATGCAGTCCAAGGTGAGCACGATGAAGCCGACGCAGAACATTTCCCGCAGCCCCTACGAGAGCCCCGCCGACTGGCGCCGAGCGCGAGGTGTCCTCGCCCGCTCCTTCTACAAGGAGCTGCGCAGCAACGGCCTGTCCGTCCGTCAGATCGTGGAGCTCTCCAACGAGCTGCTCCAGCTCGTGTCCTCCGACTTCCGCAAGGGCGACACCAGCTGGTAGTCCCCGGCCGCCTCGCGTAGGCGACCACCGAATCTTCGCGACACCCCTGCCGACCTCGGTCGCGCGGGGGTGTCTGCGTTCTGAGGCCGCCGCGGGGCGGTCAGGCGTTGAGCGTGGTGCGGATCGCGTCCGTGTATCGACGCATGAGCTTGCTCAGCTCGTCGTTGGCGATGACCTCGACCATCGGCCGCATCAGCCGCGGGGCGGGCACGTGGGCGACGGTCGTCGACCGGAACTCCAGGATGGTGCCGCTGCCGTTCGCGGTGATCTGCCACGAGCCCGACGACTCCATGTCGCCCCCGCCCCGCCCGGGTGGCGCCCACGTCACCGTCCGCGCGTCTTCGTCCACGACGTAGATCGCGTCGTACTCGACCTTGAGCTTGATGGGGCCGACGCCCTTCTCGGCCATGAACCAGCGCCAGCGGCCCCCGTCGACCTGCTCGATGCGGAGCAGACCGGGAAAGTGCCGGGCCGACCGCTCGATGTCCGCGACCAGCGCGAACGCCTCCTCGGGCGTCGCCGAGACGGAGAGATCGGTGTCGAATCGGACGGAGACGTCGATCATCGGCGCGGACTGTAGCAAGGCCCCCGCGGGCCGGCGCGCCGTGCGTCGCCCGAACGGGCCGGCACGGACGCTGCTAGCATCTCACAGCCCATGCACCGCCGTCCCCTGCGTCCCCTCGCCCGCCTCTGCATCCTCGTCCTGGCCCTCCCACTGCTGGTCGGATTCACCGGCGACAAGGGGGTCGAGGCCGAGGCCTACGCCGGGTTCGGGATCGGGAACGTCCGCACGGCCATCGACGACGATCCCTTCGGCGAGATCGGCGGCTCGTTCCGGTTCAAGTTCCGCAACTTCCCCTACGACGACAAGGCCGGGTGGCTCGGCGTCGCCGTCAGCTGGCACACGTGGCCGCAGGGCAGCCAGATCGGCAACCAGCTGCTGACGCTGCTGTGGGAGGGCGGGGTCGTCTACGAGTGGGGCGAGTTCGGCGGCGGCGTCGTCGTGTTCGGCGAGCTGACCGGCGTCGGCCCCCTCTTCATCCTCCCGTCGCTGCGCCTCCGCGCGGGCGAGCACGACCGGATCCAGTTCGGGTTCGGGATGGCCGACGACGCTCCGTTCTGGACGGGCGGCGGCTTCATGCACTGGGAGGGGATCTTCGCGATCCCGTGGGACAAGGTCTGGGCCCCGCGGCTCAAGATCGGCGTGCGGGTCAACCCCTACCCCTTCGTGCCCGAGGAGCGCGTGCCGATCGAGCTGTTCGGCGGCGTCGAGGCGCGCATCGGGCGCCACGTGCGGGTCTCGGTGGAGGCCAGCCTCGGCGACGGTGGGGGAGCCGGGCTGCCCCCGAGCTTCACGACCGCCGTCAAGATCGGCGCGGCCGTGGGCAAGGGGACCCGCTCGGGCGCTCGGCCGCAGCCGGTCGACTAGAGCTCCGGGGGCCTCGTCCCGGCTGCTAGGGCTCGCCGCAGTCGGTGCAGACCACGTTGTCGGGAGTCCCGCCTTCGAGCATGGCGCTCAGCCAGTCGACGAAGAGGTCTCCGTCCGTGTCGAACGTGTAGAAGTTCTCGTTGCCGAGGATGCAGTGCTGCCGCCCCGCCCCGCGGTACGAGCAGAAGTTCGACGCGCGATCCTCGATGTCCTCGACCATCGCGATCATCTGCTCGGACCACTCCTCCGCGCCGCCCCCGCCCATCGCCTCGAAGTACCGCACCTGGGTGCGGTCGAACGTCGTGTTGAACTGGCTCAGGTGCATCCCGGGCAGCGCGGCGCCGATCTCCGTGTAGAGGTCCGCCAGGTTCATCTCGTAGATGTCGATCTCGTCGGGGTTCAGGCCGCTGATCCAGAAGGGGAAGGCGTCTTCGGCGTTCCAGGACGGGAAGCTGTCCCGGAAGAACTGTTCGGTGATCACGCCCGCGCCGGAGTCCCCGAACTGGGTCACGGTGGACTCGGGGTAGTGGTCCGCCACGCTCGCCGACCACAGGGCGGACCCGTACGAGCCGGCGCTGCAGCCCGTGACCAGGACCTCCTCGGGCCCCGTGAAGTTGGAGTAGATCCAGTCCAGGACGAACTGCGTGTTCGTGGCCCCCACGTGGTTGATGGCGAACGACGTCCCGCCCGTGCCGTAGGTCTCGATGTTGTTGCCCCAGTGCAGGTCGCCGGTGCAGTACGGGATGACGACGTGGTACCAGTCCGCGACGGGGTTCTCCGGGTTCGTCTTGTCGTAGACGCCGTTGAAGGTCTCGTCCTCCAGCACGGCCTCGGCGATCCAGTCGATCGTGTCCGTGAAGATCGCGTCCGCGATGCTGCACGTCGTCTGGTCCCAGCAGGCCCCGCCGCCCATGAAGTCGACGACGAGCTTGTTGACGGTGCCGGGGTGGACGTAGAAGGCGAACCGGTCGCCGCGCGCGCACGAGGTGCCCTGGCCCCCCTCGATCTCCGTCCAGCCGTCGGCCAGCTCCGGGACCGGCGGGGGCGGCTCCTCTTCGGCGGGGCACCCGACGACGAGGGGGAGAAGACAGAGGACGAGGCGGAGCTTCCGGGACATGGCCGGGACTCTACTCGGGACGCTCCGCCCGGGCATCGAACTTCCACACCGCGCAGCGGTCGAGCACGCCGTCCGGATCCCGGAAACCCGCGTCGCGATCCCCGAGGCGGTAGTCGATCGCGCGCCCCTCCCGGCTGATCCAGCGCCCCTCGGAGAGCCGGGGGAACTCCGCGTCGTCGTCGCCCTTCGCCCGGCGGAACGTCAGCACGGCGCGGGGCGACCCGTCCTTCCACCACTCCTCGGCCGCCTGCAGCAGGCCCCGCCGGTACGTGAACGTGTAGGCCACGGTCCCGTCGCGGTACCACCCCTGGAACGTCCCGTGGCGCCGCCCCTCCTTGTCGAAGGTGTCCAGGCGCTTCGGCGAGCCGTCGCCGCGGTGTCGCTGGTCTCCAACCACCACCGCGCGCCCGATCGAGAGATGGAGCTCCTGCGCCACCTCGACGGGCTGCTCCTTCGACTCGCGCAGCACGATCTTCATCGTGTCCTCGTCGTAGTATTCGTGGCCGAACCGCGACCGGTCGAGCAGCTCGACCACGCGCGTCCTCACGACGACCTCTTCGTCGTCTTCGCTGTACGTGAAGACCCTCAGCTCCTTCTCGCTGCCCTCGAACTCGGGCCTGCCGTCCGGCAGCCACTGGGTCATCTGCTCGATGTGCGGACGGTTGCCCGAGTAGGGCCCCGGCCCGTAGGTCTCCTCGCGCAGGGGCGTGCCGTCCTCGCGCCAGTACCTCCACGTGCCCGTCTTGTGGGGCGACGCACCCGGGTCGGCGACGATGTCGCCCTCGTGGAGCTTGGTGCCGTCCGCCGTGTAGTCCATGACCAGCCAGCGCGAGCGGTAGTAGTCCCACTCCTGGATCTCGCGCACCCGACCCGCGCGGTCGCGCACGGTCCAGGTGCCCATCCGCTTGTGCCCCTCGTGATACGACTCGACGTGCGGGGATCCGTCGGCCCAGAAGGTCAGCCACAGGCCCGAGCGCCGGCTCTCATCGCCGTGACCCAACGCGGCGAGGCCACCGCCGGGGTGGAACAGCTGGGTGAAGACCCCGTCCTGCAGGGTGATGCGGATCCGCGTGAGGCGACCGTCCTCGAAGCTGTAGCTGTCGACCTCCCGGAGCTCGCCCAGGAGGCGAATGTCCTGCTCGAGGGGGTGCGAGTAGTCGGCCTCCTCCCTCAGGGGCGTCGAGCGCTCGAGCCGGTAGCGGGTGATGCGATCGCCGTCCGTGTGCGTGATGAGGCCCGACGACCACTCCTGCACCGCCTGGCGCTGGTCCCCCGAGAACCACTCCCAGCGCAGGGTCCCGTGCGGCTCGCCGTCCACGAAGTGCAGCTCTTCGATGGGCTCGTCGCCGCTCTCCCAGCGGCGCTGCGCCCCGTGGGGTTCGCCGTGCTTGAACTCGTACTGAAAGCGCATGCGGCCGTCGCCGTGCCACGCGAACTGCCGACCGTGCAGGAGCCCGGCGTCGAAGCTGTACTTCCGCACCATCCGGTCCGCGGCTCGGCGCACGATCGCGGGCCCGTGGAGCACGCCGTGGTCGAACGAGCGCTCAATGCGCGCGTAGCGGTTCTCGCCCCAGCCGTCGAAGACCTTGAGCCTGCCGTGCAGCTTCCCGGCGACCCACGTCTCCTCGGTGGCCACGATCGGCTTCTCGCCCTCGGCCACCGAGTCGTAGGTGACGAAGACCCCGTTCTCGAGGCCCGCCTCGTAGCGCCCCTCGCTCTGCAGCGAGCCGTTCTCGTGCCACCCGCGGAACGGCCCGGACTGCTGCTCGCCGCGCCAGAACTCCCGCCGACGATCGGCCCCGTCGGGCCAGTAGAAGAGCTTCTCTCGGAGGTTCGCGGGGTCGATCGACCCCTCGTAGACCCAGACCTCCTCGGGGGAGCCGTCGGCGTATACGCGGACCTCGTCCCGGACCTGCCCGGCGAGCGCGACGGCGGGGACGAGGAGCAGGACGACGATGGCCGGCAGGCGCATGACGGGCAGGATCCCGTCCCCCGGGCGAGGGGGCAAGTCGCCTCAGCCGACGGCGACGCTCAGCCTCTCCACCCGCTTGCCGTGGTGACGCTCGAGGTCGACGCCCGCGTCCGCGAGGAGCGCGGTGGGCACGATCCCCCCGGCGAAGACGAACACGCGGTCGTTCGCGAGCACGCGGTCGCCCTCGGGAGTGGTCAGCCGCACGCGATCCTCGCCGATCTCCACCACCTCCGATTCGAGCAGCAGGTCCACCGCCCCGGACGCCGCGAGCGCCGCGAGCCGGTCCTGGTTGTCGCGCTTCGGCCGCGTCAGCGTCCCCCGACGGTAGGACAGAGAGACCCTCGTGCCCTCCTGCTCGGCGAGCGCGCAGGCCGCCTCCACCGCCGAGTCTCCGCCGCCCACCACGAGCACGGCCTCGAAGGCGCACTCCGCCGGATCGAGCAGGCGATACGCCACCTTGCCGCGCTCCTCGCCGGGGACCCCCAGACGCCGCGGGGTCCCCCGTCGCCCGGCGGCCAGGAGGACGCGACGGGCGCGCACGTCGCCCCCGCTCGTCTTCACCGTGAAGGACCCGCGGACCCCCGCCACGCCGTCGACGCGCGTGGACTCCAGGATCGGGACGTCGGCGTCGGTCAGCGCCGCGGTGAGGAGGGCGATGAGGGCCTCCTTGGTCAGCTTCCCCGCCTCGACCGAGGGACCGCCGGGGAGGGTGAAGCCGTGGGACATCACGAGCTTCTTGCGGGGGTAGTGACGGATCGCGCCGCCGAACTCGCCCTGTTCGAGGGCCACGACGGAGCAGCCGAGCTCCCGGGCCCGCAACCCCGCCGCGATCCCCGCGGGGCCGGCCCCCACGATGACGAGATCGACGACGTCGGCGGCCGAAGAGGACGGACGGACACCGCGCAGGGCCGCCTCGGCGGCTTGTATCCCCTGCCGTACGGCGTTGCTGATCAGCCCCATGCCCCCGAGCTCCCCGGCGACGTAGATGCCGGGCACGTTCGTCTGGAAGTCGGGCCCCACGCGGGGGAGGTCCACGCCCCGCCGCTCGGAGCCGAAGACGAGCTCGATCGCCCGGGTGGGGCAGGCCGCCTCGCAGGCGCCGTGACCGACGCACGCGGCCCCGTTCGTCACCTGAGCGCGGCCGTCGACGACGCGCAGGACGCCCTCGGGGCACGCCCTCACGCACAGGCCCGACGCGCAGCACTTCGCCACGTCGATCCAGGGCAGCATCGTCGCGGGCTCGGTGCGCCCCGTGCGCCTCGCCTCCTCGAGCTCGGCGCGCGCCTCGGCCTCCTCTCGGCGGAACGACCGCCACGCGGGCCACACGAAGACGACGCCGATGAGGCCGAGGACGATGAGGTAGGGGGTCGCTGCGGCCATTCAGCCTCCGAGGTTGAGCGACGCCAGCTGCTGGAGGCTGCCGCCGAAGAGGATGGCGCCCGCGACGTGGATCGCGACGATGACGTACATCGCGGCCGCGAGCGGACGGTGGAAGAGGTGCCACAAGCGCAGCGCGCGACCGGCGACCCGGATGGACGCGAGACCTCGCCGCAGCCGGAGCGCGTCGAAGAGCACCCGACCCGCGCGCTCCTCGGTCTCGGCTTCGAGACCCGCGGACCGAAGGAGGCGCCGGATGCGGGCGCGCCGACTGCGGGCTTCGCGCGCCAGGCGGAAGAGATCGAGGAAGCCGCGGACGTCGTCGGGGTCCAGCCCCTCGACCTCGCGCACGGCCGCGCCCACCGAGCCCCCGGACCGATGCGCCGTCGCCTCCACGAGCTCGGCCTTGAGGGCGCGCGTGGCCGCGAGGACCTCCGTCCACGCCGCGCGGCGGCCTCCCTCGGCCCGAGGGAGGAGCCCGAAGACCCACCGGCCGAACGCCCCCGAGAGGGCGACGAGCACCATGCACCAGAAGCCGATGGCGATGATGCCCTGGGGCCAGGAGAGGCCCGCGTGCATCGCGATCAGCGCGGGGCCTGCGATGCCGCAGGCGATGTGGAAGCGCAGCCACGCCGCCGTCGACCCGATGACCGGCACCCGGATCGGCAGCTTGCGCCGGATCGAGTACAGGAGCATGGCGAGCATGAGCGACGTGCCGAGGACCCCCATGGCCACGCCGATCGGGGCGCCCGGGGCCAGGAGGACGTGCAGCTCCGAGAGCTCCCGCTCGGCCCTCGGCAGCCGCCAGTAGGGCACTCCGACCCAGGCCCCGATGCCGACCGAGGCCGCCATGGAGCCGATGAGCACCGCGTCGAGGAGGCGGCCGAAGGCGACGCCGGCGGCGTGCACGAGGGGGTGGGTCATCGCTTCGGACTCCGCGCGGCCCAGGAGAGGGTGACGAGCCCCATGTGCACCGGATCGAGCCCCCCGTCGAAGGGCTCCAGCGACAGCTCCCAGCCCGCCGAGAGCGTGAGCCCCCGGGCGATCTCCACGTCGACGAACAGGTCCAGCCCCCCGCGGGGGGTCGCGGCGAACGGCCGCTCGACGCCGGGCTGCGGGCCGATCCGACCCGAGATCTCGATGTCGAGGCGCGCGTGGGGGCGAACGCTCAAGACCAGGCGCGTATCCGCGAGGGTCCCCGGGCTCTTCTCCGCGCGGACGACGACGATCTCCTCCAGCCGCAGGCCCAGCCGCCCTCCCAGCAGCCCGCGGGCCCCCCCGCCGAGCCGCAGCACGCCCGCCGTGCGCTCGGCGTCGGCGTGGAAGCGGGCGCGGCCGTCGAAGCGCAGGTCCAGGCGCACCGGCGTGTCCGGAAGCCGGGGGCGCCACCGCACGCCGCCTCCCGCCGTGTGGTGGGGCCCGAAGTCCACGAGCTCGGCGGCCGGGGTGGTCGGGTCGACCAATCCCGCGGCCGTCAGCCGGGCTTGGAGCCTCGCGCCCGCCGGGTCCAGGAGCGGCGAGCGACGCGACGCCCGCGCTCCCAGCAACGAGTAGAACCCGTGCACGTGGACCTCGCCGGGGAGCCGACTGCCCACGTGGACGCCGGCCTCCACGGGGCGCACCGGCGAGCCGTCCCCGGACGGGAACTCGAGCTCCAGGCGCCCGCCCAGCTCCGTGCCCTTGACGATCTGGAGCCGCCCGGCGAGGAACAGGGCCGCCCGGTCGAAGCCTCCGGGAGCACCCAGCGCCTCGACCATCGCCGCCACCCGCACCCGGGAGTGGGTCCACGCGAGCATCGCCGCCCCGCCGAAGCGCGGGAGCGGGTGCGTCGTGGCGGCGTCGGGGACCTCGCCCGCCCAGCCCCCGAGCTGCACGCCGCGGCCGAGGTCGACGAGCACCGCCGCGCCGTCTACCAGCCGGGCGAACTCCGGCAGCGGACGGTCCCGGCCGAGCACGATCGAGAAGCGACCCGGGCGCAGCCGCACGCGCGCCTCCTTGACGCGCAGCCGGTCGACGTGAGCCCCTGAGTGGAAGCCCAGCCCGAGGCGCCCCGCGAGCCCGACGTCCACGCGCAGACCCTCGGTCACCACCGCGTCCCACCGCAGCCGCTCGGAGAGGTGCAGGCGGGCCGCCCCTTCGCTCCCGGGCCCGCCCCAGCCGCCTACGAACCCGACCGAGACCCGGTTGCGCAGGCGTGGGGGATCGGCCCACGCGGAGCCGATCCCCAGGGCCCAGATCGTCGCGAACGCGACGAGCCGACGCACCTACTCCCTCCCGTCCGGGTGGCAGTTCAGGCAGGCGTTCGAGTCCCACCGGTAGTCGTTGGTCTCGCCCCGGTGCTCGGAGTCCATCTCGGACCGGCGGTGCTCGTGGCAGTCGATGCAGCTGAAGGTGCTGTTGTCGGGCGTGTTCAGGTGACAGGAGACGCACTCGCTCACGCCGCGGTGGGGGGTGGGGAAGAAGTCGTCGTGGTCGACCAGGGCGCCGTCCCAACCCTCGTCCGTGTGGCAGTCGGCGCAGTCCTGGCCCGGGTAGTGGTCGGCGGACGGCCGGTCCCCCTCGTGGCAGCTCCCGCAGCCCGGGGGGATCGGGTCCGTGAGGTCGCCGGCGTGGCAGTCGCTGCAGCTCAAGCCCGCGTGCATCCCCCGGATGGGGAAGTGAGCCTCGTCGACGTCGGCGCTCGTCGGGCAGGCGGCGCAGAGCCAGAGGGCGAGGAGGGCGAGGGCGCGCCTCATCGGAAGTCTCCGTGGGGGTAGGTGGTGCTCTCCCAGGCGGTCGGTCGGTGGCAGACGTCGCACGAGGAGGCGACCAGGGGGTCGTTGTGCAGCGAGTCGGAGGGGCGCTCGACGAAGTGGCAGTCCGTGCAGCGCTCGGGGGTGCCCGCGTAGCGGGTCGCGTGGCAGTCCTCGCAGGCAGCGAGCTTGTGGCCGCCCCGCAGCGGGTAGCCCGTGAGCCCGTGGTCGAACCGCACGCGGGTCCAGTCGGCGGCCACGTGGCAGTCGTCGCAGGCCGCCCCGAGCAGGCCCCGGTGGGTGTCGTCGGCCCCGTGGCAGGACGCGCACCGAGGCGACGCGACGGCGCCCGAGTCGCCCTCCGCGTGGCAGTCCGCGCAGCCGAGCTCGGTGTGCGCGCCCCGCAGGGGGAACCCCGTGGAGTCGTGCCCCGTGGGACCGAGTCCGGCGCCCGCCCACCCCGACGTCGCGTGGCAGGAGCCGCACTCGCCCTCGAAGTGGTCCGGCGGCTCGTCGTCGGCGTGGCACGACGAACAGGCCGCGTCCTCGCGATCGAAGCGCAGCGCGAAGCCCGGCTCGCCGGGGCGCCCCGACGTCGGCCGGTGGCAGTCCTCGCACGCGAGCTCGGTGTGCTCGCCGTCCAGCGGGAAGCCGGTGGCGTCGAGGTGGTCGTAGAGCATCCGCGCCCAGCGATCGACGACGTGACAGCCCTCGCACGCGGAGCCGGTGAACGTCCCCTCGTGGGGCTCCTCGTGGCAGTCGAGGCAGTCGTCGTGCTCCACGGGGAACAGGACCTTCGCGTCGCCTTCGCCGTGGCACTCCGCGCAGGGGACGTCGGCGTGCGCGCCGTGCAGCGCGTAGTCGGTGCGGCCGTGGTCGAAGTCGCGGGACTCCGGAGGGTCGTGCGACGTCATGGCCCAGGTCGCGTCGAGGTGGCAGTCGACGCACGGCGTGGGGGCGAAGCGACCCTCGTGCGCGTCGTCGTGGCAGTCGGCGCAGTCCTCGGACGGGAGCCCCTGGAACACGGCGGCGTCCCCCCGGCCGTGGCACTCCTCGCACTCCACCGCGGCGTGGGCCCGCACCAGGGGAAAGACCGCGTCGTGGTCGAAGTCGCGGATCGCCCAGTCCGCCAGGCGCGGGTCGTGGCAGTCCTCGCAGGGGCGGGGGCCGAACTGCCCGCGGTGGATGTCCTCGTGGCAGTCCTCGCAGCGGGCGTGCGCGACGGGAGTGTACACCGCCCTCCGACCGTCCCCGTGGCAGCCCTCGCACGCGACGTCGCGGTGCTCGCCCACGAGCGGGAAGTCGGTCCGCGCGTGGTCGTAGTCGCGGATGCGGAACCTCTTCGTCGTCTGGTCGTGGCAGTCGTCGCAGGGGCGACGGCCGAACTGCGGGCCGTGGATGTTCTCGTGGCACGTCGAGCACGCCTCGGCGTCGGTGGGGACGAAGCGGGCGTCCTCGTGACAGTCGGCGCAGGCGACGTCCACGTGCAGCCCCCGCAGCGCGAAGTCGGCGTGGGCGGGGTCCTGGTGGTCGAAGACCGTGCTGAAGCGGGGGGTGGGCTTCCAGGACGCGGCGTCGTGGCAGTCCCGGCAGGTGTCGAGGAGGTCGCGCGTGGAGACCTCGGCCCCGTGCGGCTCCTCGTGGCACGCCGCGCAGGCCGGGTCGAGGCCGTCCCAGCGCCCCGGCTCCTCGTGACAGGCCTCGCAGGCCACCGTCGCGTGCTCCCCGGTGAGGGCGAAGCCGACCGACTGGTGGTTGAAGGTCTCCTCGTCGAACCGGACCATCTCGTACTCGCGGCCCCGGTGGTCCGGGTGGCAGCCCGCGCAGGACTCGCCCTTCCCCGCGTGGAACCCCCGGCCCGAGTCCACCTGCTCCCGGACGCGGTCGTGGCAGTCCATGCACCGCGACGGGGTGACGCCCGCGCCGGGGGCGTGGCACTTCGTGCACTTCAGGATGTTGTCCAGCTCGGCGTGCGGCTCCGCCAACGGGCCCGGGCTCACGAACCCGCCGAAGCCCTGCGCGAGCGCGGAGCCCGAGCTCGGGCCGAGGGGAGCCGTCGCGGCGACCAGGACGGCCGCCGCCAAGAGGGCACGGACGCGCAGTCGTAGTACTCGAGCTTGTTGAGCAGCATCGTCGCCGACGTGAGCGTGCCGAGCGCCCGCTGCGGGGGCGCCGTGGTGCTGCCGCGCACCGCGAACTCGACGGTCAGGGCGTTGCCGGTGTCGGTGCCCTCCCCGCCGGGATCGCACCCCACGAGGACCGAGAGCAGTACGAGCAGCCCGAGGGCGGAGGCGGCGGTGAAGAGGACGTCGTCGTGGCGGTTCATGCGAGGTCTCCCTGGGCTTCGGCGGACCACCGGGTCACGGGGAACAGCTGGAACGCGAAGTGATGGACGGCCTGGTCGTCGTCGTCCGCCCCGTCCATCTGCAGGATCGACTGGCGGATCTCGTACAGCCTACGTTTCAGCGCCCTGACCTGAGCCCGGGAGAGGCGGACGGTCACCCCGCCGACCTCCCGCTCCTCGAGGGGGAACGAGTCCATGGCCTGCTCGGCGCGCCGGAGCATCCGTTGGTGGAAGCGACGGGCCGCGAGCACCCGCAGCTGCGGGCCCGTACTCACGAGCGCCTCGGCCTGCACGAGTCGGCCCTTCTCGCGCACCAGCAGGCCCAGCTCCTCCAGGAGCTGCAGGGCCTCGGCCGCCTCCCGGGGCTTGATCGGGGGCCGAAGCTGGTTGGCGATCCAGCGGGGGTCCTCGGTGAAGTCGGCCCGCGCGGCGAGCTCCCGGATCGGCACGCAGTACCAGCGCGCGTAGTACTGGTACTGGCTGCGGGCGAGGCGCTGGGCTTCGCGGTAGCGCGGCAGGGCGGACAGCTCCTCGTAGGCGCGGGCCCGATCCTCGGTCGTGCGGGCCTGGTTCATGCGCACCAGCGTCGTGAAGAAGCGGGTGGCCGCGTCGTCCAGGCCGAACCCCCGCGCGAATCGCCGGGCCGTGTCGTCGGTGAGGTTCCGCTTCCCGTCGAGGACGAGCTTGAGGTAGCTCGGGGACCCGAGGCCGGCCTTGCGGCTGAACCACCGGTAGGAGTGCCTCTTCGACGTCGCGCGGAGCTCCGCCCACGCGTCGCCGATGAAGCCTCGGTAGTCCAGGTAGTTGTACACGCTGATCGTCATGTGAGTACGCCTTGCCTCTGATGCTAGTGCCGGAAATCGCCTCGCTACCACCATTCTACGAACAACCGTGTACAGGTGAGTACACGACTCGAATTCGTCCCGTGAGTACGGGAGTGCAATGACGGGGTTATGACGGGGGGCGGCTCAGGAGGACGGCGGGGCGTCCCAGCCGCGCAGGACGATCAGGCGCCGGGAGAAGGCGTCCACGACCTCCGCCGCCGTGCGACCGCCGAGACCTCCGCCGGGCAGGACCGCGACGATCACGACGGGCCGCCCCGCGGCGCCCGAGGGGGGCACGACGGCCCCCGCGAACCACGCGTCGGTGCGGCTCACGCCGTCGCCGTCCACGCGCTGGGCCGAGCCCGTCTTGCCCAGCAGGAGGTGCCGCTGGGGGTGATCCGAGAACGCGCGCGCGGCCGTCCCGCGCAGGACGACCTGGTGCAGGGCGGCTCGGAGTCGAGCGGCGCGGGGGCCGGTGAGTACGCGCCGGGAGGCGGGGGCGCGGTCGAGCGTCAGCCGCGGCACCGGCGACCAACCGTCCGCGACGACCGGGGCGAGCAGCGCGGCGACGCCGAGGGGGGTCGCGGTGACGTCCCCCTGCCCGATGGCCCGCGCCGCGAGGGGGGCGTCGCCCTCCACCGCCGTCGTGGGGAAGCGCCCGCCGGTCCCGACGTGCCCTCCGCCCAGGTCGATGCGACGCCCGAAGCCTGCCGCGTGCGCGACGCCGGCCACGGGCCAGGCCTCCCGCGCCCGCTCGACGTCGGCGACTCCGGCCGCCCCCCACCCCTCTCGGAGGGGCCGGTGAAGCAGCAGCCCGGTGTAGCCGAACCACGTATTCAGCGACGAGCGCAGGGCGTCTTCGAGCGTGGCGTCCGTCATCATGAGCCGCCGCCGGTGGTTCTTCAGGCGGCTGCGCAGCACCCGGCCCGGGCCCGAGTCGGCGAGCAGCGGCAGCGGCGGCAAGCGGGCGCCGCGGAGCTCGGACCGGGGACCGCCCCGCACGAGGCCGACGGGGAGATCGCCGTCGATCATCCGCCGCACCACGGGGTCGCCCGAGGCGAGCGCGGCGGTGGCCACGCCCACCTTGAAGGTCGAGCCGGGGTGGAGGCCCACGTCCTGCCAGCACGGGGCCGACGCCCGCGTCCGCGGGTCCGCGTTCGGGCGGTCCAGGGAGCCGCAGGCGAGGATGTCGCCGGTCTCGGCGTCCATGGCGAGGACGGCCGCGCGCAGGGCCAGCGGGTCCCCGTCGTCCAGCCCGCGGTCCCCGACGACGCGAGCGAGCACGGAGTCGGCGGCCAGCTGCAGCGCGGACTCGATCGTATCCCCGGGGACGTCCGGAGTGGGCAGCCCCGCGTGCAGCAGCCGCAGCGTGCCGCCGGGGACCATCCACGCGATGCGACCGCCCTGGGGCCAGGCCGTCCACTCGTCGTCGTCGAGGTCGCGACGCTCGCCCACCCGCGTAAACAGCGAGGCCTGCATCGTCGTGCGGACCTGGAGTCGCCCGGCGACGCTCCGGACCGCGATCGACGGGTGCTCGTGCGCACTCCACCCCGGCTCGCCGGAGACGACGAGCTGGCGCCGGCGCCCGTCCGCGACGACGAGGAGAGCGCCCTCGACCTCGCGCGGGGCGGCCGCGCGCAGCTCGGCGCGGAACACCGGCCCGACGATCGCGTCGCCGTCGGCGCGCAGGGGCTGCAGCGCCGACCGCGCCACTCGATAGCCCGCCAGCGGAGGCCCTTCGGGGTCGTCGTCGACGCGGCGCACGACCCCCAGCGCCAGCGACGGCCCGTTGCGCCACCGGAGCCCGTCGTCCGTCCTCTCCACGACGCCGTACACGTTGCGAACGACCTCGTCGCCCGCGGGGAAGACGAGCTCCGCGGCCGGCCCCGGGCGCCAGACGGTCCCACGCTCCAGGCCCGGGACGCCCGACTCCACGAGCAGACCCGGCAGCTTCGTCCCCTCGCCCGGGGTCACGGGCCCGAGCACGGAGGGGCGCGCGCGCCGGTCGGCGACCCGGTCGTCGAGGCCGAGCACGTTGCCGTCGTCGTCCACCGCGAACCTCACCCCGCCCGCCTCCCGGGCGGGCGCCGTCGGCAGCTGCTCGTAGCGGACCGTGAGCAGGTTGGCCCCGCGGACCGTCTTCAGAGACACCCGCGTCGTCTCGCCCTCGGGGGCCGACGGCAACCGATCGTGCGCCAGCGGAGCCTCGTTCCAGCGGGCCGCGCGGGCGGGCCCGGGCAGCGTGAGGTCCAGCGCGATCCACCCCGCCTCGTCCGCCGCGACGGGCACGCGGACGAACCCCGGCCGCGCGCGCTCCGAGGGCGCGGGAGCGTCGACGTCGGCCGACCAGCGGTCGCCGGGCGCGCGGTCCCAAGCCCGCTCGGAGGCCGCGGCGCCGGACGTGGACTCCCACCCGTCGAAGGCGCGCCTACCGCTCCGGACCTCACCGAGCTCCGTCCCCGCGGGACCGCCCGCCAGCGCGACCGCGAAGCGCTCGGTGCGGTGCTCCGGAGGGGGGCGGGCGTCGAGCCGGAGTACGAGCAGGTCGCCGTCGACGTCGATGCGGTGCGCGGCCCAGCGACCGAGCGGGGGCGCGGGGAGCGTGGTGAAGACGTCGCCGGTGCTCCACGCCAGCGGGAACGCCGCCTCGACGTCGACGGCGGCGACGCCGGGACGAACGGGCAGCCGGAACTCGACGACCCCGTCCGCAAAGGGTCGGTGGGACGGGACCCAGGCGTCGAGGTCCACGTCGCGACGCAGGGGGACACGCCCCCTGCGGTCCTCGGCGGTACCCGCCGCCGCGACGAGACCGTCGACCCGGAGCCCGACGGGGGCCCGGGCTCGATCCCAGTCCTCCATCAGGCCCACGAGCGAGCGAGCGGTCGCGGTCGGCATGCCCTCGGGCACCTCCACGACCGTCCGACCCGCCGCGGGGGCGATCCAGCCCTCCGCGAGGCCCGACCGCACGGCCGCCTCGAGCTCTTCGTTCGGGGCGCGGGACGGCAGCACCCGGCCACGCACGGGGCCGACGCGGTCCCGACGCCCGAACAGGATCGTCGGGCGCGTCTCGGCCAGGACCACGCGATCGAGCACCTCGTCGCCGCGCTCGAGGCGCACCATCGGGGGGCGGTCCGCGCCCACGCCCGGGCGGGCGGTGCGCACCACGAAGTCGACGCCTGCTTCGTCGCGGTAGCCGACGACGGCCCCCCCCGCCACCACCGGCCGCGCCCGGGACACCGACTCCCAGGAGACCCGCACGCGGATCTCGGGCTCCGCCGACACGACGGTGAAGGCGCGTCGCACGGGGACGCCCTCGCCCACGGTCAGCGCCCGCTCCCGCTCGCCCGTGCGCAGGACCAGGCCCGGGCGCTCGGCCACGAGCAGCGCGCCGCGGTCGTCGAACCGGAAGCAGTCGCGGCCGTCCGCCGCGGGCACGAGGTGGAACCACCCCGCGCCCCCGCCGACCGCGGGCAGAACGACCCGATCGCGGACGCCGTCGGCCCGGCCGAGGGGGTCCGCCCCGAAGTCCACGCGGCGGTGGCCGCACCGATCCGGGGGGCCGAACACGGTCCAGTCGCGCCGCAGCACCTCGGCCTCGGCGTCGCCCGGGCCTCCCCGCTCCAGGGCCACGCGGGCGTCACCCACGACGACGGACGCGCCCGGCAACAAGAGGTCCACGCGCCCCCCGCGGAGCGTCCGCACCGAGAACGCGCCCCGCAGCCGCCCGTCCGGCTCGAGACGGATCCCCCCCTCGAGCGCCTCCACGTCCACGGCGACCACGGCCGCGTCGGCCCCCGGCCACGCCGACGCGAGGCGGAGCGAGCGCCACCCCGTCGCCGCCACGAGCAGGACGGCGGCGAGGATCAGCCCGCGCCCCAGGCGTCGATCGACGCGGACTCGGCCCCGCACCTCAGCCGTCCCCGAGGGTGATCGGCTCGTCCATCACGGAGACGGGGCCGGTGATGGGGCCCGGGACGAGCGCCCGACGACGACGGCGGACGGGCACCGTCACGCGCCGCGTCGTGGCGAGCACCACCGCGACGGCGGGCATGCAGAAGAAGAGCAGGTGGCTGCCCGCGGCGGCCACGAAGGGCAGCGGCTGGCCCATGACGGGGAGTCCCCCGGTGGCGCTCCCGAGGACCACGCCCGCCTGGAGCACGAGCATCCAGAGCATCGCGCCGCCGAGCACCCCCGCACGCTCGCGCTCGGCGGGCGCCCGTTCGCGGTCGGCGGCCAGGGCGGCGACGCCCGAGAGCAGGATCACCCCGAACGTCGCGGCCACGAGCGTGACGGCCGCGGCGCCCCCGCGAGCGGCGAGCAGCGCGAGGATGAAGTCGTCCTTCACGGCCGGGGGCAGCACGCCGTTCCCGCCGACCCAGCCGAGGCCCCAGACGCCGCCCGAGGCGGCCGTCCACAGCGCGGTCAGGGCCTGGTAGGCGTCGTCCCCGCGGGTCCAGGGGTCCCACCACACGGCGACGCGGCGCGCGACCGTGCCCCCCGGGTCGCCGAGCACCAGCCACGCCAGCGCCGCCGCGCCGATCGGGACCACCAGGGCCTCGAGACCGAGGCTCTCGCGCAGCGCGCTCGGCGGCCACAGACGGACCGCCGGGCGCAGCAGCGACATGGCGTAGAGCACGCCCACGAACGCCACGAATACGAGGATCGGGCTGATGTCCTGCAGGCCGTAGCAGAGGACCAGCACCCCGATCACGGGGATCGCGTGGACCATGTAGGACCAGCGCTCCCGCAGCCCCTCCCGACCGCGCAGCTCCAGCCGCTTCGCCTCGACCGCGCGGACGGTCCAGTACGCGAGGTAGACGACGAGCAGGGTGCGCGCGGGCTCGATGGGCTGGACCGAGCCGAGGCCCGGCACCGCGATCCCGGCCTCGCCGAAGGGGAGCTGCAGGGCGAGCGCGGCGAGCGCGAGCAGGTAGAGGCGCGTCGCGGGGGCGCCGTCGCCACGGGGGCCGTCGAGGCGGACGAACCAGCGTCGGGCCGGGGTGCGCGACCAGCGACGGCGGGCCGCCACGACGAGGAGCGCGACGAGGCCGACCGCGAGGCCCCCGAGCCCGAGCCGCGCCTGGTGGAGCGCCCAGTCGACGCGCAGCGGGTCGCCGGGATCGCCCAGGCGGTAGAGGCAGACGAGGCCGACGGCGAACAGCATGGCCGCGCCGTGCAGGACGCCCGCGCTCCGAGCGTGGACCAGCCCCGACGTGGCCGCCAGCAGGGTGACGAGCAGGTAGGCCGCTGCGAGTGCGACGAGCACCCACCAGAAGTCGAAGTCGGACGCCGCCGTCGTCCCCGCGAGGGCCGTGGCCGGGCTGCCCGCCTCCGCGGTCCGGAGGCGGATGCGCGCGCCGTCCGCGATGGGCAGATCGAGCGTCGCGCCGGGCCCGACGGTGGTGCGCTCCACGCCCCCGTCCGACTCCCGCCAGAGGTCGCCGGTGCGACGGAAGCCCCGGGCCGGGTCCATCGACGCGACGGTGACCGCGGTCCCCGCCTCGTCGGCCACCACGAGCACGCCCGCGCCGGGCCCGATCACGGTCGCCTCGGTGCCCGGCGGGTCCAGGCGAGCGGGGCGGTCGCGGGCGATCAGGGACACCGTCTCCCCCGCGACGCGCACCTCGTACCGGGTGTACCCCATCGTGAGGACCTGCCCCGTGCGCAGCGGCCGGGCCCGGTCCGCGGGGCGGAACGACGTCGACCCCTCCCGCACGCGCAGCGGGTGCGTCGCGCGCTCCCCGGGCGTGTCGAAGCCGAGCCTCGCGACCCCGTCGCGCAGGTAGACGCGGGCGACCGGACCGTCGCCGGGGCCGAGGTCTTCGTCGCGGTCCGCGATCCGCAGGGAGCCGTCGTGGGCCCCGACGATGCGCCCGAGGCCGACCTCGAGCCGGCCTCCCAGCCCCGGCGCGCGGCGGGCGAGCCCGCCCAGGAGCGGCGGCGGCATGCGGTGGACGACCCCGCGGGAGTCCACGAGCGACACGGCCCCGTCCACCACCGAGACCTCCCACCCCGAGGCCAGGCCGCCCTCGAGCGTCTCGATGCGCATGCCCGACCGCAGCTCGACGTCGTGCAGGCCGATGCCGTCGACCTCGATGCGACGGTCCGACGCGGCGTTCCAGAGCATCGGGACGCGCGCCCCGGCGCCCGGCTCCCAGCGGAGCACCGCGTGGACGGCCGCGGCGTGCGGGTCGGCGACGGGGACGTCGGCCACCTCGCCCGTCCCGAGCGAGAGCACCGCCGGACCCGAGGACGGCGGCTGCAGCTCGTACCCCAGGACCTCCAGGCCGGGGCCGTGGTCCCGCAGGATGTCGTCGAGCACCACCCCCGCCCAGCCGATCACGGCGACGGCGAGCAGGAGCTGCAGCGCGGTGGATCCGGCGCCCCGCGACGCGCGACGAGGCGTTCGGGCGAGGAGGGCGAGCAGGAGCAGCAGGCCGCTCCACCCCAGGTGGAACCAGCTCGGCAGGGCCATCAGTCTCCCTGGGCGCTGATCGAGGGCAGGACCGACGGCGACGGGCGAGGCGGCAGCAAGTGGCTCAGCCCCGGCAGGGCCCCCGAGCGTCGCCTCAGGGTGCCGAAGCCGCCGGCGGGCTCGGGCGCGCCGATCTGCAGGCCCCGCACCCGCCGAGGCCGGTCCGGAGCGGGCTCCGCCGCGGGCGCGGGAGCGGGGGCGGGCGCAGGCGCAGGCGCGGGCCGCGGGGGAGCCGCGACGAGCGCGATCGGGGAAGGGAGGTCCGCGGGGGTGCGCGCCGCCGGCAGCGGGATGATCCGCGCCAGGACCTCGCCGTCGCCCTGGACCGTCGGCATCTCGTCCAGGGACGAGAGCAGGTCGTCGGGGTCGTGGAGGGGGGCGATCCAGTCGTCCGCGCGCGTGGGCCCGGGCTCCGCGGGCATCGACGCGGCGAGGGCGTCGTAGCCGGCGGCCTCCGAGGGGTCGAGGGACAGCGACATCGGCTCGACCTCCGGGGAGACCGTGCGATCCGTCGCCGGGGACATGCCGAGCAGCGCGGCGTAGGTGTTCTCCGACGCCACGAGGCGGCCCCGGGCGCCGCCCACGAGCGGGCGCCGACCCTTGCTGCCCGGTCCGTCCTCGTTGCGCTGGGACTCCGCGGGCCCGATCTGGACGTTGCGGGGGACCCCCGCGACGCCGACGATGGGGGCGTTCACTGGGTTCGGGGGCAGCAGCGCGAAGACCTGGTTGCCCACGAGCAGCTCGTCGCCCGGCCCCAGCGCCAGCTCGGCGTCCTGCTTGAGGCGGACCATCGAGTCGTCGGCGCGGAGCACGTGGACGGGGCACGACCGGCTGAGGTTCACGACCTTCGGGACGTCGCCGGTGAGGTCGAACGAGGCGGCCTCCTTGGCCACGCAGATGGCGTCCGTGCGGAACGACGTGCGCTCCGCCGCGCCCCCGCGGATCTCCACGGGCCCGTCGGTCTCTCCGTCGCGCCACACGATGTTCTCGGCGGTCGGCCGGTCCGGCAGCGGGATGTCGCAGGCCTCGCGGTCGCGGCCCACCACGTACGTGCCCGCGAAGAGCGGCACGCTGCGGCGGGGGGACTCGAGCCGGGCGAGATAGGGCCAGCGGGGGTCGTTGCGGCGCAGCGACCGGAAGGTGAGCGACCCGCCGCGCCACGCCACGGCGTGCTCGGTGTCGAACAGCTCGACGGACGCCTCGGGGCGGAGCGGTCGCCCGTCCACGGAGAGGTCGCGGACGAGCGCGACGAGCCGGATGCGGTCGTCGACGACCTCGATCGTCGCCACCGGATCCAGGCTGCGGGGAGCGATCCGCCCGCTCCGCTCGATGTGCATGCGGTAGCCCGACATGATGTCTCGGAAGTGGACCCGCTGGAGCAGGAAGGCGCGCTCGGAGAGGGTGTGCAGCGGCTCCGGGAGAGCGTCCGGAATGATGGACATGGCCCCGATCGTCCCGAGATCCACGTCCTCGGGCAGCAGGGTCCCGGGGGAGTCCACGGGGCCGAAGAGCCCCAGGCCGGGCAGGTCCGCCGAGGCGCCCCGACGGGCGGCGGCGGGCTCGAACTCGGCCCCGGGGTGCTTGGCGGAGACGAGCATGACCTCGACGAGCAGCTTGTCGCGGCCGCGATCGACCACGCGGATGGTCTCGCCGCCGTGGGCCTCCCCCGTCTCCAGGGCCACGCGCTCGGCGCGCTCGGCGTTGATCTTGTGGTGCAGGCCCCGCTCGCCCGGGAAGCGGTGGACGGTGTACACCGCGGAGTCGGCGAGCCCCGGAAGCCGCCCGTTGTCGAGACCGTGCGCGCCCACCGAGAACGCGAGCTGATCGGTGTACATCGTGCCGAGCGACCGGAAGGTGCCGCCTTCGGTCCGGGCGAAGACCTCCACGAGGGGGGCGCTCTTGTCGTCGGGGCCGAGGTAGAGGTTCGGCAGCAGGGCGGTGGCGAACTCGCCCGCTTCGAGCTGCAGGTCCCCCACGCGGGGATCGCCGTCGGCGACCACGTCGAGGTGGAAGCGTCGGTCCGGCATGGCGAGGGTCCAGCCCTGGGCCTCCACCAGGCGGGCCCAGCAGTCGGCGAGCTCCTCTTCGGCGGCGCGGTCCCAGGACTCGAGCCAGGACGCGCGGGTCCGGGCGTAGTCGTCCGGGTTCAGGACGACGAGGACGTCGGAGTAGACGGCGCCGTCGAGGCGATCGGCGAGCTCGCGGAAGTGGGCGTTGAGCCCCGAGCGAGCGGTCCAGTAGGGCGTCGGCGACCACAGGAAGTCGGGGTGCCGAACGAAGTCGCCCTCGGCCCGAGACCGCAGGAGCTGGTGGTTGTAGGCCCCGCTGGGGTGAGGGTCGGCGAAGCACCAGCGCTCGACGGACCGAGCCCGAAGGCTCCCCGGTACGAACAGCGAGCGGAGGAGACGAGACAACTTCCCGGACATGCGCACTCTCCCGCGCCGAGGCCGCCTCCGGACGGACCCCACGCATGCCTAGTGACGACCCCCGCTGCGGGGTTATTCAAAACGGATCAGTGGTTGCAGAACGCGTCGTCGTGAACGTGGAGCCGAGCCCGCTCCCGCGAGGCCTGGATCTCCGCCAGCACGCGGTCGATCCGACGCTGGACCCGCGCCACGCGGGCGGCTTCGGCCGACGCCTCGGCGACCCGGCGGCGGGCACGCTCGTCCGCCTCCCGGCGCTCGCGCTCGATCCGACCCGACAGCGCGGCGCCGTCGTCGCGCAGGAGCGCGAGGTCCCCGTCGGGCATCGTCTCGATGCGCGTCGACGCCCCGGTCATGCCGTCCGGCCGGTCGCGCTCGGGCGCGGGGACCGGGACCGCCGTGCGGGTGGGCGACGAGTAGGACTTGCCGCGCCGGGCCTTGGTCTTGCCGCCCGTCACCGGCTTCTTGCCCGTCACCCGCTTCTTGCCCGTCACCCGCTTCTTGCCCGTCACCGAGGCCTTGCCCGCGACCGAGGCCTTCGGCTCCTTCGCCCCCGGCGGCGGCTTCAGCGGGGGCGGCTTCGGCAGCCCCCGGGGCTTCGGGATCTTCTCTTCCCGGACGAGCCGAAGCGGCTCCATCGGGCGGGCGAGGGCGTCCGCGATCTCCTCGGAGCTCGCCGTGAGGATCGGACCCTCGGCGAGGCCGTCCAGGGCGTCGAGGTCGGTCGGCGGCGGGCTCACCGCCGCCACCGCTCGCTGCACCGGCGCGGGGAGCATCGCCACCCCGGGACCCATCAGCGCCGCGAGGCCCCCGGGCCAGGCCAGGACGCCCCCGACCAACACGGCCGCGACCAGGGCCAGCCGCAGGGCGCGACGCCGCCTCCGGACCTCGGGCGGCGGCCACTCCACGTCGTCGGCGCTCCGACCCTCCGACGCGGGGCTCGGGGACACCCCGGACGTCGTCGACGAGAGGCGCAACGCGGCGAGGTTGGGGATCGTCTCGTCGAGCTCGTCGCGGACCGTCGGCACCTCGATGCTCGGCACCAGGGCCTCGAAGGCGTCGACCTCCTCGGGCTCGTCCAGGTCGGACCAGCCCTCGTGCAGGGACACCAGCGTGGGGGGGTGCAGCGGGACGCGGTTCTCGGGCGACAGGTCGTCGTGGATCGCCCCCAGGGCCAGGGCCGCGTCGGCGATCTCCATCCGGGCCGACGGCGACGCCGACATCAGCGAGTCGATGACGCGATCGAGGAGGCCGAGGAAGGCCACGTCGTCGGCCTCCTCGGCCAGCGACGTCAGCCGGGGCCGATCCGACGGGTCCCACTGCCGGGCTCGGAACGCGTCCCAGTCGAGGATGCTGCGCCGGGACAGCAGCGGGCGACCCGACGCCGCGAAGTGCAGCAGGGCTCCGAGGGCGAAGGCGTCCGCGGCGGGGCCCACCCCCTTCTCCCCTCGGATCTGCTCCGGGGCAGCGTACTCGGGGGTGCCGATGAAGGCGCCCGTGCGCGTGATGCTGAGCTCCGCGCGGGGGTTCTTGTAGATCCGCGCGATCCCGAAGTCGGCGAGCCGGACGACCGGAGCCTCCGGGTCCCGCTCCTCGATCAGCACGTTCCCGGGCTTGAGGTCCCGGTGGACGATCCCGCCCGCGTGGACGTACTCCAGCGCCAGCGCGAGCTGCCGCCCGACGGCCAGCACGGCCCGGGGCGCCAGGGGCCCGCCGCGACGGATCCACGCCTCGAGGGAGCCGCCCGGCTGGTGCGCCGTCGCGAGGTAGCAGGGGCCCGAGCCCCCCACCTGGAGGGCTCGGAAGGGGACGATGTGGGGGTGGGGGAGCAGCTCGAGGACTTCGCCCTCGATGGCCAGCCGATGGGCGAGCACGCCGGAGCGACGGTCGGAGTGCAGGTACTTGAGGGCGACGTCCTCGCCCGTGACGAGATCGGAGCAGCGGTAGGTGATGCCCGCGCCGCCCATGCCGAGGATCTCGTGGATCAGCCACCGATCGTCGACCACGTCGCCTTCGGCCAGGAACGTCGGCCACCCCGTCGGGGGTCGACCCCGTCCGCAGCTGCGTCGACGGCATCGGGTCGGATCGATCGGCCCGAACGACATCAAGCAGCGGCTGCAATACCTTCGGCTCACGCCCACCTCCGTTCGCCGCTTCTCACTGCGCCTTCGAGACGGCTCACGACTTCAAGACGCGCACTCACGCGCGGTTATTCAAGGGAAAGATCGTCCCCGGTCTGCTAAATGCCCCCTCGGTTCGCCCCGGATCGGCTCACGGAGCCGCCGGGACGGCAGGAGGAAAAAAAGACCATGAAGCTGCTCGCCACGACCCTCGCCGCCGCCTCGATCACGCTCTTCGCGTGCGGCGGCTCGGACTCCGCCCCGGCCCCCGCCGAGGCCGCCCCCGCCGAAGCCCCCCCCGCCGAAGCCGCCCCGGACGCCGCTGCCGAGGGCGAAGCCGCCGAGGCCGCCGGGCACCACGAGGGTCACGACGCCGAGGGCCACCACGCCGAGGGCGCCGAGGGCCACCACGGGGCCGAGGGCGAGGAGCTGACCGGCTTCGACAAGCTGCGCGCCGCGGGCAACCCCCGCGACGTGGACGGCTGGACCCTGTTCGGCGCCGACTTCACGCTCACCGAGTCCCAGCCGGTGGACGCGGCCGTGGCCGCCGCCGACGCGAGCGCCGAGAAGGTCGTGCGCGTCGAGGGGACCGTCGCCGACGTGTGCTCGAAGATGGGCTGCTGGATGGTCGTCCAGCACGGCGACGCCAACGTCCGCGTGACGATGAAGGAGCACGGCTTCGGCGTCGACCGGGACTGCGCCGGGTCCGTCGCTTCGCTCGAGGGCACGCTGCGCGAGAAGGCGGTCGACGCCGAGACCGCGAAGCACTACGAGTCGGAGAGCCGCAACCCCGACGCGATGCCCGAGAAGGGCGCCGAGAAGGTCTGGGAGATCGTCGCCACCAGCGTCGCGATCAAGCCCGCGGCGTAAGCCCCACCACGGCGATCTCGCCGGACTTGCCCTTCACCCGGATCGTCCTCCGCTCGCCCCGCTCGTGGGGACCGAGGCGCTCGAGGTCCGCGGGCAGCGTGCCCTCCGAGACAAGCACCGAGCCGTGATCCGCCGCGCCCTCGAGCCGGGCGGCGAGGTTCACCACGTCGCCCACGACGCTGTGCTCGAGCTTGAACTCGCTGCCCATGTTCCCCTGGACGAGCGGCCCCGCCGCGACCCCCACGCGCACCTGCATCGGGTCGGCGTTGATCGCCGCCAGGGCCTCGTTGCACGCGGGCAGCGCCCGGAGGATGTCCAGCCCGCAGCGGACGGCGCGCACCTTCACGTCTTCGTCGGTCTCTCCCTCGCGCGGCACGAACACGCCCATGACGCCGTCGCCCATCCGCTTGTCGATGACGCCGTCGTTGGTCCGGAAGGCGGGGTCGACGAAGCCGAAGTAGATGTTCAGCTCCTTGATCACCCGCTCCGGGGTGAGCCGCTCGCAGCGGGGCGTGAACCCGACGATGTCGGCGAACAGCACCGCCGCGTCGGTGCGGCGCCCGCCCAGCGACAGCTCCATCTCCGGGTTGGCGAGGATCTGCTCCACGAGGTCGGACGCGAGGTAGCCCGACAGCTTCCGGGAGGCCATGAGCGACCGACGAAGCTCCTGCTCCTCGCGCCACAGCCGCTCGTAGCGCGCGTCGGACTCCTCGAAGACCCGGGTCATGCGCCCCGCCTCCACGGCGAGGACGGACTCGGCCTTCTTCGCGCGACGCAGCCCGTGCACGGCGAGCACCCCGCCCGCCGCCGCGAAGCCCCACGCGGGCCCCGCCAGAAACCCGACGATCACGCCGATCGCGAGCGCCCCGTCGGCGAGGGCCCAGGGCAGCCGCGTGGCCTGATTGACGTACTCCGCCGTGAACCGCACCGCCACGAGCTCGCCGTCCTCCCGGGTCTCCTCGCGACCGACGCGGGCGTTCGGCAGACCCCACACCCCCGGCAGCGACGCGAACATGCCCTGGGCGTTCCAGGCGAGGTCCTCGGACAGAGCATCGAACCCCGGGGCGGACCGGACCACGAGGACCACGCGCCCGGGCTCGTCCTCCGCCACCTCGAACGCGAGGCTCCGATTGGCCTGGCTCGTCAACCTCGGGATCGCGCCGTAGACCGCGCGGGGCGAGCCGAACCCTCGGATGACCGAGTACAGCGGCCCGAGCACTTCGGGCTGCCAGCCGAAGGCCCCGATGTCCCACCACAGCCGCGACCACTCCTCGGTGCCCCAGTCCCTCCCCTCCGCCTCCGCGCGGCGCTGCGCCTCGACGTTGACGGCGTAGTTGAACCGGTTCTGGAAGGTGAGCGACACCCACCGCTCCCGATCGTCGATGTACTCCCGCGGCAACCCGGCGTCCGCCAGCAGCGCGTCCACGGTCTCGGGATCGAAGCGCTCGTCCAGGAACACCAGCGCCCCGCCCACCAGGCGGTTGCTGACGTGAGGCTCGGTGAGGACCGGGTCGATCACCAGACGATGGTCACCTTCTCGATGGTGTCGCCCACGCGCACCGCGTCCAGGGCGTCCCACCCGCCGGTCATCCGGCCGAAGACCGTGTAGTGACCCGTGAGGTGCGGCTGCGCGGTGTGGGTGATGAACCACTGCGACCCGCCCGTGTCCTTGCCCGACAGGGCCATGCCGAGGGTGCCGCGCTCGTAATCCACCGGGCTGTACTCGCAGCGGATCGTGTGCCCGGGCCCGCCCCAGCCGCTGCCCATCGGGTCCCCGCCCTGGATCACGAAGTCCGGAACGACCCGGTGGAAGAGCAGGCCGTCGAAGTACCCCTGCTCGGCGAGGCCTACGAAGTTGGCGACGGTGCCCGGCGCGACGTCCGGAAACAGCTGCAACGTGATGTCCCCGTGAGGGGTGGCGACGACCGCGCCCGTCACGTCCCCGACGCCCCAGGTGTGGTCGGCCAGGTCCGGCAGCTCCCGCAATCGGGGGTCCGTCTTCGAGTCGGACCGGGCGAGGCCCACCTGCTTGCGAACCCCCGCCGTGGCCGCCTCACGCACGAGCCCGTCGTCGTCGAGGATCGCCTTGAAGAGCGTGCCCGCCGGGGTGTCCTCGCGCTCCACGAGGGCCTTCACGATCGAGAGCCGCCGCTCGGCGTCCTCGGGCCCCGGGAACTTCAGGAACGCCTCCGCCAGCCGCGTGGTGATGTGGGCCCCCTCGCGCTCCTTCAGCCCGTCCGCCGCGACGGCGCCGAGCATGGGGTCGGGCCCGTCGAGCCACCCCAGCAGCGCCCCCTCGACCGCGGGCTCCTTGCGCTGCGACACCGCGAGGGCGAGGTACAGGGCCGCCGTCGGGTCCTCCTCGCTCATGGTGGTGGCGCCGTCGGCGACGTCGACCCTTCCCATCAGGGCGCCGAGCGCGGCCTCGCCGGGGACGGCCGCGAGGAGCCCGTAGGCCGCCCGGCGCAGCTTCGGCCTCCCCTGCATGCCGACCATGCCCGCCCCGACCCCCAGGATCATGATCAGCCGCTCTTCGGGGGCAGGCTCCTCTTCGGTACCCAGGAAACCGGCGAGCGCCGAGATCGCCGCGGGGCCGGCTTCGATCCGCTCCATCAGCGCGTCGAAGGCTCGGTCGTCGCCGGTCCGCCCCAGCGCGCCGGCGGCCTCGTCGCGCACGAGGGCGTCGGGGTCGTCCAGGAGCGTGAGCAGGAGCTCGACGTCCTTCGCCGCGCTCGCCCCGCGGCCCGCGCTCACGCGCTCACGGAGGGGACGATCGGGGGCCGCGCCCGCGCCGAGGACGGCCGCGGCCGAGGGGCCCCCCACCTTGCCGATCGAGCGCAGGATCCACGCCCTGACGTCCGCGTCTTCGGCCGCCTTCCAGGCGATGGCGAGGGTCGCGTCGGCCTGCGCTCGGGCGTCGTCGACGACCCCGGCGCGGGAGACGAGGTGCGCCGCGGGCCACTGCAGGGCCGGGCGCTTCTCGATGAGCAGGGGCGCGAGCCTCCCGATCTCGTCGACCGTGAGGGCCGGCTCGGCGACCCCCCGGCGCGCCTGGATCCCCAGGGACAGCAGCGCCTCGGCGCGCACGCGTTCGGGCGCGGACGACCCCACGAGCCCCCAGAGCGCACCGGCCGCGTCCTCCTGGCCGATCTCGCCGAGGGCCCGCGCGAGGGCGCGAAGCACCGACGGAGGGGCGGTCGGTCCCGTCGCGGGCGGAGGCTCGGGGGCCATGCGCGGGGGCTCCTCGAGCTCCTCCTCCAAGGCCTCCAGGAGCCACTGCTCGGCCTGAGCCGGCCCGAGGGCACCTTCGACCGTCGTGGTGCGCCAGGTAGGCATGAGGGACAGCGCGAAGGCGGCGGCGGACCGCACGCGCGGGTCCGTGTCGCGGAGGGAGCCGGCGATCGCCGAGGCGGCGTCGGGGTCGCCGATCAGCCCGAGGGCCCGCGTCGCGGCGGCCCGCACCACCGGGTCGGTGTGCGTGCGCAGGGGGTAGACCTCGAGCACGTCGCGACGCGCGTCCTGGTAGCGGGCGATCTTCAGGAGGGCCTGCTCGCTCGTCGTGGCCGCCAGGGCCGCGTCCGCCTCGGCGATCTCGGCGGCGAGCTCCGCCTTCTCCGTCGCCGGGCCCTGCTTGGGACACGCCGCCAGGGCGACGGCGGTGAGGACGAGGAGCGCGTGCGACGAGGTGCCTGATCGGAGCATCGACGAAGCCTATACGCTGATCCCGTGCCCTGGGACCTGCCACCCCCGCCGCCCGATCTCGGCTGCGTCGTCCGCCCCGCCCCCGAGGCCCGCGGGGGAGAGCCGCGGCCCGCGTCCCTCGGCTCCGTCGTATCCGAAGACCACCCGATCCGCGTGCACTGGACGGTCGCGGGCGACGAGGCCCTCGCCGAGCGTGTCCTCGGGTTCGCCGAGACCGCCTGGGACGTGCAGGTCGACGCCCTCGGCTTCGCGCCGCCGGTCCTGCCCGACGAAGAGGACGGCCCCGAGCTCGACATCTACCTCGCCGAGCTGGGGGAGTGGGAAGGCTTCACCATCCAGGAGGCCTGGGAGGACTCCGCCGTGGGCGACGGGCGCATGAGCGCCTCGGCCTGGATCGCCTTCGACCGCGCCGTGCCCGAGGAGTGGGTCGGCCCGTACACCGTCCACGAGTTCAACCACGCGCTCCAGATCGCCACGGACTTCACCGAGGAGGCCCTGCCGATCTGGGAGGCCACCGCCGCGGCCGCCCAGGCGTGGACGCTCGGGACCGACGGCTTCTGGGACTCCGACGTCGGCGACTTCCAGCGCACCGCCTGGGTCTCGACGCTCACCGGCGAGGGCAGCGAGGAGCTGGACAACTGGTTCTTCGAGTACGGCGCGGCGCTGTGGGTCAAGCACCTCGACGAGGTCGTCGGCCTGGGACCGGCCGCCGGGCCGGCGCTGTGGGAAGCGGCCGCCCAGGAGGGCTTCGACCCCGAGCCGGACGCGGTGGACGCGTTCGCCGAGCTTGCGGGGGGCGGGGACCTGGCCGCGGCGCTCGACGGGCTCGCGGTGACGCGGGTGCTCGTGGGGGACCAGCACCGGTCCGAAGGGCTCGCGGACGCGGCCGACTGGCTCCCGGAGGAGGCGCCCACCATGTCCCCCTGGGACCCCGCGTGGGACCACGGTCGGGTGTACACGCACGTGGAGCCGACGGGCCAGTGGTTCCGGTGGTTCGTGCGACGCGGCCCCCGCGCCGAGGTCTCGGTGACGTCCGAAGGAGAGGTCTCCGTGGTGCTGATCGCGGTGACCCCGGACGGCGTGCAGGTTTCGCGCGACGCCGTGCTCGTGGACTCCGGGGATCGCATCTACGTCGCGGCGTCCGTCGTCCCCGCCGACTGGGACGGCGACGATCCGCGCACTCCGTCGCCCTTCTCGGTGCGCCTCGGCTACGAGCGGCTCGAGGGGCCGCCGTCCGACGACGGAGGTTGCACCGGATGCGGAGGGTCCGCGGCGCTGGTCCCCCTGCTGCTCGTGCCCATGGTCCGACGACGATCCTCGCCCGCCGGCCCTTGGTAGCATCGCGGCATGCATCTCCGTCGCCTCACGATCCTCCTGACCGTCGGCCTGCTCGCGGGCTGCCCCGTCATCGGAGATCCGGGCTCGGGGGACAACGCGCCGATCATCCACCCCGAGGTCCCGGTGGGCTCGCTCGCGATCACCGAGGTGTTCGCCGATCCCCTCACGAGTCGGCCCCAGTGGCTGGAGATCAAGAACGTCTCCGACGCGCGCCACTCGCTGCTGACCTGCCGGGTCGTCGACCGGGGTGAGAACGAGCACGAGGTCGGCATCGGCCAGGCGGTCGTGGTCGATCCCGGGGAGTACAAGATCCTCGCTCGCGCCGACTTCATCGGGGCCGACGAGACCGACCTCCCCGCCGACTTCAACATCGACGGCATCGTCCTGGCCGACGACGACTCCGAAGAGGTCGTGCAGATCCTCTGCCCGAACGGCCGCGGCGGCGAGCAGACCGTCGCGAGCGTCACCTACAACTGGGACGGCGAGCGCATCACGCGGGGGCGGTCCCGTCAGTTCACGGGCGACCCCACCGACCAGGCCGCGCTCGACGATCCCCTCGCTTGGTGCGCGGCGCCGGCGCAGGCCAACGCGATCTTCTACGAGGCGGGCGACGACATCGAGTACGGGACGCCCGGCGCCGACGCCGTCTGCGAGGAGCCCGGCGGCGCTCCCCCCGTGCAGCCCGGCGACGTGCTCATCACCGAGCTCCTCATCGGCGACGTGACCGGCGTGCTGCGGGAGTGGATCGAGCTCCACAACCCCACCGGGGCGGACGTCGACGTGCGGCGGTGCGTGCTCGAGGACGCGTCCATCGTCGACCTCGACGACGTCAAGCGCCACACCCTCGACTACGAGACGGGCGAGACCGTCATCCCCGCGGGCGGCTACCTGCACCTCTCGAAGTCCGAGACGGACATCTACTACGACCTCACCGAGCCCGAGCAGCACGCGTCGTACGCCTACGGCACGGTCGCGTTCACGAACTCGGAGCTCCAGAGCCTCTCGCTCCTGTGCCCGGACGAGGGGGACGACGGCGGGGTGATCGAGATCGACTGGATGTACTTCGACTGGGAGCCCTACAACGACGACTTCCGGGGCTGGTCCTGGTCGCTGTCGGCGGACGCGCACGACGTCGAGGCCAACGACGACATCACGGCTTGGTGCACGGCTCACGCCGACGACCTGCTCTTCTCGACCACCACGAACGACGATCCGCCCGTCGTACGCGAGTCCTACGGGACGCCCGGCGCGGTCAACCGAGCGTGCCCCGTGCCCCCGCGTCGGCCCCTCGAGGGCGAGCTCGTCATCACCGAGATCCTGATCAAGCGCTTCACGGGCCTGCGCAACTGGTTCGAGCTGCACAACCCCACGGGCGAAGACCTCAGCCTCCTCGGCTGCCGCCTCACGAAGGAGGAGGACGACGGGTCGGATCCCTCGCTGCACGACTTCGGCGTCGGGGGCGGAGAGACGACGATCGCGGCGGGCGGGTTCCTGACGCTCGCGCGCACCGACCTGGACATGACCCCCGACGGCACCGTCCTCGCCGACTACGCCTACGGGCTGGGCTCCGCGGGCGCGTTCGTGACCTCCCGCGCTCAGCGGCTCCGGGTGGAGTGCCCGGGCGGGGTGGGCTTCGAGACGATCGACGAGATCGTCTACGACTGGGATCCCTACGAGGACGCCGAAGACGGCACGTCCCTGGTCCTCAGCGACGACTTCCTGACCGCGGCGGACAACGACAACCCCGACTACTGGTGCGTGGCCGAGCCGGGCGACGTGTACTGGTCCGACCCGCTGAACGATCCCCCGCTCGTCGCCACCGGGACGCCCGGCGCGTCCACCACGGTGTGCCCGGTGCCGGACCGCCACCCGCTCCCCGAGGAGGTCGTCGTCACCGAGATCATGGGCGACCCCGAGTTCGGCGACACCGAGTGGTTCGAGCTCAAGAACACGACCGGCGAGGACCTGCGCCTGCACGGCTGCACGCTCGAGGACGTGGACACCACGCCGACGCACCACGTGATCGACGCCGAGGACCTGTCGATCCCGGCGGGCGGCTACGTCGTGTTCGTGAGCAACTCGACGGACGCCGACGCGTGCTCGCTGGCCTGGGACTACGACTACCAGTCGATCAGCTTCAACAACTCCGGGACCGAGACGCTGATCCTCAAGTGCCCGGACGCCGCCAACCCCGGCTCCACGCTCACGATCGACGAGGCGGCTCACGACGGGTCGGTGTTCGACGACGGCATCAGCTACCAGCTGAACCAGGCCGACGAGACCGCGCTGGCGAACGACGACCCCGCCAACTGGTGCTCCCAGGACCCGAACACGGCCACGACGCCCTACTCCTGGACCTGCACGGACCCCAGCGGCGCGACCACGGAGACGAACTACGGCACCCCGGGCGGCCCGGCCAACTGCCTCCCCGCCTCGCCCCCGTAGCTCAGACGATCAGGACGAACCCCTCGACCGCGTCGCCGGTGGCGGCGTGCACCGCGGAGCTGTACGTCTCGAGCTGGATGCGGGCCTTGGCCTTCGCCTCGTCGGTCTCCAGCGAGGACTTGAACTCCACGACGGTCCACAGCGCGCCGTCGTCGGTGTCCTCCCGGAACAGCAGGTCGCCCGTGCCTTCGACGACCACGCCGTCCTCGTTCACCCAGGAGATCTCGCACTCCGGCCGGCACTCGGCGGACGCGGCCGCGCGCCGCAGGAGGGGGTGCTTCAAGGCGGCGTGAGCGGCGTCCGTCGCGCCCGTCACCTCGGCCGGGGAGGCGCCCGTGAGCCGCGCGTGGAGGTCGATCACGCGCTCGACGTCCGCGTTCGTGGGCTCCACGCCGGCCGCCGCGAGGTGTACGAGATCCTCGAGCGCCCCGTGGATCAGCGAGCCGATGCGCTTGCCGGTGGGGCGGCCGTCCCGCGACGCGTCGGTGAACAGGAGGGGCTCCGGCGGAGGGGGAACGGTCCCCGGCGCGGCCTTCGCCACCGCCGCGACCGCCGTGGCCGCGAGCTCCGTCGGCGTGACCACCCGGATGGACTTCGTGGAGCAGGCGCGGATCCGCTCCGCGCGGGCGTGGCCCCAGGCGGCGTGGTCCGCGAGCCCTTGGGCCGCCACCGTACCGCCGTCGTCCTCGGCGAGGATCTTCTGGTGCCGGAGGCCGTGGGGCGCGCGCCGGGAGCGGGGGAGCACGTCCGGGTCCCACCAGACGACCTCGGTGCCCGCCCCGCTGCGGTGGAGCCCCGGGACGACGCCCGCAGCGGGCGACGGGGCCCGATCCGGGCGATGGGAGACGGTGTCGTCGCCGAACTGCGGGCAGCCGGGGGCCGCGACCTTCCGGCGGCGGTTCTTCGGGGCGGGGTAGAGCGACGGGGTGAGGGCGTCGACCCAGCCGGCCTGCGGCTCGTCCCCCACGGCGGGCACGACCAGGAGGTCCCGGGCGCGGGTCGCCGCCACGTACAGCAGGCGGTCGGACTCTTCGGCCTCCCGCTGCAGCACCTCCTCCCGGGCCTCGGCCAGCTCGGTCGGCACGCAGCCCGCGAGGGTCGCATACCAGGTGCGGGTCTCGGGCACGACGAGCCGCTGCGGATCGCGCGACGTGGCCCGCGCGGTGATGTCGCAGAGCACGACGACGGGGAACTCGAGCCCCTTCGCCTTGTGGACCGTCATGACCCGCACGCCCTCGGTGCCCTCCTCCACGACCGGCGCCTGGGGGGCTTCCCCGCGCTCGGCCTCGGCGGTGAGGTGCTCCACGAACGCGCGGAAGGACGTGGTGCCCCCGGACTCGAACCGCCGCGCGACGTCCGTGACCCGCAGCACGTTCGCGAGCACCTGCTCCCCCGCGTTCCAGATCGCGAACCCGGCGTGGGCGCGCGTGATCTCGAGCAGCTCGGTGATCGTCTCCGCGATGGGGCGACGGTTGCGCCGGAGGTGGAGGCGCCGCAGCACGGCGAGGGCCTCGGCGGCGTCGGCCGTCTCCGCGGGCATGACCTCGTCGTCGACGTTGCGCAGCGGGTTGAGCGTCGCGAGCTTCCGACCGGCGAAGTGGGACTTGTAGGCCAGCAGGGCGTCGTCGGGCACGGCGAACAGCGGGCCCTTGAGCGTGGCGAAGACGGCGAGCTCGTCGTCGGGCCACTCGATGGCTGCGAGCGCGTTGCGCAGCACCATCGTCTCTTCGCGGTCGTGGAACGAGCGCCCCCCCACGAGCACGTGCGGGATCGCGCGCGTCTCCAGCTCGCGGGTGTACGGCGTCGTCACCGAGCGGCCCCACGACTGGAACCGGCGGAACAGCAGGCAGATGTGGCGCGCCTCCACCGGGACCTGCTCGCGGGTGACGGGGTCCTCGACCGTCCGCCCGCTGTCGTTCACGAGCCAGTCGATCCACGCGCCGACCGCCCACGGGAGGGACTCGTCGACCGAGCGGTTCGTCATCTTCCCGTAGTGCGCGTACGGCGCCGGGACCGGCAGGGCGACGACGGCGGGCACGTCCGGCGACGGGGCCCGGAACGGCTCCAGGGCGACGTAGCGCGCCTGGCCGTCGCCGCGCATGCGGGGCGCGAACGCGGCGTTGACGGCGGCCTGGATGCGAGGGTCCGAGCGGAAGCTGACGGAGAGCTTCAGCAGCTCCGCGCCCTGGGCGAGCAGGCGCTGCTTCACGCCCTCGTAGATCGCGATGTCGGCGCGCCGGAAGCTGTAGATCGACTGCTTGGGGTCGCCGACGAGGAAGAGCTTGCCGGGCTTGACCACCACGGCCGTCGGGTCGGAGATCGTGGGGTCCGCGGAGGCGAGCAGCAGCACGATCTCGGCCTGCAGCGGGTCGGTGTCCTGGAACTCGTCGACGAGCAGGTGGGAGAAGCGGCGCTGCAGCTCCTGGCGGACCCCGGCGTGGGCCACGAGCAGGTCCCGGGTCTTGCTCAGCAGGTCGAGGAAGTCGAGCTTCCCGGCGCGCGACTTGAGCTGCTCGTAGGCCGCGACGAGGGGGCGCAGCTCGGCGTCCAGGAGCGGGGCGAGATCGGCGTCGCAGGCGGCCACCACGTCGTCGAGCAGGGCCTTCACCTCGTCGCGACGCTCCAGGACTTCGGCTCGCCCGGAGCCGAACTTGCGGTCCGAGCCCTTGTAGTTCCACTCCCGCCACCGGGCGACGGAGCGCAGGGCCGCCTCCAGGCCGTCGAAGTCGCGGTCGCGCACCTCCTCGGCGCGGTGCTGCTCATCGGTCCAGCGCCGGACCTTCGCGAGGTTCCTGGCGAGGTAATCGTCCGGGTCCCGGGCCGCGTCCAGGTGGGCGCCGAGCTCGTCGAACGCCCGCAGGACCTCGGAGATGCGCACCTCTCGGTCGAACGGGTCCCGACGCCAGGGCCCGGGGAAGTCGCGACGCTCCTTGAGGCCCAGCCCGATCGTGCGCAGGAGGCTCCGCGGGCTGCTGTTGCGCGAGACCGGACGGCGCAGCAGCCGACGCACGCCCTCGGGTGGATCCGCGAGCGTGGCCTGGAACCACCGCTCGAACGCGGCGTCGAACAGCGCGCCCGACTCCGCCTCGGCCGCCACCTCGAACATGGGGTCGATGCCCGCCTCCACCGGTCGCTCGCCGAGCAGGTCGCGGCACAGGGAGTGGATCGTCCCGATGCGCGCCGCCTCGAGCTGCTCGAGCGCCTGGTCCAGGGCCGCGCGCTCGGCCGCCTCGGCTCCCTTCCGGGCCTCCTCGATGGCGGCGCGGAGCCGGAGCTTCATCTCGCCCGCGGCCTTCTCGGTGAAGGTGACGGCCACGACGCGCCGAAGCTCGGTGGCTCCGGAGCCCGCGAGGGCCACGATCCGCGATACGAGGGCGGTGGTCTTGCCCGTCCCCGCGGCGGCCTCCACCACGAGCGTGGTGGCCAGGTCCGTCGCGATCCGATCGCGCGCGACGGCGTCGGCGAGCGGGGCGGTCACGCGCGGCCTCGGAGCTGGAGGAGGTCGCGCAGCCGGGCCGGGTCCTTGCGGCCGGTGCGGAACTCTTCGTCGGGTCCGCAGACCGTGCGGTAGTCGCACCACCGGCAGGCGCCCTCGTCGGGGGCCGCGGGCAGGTCGGCCTTCTGCAGGCGCCCGCCCACGAGCGTGACGATCTCTTCGCCGTACCGGCGCGCCACGAAGTCCAGGGGAACGTCGGTCGTCTGGAAGCCGCCGCGCGTCGTGCAGTAGTAGAGGCGTCCGCCGCTCACGGGGGCGTCGGGGAACAGCACCTCGGCGGCGAGCGCGTACAGCACCGGCTGCAGGGCCTTGCCGCCCTTGATCACGGCCCCCTGGGCGACGCTCGCCCGCCCCGTCTTGTAGTCGGTCACCCGCAGCGTGCCGTCCCGTCTCCGCTCCACGAGATCGATCGCCCCGCGGAGCCGGAGCCCGCCGGGCAGCGCCACGGGCTCGTCGCGGCTGTGCTCGTCGCCGTCGTAGCCCCGGCCCGCCAGCCCGAAGGCGAGCTCGAAGCGGTGCGGCACCCACTCCACGTCCTCGGTCATGCGCCGCAGCCACTCCTGGAGGTCCGCGCGGATGCCCGCGATCCCGTCCTGCCAGACGCGGTCGATGGCAGGCGCGAGGTCGTCCTCGAACCGGGCCGCGATCGTGTCGAGGTGTTCGTCGAGCCGGGCTCGGGCGAAGGCGAGGTTCTGGGCGTCGACCGGCAGCTTGCCGCGCTCCCGCAGCTCCGTGAGGAGGTGAAACTGCACGTCGTGGATCAGCGAGCCTCGGCTCAGAGGATCGATGTACTCGATCGGCTCGGGGACCTCGCGAGGCCCGAGCTTGTGGATGGTCCGCAGCACGAACTGGTAGGGGCACGCGGCGAACGTCTGCAGCGCCGTGGCGGAGTACGAGCGACGGTCGAGCTGGTGCTCCGCGAGCGCCGCCACCGCGGTGGGGCGCGCCCCGTCCGCCACCCGATGACTCCGCTTGCCGGACGGAGGCGCGATGAGCCCGTCCGCCACGGTCCAGCCCCGCACGTTCCAGCGGCGCGCCCGCGTCCGCAGGGACCGCTCGAGGTAGGGGTTCACCTGCAGCAGGTACCGCGCGGTGCCGACGGCTTCGTCCTCCCGCCGACGCAGGACCGTGCCGAGCAGCGCGAGGTCGTGCTCGGCCTCGTCGACGGCGTCCCGGGGGTCGTCGGGGGCGGGCCACCCGAGCCGCGCCGCGCCCACGCGGTCCGCGCGCCGCTCCAGGGCGTCGAAGCCGGGCAGCGTGCCCTCGGACGCGCGCACCACCTCGAGCCCGTAGAAGGAAGGCACGCGGGGCCGGGCCTGCTCCACGTCCACGCGAGACCACGAGAAGTAGATCCGGCGCTCCGCTGCGCCCACCACGAGCCGCAGGGCGGTCCGCTCGGCGACCACGCGGTCCGGATTCCGCTCCAGGTCCGGGCCCAGCGCGCCGCGCTCGGCGTCCAACAGGATCGGGTCCTCCAGCACCTTCTGGGGGAACACCCGCTCGGACAGTCCGGGCGCGAACACGACGTCGAAGGAGCGGCCCCGGGCCGAGTCGACCGGCGCCACGAAGACGCGCCCGTACCGACGCCCCGACGGCCGCCGCACGATCTCCGTGAGCCGACGACCGAGCACCAATCGGACCTCCGTGAGTCCCACCGGGCCCGTCTCGGCCATCGGCTCCAGCTCGGCGAGCAGGGCGAGGACACGATCGGGGTCGCGGACGGCGCGGGTGGCGAGGTCGCCGATGCGGACGAGCCACTCGCCCCACGTCGCTTCGTCCGGGAGCGCGGCGAGCTCCTCGAGCAGGGGCAGGGCGAACCGACGGAGGTTGCCCAGCTCGTCGAGGCGCCGGGTGATGCCGTGCGCGGACGACGAGTCCGGCTCCGCGGCGTCGAAGGCGCGCTTCAGCTGCCCGTCGAGGCCGTCGAGGCGCCGCTGCCAGCGGTCGAGGCCTCCGATCACGGCCGCGTCGACCAGCAGCTGCTCCCACCGCCGGGGGACCCGCAGGGTGCCCGAGACCACCGGGAGCCGGATCGCGTCCGCCCGGGCCGCGGCCCCTTCGGCGTCTCCCTCGTCCTCTTCGGCCCAGGCGTCCCACTCGTCTTCGTCTTCGGCCGCCTCGGCCACGGGGCGCGTGAGCTCGTGGTCCGTGGGCACGAAGCGCTCGGCGGCGGGCACGGCGTCGGGCGGGGCCCCCGCGGCGTCCGCGTCGGGGACCTCGCCGAGCGACAGGTACTCGGCGAAGCCCCGAGCGGACAGCCCCTCGGAGCGACACGCGAGCAGCGCGAGCACGGCCCGACCGGCGGTGTCGGGCCGACGCGTACCCCGGTCGAAGTGAGCGGGGATGCCCGCGCGATGCAGGGCCTCCTCCAGGTGGGCGGTGTAGGCGGAGGCCGCCCGCACGAGCACCGCCATGCGGTCGAACGGCACGCCGAGCGCGGCCTCACGGTGGATCCGTCGCGCGATCTCGGTCGCCTCGCGGCTCTCGCCGGGGGCGGACATCAGCACGACGTCGTCGCCCGGCCCGGTCATCGGCGGCGGCTCGTCGACGAACAGGAAGCGCTGGAGGCGGCCGAGCGCGCCGGTCGGCTCGGGTCGGAGGTCCTCCGGCGGCAGCCCCAGCGCCTCGGCCGTGCGCCGCTCCGAGGCGCCGTCGTCGCTCACCGTCGTGGCGAAGATGGACGTCGACCGGTCCGCCAGGGCGTGCAGCAGGTCGGCTTCGAGCCGAGAGGCGACGGGCACGTCGAGCAGCAGGACGGACGCCGGGACGCGGGCCCCCGCGCGGAGGGCTTCGGTGGCAGTGAACAGGACGAGGGGGCGGTCGGCGAGGCCCCCGGCCTCCAGGCGCTCCTCGTAGCGGCGGGCGAGGGCCCGGATGTCCGGCGGCAGCCGGGTGAGGTCGAGGCCCGCCCCCCGCAGCTCCAACATGGTCCGAGCGAGGGCCCGCGGCAGCCCGGGCAGCTCGGAGACCGGCTCGAAGCGTCCCAGGCCGCCCGCGCCCGCGAGGTCGGCGACGACGCGGGCGCACACGGCTTCGACGGCCACGGCGGACGCGGGCACCACGCCCGCCCGGGCGAGGGAGGGGGCCGACAGATCGGCGGCCAGCACGCCGATCGTGGAGGGGCGAACGCCCAGCCGCGCGCCGCCCTCCAGGGTGACCCGGCGGATGAGCTCGGCGGCAGCCTCGCGGGTGGGCCCGACCACGAGGACGGGCTCCGTGGCGGGGCGAGCACGGAGCCACGCCGCCGCCCGCTCGAGCCGCAGCGAGGCCCGCGAGGAGCGGATGAGCTCCCGGGTCACGAGCCCCTACTTGCGGCCGCGGCCGCGGGCCCGCCGGCCGCCCTCGGCGCTCGCCGACGACGCCTTGCGCGAGGGTCGCTTGGTCGCGCCCCGCGCCTTCCGGGGGGCCTTCTTCGGGGCCGCCTTCTCCTTCGACGCGGCCTTCTCCTTCGGGGAAGCCTTCTTCTTCGGGGAAGCCTTCTTCTTCGGGGAAGCCTCCTTCTTCGGGGCCGCCTTCTTCGCCCGCTTCGGCGTCTCGACGGGTTCGATCTCCACGTCCACGGGCGTCAGCGGGGCGACGGCCGACCCTTCGACCTCGCGGCCCTCGACGCGCTGCATGCGCGCGGCGAAGGCGGCCTCGAACGCGGCGGCGCCTTCCCGGGACGCGCACTCCGCGCCGTCCCCGTCCAGCGAGGCCTGAAAGCGCTGCTCGAGGCCCGCGAGGCCGCCCTCGATGCGGGCGTTCGAGAGGAAGAGCGGCGCGACCTCGGGGGACTCGCCCGCCCCCCCCACGAGCGCGCGCCGGACGCGAGCGAGGCGGCCGTCGAACCGGCCCGCGTCGACCTGGTAGTCGGGGAGGCCGCCCGCCGTGTCCTGGGCCGCGGCGGGGAACTCCACGCGGATCCACGGGTTCGCGGCCCGAAACGCCCGGAAGGCGTCCTCGTTCATCACGGGTCGGAGGGTCGACCAGCGCAGCGCGTCGTGGCGGCTGCCCGCGGGCTTCGCCAGGGCGTCCGCGTCGAGGATCGTCTCCACCTTGATGCGCGCCCCCACGTCGCCCCGGGCCTTGCGATAGGCACCGACGGCCCACCGCGCGAGGCGGACGCGGCCGCCTTCGGCGATCACGACGAGCCGGATCGCGTCCTCGCCCGGCTCGGCGACCCCGAGCGCGGGTCGACCCGTCACGGCGACGGCCTCGATCCACGGCAGCTTGCACATGCCCTTCACGACGGGCTTCATCTCGGCCCACAGCTCCCGAGCGCGGCCCTGGGCGGCGCCGAGATCGGCGAGCATCCCCTCGCGGTCGGCGAGGGCGAAGTGTCCGAGGTGCCGCGCGGTCCAGCCGTCCAGCACCCCTCCGGGCGCCAGGGCCTCGCGCACGTTCGAGAGCCGCGTGTCGTAGCGCGGCAGGAGGCGCCAGACGCCGGGCAGCGCCAAGGGGACGCCGAGGATGTCGCCGATGGCGAGGGCTTCGAGGACGGCCCGTTCGAGCGGGCCCAGATCGGTGATGTTCATGCGTGCTCGCGGACGGTGCGGGGGACGGCGCGATGATACTCGGATGGGGCGTACACTCCGCGCTCGAGGGGACGTTCTTGTCGTGGCCGGTGAACGGGACATCGAAGAGTTCGTAGCGCGTCACGGTCTCGACGCGAGGGCGACGGACGAGCTCCGGGAGCTCGTGAGGACCACCGTGAAGGCGGCGCTCACGCCGGTCGACGAGTCGGCGGAGTGGACCTCCCGCCCACGTTTTCGCACGATCGACCCCGAGGCCACGCAGGAAGACGAGGTGTCCGTCCGGCAGCCCGCCGGGCGCGAGGAGCGGTACGAAGACCGGGGCCTCGTGGGCACCGGGGGCATGGCCGAGGTGCGGCGCGTCTGGGACCCCGAGCTGCACCGCGCCACGGCGATGAAGGTGCTGTGGAACGAGCACGCCGGCGATCCGGCCTCGGTCGCCCGCTTCGTCCGGGAGGCCCGCACGACGGCGCGACTCGAGCACCCGGGGGTGGTCCCCGTGCACGAGATCGGCCGCCTGGCCGACGGCCGCTGGTACTTCACGATGGAGGAGGTGCGGGGGCGGACGCTGGCGGAGGTGATCGCCGACGTGCACCGCAGCTCGGGGGACGGGACGTGGGGCGTCGGGCGCAGCGGGTGGACGTTCCGGCGCCTCGTGGAGACGTTCCGCACCGTCTGCGAGACCGTCGCCTTCGCCCACTCCCGGGGCGTCGTGCATCGGGACATCAAGCCCAAGAACATCATGGTCGGCGACTACGGCGAGACCCTGGTCCTCGACTGGGGCCTCGCCAAGTCGGTGGACGCGGAGCCGGAGCCGAGCCGCGACGTGCTCCTCGACGAGCTCGCCGCCCGGGCGGGCGAAGACCTCCTCGAGACCCCCCCCGGGTGGGTCGTGGGCACCCCCGCCTACATGCCGCCCGAGTTGGCGCAGGGGGCGGAGGCGGCGCTCGCGCCCACGATCGACGTCTACTCGCTGGGCGCCCTGCTCTACGAGATCCTCTCGGGCCGGGTGCCGTATCGGGGACGGGACGGCCGCGACGTCCTCAAGAAGCTGGTCGCGGGCCCGCCTCCCCCGGTGGACGCGCTCTGGGAGGGGACGGTCGGCGACGCGGACGATGACGACGGGGACCCCGAGGACACCCGGACCGTGCGTCGGCAGGCGGCGCCGCCGCCGATCCCGTCCGAGCTCAAGCGCATCTGCGCCACGGCCATGTCCCGGGAGATCGAGGGCCGGTACGCCCACGCGAAGCTCCTCGCCGACGCCGTCACCGCGTGGCTCGAGGGCGCGCAGCGTCGGGACCGGGCCCTGAGCTACACCACCCGGGCCGACGCTCTGCGCCCCGAGGTCCGCAGGCTGCGCAACCAGGCCTCGATCCTCGCCGCCGAGGCCGAGCGCCTGCTCGAGGGGCTGCCGGTGAGCGCCTCGCCCACGGACAAGCGCGCGGCCTGGGCCCTGGAGGACACCGCCGACCGACTGCGCCGGGAGGCCGACCTGATGGAGGTGGAGCTGATCCGCCTCGCCCAGTCGGCCCTCACCCACCACTCGGGCCTGCCCGAGGCGCGGGTCCTGCTCGCCGACCACTACCGGGAGCGACACGCCGAAGCGGAGGCGGCGCGGGACACGTCCGCCGCCGCGCGCTTCGAGGCGCTGCTGCGGGTCTACGACACGGGCCGTCACGCCGACTGGCTCGCGGGCGACGGGCGCGTATCGCTGACGTCCGAGCCCCCGGGGGCCCGCGTCGAGCTGCACCGGTGGGTGGCGCGGGAGCGGGCGCTGCACAGCGAGCCGGTGCGGTCCCTGGGCACCACGCCGCTGCGGGCGGTCCAGCTGCCCGCCGGGTCGTACCTGCTGAAGATCAGCCACCCGGGCCGCGCGGCCGTGGACGTGCCGGTGCGCGTCGAGCGGTGCGTTCACTCGACGCGCACACCCCCCCGAGGGCACGCGTCGGGGCCGATCGTGCTGCCTGCCCGCGGCACCCTGGGGCCGGACGACGTCCTCGTCGCGGCGGGTTGGTTCCTGCGCGGCGGCGACCCCGACGCCCCGGGCGCCGCCGAGGCGGGCCGGGCCTGGGTCGACGCCTTCGTCGTCCGCCGCTACCCGGTCACGAACGCCGAGTACCTCGAGTTCCTCAACGCCGTGGACGACCCCGAGCGCTGGGTCCCCCGGCAGCGGGCGGCCCGGGCGGGCGAGAGCGGCGATCCCGTGTACGAGCGCGTCGACGGTCGGTACCGCCTGGGGGTCGACGCGGACGGCGACGAGTGGCTCCCCCGGTGGCCGGTGGTGTTCGTCGATCACGCGTCGGCGTCGGCGTACGCGGCCTGGCTCGCGGAGACCACCGGCGAGGCCTGGCGGCTGCCCACCGAGGACGAGTGGGAGAAGGCGGCCCGCGGCGTCGACGGGCGCTTCCACCCCTGGGGCGACCGGTTCGACCCGTCGTTCTGTCGCATGCGGCAGTCGATCCCGGGCGGGCACGGGATGCTCGCGGAGGTCGGCGAGCACCCGGTGGACCGCAGCCCCTACGGCGTCCGCGACCTCGCGGGCAACGTCGGCGAGTGGTGCGCGGGGGAGGGTCGGCTGCAGGTGCGGCGGGGGGGCGCGTGGACGTTCAGCCCCCGGGGCGTGCGCTCGGCGGCGCGGTGGAAGGAGACGGCCACGTTCCGGGCCGCGGACCTCGGCTTCCGGCTCGCGCGGAGCATCTGAGAGTCAAGGAGCGGGCTGCCCCGTGACGTGGACCACGACCTGGCGCGCGTGCCCGCGGCGGCGGTGCTCCCACAGGTAGATGCCCTGCCAGGTGCCCAGGACCATCCTCCCGTCCCGGACCGGGATCGTGAGCGAGGTGGCCGTGAGCGCGCTCTTGACGTGCGCGGGCATGTCGTCGGGACCCTCCGCCGTGTGGCGGTACAGGGGGTCGCCCTCGGGCACGAGCCGGGCGAAGAACGCCTGGAGGTCGCGCTGCACGTCCGGGTCGGCGTTCTCCTGGATCACCAGCGACGCCGACGTGTGACGCACGAACACCGTCGCGGTCCCGACCGTCGCCCCCGCGTCCGCCACCACGGCCTCGACCTCCCGGGTGATGTCCACGAGCGGAGCGCCGCCCGTGCGCACGCGGAGCAGGTCCTGGTGATGGACGGTCACTTCTTGGACTCCGGGGCGAGGGCGCGCAGGAACAGGTCGACGTGGCTGTCGAGGAACGCGTGCGGGTCGGGGAAGGCGGGGTCGTGAGGGCCGAGCGAGGCGGCGTGGATCTGGGCGTGGATCAGCGGCGCGAGCAGCACGTGGACGACCTCTCGCACGTCGACGTCGCGGAACTCCCCGGCGGCGATGCCTCGCTTAAGGATGCGCTGAAACAGGCGCCGAGCGCGCTGCAGGACCGTGTCGACGTACAGCGAGGCCAGGGCGGGGAAGCCCGCGGCTTCGGCGACGATCAGCTTGGGCAGGCCCGCCGCCCCGCGGGTCTCGAACTCGTCGAGCCAGCGGTGCAGCAGCACCCGGATCATGGTCGACGCGGGCGCGTCGGTGTCGATCTCGTAGTCGTCCGCGAAGTCGAGGATCGGCACGACCGATCGCTGCACTGCGGCCCGGAGCAGGTCCTCCTTGTTCTTGAAGTACAGGTACACGGTCGCCTTGCTCACGCCCGCCTTCTTGCCCACGTCGCGGAGGCTCGTGGACGCGAAGCCCTGCTCCGCGAACAGCTCGAGAGCGGCGGCGATCAGCTCCTCGGGGCGGGCGTCCTTGCGGCGCTTCCACTTCCGCTTGCGGCGCGTCTCCTCGGCGGGCTCCGGCTCCGGCTCGGGAGCCTCGGGAGGCTCGGGAGCGGGCGCCTCTTCCTCCGGCGCTTCCTCGGGCTCGCTCACGGGCCCGTCGCCACGGCGTCGAACGCCGCCCGCCAGGCGTCCGGCCACAGCACGAGCTGGCAGTGCGTGAGTCCCGGCAGCTCGATATTCAGGGCTCCCTCGACCTGGGCGTGCGTCGGGGGCGCCACCAGGGGATCGGCCGATGAGTAGAGGCAAACGAGCCGCGGCCCGTTCCACGGCAGCTGGGCCATCATCCGAGCCATGAGCTCGCTGCCTGGCCGCAGCTCGTCCAGCTCTCGGCCCCGGCCGTACCGGGCGGTCACGGTGCCCGCGTGAGGCGTTCCGATCGTCACGAGCGTGGCCACCTTGCAGGAGGCGTGCACGTCCGCGAGGGCGAGGCGACAGACGATCCCTCCTCGGCTGTGCGCCACCAGGTCGACTTGCCCGTCCGGCATCCCGTTGGCCTCCAGCACCTCGTCGATGAACCGCACCACGTGATCGGCGTGGCGGTCCGCGTCGCCCCGCGCCGGGAGGCCCGCGGAGTACAGGCGCCGCCGCCCCTGCGCGCGGAAGTAGGTGCTCATGGCCACGAAGTTGTTCCGGTGACCGCCCATGCCGTGCACGAAAATGACCGGGCGTTCACCGTCGTCCGACTTTGCGCGGATCCGCGCGTGGCGGGGCCCGAGGGACGACAGGGCCATGAGGGGGAGCGAAGCGAGCTCCCGGCGCACGTCGACGTCGACCGACTCGTAGGAGGCGACGACCGCGTTCGACACGCAGCCCGCCGCCTGCAGGAGGTAGGTGCCGAAGCGGGCCCAGAACCCGGGCGGGGGCGCGGGCTCGAAGGGACGGAGGATCGGGAGGGTCTCGGCGACTTCCATTTGCTGACTCCGGGGTCAGTTATATCCCCGGCGCCGCATCTCGCCAAGTCAGTCGATCGGATACTCGATCAGCTGGTCGGTCTCGGCGTCGACCACGAGGAGCACGTCCCCGTCGAGGGTGGCGCCGCCGACGCGGGACGTCTGCTGGAGCGTGCCCAACAGGCGGGGGCCGTGGCTGTCCATGGTGAAGCGGTGGATGTCGCCGTCGTCCTCGACGAGCAGGATCGACTCGACGCTCTCCACGGCCATCCCGGTGGCGAGGAAGCTCGCGTCGGGGAGATCGAGCCAGGGCTCGGGCGCCGCCCCGCCGATGTTCGCGTCGTAGACGCCCACCGCGGCTCCGGTGACGGACTCGCCGAGCTCGTCGACCGTCCGGCTCTGGGGCTGCGCGATGATGGAGTTGCTCTCGGGGTCGTAGCCGAGCGAGGTGGTGAGTTCGTAGGAGGTCTCCCACTCGCCCCAGCCGGGCTCGTAGCAGAAGTGCTGCATCAGCGTGTTCGCGCGGATGTCGAGCAGGTAGCCGTCGCTCTGGGCGGTGACGGCGAAGCGGTCGTCGCCGAGCGCGGCGATGTCGGTCCACGCCGACTGGGGCCACACGTCGGCCTCGGGGAACTCGGCGAGGCTCCGCACGCGGGTCGCTCCGTCGTCGTCGAGCTTGAAGAGGCCGTGGACCTCGTCGAGGACGTACCGATCGCCGGTGTCGGGCGCCACGGTGATGCCCACCGGGCTCGCGTCCTCGACCCCCAGGAGGGCCGCCAGGTCCGTCGACCCGGAGGGCTCCATGCTCACGTCGGGTTCGGAGCAGGCGGCGAGCGTCAGGGTGCACAGAGAGACGACGGACAGGATGCGCAGAGTGGTCATGGCGGTCCCCATGAGCACATGTCGTGCCGGCGCCCCCGGGTCCTTCCGCGCAGGAGCGCCCTCAGCGGAGCAGAGCCTCGAACTCCGCTCGGCTCATCTCCGGGCGGATCCGGCGATGGGGGCCCGGCGAGAACGGATTCTCGCCGCAGGGAGCTGGGCCCGGCCGACCGACCCCCGGCGAGAATTCGTTCT
>CAZEKB010000034.1:0-62690 GCA_964512225.1 uncultured Rickettsiales bacterium | reverse complement strand
CTAGAGACTTGACCAAGAGTCGACTGTTGATCAGCTCTCTAGCAGGGTGCTGAAGAACGCCTCCCCTCGAACCTGGAGGGCTCTCCCCGCCGCGGCTCCGCTCGCTGCGCTCGCTCCCCGACGCCGCGCAGGGCGACCCTCCAGGCGGGTCGGCTCCTTCGTGGGCTCCGAGACCGATCTCGGCAGGCGGCAAGAACTCGGCTGTTTCACCGAACCAGGCCGGTTCTTGCCGCGGCGCCCCCTAGGGTCGCGACGCGGGCCGCTCCGCCCGGGCGACCGACGAGTCGTCGATGGGCTCGTAGGGCGGGCGCGGGTCTTCGGGCAGCGCGACGCGATAGCAGGCCTCGACCTCGACCTCCGTGAGGGGCCGACACCACCGCATCTTCAGGTCGCCCAGCTCCAGCGGGCCCACCCGAATCCGCCGCAGCTTCAGCACCTGCAGGGCGCTGCGCGCGCACAGGTTTCGGATCTGCCGGTGCCGCCCCTCGGAGATCCGGACCTCGAGCCACGTGGCGCGGGTGCGGTGCGCCACGAAGGTCACCGTGGCGGGCTTCGTGAGCACCCCCGATCGATAGGCGAGGGGCTTGCGCAGCAGGGCGAGGCGGGGGCTGTCCAGGGGCAGGCGATCCCGCACCTTCACCCGGTAGACCTTCTCGATCGGGGGCACGACCGTCGGGTCGGCGAGCCCCTTGAAGCCGGGGTTCAGCAGCCCCTGCGCGAGGCGACCGTCGTCGGTGAACAGCAGCAGGCCCTCGGTGTCGTAGTCGAGCCGACCGACGTGAGGGAGCGGCGGAAAGTGCGTCGGCACGTGGTCGTACACCGTGGACCGGTCGCGGTGATCCACCCGCGCGCAGATGCAATCCGGAGGCTTGTTCATGACGAAGTAACGCACGGCCGGCCGACCGTAGCCCTTGCTAACGTCCGCTGCATGAAGACGCTCGCTCGCATCGCCCTCCTCGTCGCCCTCGTGGGGGTCCTCGGGTGCAACGAACTCGCCACCGACACGGACGGCGACGGGGTCCCGGACGCGCTCGACTGCGACCGCCTCGACCCGACCATCAACCCGGACGCGGTGGAGGTGTGCGACGGCGTCGACAACGACTGCGACGGCGAGATCGACGAGGACGCCGAGGGCGGGGGCACCACCTGGTACCTGGACGCAGACCAGGACGGCTTCGGCGATCCGGACACCGCGGTCGACTCCTGCACGCCCCCGGGCGACGACTACGTGGACAACGGCGACGACTGCGACGACGCCGACCCCGACGTGAACCCGGACGCCGTCGAGGACTGCACCGACGGCATCGACAACAACTGCAACGGCGAGGTCGACGAGGCCGTGGACGGCGACGGCGACGGACACACCACCTGCGACGGCGACTGCGACGACACCGACCCCGAGATCTCCCCCGACGCCGAGGAGATCTGCGACGGCATCGACCAGAACTGCGACGGCGTGGTCGACGACGGGTTCGACGACGTGGACGAGGACGGCGTGGCCGTGTGCCTGGACTGCGACGACACCAACCCCGCGATCTTCCCCGGCAACCTCGAGATCTGCGACGACCTCGACAACAACTGCGACGTGCTCATCGACAACGGCATCGACGTGGACGAGGACGGCTTCGCCAACAACTGCGGCGGCAGCGGGCTCGTCGACATCCTCGTGATCATCGACGACTCGTGCTCCATGGCGGACGAGCAGGACGCTCTCGCGGGCAACGCAGCGGGCCTGTTCGACGACCTCGTGGCCGCCAACACGGACTACAACATCGCGCTGATCACGACCACGAGCCCGGTCTTCGAGGTCGTGGTGAACGCCGCGTCCAACGACGCCGCGGGCGCGTTCGCGGCGGCCGTCCCCCAGGGGAACGAGGGCAACAACGTCGAGCAGCCGTTCCTGCGCGCGGTGGAGGCGATGGCGACCCAGCCCGACTGGCGGCGGGACGGGGCGGGGCTGTCGCTCCTGATCCTGTCCGACGAGGACGACCAGTCGCCGCTGCTCGGGAGCGCGTTCATCTCCTCGCTCGCCGCCGAGGTGGTGGGGCTGCCGTTCCTGAAGATCAACCACATCAGCGGCCTCTCCACGGGCTGCGCCGGCACCAGCGGCAGCGCGATCCCGGCCCCCCGCCTCGTGCTCGCGGGCAACACCACCGGCGGCGACTCCCAGTCGATCTGCGACCTGGACTGGAACCTCTCGGCGATCATCCCGGACCTGCTCCCCGAGGACTGCGACGACACCAACCCCGACGTCTTCACCGGCGCGCCCGAGCTCTGCGACGAGATCGACAACGACTGCGACGGCCTCATCGACGAGGACAACGACGGGGACGGCTTCGGGGTGTGCGACCTCGAGGACTGCGACGACACCAACCCGCGGCGCTTCGCGGGCGCGCTCGAGCTGTGCGACGGCATCGACAACGACTGCGACGGGGAGATCCCCGAGTCGGACCTGGACGGCGACGACTTCTTCGCGGGCGACTGCTTCGAAGACGGCGACCTCTTCCTGCAGGACTGCGACGACACCAACGTGAACGTCTTCCCGCGGGCCATGGAGATCTGCGACGACACGATCGACAACGACTGCGACGGAGCGATCGACCAAGACCTGGACGGCATCGACACGGACGGCGACCTCCTGGACCAGTGCGAGGGCGACTGCGACGACACCAGCGACCTGACCTTCCCCACGGCGCCCGAGCTCACCTTCGACGGCATCGACAACGACTGCGACGGCCTCATCGACACTCTCGACACCGAGACCACGATCATCTACTCGGCGCTCACGGGCACCACGGACGAGTGGGCCCTGACGACCTTCCTGCCGAGCCCGATCGAGTTCTGCGGGGCGGCGCACGACCAGGTCCTCGTCAGTTCCAACGGGTTCCTCCTTCCGAGCCCGCCCGTCGGCGGCGTGTTCGACGCCACGCCCACGGCCGCCGAGCTCGGGGACTACGCCCCGTTCCTGGGCGCCTGGGCCGACCTCGACCTCGGGGCGGGCGGCGAGCTGTTCGTCTCCACCGACACCGACGACCTGACCGTGCGGTGGAAGGACGTGCCGATCAAGAACACCGGCACGGGCAACCCGCTCGCCGACGTCCAGCTCATCGTGGGACCGAACGGCGACACGACCATCCGCGTCATGAACTGGGGCGAGTTCGGCTGCGCGGGCGGCCTGTGCGGAGACGCCATCCTCGGGATGGCCTGCGGACCGACCACGGAGGTTCAGCTCCCGACCGACGGGACCTGCACGGACGTGGCCGCGGGCGGGGGCGCGTCCGAGACGTTCACCGACGGCCTCCCCCTCGGAGTGTTCGGCTTCTGCGGACCTCCCTGACCCTCCTCGCGGCCCTGGCCGCAGGCTGCCCGACCGCGACGGATCCGCCCCCGGAGGAGCCCGCGCGGGTCCGCGTGCTCGGCGCGCAGGACGCCATCGCCGGTCCCGACGGCGCCCGGGGGTTCGGACACGCGCTCGCCGTCGACGACGGGCGGATCCTCGTGGGCGCGCCCGGGACCGCGGACGGGGCGGGCGCCGCCTACCTGTGGGACGGAACCCTCCGGCTCGTGGCGGAGGGGGAAGCCGCGGGGGACGCGGCGGGCACGGCGGTGGCCCTCGACGGTCGCTGGTACGTGGGCGTGCCCCACGCCGGGGAGCGCGTGCAGGTCGCGGCGGCCCTGCTCGGGACCGGGAGGGTCGTCGGGGACGGGGAGTCCCGGGACGGCGAGGCCGCCGGGGACTGCTTCGGCCGCTCGCTCGCGGCGCGCGGCGGGCGCCTGCTCGTGGGGGCGCCCTGCCGCGGGAGCTACGAGTTCCAGCACGAGTCGCTGCCCCGCCCGATGCTGGTGGACGGGCCGGGGGCCGCCTTCCTGGACGGCGCGCCGGCGGCGTCCGTCGAAGGCGTGGAGGCCTGGGACGCGCTGGGCCACGCCGTCGCGTTCCTGGGCGACGCGATCGTGCTCGCGGCTCCGGACTACTTCGGGGGGGACTGGATCAACCAGCTCGCGCGGGGGGAGGTGCACGTCTTCCGGAACGCCGGCGGCGCGCTCGCGCCCGGCGACGCCGACCTCACGATCGCGGGCGGTCAGGGCAGCCGGGAGCTGCACGACGACCACGGCTGGGCCGTCGCGACGGGGGACGTGGACGGCGACGGGGCCCTCGATCTCGTGACGGGCTCCCCGGGCTTCTCGGACTTCGAGCGGCAGGGCGGCGCCTGGGTCTTCTCGGACCCCGCCGACGGCGACGTCTACGCCTGGGACGCCGACCTCGCGGTCGCGGGCGAGCCCCAGGCCGGGGTGACGGCCCGGAGCGGGAGCGCGCTGGCGGTCGGCGACGTCGACTGCGACGGCGCCGCCGACCTGATCGTCGGGGCGCCCTGGCGGACCACCGACGCGGACCGCGCCGGGGCGGTCTACGTCGCGTTCGGGCCGATCTCGTCGTGGACGGCCCTCGCCGACGCGGGCCTCGTGCTCCGGGGGCGGGGGCTCGGCGCGCGGGTCGGGGAGGCGGTCGCCGCGGGCGACGTGGACGGCGACGGCTGCGACGACATCGTGATCGGAGCGCCGGGAGCCGACGACGGCCGCGGCGCCGTCTACGTGGTGTCCGCCGGGTCGGGCTGAATCGCGAGGGCCTCCGTGGCCGCCATCAGCAGCCCGAGCAGGCCCGCGGCGGGGTGGGACGACGGAGTCGCGGCCAGGTTCGCTTCGGCGTGGAAGACGTCCGGCGGGTCCCGCTGCAGCACCGCGCACTTGCAGGGGAGCCCGTCCTTCGCCGAGCCGCCCGCGGGGAGGTCGCCGTCGAGCGTCGCCACCGAGGTGGCCAGGGCCTCGGCCAGCGACGTCGGCAGGATCCCCCGGACGAGGCTCATGGAGCCCTGCGGGTCCGCGTCGGCCGCGTCGAGCACGGCGTGCGCCCGGCGCAGCTCGGCTTCGGCCCGGGGGAGCTCGGAGCCCCAGACGTCCACCCGCAGGAATCGATGGACGCCGTGGGGTTGCTCCCGCCCCTGGAACAGCAGCACGTGGTCCGGCGGCGGCCGCCCGCGGTCGTCGCGTCCCCCGCCCGCGAGCATGATCGCCGCGCGACGCTCGTACCCGGACAGCTCGTCCTGGCCCCAGCGCCGACGAAGCTCGGCGATCTCCTTGCCCGTCCGGAGCCGCCGGAGGATCAGCAGGGGCCCGAACAGCACCGCCACCAGCGGGAACGAACACAGCGCCGCGAGCAGGAAGACCAGCCCGTGGGCCGCGGAGCCGAGCAGACCCTCGAGGTCCGCCGTCCAGGCGCTCGCAGCCCACGCCGCGGGCAGGGTAGACGCCACCGCCGCCACGAGGCAGCCGAGCCGCGACGCCAGCCGCTCGTAGCCCCGGCTTCGCACCGTCGCCAGCAGCTCCTCGTCCGTCCGATCGGGGATCTCGTCCGTCACCGCAGCCCGCTCTCCCCTTCGCTCTCCTCGATCCGCTCCCGCATCCACGCCCACTCCCGCTTCGCCCAGTCCGAGAACGCCTCGTGCGCGCCGGGATGGAGGTAGCGGTGGAGGCTGTGCACCGCCTCCGTGGGAAACCCCCGGCGCTCCTTGTGGAATCCGCCGTGGCCCGGCTCGAATCGGTCGAGGCCCGCCTGCAAGCAGTACCGAATGCCGCCGTAGACCGCGACGTTGAAGTGCAGGAACCGGACCCGGTCGACGGCGCCCCACAGCCGCCCGTAGAGCACGCCGTCGTGCACGATCTTGGTGGCGATCCCCACCGGCTCCCCGGCCGACGTCGAGGCGGTCACGAACAGCACGTGCTCCCGCAGGGGCGAGGCCGACAGCGCCTCGAAGAAGCGCCGCCCGAACCGCGGCCTCTCCCCGTATCGCTCGGCGGTGCCCGCGTAGAGGTCGGCGGCCTGCACGAACAAGCGATCGGGCGCGTCCCCGCCGGACACGAAGCGCAGGGCGAGGCCCTGGCGCCCGAGCTCCTTCATCTCGCGCCGGATCGACGTGCGCCGCTTCGGCCGGTAGCTCGCCAGCCACTCCTCCACCGTCTTCGCCCCCCGTCGCCTCCACCGGGCCTGTCGGCTGAGGCGGTGGATCCACTCGGGCCCGGCCGCGAGCGCCTCCTCTTCGGCGCAGAACTGGATGTGGGTCGACGCCCACCCGAGCTGGTCTCCGAGCCGGATCAGCGCGTCCAGCACGCGGCGGCGACCCGTGGCGTCGGCCCACGCGGCGCTGGTGAGCAACCGCGGGGACGGGACGGGGGTAGCGGGGATCGTGCTCACGCCCCGGGGCACGGCCGGGAGCCCGTAGCGGGTGAGGACCTCCTCCATGGTGCCGTGCCATACGAACTCGCCGTCGCTCCGATCGCGCAGGTACACGGGCACGGCCGCGACGAGCTCCCCTTCGTCTTCCAAGAGTACGTGGTGCGGCCGCCAGCCCTCCTCGAGGGCGACGGGCCCGTCCTCCTCCGACGCCGCCAGCCAGGCCCGCCCGAGGAACGGCGGCAGCCCCGCGGCGAGCTCGTCCCACACCTCGGGCACGTCTCGGATCGACCGAGCGATCGCGACATCGAGGGTCCGGGGGACGTTCACGGGGCGAGGACGCGGGTGCCTTCGGGGACGAGCTCCGGGAACGCGATGTGGTCCTTGTTGGCCTTCCACAGCCGCTTCCACCCGTCGGCGTCGCCGTACACCTCCTCGGCGATGCGGTGCAGCGACGCGTCCCCCCGGGCGACGTGCACGCGGACTCCCGCGGGGGGCTCGCCGACGGCCGGGAGGGCGTCCGCGGTGAGGAACTCCTTCAGGAGGGCGCGGTACTCGGCCGACGCGCGGAGGCCGTCGACGTACTCGTCCACGGCGACGCGGAGCGCGTCGTTCCCGGGGGGGATGAGCACGGTGTAGCGGATCGCGGAGAGGTTGAGCTGCGCGACCCGGAGCTGCTCCCGGTAGGGCTCCATCTCCGCCACCGCGTACGGGTAGTCGTAGACCACCGCGTCCAGGTCTTCGGCGACCAGGAGCTTGAAGTACCCGTCGGACAGGGCGCGGACGTCGGCGGCGGCGAGCGCGCGAGCGGCCCACGCCTCCACCGTCGGGTCGGCGTAGATGCCGACCTTCTTGCCCGCCAGGTCCTCGATCGATCGGATCGCCGACCCCTCGCGGACGACCATGCACAGCCCCGTCTCCAGGTACGACTTGCTGAACACGGCGGGGGTGTCCGGCGACGGGATCCACCCCCCGATGACCACGTCCACGGCGCCCGCGTTCATCGTCTCGGGGAGGTTCTTGAAGGTGCCGCCGACGGGCTCCAGGCTCACGCCGAGGTGGCGGGCGAGGCCCTGCATGAGGCGGTACTCGAACCCGGTGTGGGAGCCGTCCTCGGCCACGTACACCATCGGCTTCGAGTTGAACTCCGTCCCCACGCGCAGGGTGCCCCGGGCCCGGATCTCCTCGAGCACCCCGTTCCGCGGCGCGGGCGTGGGCTCCGGAGTGGGCGTGGGCGGAGCGGGGTCGCCGCACGCGGCGAGGAGGAGGACGACCAGGAGCAGGCGCTTCATCGTCGACTCCCCGCGGCGAGGCCGCGCAGCTGCTCGGCTCGGCCCAGCTCCGCCGTCGCCGCGTCCCGGTGACGCACGGCGTCCTCGTCGCGCCCGAACGCCTCGGCCGTCGCCTGCAGGCGGTGGTGCGCGGCGGCGAGGTTCTCGGCGGCGACCGGGTCGTCGGGGCGCACGGCCACGATCCGGACGTGCACGTCCAGGGCGGCCCGGAGGTGCGTCCCCGCCTCCTCGAAGTCCTCCATGCCCCACAGCAGATCCCCGAGCCGCTCGTGGGCCCCGGCGAGCGTGTCCAGGCGGGCGACGCTGCCCAGATCCGCGGCCGCGAGCTCCCCCGCCAGGCGCAGCGCCTCGTCGAAGTGGACGAGCGCCTTGCCGGGATCGTCCCGTTCCCCGGCCAGCTCGCCGAGCGCGAGCGTGACGCGCACGAGGTCGGTCTTCACCCCGGCGTGGTGCGGATCGGCCAGCCCGAGCTCCCGCAGGAGCCCCGCGGACTGTCGGAAGCGCCGCGCCGCCGCGGCGGGATCCCCGGCGCGCCGGGCGAGGGCCCCCAGGCGGCTGTGGACCGTCGCGAGGTCGCGACGCGCCTTGGCCCCCGCCCGATCGGCGGACGGCCGCTCCGCCACGAGCTCCTCGCGCAGCGCGAGCGAGCGACGGAAGTGGCGCTCCGCGTCCGCGAGGTCCCCGTTGAGGGCGGCGAGATCGCCGAGCTTGTCGTGGCAGATCGACAGGTCGCGGCGAAAGACCGGGTGGGGGGCGTCCTCCGCCACGAGGCGCTTCCGGATCGCGAGCGAGGCCCGAAACGCCGCGCGCGCGTCCCGGCGTCGACCCGCGGCCACGAGGATGTCGCCCTGCTTGTTGTGCGCGATCGCGAGGGTGCGCAGGCGCTCCCGGTCCTCGGGCGCCTGCTCGGACCACGCCCGCGCGGCCTCCAGGGCCTGGCCCGCGTGGCAGACGGCGTCCTCGGTGTCGCCCAGGGCGACGGCCACCGCGGCGAGCCAGTCGTGCGCCGAGCGCAGGCGACGGAGACGACGCGCGGTGGGGGGCTCGGCCTCGGCGAGGGTCAGCGCGGAGGTGAAGTGCGCCGCCGCGGCGGCGAGGACGCCGGTGTCGAGGGCGACCCGCCCACGCTGGATGTGGGCGGAGAACTGGGCGGAGGCGACCCACGGATCCGTCGGGTCGTCGTCGACGAGGGTGCGGATCAGGGCGTTGCTGTCGTCGACGAGGGTGGAGGCCTCGCCCATCCTGCCGGCGGAGAGCAGGCCGTCGATCGCGCGCTGCTGGGCCGCGAGGCGGGCGCGCCGCGCTCCGGGGTTGGGGGAGTCGCCGGGGATGCGCTCGAGGCGCTGCAGCTCCTGGTCGGGATCGCCCGGGAACGACTCGTCCTCGAGCTCGACGGCGGGGCTCGAGCCGCCGCCTTCGTCCCACCCCGCGTCGCTGCGCGGCTCCACGACGAACGCGCGGATGGAGAAGAGATCCGGCGCCATCGTCCGCAGCCGCCGCTTCAGGGCCTCCCGACCCTCGACGACCAGCCCCCCGCTCACCCGGTGTCGAAACGCCTCCCGGCGCTCGTTCAAGGCCGCGAAGAAGCGGCCTGCGGCGCCCTCCCAGGTCTCCTTCGGCTCGTCGGCGCCGCCCACGACGACCCAGTGCAGCGCGCCGTCGGCCATGGCGTCCAGCAGCTCGACCGCCGTCTGCTCGACGGCCCGGGGGTCGAGCCGGTGGGCCGCGAGGCGACCCCCGTCCTCCCCGATGGCGGCCGTCACCGCGGCGCGCAGGGAGTCCCGCGCCATCTGGTCGTTGCTCACGACCATGCCGAACCAGAAGTCCTCGGCGTGGTCCCACTGGAAGCGGATGCGATCGAGGGCTTCTTCGATGTCCGGCAGCGAGCCCCGGCCGCTCACGGCACCTCCGCGGGGGCCGCGTCGAGCACCCCCTGCCGCACCAGCGGGTGCACGTCGTACCAGAACTCCAGGTCGAGGTAGCAGAGCACCAGCTGCGAATCGAGGAACCGCTCCAGGTAGGTCTGTTCGGTGGACGCGACGGCCCCGAGGTCCTTCGCCAGGGCGATCTTCCTCAGCACCTGCACCTCGTCGGCGTACAGCGGGTAGTAGCCCCGACGCACGACGGCGACGACGCGATCCGCGGTGTCCTGCGTCACCCCGCGTCCGGCGAGGTGGATCGCCTCGATGAGCATGTTGAGGAGGTCGCGGATGTAGCCCCCGGAGGCCAGGATCAGCTGCTCCAGGGCGCCCCGGTCGGGGAGGATCGCGCGCCACGGCCCTCGCCGCTCCACCAGGGCCACGAGCCGACCGACCACGTCCTCGTTGGGGCTGCCGTCGCGACGCTGCACCTGCCACGCGGGCCAGGCCTGGACCGCCCCGTTGACGAACGCCGCCTGCAGCCGCTCGGCCTTGAGCGCGAGGAGCGGCGGCACGCTGAGGACCATGTGGGTCTCCGGCAGCCCGATGTGGTTGCCGTGGGTGATGAACAGCTCCTCGACGCTGCGACGGACCGTCTCGACGCTCTCGCCCGTGCCCCGCAGGTGCTCGAGGGAGTCGATGATGACCACCAGGCGGGTGGTGTCGCCGTGCCGCTCGCGCAGGGCCGCGAGGACCTCGTCGTGGTACGCCCGCACCTCCTGGACCAGCCGCGGCAGCCGGCCCTGCAGCGCCTCCCGGATCCGCCGACGCAGGCTCGGGTTGCCCTTGAGCCCCACGCGCAGGCTCACCCCGCCCGGCCCCCGGAAGCTCGGCGCGACGGTCAGCTCGGACTCCAGCAGCGTCTTCGCCCGGTCCCAGAACTCGGTCAGCTTCGCCCGCCCCGCGCCGAGGAGCCGCTCGTCCTCCAGCACGTCGGAGATCGCGCCCGCGAGCACGAGGAGGAAGTCGCTGACCTCCACGGGGCTGTTCATGTCCAGGTAGTCGTCGAGGTCCACGCGGATCACGACGAAGTCCGCCTCCCACAGCACCTTCTCCAGGCGCGAGAACTCGGTCGTCTTGCCGGTGCCCCGGAACCCCGCGACGAGCTGCACGGACTGCACCTCGCTGAAGTCGATGCTGTCGAACAGCCGCATCACCGGGTCGTGCGCTTCGTCGTGCAGCGGCTCGTACAGGGCGGCGTCCTTCGGATCCGACACGTCCAGCGGACGGTCCCGGAGGGCCCGGAAGAAGGAACGCTGGAGGTCGCGAAGCGAGGGGTCGGGCATGGCCCCGGATGATACGCCCTCTATGATTCACGGCGCATGGGCGAGGTCGTCGGGCAGTACGAGCTGAAGGAAGTCCTCGGGGGAGGGGGCATGGCCACGGTCTATCGGGGCGTGCACGTCTCGGGGATCGGGATGCAGGCGGCCGTCAAGAAGCTCCACCCCCACCTCGCGATCGACAGCAAGCTGCGCAAGCGGCTGCGCGTGGAGGCCCAGGCGCTGGTGCGGCTGCACCACCCCAACATCGTGCGGATCCTCGACTTCGTCGAAGAGAACGAGTCGTGCGCGCTGATCGTGGAGCTCGTGGACGGCCGCACCCTGCGCGCGGTCATGAACGACTACGACGACGCGCCCATGCCGATCGCGCTCGCCCTGCTGCTCTTCCGCCAGGTGCTGGTGGCGCTGGCCCACGCGCACAAGCACGACTGCCTTCACCGGGACATCAAGCCCGGGAACATCATGGTCGACGCCGACAACCGGGTGAAGGTGCTCGACTTCGGCATCGCCAGCCTCGTGGATCAGGAGCGGCTGACGCAGACGGGGATGTCGATCGGGACGCCGGTCTACATGGCACCCGAGGCGATCCTGGACGGGATGGAGTCCCTCGACGCGCGGGCCGACGTGTATGCGCTGGGGGTGACGTTCTGGGAGGTGCTGGCGGGCAAGGGCGCGCGGCCGATCGGCCAGCGGGGGTGGCGGCTCGAGCCGGAGATGGTCGACGACCTCGCGGGCAAGGGCGTGCCCCAGGCCGTCATCGACGTGCTCCGGAGCATGATCGCGCTCGACGTGGAGGAGCGGCTCGCGAGCTGCGAGGCGGTGATGCGGGCGCTCAACTGGGCGATGGAGGAGTCCAAGTCGGAGTCGGTGAGCGGCGTGCGCGCTCCCCTGCCGGCGGGCCCACCGGGGGAGCCGTCGCGGCCCGACGCCGAAGACCCCGGCCCCACGGAGGACTTCCCCGGCACCGTCCCCTACCGCAGCTCGCCGATCTCGTCCGGGGAGCTCCCCACCGAGGCGATCCCCGGCGGCTTCGGCCGCGTCGCCGAGCTCACGCGCGGCGAGCGCGCCCCGAAGGCTGCGGGCGCGGGCAAGGAGCAGACGCTCGCGCCGAAGAAGAAGAAGAAGAAACGGAAGAAGGCCCCGAAGGCGCGCAGCAAGGCCCCCTGGATCGCCGCCGCCGTCGCCGTGCCGGGGGTCGGGGCGCTCCTGTGGTTCGCGCTCGCCGGCCCCACGCTCGGCACCGCGTCCGGCGATCCCGAGACCCTCGCGGCGCTCCAGCAGCTGCCGGGGATGATCGCGTTCGACCGAAGCGCGTTCTTCTACGGTCCGGAAGATCGCAAGGTCGTGTTGTCGGCCTTCGCCGTCGAACGCACGGAGGTGACCGTGGAAGCGTATGGGCGCTGCGTCGCTGCGGGGGTCTGCCCCGATCGCACCTCGGAGTACGTGGGCTACACGCCGTCCGGGGCGTCCCCCATGGAGCACGTGGACTGGCTGCAGGCCGCGACGTACTGCGAATGGCGGTACCGGAACACCGCCGTGCCCGAGGGATACGGATCCCGCCTCCCCACCGACGCGGAGTGGGAGCGCACCGCCCGAGGCACCGGCCGTCCGGGGCGCGCGTTCCCCCTGGGCGACGCCCTCCCCGGCGATCTTCCGTCCGCCGGGACGGCGCGGGCGCCCGCGGCGGGGACCACCCCCGTCGACACGACGCCCGAGGGCGTCGCCGACCTCACCGCGTCCGTGTCCGAGTGGGTCCTGGACGAGGGCCCCGAGGGCGTGGACGAAGAAGAGGTCTGGTCCGGCTACCCGTCGGACGGGGGGGTCGACCCCGTGGCCGCGCCCGCCGCGCGGACGAAGGGCACCCGCGGCGTCCGCGGGAGCGGCTACCTTCAACACCCGTCCATGGACCGCTACTTCCGCAGCACCGCCCGCGTCTGGATGACCGGCACCCGCTCCGGCCCCGGCCGCGGGTTCCGGTGCGTCGTGGGCCCGCAGGTGACCCCGTGAGGCGGCTCCTGCCCCTGCTCGCCCTGCTGCTCCTGGCGGCCCCCGGGACCGCGACCTCCGAGGACGAGATCGACCTCGACGGAGGCGCGCCCGGCGCGCCGACGCTGCGGGACTTCGGCTACTTCTTCTCCAACCTGTCGGAGCGGGACCAGGGGCGCGCCCTCAACGTCGTGGCCGATCTCGCCGCCGACTCGCGCCTCGATCGCGACGCGACGGCCGAGGTCCTGCGCAAGCTGCTGGACGAAGGTCCCCCGCCCGAGGAGTTCGGGTACCGCTGCCCCAACTGCTTCCAGAAGCGCCTGTCGAACCTGCTCGCGGACCTCCGCCTCCAGGGTCCCCGGGTCGCGCCGCCGCGCACCGGCCTCATCGTGGTGCCGGTCGACGATCGACTGCTGCGTCGCCTCCGCCCCGACGCCCGAGAGCAGTTCGGCGGCGACCTCCAGAGCCTCGTCAAGGCGCTGGTCGGGGGCTACGCGATCCACGACAAGTTCATCTCCGACTCCTACGCCCGCTACCACGCGCGCGGCGGCGACGTGAACAAGGAGCCGGCGTTCTTCCTGTCCGCTCGCGACCTGGCGGCGCACGAGAAGAAGTCCTCGCGGGAGCTCGACTCGTACGCGCTCGCGAAGTGGTCCTGTCGGCGCACGCCGGGGCGCTTCGATCCGGGTTGGATCCTCCTCGAGTTCGACCCGTCGCAGGCGTGCACCGAGATCCGCATCCCCACCGCGGCGGACACCGAGCACCCGGACTTCCGCCCCTCGCCGGCGTCCGAGAAGGAGTCGGGGTTCACCTGCGGGGGCGCGCGGGAGTGGGTCTGCCCGAACATCCCCATGTCGGCGATGACGGGGGCTCGTTTCGTGCCGAACCTCGACTACGTGGCGGGCATCCCGCGGGACTGAGGGCGCCCGGCTCGTGGGTCGACAACGCCCCGGTCGGACGCCTATCTTGAACGCGGAGTCCGCGGCTCTCCCGACGGTATGGGAATGGAGTCCGGGCCCCGAGTATTTTCGGTCTCGGAGGCAGTGCGCGCTTTGAATGTGGTCTTCCCCGTCTCGTGGTCCCTCTGGACCGTCGAGCAGGTCATCGAACAGCTCCCCCGGTACTGCCGAGAGATCGTCGAGCGGATCGATGAGTTCCAGAACGAGCATCGCGAGAAGAACCTGCGCGCCGTCGCGCGGCTGAGCGAGCACCCCCCCACTCCCGACGAGATCCGCGACGGCATCCGCCGGGGCGAAGTCGCGACCGTCGCCTTCGCGCTCGACGTCCTGGGCCGCCGGTCGGCGTCGCGCGGCGACCACGCGGGCGCCGTGGACATGTTCCGGGGCGCTCACGAGTTCTTCCGCCAGGGCAACGCGGCCATGCGGGCCTCCCGCCCCATGCAGCAGACCGTGGGCAACGCGCTGGCCAGCCTCGTGCCCCTCGGCATGGCCGAGGTCGTGGGCGGGCGCATGGACCTGGGCGCGCTCCAGACGGACCTCGTGGGCTTCGTCGCGTCGGCCTGGGGCAGCACGCCGCCGCAGTACCTGCTGAGCATCGACGAGAAGCTCCTCGATGCCGTCGAGATCGCGCGCACCGCGATGGAGACGGAGCCGGTCGAGCACACGGAGTTCGTGCGGGCCAACGTCGAGCACGTGCTCGCCCTCGACGCTCCGTCGCGCCTCGGTCGCATCCGGGATCACTGGCAGTGGCTCGGCCAGGACATGGCGCCCACCGCCACGTTCCGCGCCGTGGCCGTGATCCAGCGGCCCACCGACCTGGCCTCGCTGCTGCCCGACGAGACGTGGACCGAGCTGCGCAGCGCCGCGAACGACGGCGGCCTCGGGGCGATCGCGGACGCCCTTGCGCCCCGCGAGGAGGCGCTGATCGCGAACCTCAAGCTGCGCCTCGGCGACGAGCTGATGTTCCGCGAGCCCGCCACCGAGCTCCGCTTCCGCAACCAGACGGACCGCTTCTTCGAAGAAGCCAAGGGGCTGCTCCTGCGCGGGGATCCCCGGGCCCTCGACAAGTTCCGGAACATCCACTTCCACCGGCGGACGCACACCGCGGCGAAGGAGTGGTACGCGTACGCCCTGTCCCGCTACGGGCGTCCGACGGACATCTACGAGATCATCCACCTGCTCCAGGCGACCATCAACTCGCCCTACTTCCGCATGGCGCGGGGGTGGACGGCGCACTGGAACCTCGCCGCAGCGCTGCGCCGCGTGAATACGCGCGAGGCCGAGGCGCTGGACGTGTTGCTGCCGGTCCTCGACAACGTCGAGCACCCGGCCGAGGCGCTCGACATGGCGCTGCTGTGGGCGTTCGAGGGCGACCGCTCCTCCATCCTGGACGACCTCCTCCTCCGCAGCCGGTACCACGAAGCCCACCTGCTCGCCGCCCTGCGGGACGGCCGCTCCGGCCGCGAGCTGACCGAGCGTCGCCTGCTGTCCCACCTGCGCCGAATCAGCCGGATCATCGAGGACCCGGACCACACCTTCCCCGACCCCCGCGAGGAGCTGTCCTTCTCGGACCTGGACCGGCTGACGCGGCAGTGCATCGAAGCCGGCCGCGTGGAGGCGGGGGTCGAGTGGTTCCGCCAGCGGCTCTCCTACGGCACCGCGCGCCGGATGTTCAAGAACTGGGAGTGCGCGGCGCGGCTGAACGAAGAGGCCGGGGACCTGCCCGCGTCCTGGACGTGCCGAGTGCGGCAGTGGGAGTGCACCCGACGCCAGCGGGGCCTGGATCCCCGTCGCAAGGGCGCCGCGCTGCGCAACCTCCTGGCCTGGTCCCAGAAGAACGGCTTCGGGGGCGAGGGCCGGGCCGTGCTCGCCGAGGGCTGGCGTCACACCTCCATGGAGGAGGCCGACGTGCTGCTCTGGGAGGAGCGGCTCGGGACGCCGCCGGTGGCCCGCCCCGAGGACACGTCGGGGTCGCTCAACGAGCTGCAGATCACGCTCCCGGACGAGCTCGGCGTCGAGCTGCAGCAGCCCGAGGCGGGCGACTCGTACCGCTCCCGCATCCTCGTGGAGCTCTGCAACGGGGACGAGAAGCCCCTGCCGCCGCTCACCCTGCAGGCCCTGGCCGACGAGCCCGGCCTGATGTTCCCCGGGGCCGCGACGTCGGTGCCCGCGCTCGAGCCCGGAAAGCGCGCGGTGATCGAGGTCCCCGTGGAGGTCATGGCGGGCGGCGGCGACGCCGTGCGGATCCGCCTGAAGCTCCGGCCCGAGCAGCGCGGCAGCCGCCCCCTGGAGCAGCCCGCGACGATCAAGCTCGTCACCGGCTGGGCGCCCCCCCGCGCCGCCCTGCGGACCATGACGACCGGCCCGATCCCGTCCGTGGAGGGGACCCTGTTCGTGGGCCGCGGGGACGAGCTCGCGGCGATCCGGGACGCGTTCGCGGGCGGCACCCTGCGCGCGCTGCGGTGGCTCCACGGTCCGCCCCGGATCGGCAAGTCCTCCCTGCTCCGCCGCGCCGCCGGGGGCCTCGAGGGCCACGAGGTCGTCATCCTGGACTTCGGCTCGCTGCCGTCGACGTCTCGACTGACCGCAGAGCAGGCGGTCCGACGCCTCTGCCGGAGCGTGTCGCGCGACTTCGGCTCCCGGGCGGACCTGCCCGAGTTCGAGCTGCCCCTGCCCGGCCCCGCGGAGTTCGAGCTCGACCCGCCGTGGACGGTCTTCGAGGACTTCCTGGACCTGCTCCGCAAGCAGGCGAAGGCCCACCGCCTCGTGCTCGCGATGGACGGCGTGGACGCCATGGTCCGTCGCGCCGCGGACCCGAACGAAGCCCTCGACGACTCCTTCATGCACTGGCTGCAGGACCTGATCGAGGCGCGTCAGCCGCTCTTGCCGCTGTGCGCGGGGAACGAGCCGTTCGACACTACGCGGGCGCGGCTCCCCTCCCACGCGCTGTGGGCGGACGTGCGACCCCTGGACGTGGGGCCGTTGACCCGCAAGGACGTGGACCAGCTCGCGGTGGAGCCGGTGCGCGGCGACGGGGTCCGCTGGCTGCCGTTGGCGCGGAACGAGCTCTGGGAGCTCACCGACGGGCACCCCTGGCTCACCCAGTGGGCACTCGCCAGCGTGATCGACGCCATCGGCCGCGAGCGTCGGCGCGTAGTGGGCCCGGGCGACGTGCGTCGCGTGGGCGCGATGATGGAGACCGACCCCCGCGTCGAGCAGCTGCGCGCGGCCGAGACGGCCTACGACGAGGCGCGCCCCCTGCCGGACTCGGATCCGCCCGTGGACGACATCGAGATCGTCGTCTCCGAGGACGGCATCCCCTCGATCCAGCACGAGCCGGAGCCCCAGACCGAGGTCCCCGTGGCCCTGATGGTCGACTGGGAGAACGTGAAGATCTCGCTCATCAAGGCGCTCGACAACCAGCCGACGCACCGGCTGGGCCAGCTCCGCGAGCTGCTCGACTCGGAGGCCCTGGCGCTGCGCCTGGTCGACCTGGCGGGCAAACACGGGCTCGTGCAGCAGCGGTGGGCCGTGGCGGCTTGGGACCGGCCGTCGTTCGCGGGGGACCAGCGCGCGGTCAAGACGGCGCGCTTCTGGACGGACATCGCGGGCGACCACAAGGCCGACGCGGCGGACCACGTGCTCCGCGAGAAGATCCACTACGTGCTCCGCGAGCACCCCACGGTGAAGGTCTTCGTCATCGCCACCGGAGACGCCGACTTCAGCGCCGTCGTGGACACGCTGCTGCGCGAGGGCAAGAAGGTGGTCCTGTGGTCGGCCCGGGACGCCTTGGCGCAGTCGTACAAGCGGTTCCTCGGCGAGGACGGGCTCGACCTGCAGTGGCTCGACGATCTCGTATTCGGGGAGGACGCGCTCACCAGCGGGACCTGGAAGGTCGTGCAGTTCGAGTGATCGATCGCGGGCCCCCGACGACTTCGGCGACGACATGACGGAACCACGCCGCGTCGTCATCGTCGGGGGCGGCTTCGGCGGCCTGTCGGCAGCCCGCGCCCTCCGTCGCCGCAGGGTCTCGATCACCCTCGTCGACCGCCGCAACCACCACCTCTTCCAGCCGCTGCTCTACCAGGTCGCGGGCGCCGCGCTCTCGCCCGGGGACATCGCCGAGCCGATCCGCTCGCTGCTCGCCGATCAGGCCAATACGCGGGTGCTGCTCGGCGACGTGCAGCGGGTGGATCTCGAGGGCAAGCGCCTGCACCTGAAGCGCGGCGGCGAGGTCGCCTACGACACCCTCATCCTCGCCGCGGGGATGACCAACAGCTGGTTCGGCAACGACGACTGGGAGGCCACCGCCCCCGGCCTCAAGACCCTGGACGACGCCCTCGAGGTGCGCCGCCGCATCCTGCTCGCCTACGAGCGGGCGGAGTGGGCCGAGGACCCCGAGGAGCGAAACCGGTTGCTGACCTTCGTGGTGGTGGGGGCGGGTCCCACCGGGGTGGAGCTCGCGGGCGCCCTGCGCGAGATCGCGTCGCACACCCTGCGGCGGGACTTCCGGACGATCCAGCCCGAGGAGGCGCGCGTGATCCTCGTCGAAGGCGGCGACAAGGTGCTGCCGGGGTTCGGCGGGGGCCTCCCGGACAAGGCGCTGCGGCACCTCGCGAAGGTCGGCGTCGACGTGCGCCTCAACCGTCGCGTGACGGCCGTGGACCCCCGCGGGGTCGACCTGGGCGACGAGCGCATCGAGGCCGCGACGGTCCTGTGGGCGGCGGGGGTCGCCGCGGCCCCCGTGTCGGCGACGCTCGGGACGCCCACCGATGGGCTGGGGCGCCTCCACGTGGAGCCGGACCTCTCGGTGCCGGGCCACCCGGACGTGTTCGTCATCGGCGACATGGCCCACTTCGCCCACGACCGCGACGGCCCCCTCCCGGGGGTCGCCCAGGTGGCGCTGCAGATGGGCAAGCACGTCGCCCGGAACCTCGCCGCGGACGAGAAGGGCAAGCCCCGCGCGCCGTTCCGATACCTCGACCTGGGTTCCATGGCGACGATCGGGCGGAGGCGCGCCGTGGCCGACCTGTTCGGGCTGCGCTTCGGCGGGCTGCTCGCCTGGCTGGCGTGGCTGTTCGTGCACCTGATGGCGCTGGTGGGCTTCCGCAACCGGCTCGTCGTGCTGATGCAGTGGGCCTGGAACTACGTCACCTTCGAGCGCAACAGCCGCCTGATCCGGGGCAGCGAGGGCGAGGGATCGGACTCGGTCCTGTGAGGGCGCGGCTGCTGCTGGCCGCGGTCGTCGTCGCCGCGCTCCCTCCCGGTGCGGGGCCGGCCCGAGCCGCGCCCGGCGGGGTGGGGGCCCTCAAGGCCGAGGTGAAGCGGCTGGAGAAGCTCGCGGGGGCGTGGGAGCCGCTCGCGGCCGCGGGCGACGCGTGGTGCGACGACGTCTCCGGCGACGACTACGTGGCCTTCGCCCGGGACGTGGGGGTGACGGGCGACACCGCCGCGGTCGTCTTCAAGGGCAAGCGGCGTCTGCTGGATCGCGTGGACGGCCTGCGGGCGCGCCTGCGGGCGCTGGACTCGAGCCGCCGTCGCTGCAACGAGGTCGACCGCTGGAACGCCGACCGCCGGGTCCTGGCCGAGCGCGCCGGCGCCGACGCCGTCGGGGCCGTGGACGAGCTGCGCGTGGCCCTCGATCGGTGGAAGACGACCTTCGGCACCGCCTCGCCGCCGGAGTTCGAGGAGACCTGCCGGGCGGTCCTCGACGCGGCCCTCACGCCCACGTGGCCCGCGCGATGGCAGGACGTGGACCGGGAGGATCTGCGGCGGCGGGCCAACGTCACCCGCACGCTGCCGGAGTGCGGCTCGGCGTCGGCGGAGGCCGGACGGAGGCTGCACGCGACGCGGGCGGCCGTGCGGAACCTGCAGGCCTCGGCCGAGGCCGCGGCGCAGGGCGACACCCTGGGCGCGGAGGAGATCCTCCGCCGCGCGCTCGCGATGTGGCCGCCGGACTCGCACTACCCCGCGGAGGCCGCGCACGAGCAGCTGCGGGGGCTGCATCGAGCCACCGAGTACGGGGTGGAGGACCGCGTCGAGGCGTGCCGCGCGGCCCCCGAGGAGTGCGCGTTCGCCGAAGTCCGTCGCGACCTCGCTCGCCTGGGATCCGTGGACGACGACCCGTCGCGGGCCCGCTTCGTGGCGGACCAGCTCGAGCGGCTCGAGGAAGCCGAGGCGTCGTGGATCCGCACGAACCGCCGCCTCTTCGGCCGGGCCGTCACCCTGTCCGACGTCGAGAGTCAGCGCCGCTGGATCGTGAACGAGCGCCCGCGGCTGCAGTCGCCGGTCGCGCGCGTGGCCCTCGACGCCTGGGAGGAGGAGCTGGCGGCCGGCTCGGTCGGTCTCGAGAAGCAGCGGGTGTCCCTGCTCGGCGGCACGGAGGTGAAGCTCGAGGGGTACTACCTGTGCGGCACGGACGGCGTGCCCCTCGGCTCCGAGTGGGGTCCCCGGGGGGAGACCCAGGCCCGCATTCGTCGGTTCGTGCGCGAGCTGCGGGACGACACCGGCCTGCGGGAGCCGTCCGCCCTGCTCAAGGCCGCGGAGCGGAAGCCCGGGACCGCGCCGGACGAGCCCCCACGCTGCGAGCAGCGGCTGATCCTCACGGCCGAGCTCACGTCCTGCGCCGTGGAGGCGCTGTGGGAGCCGGAGCTGCCCGCCGTCCTGGACCGGGACTTCGGACGCGCCACCGGGCCCCTCCTGCGACGCCGGCTGCTGTCCCCCCTGCGCGCGTTGATGCCCGCCGACGGCTACTCGGTCCGCCTCGTGAACCGCTCCGGCCGGACCTTCATGATCGACCTCGATCGCTCCGGGACCCGCGCCGCCGAGTACCTCGACGGGGTGCACCTCAACCCCCAGGGCACCGAGTCGATCCCGGCCGAGTACGTCGACGTCCTCGAGGCGGTTCTCGCCGACGTCCTCGACTGCCCCTGACCCCGCTCCGTCGCGCCATTTCCGCGCCAATATTGGCGCACGAAGCAGTAAACCGCTGTTTTCAGGCTGGATTCTTCGAAATTGTTACGGTAATTTCCGCCAGGAATGCCCGTACTCAACGTATCTCGAGCCGCGCCATCTGCACGACATCGCCTTACTCCGAACGGGAGGGCGATTCCCAGACCGTTCCTGAAGTGGGTTGGTGGTAAAACTCAGCTCCTCAACCGGATCGGCCCTCACGTCCCCGATGAGATCGACCGCTACTACGAGCCGTTCGTGGGCGGGGGCGCCCTCTTCTTCCGGTTCGGGCCCGCCGCCGCCACCCTCGGCGACGCCAACCCCGAGCTCGTGCACTGCTGGTCGATCGTCCGCGACCGACCCGAGGAGCTGATCGAGGCGCTGCGCGTCCACGTGTACGAGAAGGACTACTACTACTCCGTGCGGGCCCAGCGCCCCGAGGACCTCCCGCCCATCGAGCGCGCCGCCCGCACCGTGTTCCTCAACCGCACCGGGTTCAACGGCCTGTACCGCGTGAACAAGAGCGGCGGCTTCAACGTGCCGTTCGGGCGATACAAGAACCCGCTGATCTGCGACGAGGAGAACCTGCACGCGTGCTCCCGGTTCCTGCGGGAGACCGACCTCCGCTGCGGCGACTTCGAGGACGTGGTGCGGGACGCGGGCGAGGGCGACTTCGTGTACTTCGATCCGCCGTACATCCCCATGTCGGCGACGGCCAACTTCACCGACTACCGACCGGGCGGCTTCGGCCGACCCGAGCACGATCGCCTCGCCGCCACGTTCGAGCGCCTCGCCCGCCGCGGGGTCAAGGTCGTGCTCAGCAACTCCGACGCCCCGGGCGTGCGCGGCCTCTACGAGGGTCTCCGGGCGCCGAACCTCAAGGTGCACGTCGTGCGAGCCGGGCGGTCCGTGAACAGCAAGGCGTCGCGACGGGGCAAGGTGAACGAGCTGCTGGTCACCGCGGGGTAGCGACGGGCTCCACGCTCAGGGTCGGCGCGGGCCGACGCCGGAGCCCCAGCCGGGCCATCCACGCCGCCACGTCGTCGACCCCCTGCCGACGGACGTCCATCGCGAGCACGTCCCGAAGTACGTCCTCCGCGCGCTGGTAGCGCCGCTCCGGAGCGCGCCGCAGGAGACGCTCGATCACCGGCGCGAAGGCGGGGCAGGTGTCCGCGACCATCGCGCCCTCCTCCCCCGACGTGCGGTCGCTGATCGCGTCCATGATCGCGCCGATCCCGCCCGCGAAGAGCTTCCGGCCGGTGGCGAGCTCGAACAGGATGCAGCCCACCGCGAACAGGTCCCCGCGGGGGTGGAAGTCGCGGCTGCCCTTCCAGACCTCCGGCGGGATGTAGCGGTGAGTGCCCTTGATGATCCCGGGCGCCGTGTGACCGGTCTCGCCGAGCAGCTTCGCGATGCCGAAGTCCGTCAGCTTCGCGCGCCCGGTCGCGTCCAGGAGGACGTTCTCGGGCTTGAGGTCCCGGTGGAGGATCACCGGCCGCCGACCGTCCCCGGGGCCGTGAGCGCGCTCGAGCGCCCGCAGGATGTCGACGGCCAGCGACGCGATCAGCCAGCCGGGGAAGAGGGCCCCCGCCTTCTCGGCCCGGCGCAGCAGTTCGCGCAGGTTCCCGCCCGCGAGGTACTCCATGGACACCATCAGGGCGCCGTCGTGGATCTCCACCCCGAGCACGTCGACGATGTTCGGGTGCTGCAACCGGGCTGTGATCTGCGCCTCGCGGCACACCGCGTCGTACGTCGCCTTGGAGGCCGCCCCCTTGATCAGCTTGAGGGCGACCCGCTTGCGGACGCCGCCGGGGCCCTTGTAGGAGGCGAGCCACACGGTCGCCGCCGAGCCTTCACCCGCCTTCGCCCGGAGCTTGTAGGGGCCCAGCCTCGTGCCCGCCGTCCAAGAAGCCATGGGCTACCGGGAGACGGTGAACTTCTGGATCCAGCCCTGCTCGACCGCCCGGCCGACCACTGCGTCGGCGTGCTCGCCCGCCAGCTCGCGGAGCCGCGCTTCGTCTCCGAACTGCAGGGCGAAGAGGACCCCGCGCAGCATCTTGGCGGCGTGCAGGGGGCTGCCGGGGGGGCTCGGGTCGGCGGACAGGACGCGGTTCCGAGGCGGGCTGTCCACGTCGTCCCACACCCCGAAGCGCTTCACCTTGTCGCCGTGCCGAAGGGCCACGACGGGGGCGACCCCGGCCGCCGTGCCGGTGGTGAACACGGCTGTCCGGCGCGCGCGGTGGTCGTCCATGTCCATGCACGTCCGCAGCCGGATCTGCTCGACCTCCACGTCCATCCCCAACAGCGACGCGAGATCGATGATCGTATTGCGGGTCACGCCGGGGAGGATCGTGTCCGCGTCGCCCCGCTCGCGCATCGACGGCGGGGTCCGCAGGAGCAGGCGCTCGCCGTCCTTGCGGAGCACGAAGAAGTTCGCGCCGCCCATCTCCTCGATGTTGTGCGCCGGATCGATGAAGAGCAGGTCGTCCCAGACCTCCTGCCAGGGCGTGTCCGGCGTCACCGTGCGCTTCTTCGCGTAGAGCTCGCGCATCAGCTGCAGCGTCGGCGCGTAGTTGCACGACGCCTTCGCCGCGCCCGTCCCCCCGGGCCAGGCTCGGGGGTGGCGGTCCTCGACCTTGAGGACCAGGTCCGAGCGGTACTTGCCGGCCGGGGTGACGTAGACGGCGAACGTGTAGTGGTTCGCGGGCTTCACGCCCAGGACGGGGCCGGTCGCGAACATGACCGGCCGCACGTAGAGCGCGGGCGGGGCGACGGTCCAGTTGACGGTCGGATCGGCGGGGTCGATCGGGCGGAAGGCGCCCGCGAACAGGCCCGCCTTGGCGTTCGCCTGCACCGTCCGCTGCACGAGATCGAGGTACAGCTCCTCGAACGCGGGGCGATCGAGCCGGACGCCCCCCGCCACCGATTCGTCCAGGGGGATGCCCATGCGGATCGCCGAACGCCACATGCGGCGGGCGTTGAGCCGGAAGCGGAACAGGCGACCCTCGATCCCGTCGCCGCCGCGATCCCGGAAGTACACCTTGCTGCCCTCGAACACCGACTGGGCGTAGTGCAGCACGCCCGCCATGACCGTGATGGGCAGCAGCTGGCTCCGCACGACCGCGGGCTCGCTCCAGCGGCCCTGGGCGCCCGCCGAGTCCAGCGACAGCGTCATGAGCCCGATGTAGGGCGTGGCGAGCGGCGCGAACGCGTCGGGCGAGTAGGCGCGGATGGGCGGCAGCGCCTGCCCGAGGAGCTGGCGGACGGGCTCGGGGACCGCCCACTCGTCGCCGTCGATCGAGACGGACAGGTCGCTCGAGACGGCTCCGTCGTAGAGGACTCGGTCCCCGTCGGTGAGGCGGACGCGGGCGCCGGCGGTGGGGGCGTCCAGGGAGAGGCGGAGGTGCTGGCCGTCGAGCTGGATCTTCATGGGGGCGGGGTTTATCGCACACGGCGGGCGGTGAGTCGACCGATCTCCGAGGCCGACGCGGAGCCTGTAAGGTCCCGCCGCAGTCATGAGGCGACATCTCTTCCCGGCCGTGTTTCTCATCGCCGTGCTCGTGCGGATCGGGCTGCTCCTGAAGATGGGCGACCCCTTCCCCCCGGGGCTTCGATCGGACGCCAACGTCTACCTGGAGCTCGCCCTCAACCTCTGGCGCGACGGCACCTACGGGACCCGGGTCTCGATCACCTACCCGCCGCTCTACCCGCTCCTGGTCGCGCCGACGTTCGCCCTCGACACCAACGTCGGGCGGTTCGCGGCGATCTACGTGCTGCACGGCCTCCTCCTGGCGGGGGGCAGCCTTGCCCTGTTCCCGACGCTGAAGGCGGCCCTCGGCGACCGGCGGGCGTGGCTGCTCCTGGCCGCCGCCCAGTTCCTCTTCGGGGGGACCTTCCACGGCTACAACCCGCAGACGGAGACGCTGTTCGCGACGGAGATGCTCGTCGCGGCCGGGATCTGCGGCGTCGCCTGGAGCCGACCCGAGCGCGTCGCCCCGTGGGTCGCCCTCGGGGTCGTCTGCGGGCTCGCCGTGTCCACCCGACGGTTCGCCGTGGTGCTGCCGATCGCCGTGGTTCTGCTGCACCTCCACGACATGCTCCGCGCGTGGCTCCGGGGCACGCCCGCCCCCTGGACCCGGCCCCTGTTCCTGGCGTCCGGGGTGGCGCTGGCGCTGGTCCCGGAGGCGGCCATGACGGCGCTCTACGGGGGCTTCATCACGCCCTACACCGGGGCCGGCGGCTCATCCGCGGCGGTGGAGCACCTGGCGGCCGTCCCCGGCTCGCTGTCCGGCCTCGGGGCGCTGAAGCTCGCCCTGCAGACCACCGCGCGGCACGTCTCCTACGTCGTGTTCACCACCGGCGGCGCCCCCGTGCTGATCGCCGTGTACCTCTGGCGCGCGCGCCATTCGGCCGACGACGAAGGGGTGCGCCGCACCCTGGGGCTCACGGCCTACCTCGCCCTCGGGGTCACCGCCCTCACCGTCCTGCACATCCTCCGATATCGCCTGCGCAAGGACGGCTTCAAGGGCTGGGACCTGTACCCGCGCTACGTGGACCCCCTCGAGATGCTCCTGGTGCTGAGCGGGGCGCTCGCGGCCTGGCGCCTGCTCGTGGAGGGCGCGGTCGCCGAGGCCCTGGCGGGGGCCCGCAGCCGGTGGGCCCGCCTGAAGCCGTTCCTGCCCTGGGCCGCGCTGTACGGCCTCGCCGTGGCCGCCGGGACGTACGTGACCCGCGTGCGGGGGGGGCGCATGCGGAGCGCCAAGCACTGGCTGGAGACCGAGATCGGCACGGCGGGCGCATACCTCTTCCCGACCCTCGGCGCGATCGTGTTCCTGGGCCTGATCGTGTGGTGGATCAACACCCGCGACGCCGCGCGCGGCCGCCGGCGGTGGTGGTGGCCGGTGGCCGTGGCCGTCGTCGTCTCCTGGGGGATCTCCACCCACAGCTGGGTGCCGCGACTCCTGCGCGACGCGCCCCCGGACGGGCGGACGGGCGTGCTCAAGGCCGTCGACCTGGACTTCGCGCCCGACACGCCCCTGGCCGTGGTGGTGTACGAGTCGAGCCCCAAGGGGCGCCCCTACTACCAGGCGGGCTTCCGGTCGGACCACGAGGTGTTCTGGATCGGCCCCGACGAGGCCCGCGCGTGGCTGCGCGAGCACCGGGGCGGGGCGGTGCTCGTCCGCCGGAGGGACCCGCAGATCCACCTGCCCCTCGTGCGCGCGGGAAAGCACTGGAGCGTGCAGTCCGCGAACGGCCGGGGCGCCGCGAAGAGCGTCACTCCGGAGTGAAGAGGTCCCGCGAGTCGCGGTTGAACCGGCGCAGCTCCGTCCCGTCGGCGGCCGTGAAGGCGCCGGACCAGCGGTAGCGGGGGGTCTCCCCGTCGTCGAACCCGACGTCGACCCGGATGCGGAGCCGGTCGCCGGCCCGGGGCTGGTGGAACGGCACGTGGAACAGCGTCTGGCTCCAGTGCGTACCGGGGGCGTGGGGCGACGTGGTCATGGGGGCGCCGGGGGCCCAGTCGACGTCGAACCAGCCCACGACGCCCGTGATCCACTTGCCCTCGGGCAGGTCCCAGTCGGCCTCGAGGACGAACGAGTCGGGGCGGGTCAGCGGGTCGAAGTCGGCGACCACCACCGGCTCGCTGCGCAGGAACGACGGCACCGCGTCGCAGACCTCGAGGCGGCGCTCCGCGGCGTGGATGAAGGCGGACACGTCGAGGTCGTCGTACCGGTCGCGGAAGAAGGTCGTCGGGTCTGCGAACAGGCGGCCGTCGGCGGGCTGGAGCATCAGCCGGACCCGCTGGGGGCCACGTCGCCCGTCCGGCTTGAGCCACCGCTCGGCGAAGCGGCCGACGGTGCGGAACATCGCGTCGCTGAAGGCGAAGTTGCCGAGGCACTCGGAAATCACGACGTCGACCGGCTCGGGCAGCTCGACCGTGCCCGCGTCCTGCTCGAGGACGACGGCGCGGTCACCGAACCCGTTCGCGTCGAAGAACCGGCGCGCCAGGCGCGCGATGGGGCTCGCCTCCACGGCGTAGACCTTCGACGCCCCCGCCCGAAGCGCCCACGCCCCGAGGATCCCCGTCCCCGCGCCCACGTCGGCGACCACGTCGCCGGGGCGCACCAGCGCCGCGACCATCGCCTTCAGCGCGGCCGTGCGCACGTCGTCCTGCAGCATCCAGGCGTGGTAGCTGACGTGGACGAAGTGGCCCTTGAAGTCGTCGCTCATGACTCTCCTCGAAGCAGGACGGAGAGGCAGGTGAGCCCCGCCTCCGCCCGCGTGAACGGCTCGATGTCGAGGGTGCGGACGCGCAGACCGCGGGCGCGCAGCAGGGCGACCGTGCGGGGAGCCCCGGCGGCCACGATCAGGCCCCCGTCGGGCAGACGGAGGACGTTCGCGGCGCCCCCCTCGCCCGGGGGGGCGTCCACGATCTCGAGGTCCGGGGCGGCCGCCCGCAGCCCCGGCAGCGGCGCGGAGAGGACGGTGTCGTCGTCGATCGGCGTGGCCGCCGTCTTGAGGTGCAGGGCGCCCGGTCCCGGGTCGACGGCGATCACGGGCACGTCCACCAGGTCCCGGAGCCAGGCCACGGCGGCGGGATCGGTGCGCGTCGTAGTCCCCACGAACACGCGGCCGGCCACCTGCAGGACGTCCCCGCCGTCGAGCCGGAGATCGTCCGGCATCGCCACGTCGAACCACCCCGCGAACGCGGCGCGTTCCCCTCGGCGGGAGGGCGCGCCGGGGTTGCACAGGACACGACGGCCCCCGACCTCGATGAGCAGATCCTCCACGAAGGGGCAGTCCGGATGGGCCTCGTCGGGGGGGAGACGCACGACCCGCAGCCCCGACGCTTCCAGGATCGCGACGTACGCGGCGTGGCTCTGGCGAGCGGCGGCGACGTCGATCGGTACACGATCGATCCAGGTCAGCTCGCACCCCGCGAACGAGTCGGGGACGCCGCGCACGAGCGCGATGCTGGACCGAGAGATGTCGCCGGGTCGGGTCACGTCGCCCGGGAGGGTATCTTCTCGCGATGCCCGGCCGCCAACCCACCTCCGAGAGGGACGTGTCCGTCCTGTTCAGCGAGACCATGGCGGGTGCGGCGGTGCTGGACCGGGGCGCCGATCTGAACGGGGTCCTCGCGGGCGGCGCCCTGAGCATGAACATCCGGGTGCGCCTCCCCTCCCTCGTGAAGTTCGAGAGTCGCAACACGGTCTACGGGCGGATCCTCGCGGGCTCGGTGGCCTGGGACGGTCACCTCGAGCCGACCCCGCTGGAGCGCAACTCGGAGATCCGCATCGTGCGCGACGGCCGCATCGCGGGCATCTCCCGGGTCGCGTTCCGCGTTCGGGCCCTCGAGCCGGACGGTGGCCGCACGACGTTCCACGTGGCGCGCGTGCTCGATCCTCTCGGCAAACCCTACGACTCGGAGATCAAGATCCGGCGCCGCGGCGAGCTCGTGGGCCGGGGGGTGATGTTCGACCCCCCGCGGGGCTACGACCAGCACATCTCGGACGTCCAGGTGAGCGGCGCGACGCCCGTCGCGCGGCGGCGGGGACTCGCTCGGTTCCTCGAGCTGATCCGGAGCGCCCCGCGGCCGATCCGACGGGACACCGACGAGGTGGCCGTGATGGTGCGGACCCTCGTGGGGTTCCTGCACGATCAGCACCCCGGGGGCCCCACCGCGGAGGACATCGAGGAGCAGTACCTCGAGATGCTCCGGCGCGTGCCCGCGTGGCGGCGGGCGTCGATCGAGCGCTTCCTGGAGGGCAACATCGGGGCCCTTCGCTTCTTCCGCGAAGCCACCCGGCTGCTGATCCGCAACCCGGTGGCCCGGGTGGTCAATACCACCAGCCTCGACGCCGCCCACAACCTCTACCAGTTCCTCTACTACACCCTCCAGAAGAGCTACACGGAGATCGGGCACGAGCCGATGCCCCTGGGCGAACCCGACCGTCCGCCCACCCACGCGACCCTGGAGACATCGAGCCTCAAGGACCTCGGCTCCGTCCGGGACGAGGACGGATGGACCCTGAAGACCGAGTTCGACGTCGTCGTCATCGGATCGGGCCCGGCGGGGTCGCTCCTGGCCCACCGCCTGGGCGCCGACAGGCGAGTGCTCGTGCTGGACAAGGGCAAGGCGGTCCCGGAGGGGCTGCACCGGGGGACGGACAACGCGGAGTTCGAGGCCTACACGGAGCTGTACGAAGGCGCCGGGCTCCAGGCCGCCAACGACGACTGGGGCGAGCTGAACAAGGAGCACGGCTCGGTCTTCATCCTCCAGGGCGCCTGCGTGGGCGGCGGCGGGCTGGTCAACAACTCGATCTTCGTGCGGATGTCGGACGAGCGGATCCGACGCTGGATGAAGGCGGGCTTCCCCCTCGAGTCGATGCCGCGCCTCGTGCGCGCGCGCCACCCCGAGGACCAGCTGCACGCGGCCTACGACATCGTGGGGGAGGAGCTCGGGCTGCGTCCGCTCGACGAGGCGCTCGCTCGGGGCGCGCCCCGGAACCCCATCGCCGATCGCCTCGGCTCCTGGGACCCGAACCCGCGGGAGCAGCCCTCGGCGACGGCTCGGCGGGGGACGGGCGGCGGCTTCACCCCCCTGCTGTTGGCGACGGAGGGCTGCGTCGGGTGCGGCTTCTGCAACGTCGGCTGCGCCTACGGAGTGAAGCGCTCGTCGTACGACGTGTACCTCAAGGGGGCGGTGGAGGATCCCGAGCGGTCGGTGACGGTCGCGGCGGAGTCCGAGGTCGTGGAGATCAAGCTCACTCCCGACGGAGCGGCGGTCGATCACCTCGTCGTCGACATGCCGCACACCGAGCATCGGCAGACGGGCACGCGCCGCGTCCGGGTGCGCGCGAAGGAGTACATCCTGTCCGCAGGCGCCGTGGGCAGCTCGCTGCTGCTGCTCAAGAGCCCGGACATCCGACGCCTGCGGGGCTCGTCCGCGATCGGGACGCGCTTCTCGGCCAACCTCGCCGTCCCCCTCGTCGCCGTCTACGACGAGCCGATGCAGGATCGACGCGGGCTGCAGATGACCCACGCGTTCGTGCCCGAGCGCGGCGAGGACGAGGACGGGTACGCGATCGAGACGTGGTCTTCGGAGCCCGGCGGCTTCGCCCTCGGCATCCCCGGCTACTTCGCCTCCCACCGGCGGTCGATGCGGACGTACGGGCGCGCGAGCGCGGCGGTCGTCCTCGTGGGCTCCCACCCGTCGCTGGGCTCGGTGCACTGGTACGACCCCCGGGCTCCCCGCGCGCACCGCACCTTCGACAAGCGCCTCGACGACTACGGGATCCGCCCCGATCCCCGCCGCGGCGTGCACCTGGACCCCCGCCCCTACATCCTCCTGGAGATGCGCCAGACGGACGACTCCGGAAACCTGACGCGGCACGCGCGGCGCCTCCGGGACTCCTTCCGCAACGGCCTGCGCCGGCTCGCCCTGCAGATGATCGAGGGCGGCGAGGGCCGGCTGAAGCACGTCCTCGTGCCGTCCCGACACGGCTGGCGACTGCGCACGAAGGAGGACGTGGACCTGATCCTCGGCGTCGAAGCGGACCTGGAGGACGAGCGGCCCCTCGCGTGGAAGGGCGAGCTGCGCGACATTCGCTCGCTGCGCATCACCAGCGCGCACCCCCAGGGGGGCAACCCCCTCCTGCGTCGCGGGGGCGTGGTGGGGCCGGACTTCCGCATGCGGGGCGTAGGCAACCTGCGCGTCTGCGACGCGAGCGTGTTCCCCGACAACGTCGGGGTGAACCCCCAATGGACCGTCCTCGCGCTCGCCCACTTCTGCTCGGAGCAGATGCGGCGCGAGCCGGATCAGGGAGGCTGACGATGAAGGTGGAGACCGGAGCCATCGCCCCGGGGAGCGTGCTGCGGTGCGGCATCTGCGTGATCGGCGCGGGCGCCGCGGGCATCACGATCGCTCGCATGCTGGCGGGAGAAGGCCTCGACGTCGTGCTGTTGGAGGGAGGGGAGCTCGAGGGCACCGAGGCCAGCCAGGACCTCTACGAGGGCGAGATGGTCAACCGCTACCGGGGCAAGAAGGACCGGAAGTACCTCACCACCACGCGCCTCCGGTTCTTCGGGGGCACGACCAACCACTGGAACGGCTGGTGCCGCCCGCTCGACCCGATCGACTTCCGCGCCCGCGACTGGGTCCCGGGCAGCGGGTGGCCGTTCGACGAGAACGAGCTCGCGCCCTGGTATCACGAGGCCGCCGACTGGGTCGACATCCCTCGGTTCGAGGCGACGGACGCGGACTACCGCGGGGCGAAGCGACGCCCGCTGAAGATCGGGAGCGGCGCGCGCATCGAGACGAAGATCTTCCACTACAGCCCGCCCACCCGCTTCGGCACGAAGTACCGCCGGGAGCTGTTCGACGCGACCGACGTGCGGGTGCTGGTGGGGGCCAACGTGATGGCCCTGCGCACGAACGAGGCCGTCGACCGCGTGACCCACGTGGAGGTGAAGACGTTCGCGGGGGTGGAGTTCACGGTGGAGGCCGTCCGCTTCGTGGTCGCGTGCGGGGGCGTGGAGAACGCCCGGCTGCTGCTCGTCTCCGACGCGGATCAACCGGGGGGGCTCGGGAACGGCAACGACCTCGTCGGCCGCTACTTCTCCGACCACCCTCACGGCCACCGCAGCGGCAAGCTCGTATTCCTCGATCCGGCGGCCACGCGGAAGCGGAACGCGCTGTCGATGTACGGCGGCAGCAGGCCGGACCCGCTGGCGGGGGGCAAGCGCACGCGGGGCGTATTCACCGTCACGCCGGAGACCCAGGAGGCCGAGGAGATCCTGCAGTTCAGCGTGCAGCTCAAGTCCTTCGGCAAGCAGAAGCTCAACGACCTGGACTCCGCCGTGCTCGAGGCCGGGTTCGCCCTGGACGCGGGGCGCAAGGGCCGCACGGAGGGCAAGCTGCGACCGCACTCGTCGGAGATCTTCGTGCGCGCCGAGCAGGCCCCGAACCCCGCGAGTCGGGTGACGCTCGCGGAGGAGAAGGACGCGCTGGGCATGCGCCGGAGCCGCCTGAACTGGCGGCTGAACGACCTGGATCGCAAGACGCTCGACCGGTCCCTCCGGATCTTCGGCGAAGAGATGGGCATCTCCGGCCTGGGCCGCCTGCGGGTGACCGTCGACGACGAGCGGCCCTGGCGCAAGACGCGCGGCGGCGCCCACCACATCGGCACGACGCGCATGCACGCCGATCCGAAGCGCGGCGTGTGCGACGCCTGGGGCGGCGTGCACGGCGTGAACAACCTCTTCATGGCGGGCAGCTCGCTGTTCCCCACCGTCGGGTTCGCGAACCCGACCTACACCATCACCGCGCTGGCGCTGCGGCTGGCCGATCGGCTGAAGCTGCTCGCGGCGCGCGACGGAGCCGACCGATGAGGCGTCGCGACTTCTTCCTTCGATTCGCCGCGGGCGTGGGCGGGGTCTACGTCCTCACCTTCGCCGCGCCGGGCTGCGACCGCGTCGAGATCCCCATCGACGTGACCAGGATCCTGCCGCGCACGGCCGCCCGGATCGGCAAGGCGTGGCTCGACGAGGCGGAGCGTCGCCCCACGAAGGACTCGCTGGTGGAGGCCGTCTTCGGCGGGCAGGACTGGAGCGGCGCGGACGGCCCCGAGGTGCTTCGACGCCTCGCGGCGATGGTGAAGGCGGACTTCGAGGCGGGGCGCACGGCCCACCCGTCGGGCTGGGTGCTCGCCGAGACCGAGGCCCGGCTCGCCGCGCTCGTGCACTGGGAGGCGCGACAGGCTTCGGCCGAGGCGCGCAAGCCGTCCGAGAAGAAGAAGGCCGCCGAGCGCAAGAAGGCCGCCGAGGCCGAGAAGAAGAAGGCTCCCGAGTAGATCAGCCGCGCGCGACGAACTTCTCGGCCAGCTGCACCTCGGTCCGGTTGCCGATGATGAGCGGCGTGCGGTGGTGCAGCTCCTCGGGGGGGATGTCGAGGATGCTCCGCGTCCCGTCGGACCCGTAGCCGCCCGCCTGCTCGGCGATCCAGCTGAGCGGGTTGCCCTCGTACATCAGCCGCAGCTTCCCCCGGCGCGACCTCGAATCCGCGGGGTAGAGGAAGATCCCGCCCCCCAGGAGGTTTCGGTGGAAGTCGGCCACGAGCGAGCCGATGTGGCGGCAGTTGATCCGACGCTTGTCGGCGTCGTTGCGCGCCATCATTTTGTCCACGAACGCATGGGTCCACGGGTCCCAGTAAGGCGCATTGCAGTGATTGATGCTGAGGTTGGTGCACCGAGACGGGACCCGGATGTTCTCGTGGGAGAGGACGTACTCACCGACGGAGGGGTCCAGCGTGAACCCGTGGACTCCGTCGCCCACGCTGTACACGAGGACGGTCGAACTGCCGTAGATGATGTACCCGGCGGCGACTTGCTCGTTTCCGGCGCGCAGGAGGTCCTTGTTGGTGACCTCGAGGCCGTCGGTGATCCGGCGGTAGACGCTGAAGATCGTGCCGATCGACACGTTGAAGTCGATGTTCGAGCTCCCGTCCAGGGGGTCGTAGGCGACGACGTACTTCCCGTGGTGCCGCTCGGGGACCTCGATGACGTTCTCCTGCTCCTCGGAGAGCAGCGCGCACACGTGGCCCGACCGTCCCACGACCTCCTCGAAGGTGTGGTCCGCGAACTCGTCGAGCTTCTGGACGGTCTCGCCCTGGACGTTGGTGCGGCCGGTGGTCCCCAGCAGCTTCACGAGCCCGGCTTTGTTGACCTTGCTGGAGATGATCTTCCCGGCGACGCCGATCTGGGTGAGCAGCGCGCTGAGGTTGCCGCTCGCGCCGGGGTGGTTGCTCTGGGCGAGGCGGATGTGCTGCGTCAGGGTCACGGGTGCCATGACGGGGGGAATAGCAGCCGGCGGGGGGAGCGTCGACCGCGTCCCGGTGAGCGGGCACCGCCGCTCGACAAAGCGGGAGGCCCGGTGGTACAAACCGCCGCCTTGGTACGGACCCCCTCACTCGCCGCGGCCTTCGCGCTGGTCCTCTCCGTCGTCGTGCCTGCGAGCGCGTCGGCCGTGGAGTTCCGGCTGGACGGCTACTACCGGTTCCGGGCGAACCTGTTCGACACGCTCAGCCTCGACCGCGATCACGCGGACACCGAGGGCGTGCGCACCTACCTCGAGCATCGCCTCCTGCTTTCCCCGCAGCTGCGCGTGAACTCGAACGTGCACGTGTTCCTGGACGTGGACGTCATGGACGCCCTGCGCTTCGGCTCGAACCCCGAGATCCTGCAGGCGATCGGCGCGGTGAACTCGGCGGACGGCACGGCCTTCAACGAGCCGCTCGGGCTCTCGGGGAGCGTACTGCCGGGGTCGGACTACCGCGAGTCGGTGTTCGTGCGTCGGGCGTGGGCGGAGCTCTACACCAAGTATGTCGACCTCAAGGTCGGCCGCATGGGCAGCCACTTCGGCATGGGCCTCGTGGCCAACGACGGTCGGTGCGACACCTGCGAGTACGGGGACACGGTCGACCGGGTCATGGTGTCCACGTCGGCGCTGGACCCGGCGCGGATCAGCGTCGCGTTCGACACGCGCGCCGAGGGCTGGATCAACCGCGCGGACGACACCCACTCCTTCCTGTTCACGGGCGGCTACCTGGGCGAAGTGCACAAGGGCGCGGTGTGGGTCCGGTGGACGCGTCAGCCGTCCAACGGGCTGAACATCGCCAACGTGAACCTCTGGGGGGCGACCCAGCTGGGGCCCCTGTCCATCGAGGGCGAGGGCGTGTTCATCGGCGGCCGGGCGGACTCCACGGACATCGGGGTCGAGGACCTCGAGATCCTCCAGGGCGGCGGCGCGTTCAAGGTGGGCCTGCAGATGAACCCCGTCGACTTCGGGGTGCACTTCGGCTTCGCCAGCGGCGACACGGACCACACGGACACCCGCTGGACGGCCCTGCGCATGGACCGTGACCACGACGTCGGCATGCTGATGTTCGAGCACGCGATGCCGCAGTTCGCGCGCGGCGCGGCGGCCGACGCCGAGAACCAGAACATCGATACGAGTCGGGCGATCACCGGCGAGGGCGTGACCAACGCCTTCTACATCGTGCCCTCGGTGCACGTGGAGCCGATCGACAACGTCCGCCTGGGCGTGTCGCTCACGGCTGCTTTCCCCCTCATCCGCACGGTGTTCGACGCCACGGACGAGGCCGGAGCGTACGGGGCCGAGATCGGGTTCAACGGCAGCTGGACGATCGCGGGCGCCTTCGAGATCGGCGGCCGCGCCGCGATCTTCATCCCCGGCGACGTGTTCGGCACCGGCCTCGCCCCCACGGTCGGCGCCGAGCTGCGAGCCCTGGTCCACTTCTAGACCGAACGGTCGTCGTCCGGGCGCTTGCGAGCCCGCAGCTCCCCGAAACGAGCCGTTTCCCCCCGTTGCGGGCACCTACCAGCCCGCAGCTCCACGAAACGACTCGTTTCCCACCGTTGCGGGCACTTACCAGCCCGCAGCTCCACGAAACGACTCGTTTCCCCCCGTTGCGGGCCGGCCCGGCCGAGGGCCGGCGCACGAGGATGGATTCTCGTCCGAGGGGGGGTCGGCCAGGCCGAGGGCCGGCGCACGAGGATGGATTCTCGTCCGAGGGGGGTCGGCCAGGCCGAGGGCCGGCGCACGAGGATGGATTCTCGTCCGAGGGGGGTCGGCCAGGCCGAGGGCCGGCGCACGAGGATGGATTCTCGTCCGGGGGGGCCGGCCAGGCTCGCCCGGCTCCGACCGCGGCGGCACCTCCGTCCCCGGCCCGGTACCCTCCCCTCGTGGGATTCCCCTTCCGCAAGATGGAGGCGACGGCGAACGACTTCGTGGTCGTGTACGCCGCCGACCTCCCCCCCGGCTCGGGTCCGGAGCTGGCCGTCGCCGTGTGCGATCGACGTCGGGGCGTGGGAGCCGACGGGATCCTCGTGGTCGGGCCCCCGGACGCCGATCGCGCGGGGGCAATGACCGTCTGGAACGCCGACGGGTCCGTGGCGGAGATGTGCGGCAACGGCCTGCGCTGCGTCGCCCTGCGGCTGCGGGAGGACGGCGCGTCCGGCGACTCCCTCCGCCTGGCGACGGGCGCAGGCGACGTCGACGCGACCTTCACCGACCGAGGCGTCCGAGTCGTCCTGGGCACCCCCGAACCGGCCGCCGAGCCGCGCATCGTCGAGACGCCCCACGGCGCGATCCGCGGTCTCGACGTGAGCATCGGCAACCCCCACTTCGTCGTCTTCGCCGAGGACGCACCCCCCTCCGACCTGGCGCTGTGGGGCCCGGCCGTCGCGACCCACGAGAGCTTCCCCGCGGGCGCCAACGTCGAGCGCCTGGGGGTGCACGGGGGCGGACTCACCATGCGGGTGTGGGAGCGCGGCGCGGGCGAGACCATGGCCTGCGGCAGCGGCGCGTGCGCGGCGTTCGTCGCGGCGCGGGTGCAGGGGCGCACGTCCGACGACGAGGCCGACGTTCGCCTGCGGGGCGGCACCCTGCGAATTCGCTGGAGCGGGGACGGACCCGTGTCCCTCGAGGGTCCTGCGCGTACCGTCTTCACCGGCGTGTGGCCCCGCTGAGAGGAACGATGAGATGAGCTTCCGTGGAGTGATGACGGCGTTGGTGACGCCGATGAAGGACGGGGCGGTCGACGAGCCCGCCCTCCGCGGCCTGGTCCGACACCAGATCGCGGCCGGGATCGCGGGCCTCGTGGCCTGCGGGAGCACCGGCGAAGCGGCCACCCTCACCGCCGCCGAGCAGGCCCGGGTCGTCCGGATCGTCGTCGACGAAGCCGCGGGCCGAGTCCCCGTCGTCGCCGGCGTCGGAGCGCGCTCCACCCACGGCGGCATCGCGGACGCCGTGCGCGGCGCCGAGGCCGGAGCCGACGGCCTCCTCGTCGTGACCCCCGCCTACAACAAGCCCACGCAGGACGGCCTCCTCGCCCACTTCCGGGCGATCGCCGACGCCTGCGACCTCCCCGTCGTCCTCTACAACGTGCCCGGCCGCACCGCCTGCGACATGAAGCCCGCGACCGTCGCGGCCCTCGCCGAGCACCCCCGCGTCGTCGCCATCAAGGAGGCGACGGGCGACCTCACCCGCGCGGCCGACGTCCGCCGCATCGTGCCCGCGGACTTCGCCCTGCTCAGCGGCGACGACTTCACCTACCTCCCGTTCATCGCGGCGGGCGGCGACGGCTGCATCTCGGTGCTGTCCAACGTCGCCCCCGCGGAGCTCGTGGCGCTCGACGCGGCCGCCCGCGAGGGCCGACGCGACGCCGCGCTCGCCGCCCACCTCCGGCTCCTGCCGCTGATGCATGCCCTGTTCGTCGAGTCGAACCCCATCCCCGTCAAGACCGCCGCGGCGTGGCTCGGGCTGATCCCCCGCGCCGAGCTTCGGCTCCCCCTGACCCCGCTTACGGACCCCGGCGCGGACGCCCTGGAGGCCGCCCTGCTCGAGGCCGGCTTCTCTCCCACCCGCGCGGCCGGCGCGCCGTCCACGGTGGGCGCATGACCTCCGTCCACCTCTCCGGGGACGGCCGCATGGGGACCGCCCTGGCGCGCCTGATCGACGCCGGCGATCCGGCCGCCGCAGGCCTCTTCCGCGCCCCGGAGCTGCACCGCGCCGACGTCGTCATCGACTACAGCCACCCCGACTGGACCGGCCCCCTCCTCGCCCGCCTGCTCGCCGCTCCCCGGCCGCTCGTCCTCGGCACGACCGGGCTCACCGACCGCCTGCGCGAGGACGTCGACCGCCTCGCCCAGGCCGTCCCCGTGGTGCACGCCGCGAACACCGGCACCGGCATCACGGTCCTGCGTTCACTGGTCGCGGACGCGGTGCGTCGCCTCGGGCCCGGCTGGGACATCGAGGTCGTGGAGATGCACCACCGGCGCAAGGTCGACGCGCCCTCGGGCACCGCGTGGATGCTGCTGGAAGCGGCCGAGGCGGCCCGCGGAGGGGAGGCGTCGCGCGCGAACGCGGTGCCCGCCCGAGTGGGCGAGACCGGGGCGAGGACCGACGCCGAGATCGGCGTCCAGACGGTGCGGGGCGGCGACGTGGTGGGCGAACACACCGTCTACCTGATCGGCCACGGCGAGCGCATCGAGCTGACGCACCGGTGCTGGGATCGAGACACCTTCGCCCGGGGGGGCCTGCGCGCCGCGGCCTGGGTCGTCGACCGACCGCCGGGGCTCTACTCGATGGACGACGTCCTCGGCTGAGGCGGGCTACGCCTGCGCCTTCTTGCCCTTCGCCACCTGGAGCATCTGCCGGTACTTGCCCTCCCGGGGCATGAGCTCGGCCGCCTTCGAGAACGCGTCGATCACGTCATCCCAGCGACCGCGGACCATCAGCATCTCGCCCTGCTTGAACAGGAGGTCGGCGCTGAACTCGTGCTGCTGGTCCTCGAAGAACTCCTTGCGCACGAGGACGCGCTTCCGCCTCTCCCCGATCCTCCCGTAGGCCGCGTCGAGCGCGGCGATGATCTCGGCCCGCTTCGCCTCGAGCTCGGGCGGCAGCTTCGTCTTGCGCCCGAACCGCTGCCACTCGTTCTTGAGGTTGTCGTAGCCCTCCTTCACCTGGTGGTCGAGCGACGTCCAGTGGACCTCGAGCACGTCGAACGGGTTGGCCCCGTCCAGGTTGAGGATCTTCGCTTCGAGCCGCTTCTTGAGGCCTTCGAGCCGCTGGCCCACGTCCTCGCCCTCGACGAACTCGAGCATGTTGAGCTCGAGCAGCGTGAGGAGGGCCTGCAGGGTCGTCGCCCGGCCCATGTTGGAGACGGTGAAGATCTCCCGGAACCGGTACGACCGCGCGCCCACGATCTGCAGGAACTTCTGCTCCGGCTTCTTGAGCTTCATGTCCCCGACGGGCACGTCCTTGGCGAGCACCGTGTAGCGGTCCATGTAGGGCGCGACCTGCCGATCGAGCGTCTGCGTATTGGCGTTGGCGAAGCGCTTGCGGAAGTACGCGAACAGGAACGCCGCCGCCTTCATCGGGGGCGTGATGAAGTCCCTGCCCAGCGAGGGCTGGGGATGGAACGAGTACGTGCCCTCTTCGCCCCGCATCACGCCGCGGGTGATGACCTCGACCTGCGTCATGAGCGATACGACGAGCTGCGGGAACGTGAGCACGCCCATGTCGATGAAGCACTGACCCTGCTGCTGGCCGGTCTCGTTCATCATCTCGAGGCTCTTGCGCAGCTGCAGCTGGTCGATCTTCTTCGCCTTGGCCAACAGCACGCCCAGGCACTCGTCCTGGATGATCGGGTCGCTCGACCACTGCACGATGCCGCCCTTGTCGACGTACGCGATGCGACGTCCCGACTCGGACTGGATCTCGAGCAGCCCCCGGGCCTTCGTGCGGTACAGCTCCATGAGGACGAGGGTCATCGACTTCTCGTTGACGTCGCCGCTCAGCAGCGCTTCGCCCAGCTCGGCGGACGCGGCCGCCCCCGGGGTCCGGCTCGCCGCCGCGGCGGGCGCCGCGCCCGCCCCCGCCCCCCCCCCCGCGGCCCCCGGGCCCGGCCCCTGGCAGCGCCCCGCGCCCCGCCTCGCCTCCACCACCTGACCCACGAACCGGTAGAAGCCCTCGAGCCGCGACATTCCGTCGCCCGACTCGGGATCGATCCGGACCGGCGCGCCCTCGCCGTTACCGGGGCCGGCCTGGCCGTACAGCGTGATGACCTCCTCGAGCACGGGGACGGCGACGGCCAGGGCCACGTCCTCGCCCTCGGCGACGGTGCCCGCGGGGATCGCGTACTCCAGCTGAGAGATCGACGCCCGGTAGTCCTCGAGGAACTCGAAGAGGTCGCCGTATTCGATGGGGACGGTCTCGGGCACGTTCGCTCCGCTACTGCTTGTTCAAAGCCCAGTCGTAGTCGTTGTAGATCACCGAGAGCCCGCCTGCACCCAGCGCGGCCCGATCGGAGTCGCCCAGGTACTTCGCGAAGAGCCGGATCGATGCCTGCTGCTTGGAGCTCAGGCCGTCGATCCCGGCCACCTCGGGCAGGCCCTTCGCGCCCACGAAGTCGTCGCCGTACCAGTCGAGAATCTTCGACAGGTAGACCTTCTTGCCCGCCGCATCGACTCGGTTCTTGGCCGGGTCGGTGAAGAACCCCTTGGCGGCCGCCTCCATCTCCGCGTCGATGCCCGCCGCGGTGTAGGCCCGGTTGCGCAGCTTCGGACACCCCTTGGCGGCGCAGACGAGCGTGAAGTGCACCCGCGCCTCCTTCAGGTTCTTGCGCAGCTTCGTATGCTCGATCCAGTTGAGGGAGACGGTGCGACCCGCGACCGTCCACTTCTCCTTCTCCCAGACGTTCGGCTGGATGTCGCGGATCGACTCGGTGGGGAGCGCGTCGACGATCGCCTGCACGGTGATCGCGTTGTAGGCGTTCGTATAGAAGGCGATCTGGGCGGCCCGGGACCACCCGCCGACCTCCTCGGCGGACACCCCGGCGACGGCGGCGAGGAACGCCCCGAGCTCGGCGGACCCCGCGAGCGCGTCGTAGTCGACCATCCCGCGGCCGTCGACGTGGCCCTGCAGCACGCCGTTCCAGCCCGCGTAGCCGTGGTCGAAGTCGCCCGACCCGCCCGCTTCGGCGGAGGGTGCGAACGCGAGGACGGAGATCAGCCAAACGAGCAGGGTGCGGTGCATCCGAATCCTCTCAGCGGGGGCGCAGCTTGCGGACGCGCCCTTGTACGTCCATGGCGGCGAAGGCCGCGCAGTCCCCGTAACCCTTGGCCGTCCACCACTCTTCGGCGACGAACCCCGGGCTCAGGAATTCTACGTGATCGACGGTCCAGGCCCCCTCGTCCTTCGATTCCACCCGCACGAGCCCCAACTTCAGCCCGCGATCCGTGTCGTAGGCCACCGCGGTCCCTTCGGGCGCGGTGGGGGTGCAGAACGTCCACGGCGGGGGGAAGACGTCGCCCACCACCAGCACGACGTCCTCGGGGGACGGCGCCTCGGGCGCGCCGATGAAGTCGCGCAGCACCACGGCGCGCACCGGCCGAGAGGTCGACACCCCGGCCCGTCGCGCCGGGAGCAGCTCGTCCCCGGAGCGCTCGGCGGCGGGCGCCAGGACCCACCCCGCGATCGCCGATCGATCCGACGTGGGGCGGTCGGTGTCGATGAACTCGATGACCGGCATGTCCGGTGGACCCCAGACCGCGTCGCGCCGGGTCCAGCGATCGGTGTCGTGGCGCTCGAGGAGGTCGCCCACGGTGAGGGTCAGGCCCCAGTCGGCGAGCTCCATGAACTCCCCGTAGAACTCGGGGTCGATCTCTCCCCAGGTGCGGGCGACCGTGGGGGTCACGTCGCTCGGCGTCGGTCGTTCGACCTCCGGGGGCTTCTTCTTGGGGCAGCCCGCGACCGCGACGCCCGTCGCGAGGATCGCGACCGCGGCCGCTACTCGCACCGCTGGTTGGCGGTCTCGTCCGCGATGGTGTCGGCCAGGCCCTTCGCGTCGGCCGCGGCCTTCGCGGCGAGCATCTGGTTCGCCTCCGCCTTGAACTTCTCGACCAACCCGTTCGTCGCCTCGGCGGCCTTCTCGACCTCCGTCAGCGCGGTCTTGAGCCGGGTGCAGGTCGACTGCCGGTCGCTCGCCAGCTTCGCCTCGATCGCCCAGATGTAGGAGCGGAACGCCTCGAGGTAGCGGGTCCGGGCCGCGACGAACGCGGTCGGCGCCTCCAGCGACCCGTGCTTGGTGACCCTCCGCTCGGCGCCCTGCCAGCAGACCACCGCGCCCTGCAGCATCTCGTAGAGCACGTTCACCTGGGTCTGCCCGTCGTCCATGGCCTTGGCCCAGCGGGCGTCGTCCAGGCTGCAGCGATCGGCGACCTTGATGGCCTTGCCGATGTCGCGGTGCCCGTCCTCGGGGACGCCGTCGATCGCTTCGTCGTACAGGGTCTGCAGGTACTCGAACTTGATCGGCTTCTTCTTGGGCGCGGCGCCCGCGAGGGAAGGCAGCAGGAGCAGCACCGCGATCGACAGGACCAACTTCTTCATTTCGAATCTCCGGCGGGGGGCCCTCCCGGGGGGAACCCGCTCCATGTACACGTGAGTGGGACCGGTTGCAGCGATCCGTCGGGTCCGGGCTCGTAGCTCTCGGAGCGTACGACCACAGTCTCCAGCGTGCCCGTCAGGTGGGGAAAGAGTACGGCCTGGAGGTCGTCGCACGTGACCTTTCGGGGCTCCATCGGGGGCATGACGATCTCGGACTCGGTGACCCCGTTGTCGTGGTTCGAGTTGATCTGGATGCCATAGCCGGCCTTCATGGCGTCCTGGATCGTCGCGGGCAGGCTGTCCAACCCCAGGCCGCGGCTGGCGCTGTCGATGCAGCTCTTGCCCAGCAGACCCATGAACACGACCACCGCGATGGTGCCCAACACGCCGACGCCGAGGCAGCCCAGGCACCCGGCGAGGATCGGCTGACGCTTGTAGAAGGGCTCGGTCATCCGGAGGCTCCGCTCAGCTGCCGGTGTGCTCGCCGAGATCCGCGACGGTCTCGTGCAGCAGGGCGATGGCCGCGACCACCTCGGCCCGCCGCGTCTCCGGCAACCGGGACAGGATGTCCTCGTACAGCTCCATGTCCGCGCGGTCGATGCGGTCGGCCATCGCGGCGCCCTCGTCCGTGAGGAACGCGCAGGTCGCCCGCCCGTCGCGGCGATCCGGGCGCCGATCCAGCAGCCCCATGCGCTTGAGCGGGGCGACGAGGCGCGTGACGGTCGACTGCGCGAGGCCGAGGCACATCGCCAGCTCCTGCATGCGCAGCTGCCCGGACGCCCGCAGCGCGTGGAGCGCGTGGGCCTGGGGCAGCGTGAGCTTCAGGCTCGACTTCGCGTCCCGCTCGAGGAGCTGCAGACGACGCACCAGGTCCGACATGCGCGTCGCGAACGGCTGCTCCGAGCGACGCCGCGGGAAGGGGAAGGCCTCCTGGGCGACGGCCCGCATGTGAGGGCGCCCGCGGGAGGGGCGGGACGGCCGACGCCGGACCCGTCGATCGATGCCCTCGGGCGCGCCGGGGCGGCGAAAGAGCAGGAGCTGGTCGTCGGAATCCAAGGGCTGGCGAGTATACATGCATGTGCTGAATTTTCTCTGTCATGCCCGATACTTGCGCGGCGCAACCTTCACCCCCGGAGGCCTCCCCGGAGACCAAGTCGGGCGGGACGCCGCGAGCACCGCCCCGGCCGCCTGAGACACCTCCTCCGAGCCCGACCTCAGGTGGGCCGCGGCGGCCGCGAGCGCGTGCACGACGCCGAAGCTGTGCACGGCCTCCCGGCCCGCCGCGTCGCGCAGCGCCGCCTCGAAGGTGGTCGCGTCGACGTCCTCCAGGGTCTCGGCGGGCAGGTCCTCCAGCCGACGACGCCGGACCGCCCAGCGGCGCGTCTCCTCCACGAACCACGCGGCGGCGCCGACGGCGGAGGAGGAGGGGTCCGCCCAGGCCTCGCGGGCCACGAGCACGGCGGCCGCCTCCCGAAAGCCCGGGCACGCCACGAACAGCCGCGCGGCGGCCACGACCACCCCGTCCGGCGAGGGCTCGATCCAGGGGGCGTCGGTCCCCGGCGGACGCCGTCGGGGTGCGGGGAAGGAGCGCGCGAGGGCGGGGCGGAGGTCTCCCCCTCCGAGGCGCGCTTCGAGGCGCGAGACCGCGCCCGCCACCAGCGCCGGGCGGCCCCAGTCCTCGACCCGAGCGGGCCACGGGCGGTCGACGGCGGGCTCGTGCGCCCCCCGCGAGGGAGCGGGCGGGATCGCGACGGCGAGGAGATCCACGGCCGCGACGACCACGTCCCAGGCCGCGTCGTCGTCCAGCGCGTCGGCCAGGGTGAAGGCCGCGGCGAGGACCTCCGGCGTCCGCCCGAACCGGGACCCACGGAGCAGGCCGGCCCCGACGGCGAGGATGTGATCGATGCACGTCGCGACGGCGACGTCGAGCTCCGCCCCACCGTCGCGGAGCGCGAGCGCGGCGCTCACGGCGTCGACCCGGTCGCCCGTCTGCAGCGCTCCGAGGAGTCGACCCCGACTCGCGGGAATGGACGACGTCGGCACCGTGTTCCCTTCGCTCACGCGCGTGCGCGTGTGGATGATGGACCTTGCTACCATGCGCCGCCTTTCGCCACCCGAGCCCCCGATGCCCCGTACTTCTTCCCTCCCCGCCGTCGCCGCCCTGCTCTCGCTCCCGTGCCTGCTGCTCGCGGGGCCGGCGCTCGCCGTGGAGCAGACCGAGTTCGTGGAGGCCGCCGACGCGCTCGCGGCGCTGTCGCTCGCCAAGGGCCCGAGCACGGCGGTGAAGGACGTCGTGATCGAGCGCCCCGGCGCCACCATTCACTTCGAGTCGGGCCGCGTGCACGCCGTCGTGCGCGAGGACGGCGGTGTCGCGGGCGCGGTCTTCCTGGGCGAAGGCCGCGTGCAGTTCCTGATCCCCGCGGGCGTGGAGACCACGTCCTGGCAGCGCGCGACGGACTTCTCCCCCCTGGAGCAGACGTTCTCGGCCGCGCACCTGCGGTTCACGGACGGCGCGGCCGAGCAGCTCTTCGCGGGCGAGGCCGACGGGCCGGGGGACGCCGACGGGGCCGCCTACCGCGTCTTCGAGGCCCGGGCCTCCACCCTCGCGAACCCCCTCTGGAGCCGGTGGACGCCCGACCTCCTCGTGGATCAGCTCCTGGACGCGTACGGCAGCGGGTCCGTCGGGGGGCACTTCCTCGCGGACCTCCGCCTCACCAGCGGGCCTCGCGCCTGGCTGTCCTACCTCCACAACCCCCGCGGCGCCCTCCTGCCGGACGAGACCACCGCCATCTACCTCGCCCGCGCCCAGGGTCAGGCCCCGCCGGACCTGGACGTGGTCGCCAGCTTCGGGGCCGCCGAGAGCCCCGGGTCCGACTACGACGTCATCGCCACCGACCTGAACGTCACGGTCCCCTCCGCGGGCCCCTCGGGCCACGACCTCGTGCGCGTGGAGGTCCAGGCCTCGGTGCAGCTCCTCAACGCCAAGGAGCGACCCCTGCGGGCCGTCGTGCTGGAGCTCGATCGTCGGCGGGAGCTCTGCGTGGCCGAGCCCACCCGTCGCGACATCAAGATCGTCCGCGTACGCGACGGCGCGGATCAGCTCCTGCCGGTCGTCCACCGGGGCAGCAAGCTCGTGGTCGTGCTCCCCGAGGCCCTCGCCAAGGGCGGGTTCGCGCAGCTGAAGATCGACTACGCGGGGCCCATGACCCAGGGGATCCCCTACGTGTCCGCGGGCGGCCGCGAGATGCCCGACACCTTCTTCTCCGAGCTGGGGCCCTGGGCCTGGTATCCGCGGAACCCGCGCCCGGATCACTTCGCGAGCCGCGTCGAGATCCACGTCCCCCGGTTCATCCGCGCGGTCGCCCCCGGGGACCTGCTGGAGGAGCGCGAGGAGAAGGACGGCTGGCACTACGCCTACGAGGAGCCCGGGGGGATCAAGACCCTCACCGTCGTCTTCGGGGCCCTGCGCAAGACGGAGCTGCGGGACCAGGGGACGAACCCCCGGATCATCGTCTGGGGCCCGCAGGCCTCCACGGCCGATCTCCGGGGGAGCACGAGCATGGCGCGGGCCATGGTCGAGTTCGCGTCGGCCCTGTGGGGGCCGTTCCCGTACAGCACGCTGCACATCGTCGAGGCGGCGCCCTACCCGATGGTGAACTGGCAGGCGGGCGCCGAAGGCAACAGCGGCGGCGGCTGGTCCTGCCTGCCGCCCGGGCACATGCGCCCGTGGCAGGGGTTCGTGGACGGTCCCTCCGGCCTCCTGCTCTCCAGCAGCCCGATCACCGCGCCCTCGCACGACCTGGTGGAGTCGAGGGCGATCGACGCGCTCATGGTCGAGCCGCTGGAGGTGGGCAAGTACCTGCAGCTCGTGCAGCTGACGCGGCAGTGGTGGGGCCACAAGGCGCCGCCGCGGACCTATCGAGACATCTGGATCACCGAGGCCGCCGCGTCCTGGACCGGACTGCTGTTCATGGGCCGCGTCGCGGGCATGGGCGCGCTCAAGGAGCGCACGCAGAGCATGCGTCGCCTCACCTCCGAGGTCGACGAGACGGCGCCGCCCGTGCTCGTCGGTGAGCGCCAGGGCCGGACCTTCGCGTTCCAGACCTGGAGCCGCGCGACGCTGCTGTGGTCCGAGATCGCCGACCGGGTGGGGTCCAGGGCCTTCCTCGCGGGGACGCGCGACCTGCTGAGCCGCTCCTCGGGCAAGGGCGTCGCCGCGCACCTGTTCCTGGACACGGTGGAGGCGCTCGGGGGGCGACCGCTGCGCGACCAGGCCACGCACGTGCTCGACGGCGGCCTCCTCCCCACCCTCGAGTACACCGCCGCGATCGACCGCAAGACGGGCGAGGTGCTGGTCGAGTTCGCCCACGTCGGGGACATCGTCCCCGTGAGCATCCCCGTCCACGTCCATGTGCAGGGGGAGAAGGTCCCCATGGTGCACCGGGTGATGGTCGACGAGCGCCGCGCCGAGCTGCGCTTCACGCCCGAGCCGAAGGCGAAGCGGATCGACGTCGATCCCATGGGCGCCTCCCTCGTCCGCAAGCTGAAGAAGGTGCGTCGCCTCTCCGACGCGGAGACCGAATGACCGCTCTTTCGACCGCCCGCGCGTGCGCCGCGCTCGCCGCCCTCGCCGGGGGGGCCCTCGTGGTCGTCCCCGACGCCTCGGCCCTGGTCCCGTGGGACCGCAACGAGCACCTCCTGGGGGCGACGTACCTCTCCGCCCAGAGCGGCAACGGCCGCCTCACGGTCGGCGTGGCCCCGCGGGGCGAGGTCTCGGTGCTGTCGTGGCCGTCGCCGTCGTACTTCGATCACGTCGACTTCGAGACCGAGGCGTCCGACGAGGCGCGCGCGCTGCAGTACTTCGGCGCGGAGCAGACCGAGGGCGTCTTCGGGGGGCTCCGCGTCACCACGTCCGCGGGCGAGTCGTTCACCTGGCTGCGCGACGCCGCTTGGAGCCAGGAGCTGCGCTACGCGTCCGACACGTCGGCCGCGGTGGAGGTGGTGGCCCGCAACGAGGTCCTCGGGCTCACGGTCACGCAGTGGACGACCGTCGACAGCGAGCGGGACGTCGTGCTGCGCCGCACCCTCGTGGAGGCCGACGAGGGGGCCGACGTGACCGCGGTGAGCTACGTGCTCTACGCCAACCTCGCGCCCATGCAGTTCCGGGACTCGCTCGACCCCCGTCAGGACGACGGCGAGGGCGACTTCGCGGCCTACTACGACGCGGGCGCCGAGGCCGTCGTGCACTTCCGGCCCGGGGGGGAGCGGGCCGACCTCCACGCCCTCGACCAGCTCATGAACCAGCCGGAGACCTCGCCCGCCGCGGGGCAGGTCGAGGCCCTCCAGGCCGACGAGTTCGGCGACGGGGTCGCGATCGTCGTGGGGGGATCGACGCCGTCCGAGTGGCACGTGGGCATCGACACGGACTCTCCGTGCACCACCGCGGTGAACTGGTCCCGCGCGCCCGAGTCCGCCTTCGACGCGGCCGTCGGGGACACCATGAGCGGCTCCACCCTCGGCGCGTGCCGAGCGAACTTCGCGCTCGCCTGGGACTCGGACCTGGACGACGCGGGGCAGGCGACCTTCGACGTGTTCTGGGCCGCGGGGGCGACGCCCTACGAGGCGTCGGGGGTCCTGGAGGCCGCCCGTCTCGACGGCTTCGAGGCGGGCCGGGACCGCGCCGACGCCGCCGCCGAGGCGCTCGTGAGCGACGCCCACCTCCCCGATCACGAGGGGTTCGGGCCCGCCACCACCGCGTTCTCCCAGCGCTCGCTGATCGCCCTGCACCAGGGCACGGACGCGTCGACCGCCGCGATGGTCGCCTCGATCTCCACCCAGCCCGCCTACCACCTCGACTGGCCCCGCGACTCCGTGTTCTTCGACCTGGGGCTGGACGTCGCGGGCGAGTTCGACCTGGTGAGCCGCCACAAGCTCTTCCTCGCGGCCCGCCAGAACCGCCACAGCGTGGTGTTCGACAACGGCACGAACGTGGTCCTGCAGAGCCCCCCCGGGGCCTGGCTGATGAACTTCTTCGCCGACGGCGAGCCCGGGACGACCTCGATCAACCACTTCGAGATCGACCAGGTCGGCCTGTCGCTGTGGGGGTTCTGGGCCCACGCCGCCTACGGCGCGAACTCCGCCCAGCAGCGCGACGCGCTGGCGGCGGCCTGGCCCGCGATCGAGCGCGGCGCGAACCTCCTCGCGGCCTGCCTCGACCCCGCCCACCCCGCGCTGATCGACACGGACGCCCCCGCCGGCCACCCCTCCTGGTGGCCCGCCTACGAGGCCCTCCTGGACGGCCGGATCCCCGACGCGGAGGCGCGGGCCGCGTCATTGGCCGCGGGCGACTGGGAGGCCCTGCGTCCGTGCGAGGCGAGCGAGGACGACAACCCCGTCCACAGCGTCAGTATCTACTCGACCCACACCACCCGGATGGGCCTGCTCGCCGCCGCCCGGGCCGCGCGCGCCCTGTGCGTCGACGACCCGGTCGTGGACTACTGGGAGGAGCGGGCGCACGAGCTCGGGACGGTCGCGTTCCGGCTGTACTACACGCCGGGCGTGGACGACGCACCGGGCAGCTGGTCCGACCTCGAAGGCGACGGCGACGACGACCGCGCCGACTGGATCCTGTGGCCCGAGGAGCTGGCCGTGGACCCCGGCCACGACGTCTACTTCGAGGACATCGTGGGCGCCCAGGCCGACGCGAAGGCCCTGCGCGCGGCGGTGGACGCCTTCACCCGCGGGGCCCTCGACGACTACGCGGGCTTCGCCCTCGACACCTCCCGGGCCGCGGCCGCCCTGCAGACGGACGGCGCGTCGTACATCCAGAAGAAGACGCTGTCCCTGGCCCGGTACTGGGACCTGCACCCGCGCTCGGCGGGTCGGCAGGCCGCCGACAACATCGAGACCATCCGCGTCCTCGCGGAGGACCTCCCGCCCGCGGGCACCCACCACCTCGGCGAGGTGTGGGTCAGCGTCGACGAAGAGGGCGACGAGATCTTCGACTACGCCGACCAGCGCGTCGCCCAGCCCCACCTGTGGACGCAGATGCTGACCTACCTCTCTGCCATGGCGGTGAGCGACGCCGACCGGTTCCCCTTCGAGGGCGCCGTGTTGGGTCCGTGGTGCGGCGAAGGCGAGGAGCCGGTGATCTTCCGGGAGTCCCCCGCCTGCGGCTGCGAAGACACGTCCACCGAAGCCCAGGCACAGGCCTCGTCCGCGGCTTTTCTGCTCGTGATCGGCGTCCCTGCCCTTGCCAGACGTCGCCGCAGGTGACTACCTAGAGTCGTGCCCCGGCGCTCCCGACGAACACAGTCCCTCTCCCGCACCGCGGTCGTCGCCGGGATCCTGTCGCTCCTGCTCCACGTCCCGTTCGCCATCTGGTTCGCCGACGGCACCTACCTCCGCGCCCCCGCCCCGCAGCCGGAGCGGCTGGAGTTCACCTTCCTTTCGATCACGCCGCCCGAGGCGGATCCCGAGGAGGACGAGACCGAGGAGCCGGCCGACGAAGAGGATCCCGAGGTCGACGGGCAGATCGTGGAGATCGCGCCTCCCGAGGACCAGACCCCGCCCGAAGAGGCCGACTTCCTCGCCGAGTACAACGCCACCGTCCCGGTCCAGACCGTGGACCCCCGGACCCGCCCGGACCGCGAGGTGACGGCCCCGACGTACAGCGAAGAGGACGCCTACGAGCTCGAGTCCCAGGTCGCCCAGCGCACCGCCTCGGCGACCACCGGCGCGGCCACCGGCAACCGCGCGTTCCGCGACGGCCGCTTCTCCCACTTCCCGGACCCCTCGCTGTTCGACTTCACCGACCAGGACGGCGTCGCCCAGGACGTGCTGTCGAGCCACGACCAGACGTTCCTGGCGGGGGCTCCGTCCGCCGACTGGCTGCCGGACGTCGCGGTCTCGGACTCCACCGCCCTCAACGCCCACGAGTTCGTATTCGCCGCCTTCTGGAATCGCGTCAAGCGGCTCGCCGTCTTCTACGCGGGCCAGACCCTCCCCAACGCGCGGCCGCGGGTCCCGATCACGAAGCGGCTCTACAAGATGCAGCTCAAGGGCCTCATCGCGCTCGACGGGACGTTGGTGGCGATCGAGATCGCGGAGCCCAGCGGGATCCCGGCCTTCGACGAGGCGATCAAGGATGCCTTCCGCCTCGCGGCCCCGTTCCCCGACCCCCCCGCCGAGGCCGCCGAGGACGACGGGATGATCCACATCCGCAACTTCGGGTTCGCGATCCCCATCGTGGTCGAACGCACCGAGATGAGCGGCATCGACCCCCGCTCGAACGTGCAGTTCCCGGGCTTGATCACCGCCCCCCGATAGCTCGCAGCAGCCCGATTTCGGCCGCTTTTGGTCCTTCGGGGCCGGGACAGGTAGGATCAACGACCCCGGATCGGGTTTCGATTCGGGCGGGCGAGGGAGCGCATTGGCACAGCTGAGCATCTTTCGAGGCGGGCGATTGGAGGGGGTCTTCTACCTCCCCGACAAGCCCGTCCTGATCGGCCGAGCGGACGGCGTCGACATCCAGCTGCTCGACTCACGCGTCTCGCGACGGCACGCGGTCATCCGCGAGAGCGTGGCCGGGTACATCATCCAGGATCTGGACACCAAGAACGGGACGTTCGTGAACGACGAGGCGATCGAGCGATCGCTGCTGTTCCATTCGGACGCCGTGGTCATCGGCGGGTACACGCTCAAGTTCCTCGAGGAGGACGAGCAGGACGCGTCGTCCCTCGACTCGGGCTTCGTCGCTCCGCTCCCGAACGAGGGGCTGAAGGTCCCCAAGGCCCTCGCGGGTCGGGGTCCGAACCCGAAGGCCCGCACGTCGCCGCGCCCGGGAGGCAAGCCGCCGGAGCGGGTGAATCGCCTCGACCGGCAGCGGCAGCAGGCCGCCGACAGGGCCCGGGCGGCCGTGGCCCGAGCGGGCCGTCGCGACGCCTCCGAGGGCCCCGTCGTGGAGGCGGCCGCCCCCGGCAGCTCGAAGGGACGCAAGGCGAACTTCACGCTGGACTTCTCCTTGTCGGAGTTCGACTCGGGCGGGGGCGGAGACCCCGACCCTGCGCCTCTCGGCACCGCGCACGCGCGCACCGAGGACCTCCGTCGGGAGGCGCAACTGGACACCAACGAGGTCCTCCCGGCGGTCGGCGTGACCGGCCGACCGGAGATCCGCGAAATCACCGAGAGCGGGGGGGGCGTGTCCTTCGCGCCCGGGCCCGGCACCACGTCCTGCGGCTTCACCGACGACGACGACGTGCGGCTCGACGACGAGGGCGTGGGCACCCTCTTCACCGTCCGCCGACGGGGCAACCAGCTCGAGGTGCGAGCGGGGTCGAGCCTGCGCCCCGTCCTCCTGAACGGCTCCCCGGTCGTCTCGGCGGAGGCGTTCCCCGGCGACGTGTTCGAGGTCGGTGGACGCCGGTTCGGCATTCGCCTGTCCCTGGGCGCCGACGCGGTCCCCGGCGCGGAGACGAAGCTCGGGATCGACTCCGCGGCGCTCGAAGCCGCCATCCAGGCGAAGCTCAGCGCCGACCCCGCGCCCACCGGGCTGGAGACCGACCGCCACGAGCCCGTGGAGGGGGATGGAGACCCCGAGAGCCGCGACGTTCGGCCCGGCTCCACCGCCGTCGCCGCCGACAACGTGCGCGCCATCGCCGACGCCGAGACGCTCCCCCGGGAGCTCGTGGAGGAGAGCGACGAGTGGGTCGCGGACTCGCTCCGCACCGCGCCCGTGGCGATCTCGCCCGCCGTGGCGGCCGCCAACGAGGGGCCGCCGACGGTGCACGAGAACTTGGAGGTCGAGGCGATGAGCGTGTCGGACATGCCCGCGCCGTCGAACGAGGACTGGCTCGACTCCATGGACGACCTGCCCAAGGCCACCGACACCCAGCGCACCCGCGCGGTGGAGGCGAAGAAGCGCCGGAAGCGCGCGGGCGGCAGCAACATGCCGGGCCCGTCGTTCCTGCCCCCGATCACCGACTCGGGAGACTGATCCGCGCGACCGCGGTCAGTCGGTGTACGCCTCGACGGGCGGGCACACGCACATGAGGTTGCGATCGCCGTACGCTTCGTCGATCCGACCCACCAGGGGCCAGAACTTGTGGTCCCGCACCCACGGCGCGGGGTACGCGGCCACCTCCCGAGAGTAGGCCCGGTCCCACCCATCGGACGCGATGTCCATGGCCGTGTGGGGCGCGCGCCGCAGCGGGTTGTCCTCGGCGTCCATGCGGCCCTCTTCGATCGCGCGGATCTCCTCGCGGATCGCGATGAGCGCGGCGCAGAAGCGGTCGAGCTCGGCCCGCGACTCGGACTCGGTCGGCTCGATCATGAGCGTGCCCGCCACCGGGAACGAGACCGTCGGCGCGTGGAACCCGTAGTCCATCAGCCGCTTGGCCACGTCGGTGACGGAGACGCCCGCGCTCTTCTTGAACGGGCGCATCTCGAGGATGAACTCGTGCGCGACCCGCCCGTTGGGTCCGCGGTACAGGACGTCGAACGTGCCCGCGAGGCGCTCGGCCATGTAGTTGGCGTTGAGGATGGCGATCTGCGTGGCGCGGGTGAGCCCGTCGCGTCCCATCGTCGCGATGTACATCCAGGGGATCGGGAGGATCGACGGGCTCCCGTAGGGCGCCGCGCTCACCGGACCGATCGCCTGCTCGCCGCCGACGCCCTCGACCAGCGGGTGGCCCGGGAGGAACGGCGCGAGCTCGGCCGTGACCCCGATCGGTCCCATGCCCGGCCCGCCCCCGCCGTGGGGGATGCAGAAGGTCTTGTGGAGGTTGAGGTGGCATACGTCGGCGCCGTAGTCCGCGGGGCGGCACAGGCCGACCTGGGCGTTCATGTTCGCGCCGTCGAGGTACACGCGTCCGCCGTGCTCGTGGACGACGTCGCAGACCTCTCGGATCGACGTCTCGAACACGCCGTGGGTCGACGGGTACGTCACCATGAGGGCGCCCAGCCGCTCGGCGTGCTCGGCCGCCCGGGCGCGCAGGTCGCCCACGTCGATGTTCCCGTCCTCGTCGCACGCGACGCCCACGACCCGGAACCCCGCCATCACCGCCGAGGCCGGGTTGGTGCCGTGCGCAGACGTGGGGATGAGGCACACGTCGCGGCCGTGCTCGCCGCGGGCCTCCTGCCACGCCTTGATCGTGAGCAGCCCCGCGTACTCGCCTTGCGATCCGGCGTTGGGCTGCAGGCTCACGGCGTCGAAGCCGGTGGCCTCCGCGAGCCACCGCTCCAGGTCGTCGAACAGGGCCGAGTAGCCGCGCCACTGCTCCCGAGGAGCGAACGGGTGGATGCCGCCGAACTCCGGCCACGTCACCGGGACCATCTGCGAGGTGCCGTTGAGCTTCATCGTGCAGGAGCCCAGGGCGATCATCGAGAAGGCCAGCGACAGGTCCCCCGCCTGCAGCGAGTGGATGTACCGCAGCATCTCCGTCTCGCTGTGGTGCGAGTTGAAGACGGGGTGCGTCAGGAAGTCCGAGGTCCGCGCGAAGGGCGCCGGGAGCTCCGGGGTATCGGCCGCCAGGGCGTCGAGGTCGAACTCGCCCGGGTGGGAGTCCAGGCCCTCCGAGAACGCGGCGATCAGGGCGGCGAGATCGGCGCGGCCGACGGTCTCGTCCAGGGACACGCCGAACCCGTCGTCGAACCGACGTACGTTGATCTCGGCGGCGTCGAGGGCGGCGGCCACGGCGTCGGGGTCCGAGACGCGCACGCGCAGCGTGTCGAAGCGCGGGCCCCCGTCGACGGTCGCGCCGAGGGCCTCCAGGGCCCGCCCCAGGGCGAACGTCGCCGCCCGCACCCGTCGCGCGATCGCCGTCAAGCCGCCGGGCCCGTGATAGACGGCGTACATGCTCGCCATGATCGCGAGGAGGACCTGCGCGGTGCAGATGTTCGAGGTCGCCTTGTCCCGGCGGATGTGCTGCTCGCGGGTCTGGATCGCGAGCCGATAGGCGGGCCGCCCCTCGGGGTCCACGGACACGCCCACGACGCGCCCCGGCAGCTTGCGCTGGTGCTTCGTCGTGACGGACATGAACGCCGCGTGCGGACCGCCGAGTCCGAACGGGACGCCGAAGCGCTGGGCCGAGCCGACGGCGACGTCGGCGCCCCACTCGCCCGGCGGCGTCAGCAGGGTGAGGGCGAGCAGATCCGTGGCCACGGCGACGAGCGCCTTGGCCGCGTGGGCCGCTTCGGCCACCGCCGCGTAGTCCGAGATGGAGCCGTCCGTCGCCGGGTACTGCAGGAGGATCCCGAAGAGGTCCTGGCCTGCGTAGTCGGCGTCGGCCGCCGCGCCCCGGTGGATCGTGACCCCGATCGGGCGCGCGCGCGCCGCCACGACCGAGACGACGTGGGGGTGCACGCCGTCGGCGACGAAGAACCCGGACCGCTTGCCCCGGGTCGCCGCGCGGCACAGCGCCATGGCCTCGGCGGCGGCCGTCGCCTCGTCGAGGAGGGACGCGTTCGCCACGGGCAGGCCGGTCAGGTCGGCCACCATCGTCTGGAAGTTGAGCAGCGCCTCCAGTCGACCCTGGGCGATCTCCGCCTGGTAGGGCGTGTACTGCGTGTACCAGGCGGGGTTCTCCAAGACGTTTCGCTGGATCACCGGGGGGACGCTCGTGCCGTAGTAGCCCAGGCCGATCCACGTGCTGCGGACCTCGTTGGCGCCCGCCATCGTGCGGAGGCGCGCGAGGGCGGCGGACTCCCCGAGGCCGTCGGGGAGGGCGTCGAGGGGCCGCTGCACGCGGATGGAGGGGGGGACTGCCTCGTCCGCCAGCTGCTCCAGGGAGTCGACCCCGAGGGTCGCGAGCATGGCGGCTACGTCCGCCTCCCGGGGGCCGAGGTGGCGGGGGGCGAAGGTGTCGACGGGGTCGAGGACGCGACGGGTGCTCATGACGCCTCCGGTCGATTGGTGGGCTCGAGGGGCGCCGGAAGGGGCCTCGACTCAGCTGTGGGCGAGGAGCTGGGTGTACTGGTCGGCGCTCAGCAGCTCGTCGAGCTCGGCCTTGTTGGACGGCTTGATCTCGAGGAGCCAGCCGTCGCCGTAGGGGCTCTTGTTGACGCGCTCGGGCTCCTCCTGGAGCTCCTCGTTCACGGCGAGGATCTTCCCCCCGATCGGGGCGTAGATGTCGCTCGTGGCCTTCGTGGACTCGACCACGCCCACGGCGTCGCCGGACTCGATCCGGTCGCCGACCTCGGGGAAGTCGCCCACGAAGACGATGTCCCCCAGCTCGTCCTGGGCGTGGTCCGTGATGCCGATGCGGAGCGTGCCGCTCTCGGTCTCCTGGATCCACTCGTGCTCATCGGTGTAACGAAACTCGCTGCGAACGTCGGTCATGTCGGTTCCGGGATGCGCGGGAGGCGTCAGTAGGGGCGCTGATAGAAGGGCGGCTTCACGACCTCGGCGGGGATGCGCTTTCTGCGCACCTGCACCTCGAATCGGGAGCCGGGCTTGCGGTGACTGAAGGGGAGGTAGCAGAGGCCGATGGAGGCCCCGACCGAGGGGGACGGGGCGCCCGAGGTCACCTCGCCGACCACCTCGCCGTCCACGAGGACGGGGTAGCCGTGGCGGGCGATGCCTCGGTCGAGCAGCTTGAAGGCGACGAGCACCCGCTTCAGCCCCTCGGCCTTCTGGGCCAGGAGGGCGTCGCGACCGATGAAGTCGCCCTTCTTCAGCTTCGTGATCCAGCCCAGGCGCGCCTCGAGCGGCGTTGTGTCGCGGGTGATGTCGTTGCCGTACAGCGAGTACTTCATCTCGAGGCGGAGCGTGTCGCGCGCCCCGAGCCCGATCGGCTGGATCCCGTGGGGTTCACCCGCGGCGAGGATCGCGTCCCAGACCGCGGGCCCGTGTTCGGGCGCCACGAAGACCTCGAAGCCGTCCTCCCCGGTGTAGCCGGTGCGGGCGACGATCGCGTCGACCCCCGCGAAGGTGCCCTCGGCGAAGCGGTAGTAGGCGATGTCCGCGACCGGCAGGTCCGTGAGCGCCCCCACGACGGCCTCGGCGTGGCGCCCCTGGATGGCGAGCTGCGCCCAGTCGTCGGACGCGTCGGTGAGGGTGCAGTCGTCGGCGGCCGGGTCGTGGTGCGACGAGAACCAGGCCCAGTCCTCGGGGATGCAGGCGGCGTTGACGCACACGAGGTAGCGCCCCTCGCCGCGCTTGTAGACGAGCAGGTCGTCCACGATGCCGCCCTCGGGCGTCAGGGCCAGCGAGTACTGGGCCTGCCCCACCGCGAGGGCCGCGACGTCGTTGGTGGTGAGGCGCTGCAGGAACCCTTCGGCGCCCGCGCCCTCCACCAGGAACTCGCCCATGTGCGAGACGTCGAACAGTCCGACGTGGTTGCGCACGCCGTGGTGCTCGGCGAGCAGGCCGGCGTACTGGACGGGCATGGCCCAGCCCCCGAAGTCCACGATGCGCGCGCCCGCCGCGACGTGACGGTCGAACAGGGGGGTCTTCTTCAGAGAAGTGAGGTCGGTCGCGGCTGCCATGGGAACCTCGCGGGGCGGGGAACGCGGGGGAAGCTACTACGAAGCCGCGGCGTCTGCGGACAGCTTGGCCGCTTCGAGCGTGTTTTCCATCAGCATCGCGATCGTCATGGGCCCCACGCCCCCGGGGACGGGAGTGATCCAGGCGGCGTGCTCGGCGGCCGTGGCGAACTCCACGTCGCCCACGAGCTTGCGCTTGCCGTCGGGGCGCTCGCCCACGTCGTTCACGCCCACGTCGATGACCACCGCGCCCGGCTTGATCCACGCGCCCGGGATCGCCTCGGGGCGCCCGATGGCCACGACGACGATGTCCGAGCCGCGGACGATGCGCTCGAGATCCTCCGGGGGAGTCCGCGAGTGGCACACGGTGACCGTGGCGTTCGCGTGTGTCAGCAGCAGCGACACGGGCATGCCGACGATCGCCGACCGCCCCACCACCACCGCGCGCTTCCCGGTGGGGTCGAGGCCCGACTCCTTCAGGAGCCGGAGGATCCCCTTCGGCGTGCACGAGACGAACCCCCGCTTCTTGAGCGCGAGCCGCCCGACGCTCTCGGTGTGGAAGCCGTCGACGTCCTTGTCGGGGTCGATCGCGTCGATGATCGGGCCCGAGTCCAGGTGCTTCGGGAGCGGTAGCTGGACGAGGATCCCGTGCACGGCGGGGTCGTCGTTGAGGGAGTTCACGAGGGCGAGCAGGTCCGCCTGGGAGATGTCCGCCGCGGGCTCGTGGTGCCGCGACTCGTATCCGAGGCGGTCGCACGCGCGTCGCTTGCTGCGGACGTACACCGCGGACGCCGGATCGGCCCCCACGAGCACCGTCGCGAGGCACGGGCGCACGCCGGTGGACTCCATGAACACCGCCGTCTCGGCCTTGAGGCCCTGCCGGATTCGCTTGCCGAGGGCTCGGCCGTCGAGGATCGCCATCAGTCCGCCGCGCTCGAGGTGGAAGGAGTGGAGGACGAGGAGGGGGACGACGACGAAGAGGACGACGAAGAGGACGTCGACTCGGACGACGACTCGGACGACGAAGAGCTCGTTTCGGACGACTTCGAGTCGGACTTCGCGGTCTCGGAGGACCCGCCGTCCTCGCTCGCCGAGGCCGGCGACGAGCCGCCGCTGCCGTATCCGTCGGCGTACCAGCCGCCGCCTTTGAGGTGGAACGCCGAGAGGGAGATCTTCTTCTCCGTCCCCGCCTCGCACTTCGGGCAGCCCGGGTTCGGGCCGTTCACCCGCACGATTTGCTCGAACTCATGCCCGCACGAGGGGCATCGGTACTCGTAGATCGGCACTGAGGGACCTCCGGGATGGGCGCACTTATAGGCGTCCGGGGCGGGGGGTCAAGCGTCTGGCTTCTCGGTCTCTTCGGCGTCCGGCCCATCGGGCGCCGCCTCGTCCACGTCGAAGGCCTCGAAGCTGTCGTTCCCGAAGTCGAGCAGGGCCGCGACCACGCCCTTGCTCGCCCCCGTGGCGTCGACCTCCGGCGCGGGCACCTCGCGGCCCTCGGCGAGGGCTTCCAGGACGTCCGCGATGTTCATGGGCCGCTGCTCCGGCCGCTTCGACAGCATGCGGAGGATCGTGTCGGACAGGGGCTGGGGGATGTCCGGGTTGATCTTGATCGGGGCCGTGGGAGGAGCATCGGTGATGCGTCGGAGCAGCTGGTTCACGTTCGTGCCCCGGAACGGCAGGCGCCCGGTCAGGGCCTCGTAGAGCACCACGCCGAAGGAGAACACGTCGCTCTTCGGCGTCCCCGCCGTGTCGCCGTGGAGCTGCTCGGGGCTCACGTACATCGGCGTGCCGACGATCTTGCCGGTCGGGGTGATGCGCTCTTCGGAGTCCGGCAGGAGGGTGGCCCCGAAGTCGATCAACTTCAGGAGCCCGCTCTGCTCGTCCACGAGCAGGTTCCCGGGCTTCACGTCGCGGTGGACCATGGAGCTCGCGTGCATCGCCTCGAGGCCGCGGGCGGCCCCGGCGAGGAGCTTGAACGTCTCGCCCACGGCGGGGAGCGTCTCCTGCTGCTCGAACCAGGTCTCGAGGCTGTCCCCGCGGACGACGTCCAGGGTGATGAAGGCCATGCCTTCGTGCTCCCCGCGATCGTGGCCCCGCACCACGTTCGGGTGCTCGACGCCCGCGGTGACCTCGAACTCGCGCAGGAGGGCCCCCGCCGGATCGTCGCCGGGCGCGCCGGGGAGCAGCAGCTTCAGGGCGACGGTGTTCTCGTCCAGCGTCGAGTCCGCGGTGCTCTCGCCGTCGATGACCTCGTAGACCGTGGAGGACGAGCCCCGGCCCAGGATCCCCAATACGCCGTACCGGCCCGCGATCTCCGCGCCGGACTTCAGGTCGCTCTCGAGCGAGTCGTCGTCGTCGTCGGGGTACTTCGCGTAGGCCTCGGCGAGGAGCACGGGGTCGATGTCCCCGCCCGTCGCCTGCTCGACCGCTTCGGCCAGCGCCCCGATCGAGAGGCGCTTGGGCGCGATCGTGCGGACCCCGAGCGAGACAAGCTCTCGCCCCTGGGCGCTCGCCCCGCCGCCGGGGACGCGGGCGATCACCTTCGCGGGCAGGTCGGGGTGGTAGTGGGAGGCCAGCTGGAGCAGGGCCAGGCTGTCCATCCGGCTCTCCCAGCAGTCGAGGTAGAGCACGGCCGGGGCGGCCCCCTGCAGCCTCGCCATCGCGTCTTCCCCGCCGACGCACAGGTGGGGGTCGAGGCCGAGCGTCCGCAGTCGGGCGGTCACCTCGTGGCCTTCATCGAACAGATCCGCCACGACGATCGCGGGCGGCAGAACGGCGGGCGCCTCCGGCTCGGCTTCCTTCTTGCCGAGCAGTCGCGAGAACCAGCCGCCCTTCTTGTCGGAAGCCACGTCCTTCGAGCCCACCTTCAGCGCGAACACCGCGCGTAGCGGAGGAGGGTATCCGAGATCGCGGATGCTGTAGAACGCGCAACGTGTCCGTGCCCCCCCAAGCGCTGCTCGATCGGCGTGTGGTCTTCGTATTCGGCAAAGGCGGAGTGGGGAAGTCCACGATCGCGGCGACGCTCGGGCTGTGCGCGGCCGAGCACCACGGCAAGCGCGCGCTGATCGCCGAAGTGAACGGCGCGGAGTCCATGTCCACGTTCTTCGGCACCCCGCCCGTGGGCTACGCCGGCCGGCGACTGGCGCCGGGGCTGGACGGCATGACCATCACCCCCGCCGAGGCGACGGAGGAGTACCTGGTGCGCATGCTGCGGTTCCGTCTCCTGTACGAGACGGTCTTCCGCAACCGCTTCATCGCTCCCCTCATGGACGGGATCCTCGGGCTCAGCGACCTGATCTCCGTGGGCAAGATCCTCGATCTCGAGTGGACCCGCGCCGACGGCGGCTTCGGCCCCGACGGGACCGGCCCGCACCGCTGGGATCTCGTGGTCGTGGACGGCCCCGCCACGGGACACGGCCTGTCCATGCTCCGGTCCGCCCGCTCGATCATGGAGGTGGCGAAGGTCGGCCCGCTCTTCCAGAACGCGCGGCAGATCCGCGACCTGATCGCCGACCGGTCGCGCTTCACCGTCGTCCTGGTGACGCTCGCGGAGGACCTGCCCGTGAGCGAAGCCCTGCAGGCCATGGACGCGCTCGATCGGGAGGTCGACGTGGAGGTCGCGGCGATCGTCGTCAACTCCGTCCCGCCGCCGCTGTTCCCCGATCCCGCCCACGCGGCGCTGTGGAGCGCGATCCGCGAGGAGGGCGTGGTGCTCGGCGGGCGGGCGGCGCGCGCGATCCTGGACGGCGAGCGGACCCTGTCGGAGCGAGCCCGGGCCGACGCCCAGGTCGAGCGCCTGCGGGCCGCCGTGTCCGTCCCCGTGGTGGAGGTGCCCCGACTGCCCACGCGAGACCTCGCCACCGACGAACTGCGCCTGCTCGGGCCCGCGCTGGGGCCGTTGCTGTGACGTTGCAGGCGGTCCTCGCGAACCGGGAGGTCCTGGTCGTCTGCGGCACCGGCGGGGTCGGCAAGACCACCATCTCCGCGACCCTCGCGCTGGGCGCGGCGCTGTCCGGCCGACGCGCGCTCGTCATGACGATCGATCCCGCGCGCCGCCTCGCCGACGCGCTGGGCATCGTCGGCCGCCTCAACGAGCCCGTGGCCATCGATCTGGGGGACGCGGCGGCCCCGGGCGGCAGCCTCGACGCCATGATGCTGGACGCCAAGGCGACCTTCGACGAGACGGTGCGCCGGTTCGCGAGCACGCCCGAGGCCGCCGAGCGGGTCCTCGCCAACGACTACTATCAGCGGGCGTCGGCGACGCTGTCCGGCTCGCAGGAGTACATGGCGATGGAGAAGCTGCTCGAGGTCCACGGCGCGGGCCGCTGGGACATCGTGGTGCTGGACACCCCGCCCACGCGCAACGCGCTGGACTTCCTGGACGCTCCCGACCGCATGATGAGCATCGTGGAGAATGGCGCGATGAAGTGGTTGGGCGCGGCCCGAGACGACAGCAAGCGCTTCTCGGCCGCCCGGGCCGGGCTGCGCATCTTCGGCAAGGGCAAGGAGAAGCTGTTCGCGATCTTCGAGCGGTTCACGGGCGGCGAGGTCGTCCAGGGGCTGTCCGAGTTCGCGAGCGTGTTCAGCGGGCTCATGCCCGGGTTCCGCGCCCGCGCCGAGGGGGTGCGCGACCTGCTCACGTCGGAGGCGACCTCGTTCCTGATGGTCGCGTCGCCGAACCGCGTCGCGCTGGCCGAGGCGCTGTTCTTCCACCAGCGCCTCACGGACGCGGACATGCCGTTCGAAGGGTTCGTGATCAACCGCGTGAAGGCGCTGCGCACGTCGCCCGGGCGCACGCCCGCGACCCCCTGGGCGGCGGGCTTCCGGCGTCGCCCCGACGTGCGCGGGTGGGACCGAGCGCTGGAGTCGGTGTGGCAGAACCACCGTCGTCGGGTCCACCAGGCGGCGGCCGATCGCGAGCAGATCGACGCGCTGCAGAGCCGCTGCGGAGAGGGGCTGCTCTACGAAGAGGTGCCCGAGCTCCACACGGACGTCCACGATCTGGACGCCCTGCGGGAGATCCTCGACCACCTCGGTGGTCCGCCCCCGGAGGCCCCCGCGTGACCCGCCTCATCAACGGCATCCACGACGCCTTCCACGCCCCGAAGACCACCCTCTATCGGTGGACGCAGGGCCTGATCTGGGCGCTGATCGGGCTCTCGATCGTCCTGCTGGTATCCGACGCGTTCGTGGAGGCCGAAAACCCCCGCCTCGTCGCCGTGGACCGCGTGATCCTGGTGCTCTTCGCCATCGAGTGGCTGTGCCGGGTGGGGACCGTGCGGCCCCAGACGCTGCGGGTCTTCCAGGTCGGGCGCCTCGAGCGCGTCCGGATCAAGGCGGTCGCCCGCCTCCGCTTCGCGGTCCGGCCGATGCAGCTGATCGATCTGCTCGCGATCCTCGCGGTCTTCCCGGGCCTGCGGGGCCTCCGGGCGCTGCGGCTCCTGCGGCTGCTCCGTTCGGCCCCCGCCTTTCGCTACGCCAACCCCTTCGAGGGGTTCATCCGCGCGATCGAGTCCAATACGCTGCTGTTCACGTTCGCCTTCTCGCTCCTCGGGCTCGAGACGGTCGTGGGCGGCATCACCCTGTTCCTGACGGAGATCGACGCCCAGCCGGGCCTGTCCCCCGCCGACGGGTTCTGGTGGGCGCTGGTGACGATCACGACCGTGGGGTACGGAGACATCACCCCCCTCACGGCGCTCGGGCGCATCGTGGGCGGGTTCCTGATGGTCGGGGGCATGGTCACCCTCGCCCTGTTCGCCGGGATCATCGGCCAGAGCCTCGTGACCGCGGTGCTCACCATCCGCGAGGAGCAGTTTCGTATGGGCGATTACGCCGACCACCTCGTCGTCTGCGGCTACGACGGCACCACCCACCTCCTGCTCGACGCCCTGCGCAGCGAGCTGGACCTCGAGGACACGCGCGTGGTCCTGTTCGCCGACCGCGAGCAACCCCGGGACCTCCCGCCCGACTTCTTGTGGGCCCAGGGGGACCCCACGAAGCAGTCGGAGCTCGACAAGGTCCGCCTCACGCACGCGGCCGCGGTCATCGTCTCGGGCGACCGCATCTCCGAGCCCCAGAAGGCGGACGCGAGCACGATCCTGACGGTGTTCACGATCCGGTCGTACCTCGCCGAGCACGCCGGGGAGATGTCGCTCCGCAAGCACCCCCTGTACGTCGTCGCGGAGATCCTCGACAGCGAGAACGTGGAGCACGCGCGAGCGGCGGGCGCGAACGAGGTGGTGGAGACCCGGCGCGTCGGCTCGGCGATGCTCGCCCACGCGATCCGCTACCACGGGGCCGCGGACGTGATGTCCGGGGTGCTGCTCTCGGGCAACCAGAATCAGAACGTATACGTGGGTCGAGTCCCCGAGGAGTACGTCGAGCTGCGGGGCTACCTGGAGCTGCTCCGCGCCATGCAGGCGGCGCAGCGCGGCGCCCTGGTCCTCGGGTTCCGCGCCCCGGACGGCACCGAGCACATCAACCCCAAACCGAACGAGCCGGTCCCCAGGGGTTCGCTGCTGATCTACCTGGCCGACAAGCAGAAGTACGCCGCGCCCGACATCGACGACTAGTCGGTCGAGTCAGAAAAACGGAGTCTGTTCAAGGCGATCAGTCCGTGATCT
>CAZEKB010000033.1:0-64759 GCA_964512225.1 uncultured Rickettsiales bacterium | reverse complement strand
CCCCGTCCGAGAGGTCGCATGAGGCATCCGCTCAATGCGAGATCCAGACCCGCCCTGTCCGAGGGTAGGCTTGGATCGTGGATTCACTCTTGCGTCCCGCCACGATCCGTCAACTCCAGGACCTGTTCAGCGGGGACTCGGCCGGGGCCGCGGAGGCGTTCGCCCTGTTCGAGCAGGTCACCCGGGAGGATCTCGACCGGCTCGCGACCGCCGCGGAGGAGGGAGACGCGGGCGACGTGTTCGAACGAGCACATCGGATCACCGGGTCGGCCGCCAGCTTCGGCGCGGGCGTGCTGTCGGATCGCTGTCGCGCGGTGTGTCGGGCGGCGCGCGCGGGCGAGGTGCCCGCCCCGGCCGACGTGCGAGACCTGATCGACCTGCAGAGACGATCCGCGGCCGCGCTCCGGACGGCGCTGGCGCTCGACTCAGCCGGCTGACCCCACCGCCGCGGCGTGGCGCCGCACGAGCTCGATCGCCTGCTCCTTGCGCAGCGGCTTCGGGACGTACTCGTGGATCCCCGTCGACGTGTCGATCCGGGCGCGGTCCTGGGCGTCCTGCGTGCTGGTGACCATCAGCACGATCGTGCTCTTCCGCGACTCACCGTTGAGCAGGGGCGTGGCCGCCTCGACGAACTCGACGCCGTCCATCCGGGGCATGTGCAGGTCCACCAGGATCAGATCCGGTGGGAACCACGCCGCCCCCTCGTCCCGCCCGCGCTCCAGGAGCTCGAAGGCGTCGCGTCCGTCGGACGCGGTGAGGCTGTGATCGTCCCCGGAGACCACTCCGGAGGAGAGCAACGCTCGCCGGTGCAGCAGGTTGTCCAGGGGGTTGTCGTCGACGAGCAGTACGTACGCGAGCATCCGCACACTCTAGAGCACGGTCCGGACGCGGCTGTACACTCCCGTCATGGAGCGAAAGGGTGCCCAACGACACGAGGTGCTCGAGCTGCTCGAGGAGCACGGGGGGAACGTGCCGGGCTCGGCCGAGGTCGTGTCCCGCGCGACGGGCGTGCCCGCCGCCGACGTGTACGGCGTCGCCACCTTCTACTCGCTCATCGACCGCCCGGACGTGGACGTGCGCGTCTGCCACGGCCTGTCCTGCAAGATGGCGGGCTCCGACGCCCTCGCCGGCCGGGTGCGCGCCGAGGGGCTCTCCTGCGAGGAGGTGAGCTGCCTCGGCCGGTGCGACCGGGCTCCCGTCGCGGTCGACAGGAACCTGGACACCGCCCGCTCCGGCCCCCCGGGAGCCCTCACCCCCGCGGACCCGACGCTGCCGATGAACCTCGCCGGCCGCGACGATCCCACCTGGCCCGCGTTGGCCGCCGCCCGGGCCATGGGGCCGGGCGCCGTGCGCGAGGCGATCGACGCCTCGGGCCTGCAGGGCCGGGGCGGGGCCGGGTTCCCGGCGGGCTTCAAGTGGAACGCGGTGGCGCGGCACACCGAGCCCACCAGGTACGTCGTGGTCAACGCCGACGAAGGAGAGCCCGGCACCTTCAAGGACCGCGCGGTGATGATCGAACGGCCCGGGCTGATGCTCGAGGGCGCCGTCATCGCCTGCTTCGCCGTGGGGGCGACCACCCTGTTCATCTACGTCCGGGGCGAGTTCCCGGCGAGCAAGCGCGCCCTCGAGGGGGCGATCGAAGAGGCGACCGGGCGCGGGTTCCTGGACGACCTGGACGTGAAGATCGTGACGGGGCACGGGGCCTACATCTGCGGTGAAGAGACCGCGCTGCTCGAGGCGATCGAGGGTCGTCGCGGCATGCCGCGACTCAAGCCCCCCTACCCCACCGACGAGGGGCTGTGGGGCAAGCCGACGCTCATGAACAACGTGGAGACGCTCGCGTGCGTCCCGTACATCGTCCGCAGCGGCGGCGAGGCGTTCGCGGCGCAGGGGCGGACGGAGCCGGGGAGCAAGCTGTACTGCGTCTCCGGGCACGTGGCGAAGCCGGGGACCTACGAGCTGCCCCTCGGGGTGTCGTTGGACGAGCTGGTCGAGGCCGCGGGCGGCTACGTCGGCACCCCCCTGGCGTTCTCGCCCGGGGGCGCGAGCTCGGGCTTCCTGCCCATGTCCATGCGGGACCGACCGCTGGACTTCAAGGGCCTGACGGACGCGGGCTCGATGCTCGGCTCGGCGGGGGTCGTCGTGCTGAACGACACCGTCGACATCGCCCGGGCCGCGCTGTGGCAGCAGGTGTTCTTCGAGGACGAGTCCTGCGGCCAATGCACGCCGTGCCGCGTCGGCTGCAGGGTGCAACGCAAGGTGACCGACGAGTTCCTGAGCACCGACGACGCCTCGGTGCTGGCGAACGTCGACGAGCTGCACTGGGAGATGGACGAGGGCTCGATCTGCGGCCTCGGCATGGTCGCCTCGCTGCCGATCCGGTCGGCGATCAAGTACTTCCCCGAGCGGTTCCGCCGGAGCGAGGAGCAGGGATGAAGGTGCGACTCGCGGCGACCGCGGCGGCCCTCCTGGGCGCCGCCGCGATCGGCATCTCCACGCCGGACGCGGCCGATCACGCCGAAGCGCCGGGGACCCAGGCAGACCCCGTCACCGACATCGCCGACCTCTACGCGTGGGTCGACTCGGGCACCCTCACCGCGATCGTGACGTTCAACCCGCTGATCCCGGCGCTGGGCGATGGCGGGGCCCCCGTCTACGACGACGAGGCGCTCTACGAGGTGCACGTCGATACGAACGCCGACGGGGTCGCGGACGAGACGGTGTCCGTCCGGTTCGGGCAGAACGGCGCGAGCGACTGGGGCGTGCAGGCGACCTTCGGCCTCTCCGCGACCACCGTGCTCGAGGGTCCGGTGGAGACCACGATCACCGGCTCGGGCAACAAGGTCTGGGCGGGCCTCGCGGACGATCCCTTCTTCTTCGACTACCAGGGCTTCACCGACACGCTCGCGACGGCGACCATCGCCTTCGACGGCACGCGCGACTTCTTCGCCGGGCGCAACGTCATGGTCATCGCCGTCGAGCTGCCCGCGTCCGGCACGATCGACGTGTGGGCCACCACGGGGAGGGAGTAGCGATGACGCTCTTCCGACTCGCGATGGTGATGATGCTGGCCGGGCTGGTGGGCGGATGTCCGGGCGGCGGTCGGGGCGGCGGCGGCGGCGGCGGCGGCGGCGGTGACGACGACGACTCGGCGGACGACGACGACGCGACCGACGACGACGACGCGACCGACGACGACGACGCGACCGACGACGACGACGTGGGCGACGACGACGACGCGACCGACGACGACGACGCCGTGGACGCCTACGCGTTCTCCACGACTTCGTTCTCGGCGTACACGCGGGTCGACCGCATGGGCATGCCCGCCGTGGCCACCGCCCTCATCTCCAGCCGGGACGCCTACAACGCGGCCGATCCCACCGACGACCTCGCCCTCACCTTCGGGGTCGAGATCATCAACAACCTCGACGCCCTCCACGCCGCGCTCGACGACGACCTGGCCGGCCTCGGCCTGGTCGCGTGCACCGTACAGGCAGGCTCGGGGACCTGCGTGAATCAGGGGCTGCCCATCATCATCCCCGACGCCCTCTCCATCGACTCGGGGAGCCCGGCGGGCTTCCCCAACGGTCGCACGCTCCCGGACCCGGCGCTGGACATCACGCTCGGGGTCCTGCTGCTCGATCTGGCCGTGCACCCGGTGGACCTGTGGGCGAGCATCCCGCTCAACCCGCCCGCCAACGACGTGGCGTTCCCGAGCTCGTTCCCGTACGTCGCGCCCCCCCACTGATCCCCCGCGGATGCGCCTCGCACTGATCGCGGCCGCGATCGTCGGCGCGGGCTGCCGCGGTCCGGCCCCGCCGCCCGTCGAGGCGACCCCCGTCCCCTGGTCCGCGCCCGCCCGCGCGCCCGTGGCCTACGGAGACGAGCTGGCCGCCGTCGACGCCGCCGTCGCCGCCGCCATCGCCCGCGCGGAGGCGGACCCGACGTCCTGGGTGGACCTCGAGCACGCCGCCGCGGCCGTCCTGCGCCGGGCCCGCCTCACCCGGTCGGGCGAGGACCGGGCGCGCGCCGAAGACCTCCTGGAGCAGGCGTTCGACCGGGCCCCCGCCGGGTCCGGCCCGTTCTTCGTGCGCGCGGGCCTGCACCGGACGATGCACCGGCACGCAGAGGCCGCCGCCGACCTCGACGTCGTGGCCGCGTGGCCCGCGGGGATCCGGCCCGAGCAGTCGGCGATGCTCCTGCAGCGCGGCTCCCTGGCGCGGGGTCGGGGCGACCTCGCCGACGCGCGCCGCCTCCTCGACGCGTCGGTCGCCGCCGCGCCCACCTCCGGGGCGTTCGCCGCGCTCGGGCTGCTCTACGTGGACCTGGGCGACCTCGACGCCGCCGAGGGCTCCTTCCGCGACGCCCTCGACGCCTACGACGGTCGACCCGCCGAGCCCGCGGCGTGGCTCCACCTGCAGCTGGCGGAGCTCGATCTCCGCCGGGGAGACCGCGCGGCCGCCACGACCCGCCTCGAGGCGGCGGACGCGGTGCTGGGGGGGTGGCCGGTCGTCCTGGAGCGGCTCGCCGCGGTGCAGGCCGGGGATCCCAGAGAGGCCCGCGGGCGGTAGACTGGTCGGCCGATGAGCATCTCGATCACCATCGACGGTCACGTCGTCGCCGCGCGCTCGGGCGAGACCGTCCAGGACGTCGCCGCGCGGCTCGGGATCGAGATCCCCACGCTGTGCCACGACGAGCGCCTGGCCCCCACGGGCGCCTGCCGCATGTGCCTCGTGGAGGTCAGCGACCAACGCCGCATGCAGCCCGCGTGCGCCTACAAGGTCAGCGAGGGCCTCGAGGTCACGACCGGCTCCGAGCGCGTCCAGCGTCACCGCCGCAACCTCCTGAGCCTCTACCTCGCGGACGCGCCCCTGGACGTCGACGGCCTGCCCGTCGAGCGCGGGCCCGTGAACGACGTGCGAACCCACGTGGGCACCTACGGCACCGGCCCCACCTACACGCCGATCCACGCGAAGCGCGAGGGCCGGGAGGACCCGAACCCCTACATCCACTTCGACCCGGAGAGCTGCATCAGCTGCGCCCGCTGCGTCCGCTACTGCGACGAGGTCGAGGGCGTGTCCGCGATCACGCTCGCGGGCCGAGGCGCGTCGACCACGATCGCCACGGCCGATCAGGTATCCCTGCTCGACTCCACGTGCGAGCTCTGCGGCGGCTGCATCGACACCTGCCCCACCGGGGCGATGTCCGAGAAGAAGCTCGTGGGCATGGCCATCGATGCCGAGGAGCGCGTCCGCACGACGTGCAACTTCTGCGGCGTGGGCTGCCAGATGGACGTGCACGTCCGCGACGGCCGGGTCGTCCGCGTCACGAGTCCGCCCCCGGGCACGACGGTCAACGACGGCAACCTGTGCGTGAAGGGCCGCTTCGCCTACGAGTTCATCCACCACGAGGACCGGCTCACGACCCCCCTCGTGCGGAAGAACGGCGAGCTCGTCCCCGCGACCTGGGACGAAGCGATCCGCGCGGCGGCGGACGGCCTCATGGGCGTCGCGGAGCGCCACGGCGCCGACTCCCTGGGCTTCATCAGCTCGTCGCGGTGCACGGGCGAAGAGAACTACCTGGTGCAGAAGCTGGCCCGGGCCGCGTTCGGGACCAACAACTGCCACCAGTGCGCGGCCACCTGACACGCTCCGACGGTCGCCGGTCTGGTGACCATGTTCGGCGCGGGGGCGATGACCAACTCGATCCCCGAGATCCGCGACACGGAGCTGATGTTCGTCATCGGCTCGAACACCACCGAGGCGCATCCCATCATCGCGATGGAGATGAAGCGGGCGAAGCTGCGCGGCAGCAAGCTGATCGTCGCGGACCCGCGGGCGATCTGGCTGTCCGAGATCGCCGACGTGTACCTGCAGCTGCGGCCGGGCACGGACGTCGCGCTGCTCACGGCCATGGCCCACGTGATCATCGAAGAGGGGCTGCACGACAAGGACTTCATCGCGGAGCACACCGAACACTTCGAGGACGTCGTGGCGGCCGTCGCCGAGACCACGCCGGAGTGGGCCGAGGAGGTCACCGGCTGCCCCGCGGACGACATCCGCGAGGCCGCGCGCATGTACGCCACGACGCGCAAGGCCGGCATCTACTACACGCTGGGGATCACCGAACACACGCACGGCACGGACAACGTCTACAGCCTCGCCAACCTCGTCCTGATGACGGGCCACCTGGGCATCCGCAGCGCGGGCATGAACCCCCTGCGCGGGCAGAACAACGTGCAGGGGGCCAACGACGCGGGGGCCTCGCCGGTCTTCTATCCCGGCTACCAGAAGGTGACGGACCCGGCGGCGCGGGCGAAGTTCGAGGAGGCCTGGGGTGTGCCCCTGTCGCCCCACGACGGGCTCAACCTCAACGTCATGATGAAGGAGCTCACGAAGGGGAAGGTCAAGGGCCTCTACGTGATGGGCGAGGACATCGTCCTGAGCGAGCCCAACGCCTCCCAGGTGGAGATGGGCCTCAACCTCTGCGAGTTCGTGGTCGTGCAGGACATCCTGCCCACGGTCACGATGCAGTTCGCCGACGTCGTGCTCCCGGCCGCCTGCTTCGCCGAGAAGGAGGGCGTGTTCACGAACTCCGACCGGCGGGTGCAGCGGGTCCGCAAGGCGGTGGAGCCGCCGGGGCAGGCGCGCGCGGACTGGGAGATCGTCGCCGATCTCGCCCGGGCGTGCGGGTACGACATGCCGCGGTACGCGAGCCCGGCCGAGGTCTACGCGGAGATGGCGTCGCTGGCGGACAAGTTCGGCGGGATCAGCCACGAGCGCATCGAGGCCGAGGGCGGTCTGCAGTGGCCGTGCCCCACGCCGGACCACCCCGGCACCCCCACCCTGCACGGCGACGGCCCCCTCAAGGGCAAGGCACCGTTCCAGGGCGTGGCGTTCCGGCCGTCGGACGAGCTGCCCGACGACGAGTACCCCCTGGTCCTGTCCACCGGCCGCACGCTATACCACTACAACGCGGGCACGCAGACACTGCGCGCGGACGGCGCGATGGCGAAGCAACCCACCAACTTCATCGAGATGCACCGGCGCGACATCCGTCGGCTGGGGCTGAGCGACCGCCAGACGGTGAAGGTCGTCTCCCGGCGCGGGGCGATCGAGGCGCAGGTCTGGGAGAGCGCGCGCATGCGCCGCGGGTGCGTGTGGATGCCGCTGCACTTCCCCGACGCGATCACCAACCGCCTCACCAACGACGCGGGCGACTCCGTCACCGGGACGGGCGAGTACAAGGTCTGCGCGGTGCGCGTGGAGCGCCTGGGAGCCTGACCGGGGCCCTGCCTACCGGACGCAGCTCCCGACGGGGCCCGTCCACTCGAGCACGGTGCCGCCGAGATCCCACGTCGGCATGAGGTCCCGGAGCGCGGGATCCAGCCCGTCGTTCGCGATGAGCGTGTCGAGGATGTCGAGCCCCGTCGCGCGGATCCGCACCCGCGCCGTGACTCGCGCCGGGATCGTCCCCCGCACCGGGTACGCCTGGCGGACTGCGTGCACGTACGCCGGGTCGGACGGGTCGTTCGTGGTGGCGAAGGGAAGCAGCGCGCCCTCGACCTCCACCGCGTTCCAGGACATGTCCACGGGGTCCCCGTTCGCGTCGTAGTGCCGGTCTCGGAACTCCCAGGCGTACGGGTCGCCCGCCATCGCGTCCACGACCGGCTCGCCGTCCGCGACGACCCCGGACTCGAACAGCACCGCGTTCGCTTCGTCGTACGCCACGACCTCCACCCAGACTCGCCGGTCGTAGGCGGCGCCGCTGGGGAAGGAGTGCCCGCTCCCCACGTTGTCGAGCTGCACCACGATCTCCACGCCGCCGGTCGCGGGCCCGACGCAGAGCTCGCCCTGGACCGAGAAGTCGAGCTCCTGCTGGATCGCCTCGGCCTGGTCCTCCTTGCCCGGGAACGCCGTGAGGGCGGTGTCCACGCCCGGGAACGAGTGGTCGTGCAGCCGGCGCTCGGGACCGTCGTGCCCCACCGCGGCTGTGCCGTCTCGCCCACGCATGTGGCATCCGGAACAGCTCAGTCGGCCGGGCCCCTGGTCGTTGAATACGCTGGCCTTCCACTCCCGGTTCGTGCGCTCGACGTGCACGCCCTGCGGGGTGAATACGCAGTGGCAGGACCCGCAGAGCTCCGACGAGCCGGGCTCGTTGCGGTCCTGGAGGATGCCGTACTCCGAGGCGTGGAAGGCATTGGGCACCGGGTCGGCGATGGCGCCCCGCATGACGGGCTCGCCCGACAAGACGTGCGAGCTGTTGTGGTCCACGGGCACCAACAGGGCGGTGTGACAGAACACGCAGGTCACCCCGCGCAGGTGGGCGGGGACCTCGTCGAGGTCGGTCCCGTCCTCCGTCCAGCCCTCGCGCACGGCCATGGGCGAGTGGCAGCCCACACAGTAGTCACCGAGGGCCCCGTCCGACTCGCGCTGAGCCCTCGCGTTCATCGCCTTGAAGATCGGGTCCACGCCGGTGTAGGCGTGCATGCTCCCGGCCCACTCGGCGTACTGATCGGGGTGGCATTCGGCGCACGCAGCGGGATCGAGGACCTCGTCCCAGGTGGCCGAGGGGGCCTCCGCCACACCGCACCCGACGAGGAGAAGCAAGACCGGAAGGATGCGGAGTGACGGAGGCACGCCTCCGTCTCATGCAAGTCCCACGCCGAAACGGACGCGACCGATCTGTCGTGTACCGGTTGCGATCCTCGGCCAGGCAGCTAAGTTACCCGCGGGTCAGTTATGACACCCCTGGAGTCTCATGAAGTTCGGCAAGGAACCCTGGAGCGCTGCGACCCACTTCGGAGGGTTCCTGCTCGCGGTCGTGGGGCTCGTGGCCCTGGTCGGCCACTCCACCCACAGCGCGTCCAAGGTGACCGCGATGTCCATCTACGGGGGATCGCTGGTCGCGCTGTTCGGTGCATCGACGATCTATCACTTCCTCGACCTGGGCGACCGCGGCAACAAGTGGCTGCGGCGCCTCGATCACAGCGCGATCTTCCTGCTCATCGCGGGCAGCTACATGCCGCCCCTGTTCCACCTCCTGCACGGCTCGACGCGGATCACGATGATCGCGATCGTCGGCGGCATCGCGCTGCTGGGTGTGGCCGTGAAGCTCGTATGGATCGACGCCCCCACGTGGGTGGGGCTCACGCTCTACCTCGCCCTGGGGTGGATCGCGCTGGTGCCCATCTGGTGGATGCTCCCCCACCTCGCTCCCTTGAGCCTGTCGCTGCTGCTCGGCGGCGGCGTGGTCTACACGGTGGGAGCGGTCGTATACGCGAAGCGGTGGCCGGACCCCTGGCCATCGACGTTCGGGCACCACGAGGTCTGGCACCTGTTCGTCCTCGGCGGCGCGATGATGCACTTCGCCTTCATCTGGACCCTCCTCGCGGCCCCGGTGCCCACGTTCTGACCGTCCCGCTCCAGGCGGAGCCGGTCACCACTTGAGCTGCAGCTCGAGCTCCTCCGCCCCGTCGCTCACCTCGTGCTCGATGGACAGGGTCGCGTCCACGGGCACGGTGAAGCGCTGGTTCGCCACCTGGATGCGCCACGGCTCGCCCGCCTCCAAGGCGTCGGCCACGCGGCGCAAGGTGGCCACGAAGCGGTCCGTGGGGCAGTCGCGTTCTACGTCTCGATCGGCCATGTGAACCTCCGCGCGGAGTCTAGCCGCCGGCCCTAGAAGTAGAACTTGAGCTGGGCGTAGAACTGGTGGGGGGCGAGGCCGAACTCGCTGTTGCTCCGGATCACCTCCAAGAGCTCGTCCTCGGAGAGCGGCTGGAGCGTGTCCGGGTCGATGAGATCGACGAGTTCGACCTCGTCCGGCCTCGCGCCGATGGTGAAGAACCCGCCGATGGCGAACTCCGCGTTCTCGGACACCGACCACGTGAGGCCCGGCGCCACGAAGAAGCTCGGATCCAGGAAGTTCGTCATCAGCGATACGTTGACGAACACGATGGGGATGATCTCCTGCGTGATCGACAGCCCGCCGTAGAACGTGCCCATCGTCCACAGCTCGCCCCGGGCGAACCGCGGCCGCGTCGCCACCTCGAGGTACCGCGTCCGGTCCGTCGCCCCGGCCGTCTGCACGTAGAACTCGCCCGCGACCGACATCCCGAACCCCGTCCGGATGTCCGCCCCCACCACCCCGCGGAAGAACGGGGGACAGGCCTCGTCTTCATCGGCCAGGGAGTTCGCCCCCGGGCACGTGTCCTCGCCCTCGAACGGGACGGTCACCGTGACGTCCGCGTGCACCCCGACGGGCCCGATCGACGACGCCGTCCCGACCCCGACCACCAGGTCCTTGCGGATCTTCGCGGCGAAGAAGTTCAGGTCCGTCACGCCCACGGTGAACCCGCCGTACCCCGCCACGAACAGCCCCTCGAGCGAGAACTCCTCGATGACGCCCACGACGCCCGTCAGCCGCCCGGTCGCGCCCAGGAAGCCGTCGAAGCGGGCGGCGTCCACCCCCGGCTTGTACTCCCGGTCCACCACCTGCGGCGTGTACGGCGCGAGCAGGTCCATGGGCGTGAAGAACAGCCCGGTCCCGAAGCTCACCGGCTGCCGCCCGATCGAGATGTCGAGGCCGGGCAGGTGGAAGCTCAGGTTGAGCCGGTCGAAGCGCCCCGCCAGCTCGAAGTGCGGCGTATCGACCGCCGTGTACGACATCGTCAGCGCCTCGTCGGCGACCGGCTGCCCCGTGCCCGGGGTGATGCCGAAGGTCGTGGCCTCTCCGGGCCGGAACCGCGCCGTCAGCGAGTGGTGCAGCTCCCAGCTGAGCCAGGTCGAGTAGTCGCCCGAGAACTTGAACCGGAAGTCGAGCGCCGCCGACGCGATCGGGTCCTCGGGCATGATCAGGTGCTCGTAGGGGAAGACGGCGTCGAAGAAGCCCTTGATGTCGCCCCCGACGTCGATCTGGAGCCGATCCGTGTCGACGACGCGGGCGGCGTGGGCGCCCGTGGGGAGCAGCAGGCACGCCGCCACCAGCCCCGGGACCAGCCGCACCGGGCTACTTCCGCAGGCTCTGCAGCGAGAACGTGCCCGGGGGCAGGTCCGGGTCGAACTCCAGGGCCTGGTACGTCACCTCCGTGAACTCGTCGGGCTCATCCGCGGGCACCAGCCGCATCTTCATGGGGACCTTGCGGCCGCTCACCTCGCGGATGTCCAGGAACTGCATCGTGCGCACGAGGGCGCCGTCCTCGTCCCAGTACGTGATCTCGTCGGGGATCCTGTCCTCCCCGCGGACCTTCACCACGACCTTGCCCCACACGATCGCCGCGTCCTCCTTGGGCACGCACTCGATGACCCAGTGCCCCGCCCCGTCCGCCGCGGGCTCCTCCACGAGCTCGTAGGTGAACACGTCCGCCAGCCGGTCCGAGCGCACGAGGTCGTTGTTGGTGAAGTGCGACCCCATCCACGCGCCCGACATCATCGACGCGGGCACCTTCATCGTGCGATCGACCTTGGGCAGGTAGTTCCAGATGTTGTCGTCGACCATCAGGGTCGCGGTGCCCGCCTCCTTGGCGGGGGAGACGATGCGGATGAGGGACTTGTCCTCACCCTGCGACCAGCTCTCCATCACGAGCGTGCGCTCCCAGCGCTTCGTCTTGACGTGCATGGCGACGCGCGCCTTGCTGGACTGCCCGCGCTGGACGTCGTCGACGCCGTTGAGGAGGGACTCGAGCGTGGGCTTGCCCTCCTCGGCGAGCGCGGAGGGGGCCGCGACCAGGAGCGCGGTGATCAGGGCGGGCGTTCTCATTTGTGGATGTCCTCATCGATTCTGCCGTCGACGAGCCGCACGATCCGACGCGCGTGCTCCATCACCTTGGGATCGTGAGTGGCGAAGACGAAGGTCACGCCGTCCTCTTCGTTCAGCTTCTTCATGGTCTCGATGAGCGCGTAGCCGGTGGCGCTGTCGAGGTTCGCCGTGGGCTCGTCCGCCAGCACCAGGGCGGGCCCGCCCGCGATCGCCCGGGCGACCGCCACCCGCTGCTGCTGCCCGCCGGACAGCTCGGTCGGGCGCCGGTGCTCCATGCCCTCCAGGCCGACGGTGTGCAGGGTCTTCATCACCCGCTCCGTCCGCTCCTTCTTGCTCACGCCCTGCATCAGGAGCACGAACTCGGCGTTCTCGTACGCGGTGAGCACGGGGATGAGGTTGTAGGCCTGGAAGACGAACCCGATGCGGTCGAGCCGGAGCTTCGCGAGCTCTCCCTTGGACAGGCCGGACAGCTCCCGGCCCTCGACCTTGACGGACCCGGCGTCCGGGATGTCCAGCGCACCGATCTGGTTCAGCAGCGTCGTCTTGCCCGACCCGCTGGGCCCCATGAGGACGGTGAACTCGCCGGGCTCGATGTCGAGATCGACGCCGCGCAGGGCGGGGACGTCGAGCGTCCCCTGCTGGTAGGTCCGCGTCAGACCGCGGACTTCGACGATGGCCATCTTCGGCTCCTAGACGTGACGCATGGCTTCGACGGGCTGCAGCGCGCCCGCCTTCCATGCCGGGTAGACGGTGGAGAGGATGCTGAGGACCACCGCGACGACGCAGTAAGCGGCCATGCTGACCCAGTCCCACTGCGCCTTGATGACGGTGCTGATCGAGACGCCGGCCATGTCGAAGGACTCGCCCATCATCTCGCTGTAGTCGATGCCGTTGGTGACCAGGTACGACGTGAGCGCGCTGCCGAAGGCCAGCCCGATGGCGGCCCCGAGCACGCCGATGACGAGGCCCTCGACGAGGATCATCGCCCGCAGCTTCAGGGGCGGCGTGCCCAGCGCGAGCATCACCCCGAACTCGCGGATGCGCTCCATCACGCTCATGAGGATCGTATTGACGATCCCGAACGCGACGATGATCCCGATGATGAACATGAAGCTGTTGTTGGTGCGGCGGTCCGTCTGGGTGAACTCGTAGATCTCCGCGACCGCCTCCTTCCACCCCAGCACCTCGATCCCGGCCGTCCCCGCCACCGCCCCCTGCACCGCGGCGAGGGCGGCGTCGGAGTCGTCGCTCACGGGCAGGTGCAGCGAGATCTGGCTCACCGCGCCCGGCTGCTCGAGGAACGTCATGGCGGCCTCCACGGACGTGATGGCGAGGATGCCGTCGGCCTGGGCGGAGCCCGTCTTGATGATCCCCCGGACGCGGAACAGCTGGCTGACGACCTCCTCCTTGCCCTGGCCCATGAGGACGAGCTTCTTGCCGACCTTCACGTCCAGCGTCTCGGCGAGCTTCGCGCCGATGAGGATCCCGCGTGCGTCGCCCTCCTTCAGCCACTCTCCCTCGGAGACCTTGGTGTGCCAGTCCGACACGATCGGCTCGGCCTCGGGCTGGATCGCCGTGATGCCGACGCCCGCGGAGCTCGTGGGCGACGTGAGCAGCCCCCCGAAGAAGGTCCGCTGCACGACCTTCGCGCCCGGCCACGCGCCCGCGACCTTCTCGGCGATCGCGTCGGCGTCGGCGACCGACCGATCCACGGCGTCGGGGTCGTCCTGCCAGCCCTCGGGCTGGACCACGACGTGACCGGCGATCGTGCTGATCCCCTTCTTGATCATGTCCTGGTACATGCCGTGGTTGAGGTTGTTGCCCATCATGATCAGCGTCAGGCCGCCGCTGATGGCCGCGAGCGTGATCCCGGTGCGGATCTTGTTCCGCCAGAGGTTGCGGATCGCCAGCAGGAACATCAGGACTCCCTCATGGCTTCGACGGGGCGCAGCAGCGCGGCGCGGGCGGCGGGCCAGATCGACGCCGCGATGGCGACCAGGAAGACGAACACCGTGGTGACGACGAACGGGAACGGCCGCACGGCCCCGTAGAAGCGCGTGGGGAACGTCACGCCCTGCCAGCTGAAGCCCTTGCCGTCGGCCGTCTCGTAGGGGAACCCGTACTCCACGAGGAGCCAGTCGAGGAAGCCGCCCAGGGCGATCCCGAGCACGCTCGCGACGGCCGTGAGCAGGATGCTCTCGAGGATGACGAGCGCCATCATCTTGGTGCGCGTCAGGCCGATGGCTCGCAGCACGCCGAGCTCGCGGGTGCGCTCGAAGACGGTCATGAGGTTGGTATTGAGCACGGCCAGGCCGGCCACGCTGAAGATGATGACCAGCATGAAGATCAGGCTGACGTCGCGCATGCCCATCATCTGGGCCATCGCCGGGTCCGCCTCCTCCCAGGACCGGACCTGCACGCCCTCCCCGGCGACCTCGGACGTCGCGGCCGCGATGTCGGCGGACAGGTTCATGTCCTCCCCCACCACGAGGATCTGATGGAGCTGATCCTCGAGGGCGAGGATGCGCTGCAGGTCGCTGACGTGCAGGTAGGCGCCGGTCTTGTCCATCTGGTCGATGCCGGTGGAGTACGTGCCCACGACCGTCAGCAGCTCGTTGGCCATGGATCCGTCGGCCGCCTGGCCGAGGAAGATCAGCTCGCCCCCGAGGTCGAGCTCGAGCTCGTCGGCCATCGCCTCTCCGATGACGACCTCACCCTTCGCCTCGGGCGACAGGTATTCGCCGCGCACGACGCTCTGCGAGCGGTCCGTGATGGCGAGATCCGCCACCGGGTCGATGCCGACGTAGCGGGCGCCCACCGACGTCACGTCCGACGCCGCGAGCCCGAACGTGAACATGCGGCCGGACGCCCCGGTGATCTCGGGGCGCTCCTTGAACTTCGAGACGAGGTCCGAGGGGACCGTGTCGTACATCTGCTCGCGGCCGGGCCAGTCCGGGTGGTTGACCTGCGCGTGGCCCAGCTGCTGCCGGACCATGATGTCCGCCATCATGTCGAACATGCCGTCCTGCATGGCGGACATGGAGATGACGAGCCCCATGGCGATCGCCATCCCGGACGCGGTGATGAGCGTCCGACGACGGTGCCGCCAGAGGTTGCGCCACGCGATTCGAACCAACGTCATGAGTCGCTCCCAGCTGAGGGTTGTACCTCAGCCGAGGAGGAAGGTGACCCCGGCCGCGAACAGCGCGGCCCACGCCCCCGACTCGATGCGGGTGGGGACGTGCTTGCCCTGGGCTCGGATCGCCTCGCGCGCCTCCGCCTCGGGGGCGCCGTCCACGCGCCGCTGGAGCCGGACGAGCCACCGGTCGGTGGCGACGGTCGTCATCAGCAGGGGCAGCGCGCCGAGACCCCACGGCCCCGCCGTCGCCGCCAGCACGATCGCGAGGGCCGAGCCGCCCCCGACCGCCATCGCGCGCCCCACGCGCACCGCCCGCCGGGCCCCCAGGGCGATCGACGCCGTGTAGATGCCCTCCCGCTCGTCTTCGTCCAGGTCCTCGGCGTTGTTCACGAGCAGGATCCCGCTCTGCATGGCGGCGTAGGCGACCGAGACGAGCAGCCCCGTCGCCGATACGTGCCCTGCGACCGCGATCTCGATGAACGACATCGGGAAGACGAAGAGCAGGCCCATGTACGCGACGATCTGCCATCGCCCCCGCGACTTCATGCGGATCGGGGGGGCCGTGTACTGGATCGCCAGCCCCACGCCGACGACGCCGAGCACGGCCAGATCCATGCGCCCCAGCGCGAGGACGAGGTGCGCCGCCACCGCCGCCGAAGCGAGGGCCGTCGCCACGATCTGGGCCTTCACGTTCCGCACGCCCAGGGTCCGCACCGCCTCGCTGAGGTGCGTCTTGCGGTGCACGTCCACCTCGCGGTCCATGAGGCAGTTCACGAGGTCGCCGAGGTGGAACCACAGGAAGAAGAGGAGGAAGACGTCGAGCATCGTCGCCGTGGCGAGGGCCGCGAGATCCGGGGCCGCGAGCAGCGCCGGGATCGCGAGGATCGGGATCTCCGCCTCGAGGAACTCGGGGCGACGCAGCCGCCACGACGCGTGCAGCTTCGCCCGCCAGCCCGGGCGCGGATCGAGGATGTTCACGCGGAGCAGGTGCCGGGGACCCGACGCGTCGTACGCCCGGCGGCCGTGCAGCAGCGCGTGGTTGTCGGCGATCACCAGGTCCCCGTCTCGCCAGGCGTGCTCGAGGAGCACGTCGGGGCCGCACAGGACGTCCCGCAGCTCGGCGTGCAGGCGGTGCGCGTCGGGGCCGTCGGGCGTGGCCGAGACCGGGTTGAGATCGTCCACGGGCTCGGCGTACCGCAGCACCGGCGTGCCCTCGGTCGCGTGTCCGCCCACGACCGCCTCGGTGAACGTGCCCCCGTAGTGGGCCTTCTTCTCCGTCGTGTACCGAACCCGCGTCGCCCCCCAGCGCGCGCGCTGCTCGTCGGTCGCCGCGGCGAGGACGCGGGGGGTGTGCACGAACGTCGTCTCGCCCCCCGCGGCCGGCGCGCGGACGCATCGGAACACCAGCCAGTGGGGCACCTCGTCGGCGAACGCGCCGTCCCAGTGCAGGGGCACGGGGTGGTCGGTGTAGAGGTAGTTGTCGGCCTCGGGGTCGTGCTTCAGCTCGTGCACCGCCCCGAACCGCCAGGGCTGGAGCCGGCCGAGGTCCCGGCAGTCGCGGGCGAGCTGCTCGGGGGCCTGGGGCGCGACGCCCCGCACGACGACCACGCGGTGCTCCTCCCCCAACGCCACGAGCGCGGGGAGGTCCAGGGTCGACCACGTCGTGCCCGTGGGGACGGTCACCTCGACGCCGAACGGCTGGAGGGGCTTCGTCTTCATCGCTCGAAGTGGCTCGGGCGGCCGTCGGCCAGGACGAGGCGGGCCTGGCACTCCTCGGCGTCCCGACGCTTCACCAGCTCGAAGCCGTCCTCCCCCAGGAGCGCGACCCCGTGCCACGGCGTCAGCCACGCATCGGCCGTGGGCACCAGGTGCACGCCGAGCTTGTCCGACAGCGCGGGCTGCGGGTGGATGCTGAGGCGCACGGCGTCCGGGAACTGGAACGCGACGAGTCGACCCCACGCACGCGATCGACGCAGGAGCTCGATCGCGTCCGCCCCCGCGCTCTTGCGGATCTGCGTGCGGCTCCGCCGGTCGACCCCGAGACGATCCTCGAACAGGAACCGCTGGAGGCCGTCCAGGAGGGTGCGCAGGGCGGGCACCTCCCGGGCGCGGCGGCGCAGCACCTCCGTGTCCTCGGACCACCCGTCCATCAGACGCGCCCGGGCGTCCGACGGCGCCATCGGACCGAACGCGTCGGGGAGATCGAACCGGCGGAGCGACGGCAGGTCCTCGATCCACGCGTCGATGTGCTCCCCGTAGGCGATCACGTCTTCATCGGACACGCCCACGAGGTCGGCGAACACGCCGCCGTCCGAGCAGAGCGTGAGCGTGACGCCGGGGGCGTGCGCCTCGGACAGCTCGTCGCACAGGTCCTGAAGCGACCGGAGCGCGAGCCGCTCCGCCATGTCGGGGAGCGGCCCGAGGGTCTTGAACGGGCTCGGCGACTTCGCCGGGAAGCCGGGGAGCACGAGCTCGAGCGGGCGGCCCTCCACGATCGCCGCGCGGACGCGGACGAGGTGCGGCGCCATCGCCGCGTCGTCCACCGGGCCGACGCTGGGGAGGACCCGACGGTGCCGCATGAGCCGGGTGACGACGATGCGGGCGCGCTCCTCCACGTCGGCGCTCACGGCCGCCGTGAGGCGGTCGCCGAACGCCGCGTCGAGGCGGTCGAGCGGGCCCTTGATCGGGGGCAGCAGGATCAACGGGACGGCGCCCTTGAGGACGCGGCACGCCACCCCGAGGACCTCGCGGGCCAGCCTGCCCTCCACGTCCTGGGTCCACACGAGGATGAGCAGGAGGTGGATGCCGTAGGCGAGCCGCCCGAGCGCCGCTCGGTCCTTCGACTCCTTCGGCGCGTCCGTCGCGCCCGCCACCGCCGCCGCGAACGCCGCGGAGTTCCGGGAGCGGATCGCGGCCGTGGCGTCGGAGAGCGCCCCGAGGGGACCCGTGGGGTCGATCCCCGCGGCGATCAGGGCGGTCAGCGTCGGGCGGTGAGCGTCGAGGAACCCGAACTTCGCCTCCATGAGCGCGCCGAACCGCTCCGCGACCGTGCCGTCGGGCAGGTTGGGGATCTCGCGCTCCACCTCGTCCGCGACGCGTCGGTACAGCGCCAGCCCCAGCCCGTGCTTCGAGGGGAAGTAGGCGTACGCGAGGCCCAGCGAGCACCCGGCGCGCTTGGCGACGCCGCGCATCGTGGTGGCCTCGAACCCGCGATCGGCGAACTCCTGGAACGCGGCTTCGAGGATGCGGAGACGGGCGGACTGCTTCGACGGCTTCGACATTGAACGTGTTCACTCCATGGTGTTGAACGTGTTCAATCTAGGGGTGGGCCTCCCGCGGATCAACCACTTTCTGAACATGTTCAATGCGACGTGGAGTTGCGGAGCACCCTCCCCTCGCGCTACCCCGCGATGCATGCACGTGCTCGTCCCCCTGATGTTGCTCTTCTCCAGCTCGATGATGGCGATGGCCTGGCTCGGCCACCTGCGCTTCAAGGACGACTGGTCGTTCTGGGTGGCGCTCGCCGCGAGCTGGCTGCTCGTCCTGCCCGAGTACCTGCTGAACGTGAGCGCCACGCGCATGGGGCACGGACTCTTCACCGGCGCGCAGATGGCGACGATCCACCTCGCCGGGGGGGTGGTGTGCGTCGCGCTGGTCTCGCGCTACGTCCTCGGGGAGCCGCTCGGCGCGCGCCAACTCGTCGGCTTCGCGCTGCTGATCGCCGCCGTGTGGCTGATCATGGGCCCCGCGGCGCCCGCCGTGAGCGGCCGCGCGTCATGATCCTCCCCGAGTACGACGACCTCGACGCCATCGGCCTCGCCGCGCTCATCCGCGACGGCGAGGTCTCCCCCACCGAGGCGCTCCAGGCCGCGGTCGACCGCATCGCGGCCCGCAACCCGGCCCTCAACGCCGTGGTGCACGACCTCGAGGACCGCGCCCGGGCGCGCGCCGACGACCTCCCCGACGGCCCGCTCCGGGGCGTCCCGTTCCTGGTGAAGGACCTCAAGCTCGCGATCGCGGGCACGCCGACCAGCAACAGCTGCCGCCTCACCGCCGACTGGATCCCGGACGCGACGTCGGTGACCGCGGCGCGCTACGAGGCCGCGGGCCTGCAGATCCTCGGCAAGACCAACACCCCCGAGTTCGGGATCATGGGGATCACCGAGCCCGCCCTGCGGGGGCCGTGCCGCAACCCCTGGAACGTCGATCACACGCCGGGCGGCAGCTCCGGCGGCGCGGCGGCGGCGGTGGCGGCCCGCATGGTGCCGATCGCCCACGCGGGCGACGGCGGGGGCTCGATCCGCATCCCCGCCTCCGCCTGCGGGCTCGTCGGCCTGAAGCCCACCCGGGGGCGCGTCACCCAGGCGCCCTTCGCGGGCGAGTCGTGGGGCGGGTTCGTCCAGGAGCACGTCGTCTCCCGGACCGTGCGGGACAGCGCGCTGCTCCTCGATCTGGAGGCCGTCGCCACCCCCGGAGAGCCCTACGCGCAGCCCGCGAAGGAGCGGCCCTGGCGAGACGAGGTCGGGGCGCCGCCGGGCCGGCTCCGGATCGCATTCACGACCGACACGCTCTACGCCGGCACCACCGATCCGGCGTGCCGCGCGGCCGTCGAGGAGACCGCGGCGCTGCTCGAGGAGCTGGGACACGACGTGGTGCAGGCCGCGCCCAGCGTGCCTGTGCCGGAGATGGTCCGCGCCTACTTCCTGACCGTCGCCACCGGCGTCGCCTGGTTCGTGGAGCAGGCGGCGAAGCACGCCGGCCGCAAGCGCCCCCGGGCGTCCGACTACGAGCCCGCGACGTGGCTGCTCGCCTGCGCCGGCCGCAAGACGACGGCCCCCGAGCTGCTCGCCGCGCAGGTCACGATGCAGCGCGTCTCCCGCGACGTGGCCGCCTTCTTCGCCGACCACGACGTCTTCGTGACGAGCACCCTCGCCCGCCCCCCCGCGAAGGTCGGCGAGCTCTACCCGTCGGGCAGCAAGGACCTGCAGCTCAAGGCGCTGGGGCGGTTCCCCCTCCCCCGACTCCTGGACCTCGCCCTCGACACCATGGGCACCGACGCCCTCTCCGCCACGCCGAACACCCAGCTCTTCAACCAGACGGGCCAGCCGGGGGTCTCGCTGCCCCTGCACTGGACCGACGACGGCCTCCCCGTGGGCGTGCAGTTCGTGGGCCGCTTCGGCGACGAGGCCACCCTGTTCCGGCTCGCCGCCCAGCTCGAAGAGGCGCGCCCCTGGAAGGACCGTCGCCCCCCGCTCGTCGAGTAGACTCCGGCGCCCTTGCTGCCTCTCCTCCTCGCCCTGCTCGCCCTCGCGGCGGCTCCGCTGCTCGATCGCCTCTGGGACCGCCACCCGGTCCTGCAGCGGATCGTGGACGTCGTGGTGGTCGTCGTCGTCGTGGCGGTCGTGGCCCTCACCGTGCTGCCCTACGGTCTCGAGGCCATCGGATGGCCCGCCGTGCCCGCGCTCGCCGGGGGCGCGCTGTTCGCCTCCCTGCTGCACCGGATCCCGGGCCTCGCCCACGGCGGCGCGTGGCTCGCCATCGGCGCCCTCCTGCTCCACGCGCTCGTGGACGGCGCCGCCCTCGCCGCCCCGGGCGGGCACGGCCACGAACACCCGCTGGCCGCCGCCGTGCTGGTCCACACCCTGCCGGTGGGGGTCGCCACCTGGCGGATCGTGAAGCACCGCGCCGGAGCCGCCGCCGCGGCGGCGGTGCTCGCGGCCACGGCGGCCTGCACCGCCGTCGGGTTCTGGACGACGACCACCGTCACCCCGGCCACGGGGGGACCCGTCACCGCGCTCCTGCTGTGCGCCCTCGCGGGGGCCCTGCTCCACGTGCTCGGGCACCTCCGCACCCACGACCATGACCACGACCACCTCTTCTGAGCGTCGGCGGGCGGCGCTCGAGGCGGCCGCCTGGGCCCTCGGGGTCGCGGTGGTGGGGGCCGCCTTCCTCGTGCGCCTCGAGGGTCACGCGGCCTACCTGCACGACCACGAGTCCCTGCTCGTCCCCACCGCGGGCCGCGAGCTGCTGCACGGCCACATCCAGCAGCTGAGGTGGTTCCAGGGGAACGTCTACCAGGGATCGAGCGTGGTCGACGCCCTGCTGTCGGCCCTGGGGTTCGCCGTCTTCGGCGACCACCTCCTCGCCTGGAAGTGGTACGGCCTCGCCTACGCCATGGGGATCGCGGCCGCCGGTGTCGTCCTGCTCCGTCGGCTCACCGGGCCCGTCGGCGCCGTCGCCTTCCTCCTGCTGCTCGCGGCGTCCCCGTTCGTGATCAAGGACGGCCTCCTCACCCCCGCGGGGGGCCACTCGTCGGGGTTCCTCTACGGCCTCGTGCCCCTCGCCATCGCCGTCTCCGGCCGCGGCCCGCCGACCTGGAGACGCGGTCTCGCCGCGGGGGCGGCCCTCGCCTTCGGGGCCTGGTACATCCGGACGGCCGTGGCCGCGGGGCCCGCGCTGCTCGTCGCCCTCGCGCCCGGCGGCCTGCGGGCCCTCGCCGGATGCGCCGTCGGCCTCCTCGGGTTCCCACTCCTGGGGGCCGCCAACGCGCTCTTCCTCACCGCCGACGGGGGCCCCCTCGCGAACCGCGGCTTCGGCCTCGTATTCCGCGAGGTCATGGGGGCGATCCGGGCGGAGTCGGCGACCCCCGCGTACGCCGAAAAGACCCTCGAGGCCCTCGGCGTCACGCTCCGCCCCTACCTGTTCGCGATCGCGGGCGACGCGGGCGACCGCCACCACCTCGAGCTGTTCGCGTGGGCGGGCCGCACCTGGTCGGCGGCGTGGCTCGTGGGGATCGGCCTCCTGGCGGCGGCCCTCGGCTCACTCGCGAAGGCCCCGACCCGGGCTGCGGGGTGGGCGGCCGCGGTCCTCCTGGCCCTGGGGGCGGGCTACGCGGCGAGCTACGTCGTGGCCCCCTTCCGGGTCGACCCGACCATCCTGCAGACCCTCGCGGACCCCGTCGTGGTCGGCGCCCCCGGGGTCCCGGCGCCGCGCTACGTCGTGCCGATCCAGCTCGCCTGGACCCTGGGCCTGGCGGGCGCCGCGGGGCTGCTGTGGCGATGGAGGTGGACCCGGGCGGCATCCTTCGGCGTGCTCTGGGTCGTCGGCGCGGGGGCTTGGGCCGCCGCCCTGGACGCGGAGCACTACGCCGAGCCCGACCAGCTCCGCGACGAGCTGGACCCTTTCTCCTACCTCGGCTTCTACGGGCCCGGCCTCGGCCGGGGGCCCGGGATGTACTGGCACGTCCGGTGCGGGCACCCGGACCCGATCAGCCGCGCCGCCCACCGGCGCGCCGCGGGCCGCTACTGGGCGGCCGACGCGACCAAGCTCGTGGCGGATCCGGCGTACCTGAGCCGCCGCCTCGACGAGTTCGAGGAGCACTGGGGGCGGCCGCTGCCCAAGGACGTGCCGTTCCTGGTCCAGGGCATGGGCCGGGTCCTCGGCGACGCCCCCCACAGCCACGCCGAGATCCCCGTCGAGGAGCTCGTCGCGGGCGTGTTCGCCAACGCCGAGTCGCTCGGCCCCGAGCGGGGCGAGGTGCTGCTGCGCGGGTTCCAGGAGGGCCTCCCCTTCGACGCCGTCCAAGGCCGCGGCACGACGTTCGTGCGCGCCGCCTGCGCGGCCACGTCCTGGGGGACGCGCCCGCTGTGCCCGCTCATCGGGCGCCTGCACGTCGACACCGAGCTCGCCCGCGTGACGACGCCCGAGGCCCTCTTCGGCCGCGGCGGCCACCCGCTCTTCACGTCGGCGGAGTTCGGCCCGAACATCGTCTACGGGGCGGCCTCCAGGCTGCGCCGGATCGCGCCCACGACGCAGTGGTCTCCCGAGAGCCTCGCGGGGTGGGAGCCGGCCCTCGCGGACGGCTTCGCCCGGGGCTGGGCCTTCGCCGACGCCCGGGCCTCCTGGCGCGCGGGCGACTCCGTGGACCCCTTCGTCGTCCCCTAGACCGGCGCGCCCTCGAGGAACGTCGCCCAGGAGATCAGCTCGATGTCCGCCGCCTCCACCGCCGCCCGCACCCGGGGCGACGTCAGCGCCGCGAGCTCGTCCCCGAACCCGTAGTCGCGCCCCCAGGCCAGCCCGTCCGCCTCCATGGCGGTCACGAGCTGCGCCCCGCCTGCCCCGGGGTGGGACACCAGCTCCGAGGTGCCGTCGGGCAGCCTGCCCAGCAGCTCCAGCAGCCGGTCCTCCGTCAGCCCGCCCGCCACGCCGATCCCGACGCACCGATCCGGGGCCCGTCCGCACCGCCCCGCGGCGGTCGAAGCCAGGGAGAGGGCCGCGCGGACCCCTCGCCGCGGACCGGGACCGGGCTCGTGCGGCCGGCGCAGGCCCTGGACTCCGGTCGCTTCGAGCACCGCCCGACACACCCGCGGGAGCCCCGGGAGCAGGTGCGCGTGCTTGTGGCCGTCCACGTGCGTGACCCGAAACCCCGCCTCCTGCGCCCGCCGCACCTGGGCGATCCACTCGCGGGTCAGCTCGCCGCGATCGACCCGCCCCGTCGCCACCCGCCGGACCACCGCCCCGAAGTCGATCGGAAACGCACCGGAGGGGTCCACGAGCGTGGGGATCCGCTCCGCGGCGAGGACCGGGCGGCCCTCGCACAGGGTCATGTGGACGCCCACGTGGGTCACCCCCGCGTCGACGAGCGCGGCGCGGGTCGCGTCCCACCCCGACGTCGCGGTCATCACCGAGATCGACGTCACGATCCCGTCCCGCAAGGCCCGCAGCGCGCCCGCGGTGATGCCCGGGACCAGGCCGACGTCGTCGGCGCTCACGATGAGCCGCTTCACGGCGGCGCGCGGCGGCGACGGAACATGAGGCGAAGCGTCTTCAAGGGGCCATTCTCGAACGCGTACCCGCTCTCGGCCTGGAGCAACACCTTGACGGTCCGGGCCGCGTCGTACGGGTACGCGAGCAGCGTGCGGCCCTCTCCCGCGTCCCCTCGGATCCGGTCCAGCAGGCTGATCAGCACGCGGTCCGTCTTGGTCTCCTGGCGCGACTTCAGCACGTTCGCCGCCATGCGCAGGAACCCCCGGGGGTGGTGCCGGAGGCGCGTCAGGAAGAAGAGCATGTACGCCTTGCGGCGCAGCCTGCGCAGGTCGTCGTCGTCGAGGTCGTCGTTGAACGACACCGACGAGTCGAGGTCGTCGACCGTCAACAGCGAGAGCAGATCGAGGTCGTCGACGCGGCTGCCGAGCTCGTCCCACAGGGGCGTCCCCGGCAGGGGAATGAACAGCCCGAAGCCGACCTCGTCCACCCCCGCCCGCGCGAGTCGACGGCTGTACGCGATCGTGAGCTCGACGTCCTCCTCGCGCTCCCCGGGCAGCCCGAGGATGAAGTAGGAGGCCACCTTCATCCCCATCCCGTGGGCGAGCTCGGCCACCTCCACCAGCTGGTCGAGCTCGAAGTCCTTGCCCTTCTGGACGATGTCCCGGAGCACGCGAGGCGACCCGCTCTCGGGAGCGAGCGTGATGTGCCGGCACCCCGACGACCGCATCGCCTCGAGCGTCGCCTCGTCCGTGACGCTGGCGCGGATGCCGTTGGGCGTCTGCCAGTCGATCCCCAGCCCCCGACGGTCGAGCTCGGCCGCCATCTCCAGGATCCGCCGGCGGCTGATCGTCATGTTGTCGTCTTCGAAGTGGAAGTCGCGGATCTTCCATCGGTCCACGCAGTGCTCGATCTCGTCGACCACGTCCGCCGCCGGCCGCGCACGCCAGCGGGTATTGCGGCTCTCGCAGAACGTGCAGCCGTAGGGGCAGCCCCGCGAGCTCAGGATGCTCGTCCACCGGCTCGTGACCGGCCCGTGCGCCTCCTGCGTGGCGACGTAGTTCTCCATCGGCAGCAGGTCGCGGGCGGGCCACGGGATGTCCTCGACCTTGCGGATCAGGGTGCGCTTCTGGGGGACGTGCACCCGCTCCTCGCCGCGGCGGAACGCCACCGCCTCCAGGTCGTCGAGGCCGCGGCGGCCGTCGAGGTGCTCGCACAGCTCCAGCAGCGGCTGCTCGCCCTCCCCGGAGACCACGTAGTCGACGTTCGGGTCGTCCAGGCAGCGCTCCCACAGCGCCCCGGGGTGCGGGCCGCCGAGCACGATCGGCACGCCCGAGAGGCGCGCTTTGAGCCCGGCGACCAGCTCCTCGACCGCCGGGTAGGCGAAGGAGAACAGGTTGCTGATGCCGATCAGCCGAGTCCGCGGGTCGACCCGGTCGACCGTCTGCTGGAGATCCAGGCCGCGCAGGAGAGCCGGGCCCCGGAACGGGGTCACCCGCGAGGGGGCCTCGCCCAGCGCGTCGACGACAGTCGGCTCGACCCCGTGCTCACGCAGGTACGCGGCGAGGTACGCCACGCCCAGGGGCGGCGTGATCCCGGCCGCGACCTGGAACCTGCTGAAGACCTGCGGCGGGTTGATGAGGGTGACGTGCACGGGTCAGCGCGTCCTCATCCACCAGGACAGCGCCTCCCGAGCCGTCGGGACGGCCGCCAGGGGGCTGTCGAAGTGCGAGATCCCCGCCTCGCGCGGCTGGTAGTCGACCGGCATCTCCCCGATCGTAGCGCCCCCGCGGTGCGCCTCGATCACGATCTGCGCGTCGACGAACCCCGACACGGCGTCCAGCGAGAGCCCGTCGATCACGTGGCGGCGCAGCAGCTTGAAGCTGAAGTTGATGTTGGTGACCCGCACGCCGAACATCGCGCGAATCAGGGCGTTGTAGCCCTTCGTGTAGAGCTTGCGGTGGCGACGCTGCACGTAGCCGCGGGGGTGTCCCACCAGCACGTCGAGGTCGTGCATCCGCTGCAGCCCCTCGAGGTAGCGCCGCGGGTCCACCGGCAGGTCGGCGTCCGTGTAGCCGACGATCGCGCCCCGGGACTCTCGGAACCCCGTACACACCGCGGGGCCGTAGCCCCGGTTGACGGCGTGACGCACCACCCGCACCCGATCGTGCTCCGCCGCGTAGGCGTCCGCCATCCCGGGCGACGCGTCGGCGGAGCCGTCGTCCACGAGCACGATCTCGATGTCGTCGAGCTCCGCGAACGCCGCGAGGCTCTCCTCCACGGCGCGCCGCAGGGACGCCTCCTCGTTGAAGAAGGGGATGAAGAAGCTGAACGCGGGTCGCGACATGAAACGCGGGGACCCTAGCAGCGAAACACCCCGCCTCCTGCGTGAAACACCCCGTCCCACCCTCCCCTGAACGCACGACGCCTCCCCATCGCGCCGCCGGCACGGGGGTTGCTCCCCCGGGGGGCATCTCTGCTGCCTTCCCGGAGCCCCGCCCATGTCCTCCACCGCCGTCTCGCTCAGCGCCGCCTCCACGCTCATCCACCTCCACGCCGTCGAAGGGGGCCCCGGCACCCGCTTCGGGCGCTACCGCATCCTCCGGGAGCTCGGCTCGGGGGGCATGGGCGTGGTTCTGGAGGCCTGGGATCCCGAGCTCCGTCGCACCGTCGCCATCAAGGTGCTGCACGCCCACGTCCTCGACGAGCAGGACGCGGTGGAGCGCTTCCTCGCCGAGGCGCGGGTGACCTCCCAGCTCGAGCACCCCGGGATCGTCCCCGTACACGACGTCGGCCGCACGGACGACGGCCGCCTCTACTTCGCCATGAAGCACATCACGGGGCGCTCCCTGCGCGACGTGCTGCGCGCCCTCCGCTCGGGCGATCCCGAGACCGCCCGCGTCTGGACTCGCGAGCGCCTCCTCGAGGCGTTCACCCGGGTGTGCGAGGCCGTCGCCTACGCTCACGATCGGGGCGTCCTCCACCGGGACCTCAAGCCCGACAACGTCATGCTCGGCTCCTTCGGCGAGGTGCTCGTCCTCGACTGGGGCGTGGCCCGCGTGCGCGCCGCCGCGGGCGAGGCGCCGGACGGCCGGGGCGCCATGCTCGTGGAGACCCCGCTCACGATGGACGGCCTCACCGTCGGCACCCCCGGCTACATGAGCCCGGAGCAGGCGATGGGCCGCGAGGACCTGGGCCCCCCGGCCGACGTCTTCAGCCTGGGCGCCGTCCTCTTCGAGCTGCTGTGCGGATCGCGCGCGTTCCTGGCTCCGAACCTCCCCGCCCTCCTCCTCGCCGCCGTCCACGGTCGCTTCGAGGACCTCGAGGGGCGCGACGGAGTCCCCGTCCCCCCCGCCCTGGAGGCGGTGGTGCGGGGCGCGCTCGAGCCGCTCGTGGAGCGCCGGATCCCCGACGCGTCGGCCCTCGCCGCAGCGGTTCGAGCCGCCGGGTACACTCCCCGACGGAGGAGATCTCGATGCGCACTTGGATTCTCGTCGTCGCTGCCGCGCTGGTGACGCTGACCGTTCCCGCAGCCCAGGCCGACGACGACGAACGCACCGGCCTCCACCGCCGCGGCGACACGCAGTACACGCTCGTCGGACCCGCCGTCGGCGTGGGGAGCAAGGCCCCGAAGATCACCGCCCGCGACCCGAAAACGGGCGACGTCGTCACCGTGGACCCCGCGGACGGCCGCGTGCGGGTCGTCTACGTGCTCCCCTCGATCGACACGGCCACCTGCTCCCTCTCCACGCGCCAGTTCAACTCGAAGGCGGCGGACCTCGACGAGCGCGTCGAGGTCGTCGTGGTGAGCCGTGACCTGCCCGCCGCCTGGAACCGCTCCTGCGAGACCCACGGGATCGACCAGGTCCGGCCCCTCAGCGACTACGAGTCGGGGGCCTTCGGCAAGTCGTGGGGTCTCTACATCAAGGAGACGGGGCTGCTCGCGCGGTCCGTCTCCGTCGTCGACTCCACCGGCACGGTCACCTACCAGGAGATCGTCCCGGACCAGCCGGACGAGCCGAACTACACCGCCGCCCTCGACGCCGTCGCCGCCATCCTCGCGAAGATGAAGCCCTGACCGCGGCGTCCCGGATCGACGCCGGGGCGCGCGGGATCCTCGTCCTCGCCTACGCCGCGGCCGTCGCCGCCGTGCTGGGCCACGGGGACGGCCGCCGGTGGCTCTGGACCGTGGCGATCGCGGCCCTCCCCCTGGGGATCGTGGTGCTCGGCTTCCACGCCTGGCGCCGCATCTGCCCCCTCGCGTTCTTCGCCTCGATCCCGGGCCGCCTCGGCCGAGCCGGGACCCGCAAGGCGGGCCCGTTCCTGCAGCGCTGGGGCCTCGCGGTCCAGGCCGGCCTGCTGGTGGCGGCCCTCGTGCTGCGCCTCGTCCTCATCAACGGCTCGGCTCCCGCCCTCGCCGCCGTCCTCGTGGGGCTGGCTCTCACGGCCGCGGTGGTGGGCGCGGCCTACCGCGGCAAGACCTGGTGCAACTACCTGTGCCCCGTGGGCACGATCGAGAAGCTCTACACGGAGCCTGTCCGCCTCTTCGGAGCGGCCAACTCCCAGTGCGCGAGCTGCTCCGCCTGCAAGCCCCGGTGTCCGGACATCGACGTCGAGCAGGCCTACTGGAAGGACCCCGACAGCCGCGCTCGCCGCCTCGTCTACTACGCGTTCCCCGGCGTGGTCGCGGCCTTCTACGGGCACTATTTCCTGCACGCGGGGGACTGGGACTGGTACTTCAGCGGCGACTGGACGCGGGTCATGCCCGCTCCCGCGACCGTCCCCGTCCTCGTTTCCGCCCCCCTCGCCTTGCTCGTCGGCGGCGGCCTGAGCTTCGGGCTGTTCGAGAGCTGCCGGCGGGCGGCGTCGGCCCGGGGCGGGGCGGAGGCGGTCGTCCTGCACCGGTCCCTCGCGCTCGCGGGGTTCGTTGCCTTCAACATCTTCTACGCCTTCGCCGGGGCGCCCACGCTCCTCACGTTCCCCCCGTGGGTCCAGCGAGCCTGCGCCTTCGCCGTGGTGCTGGCGTCCACCCTCGTCCTCGTCCGCCGCTGGGGCCGCGATCAGGATACCTTCGTGCAGGAGCGATTCGCCAAGCGCCTCGCCCGCAAGTGGCGCTGGGACGACGCGATCGAGGGCCGCAGCGCCGCCGAGCTCGTGACCCTCCACGGCGAGCGAGCGCGGGCCCGCAAGGAGCGCCTCGACGCCTACGCCGAGACGGTGAAGGAGCTCGCCGCCGAGGGCGTGCTCGGGCGCGCGGGGCTGGTCCTCCTCGCCTCGATCCGGGGGCGGCTCGGCATCTCGGACTCCGAGCACGACAAGATCATCGCGAAGCTCGAGTCCCGCACCCGGGACCTCTTCGACGAACGCGCGCGGGAGGCCGCCCTGCAGCGAGAGCAGTACGGGCGCGAGCTGGCGGGGATCGTCGAGGTCGCCGACGCGCCCACCCTCGAGCGCCTCCGACGGCGCTACGGCGTCGACCAGGCCGCCCACGAGGCCGCCGTCACCGCGCTCCTGGACCCGGCAGGGGCGCTCGCCGAGCGCATCGGCGGGCACGAGGCGCGGCTGTCGGCGCTGGCGTCGACCGCCGCGGCGGCGGACGGGCCCTCCCCCGAGCACGACTTCCTGGCCTACGCGTGCGACCACGCCGGGCGGCCGGTGGCCGACGCGCTGCGGGCGATCCTGGCGACCGCGGGGCGACCCTTCGAACCCCCGCCGCCGGGGCCCGACCCGGTCGACCTCTCGACCGTCGCCGAGCACGACCCCGACCGATGGGTCCGCGCCGCCGCCGCCCGGCTCGCGGGAGCGCCCGTCCCCGAGCTGGACCCGGTCCTACCGCTGCGGCGCGTCGACCTCCTCGCCGGCCTCCCCCCCGGCGACCTCGCCCGGGTGGCGGACGTCGCCCGGCGACGGACCCTGGACGGCGGGCAGGTGCTCTGCGCCCAGGGCGATCCCGGCGACGACGTCTACCTCCTGCTGTCCGGCAGCTTCGTGGTCGAACGCGACGGGGTCGAGGTGGAGCGCCCGGGCCCCGGCGCGTACATCGGCGAGCTCGCGGTGCTCTCCCCCGCCCCCCGGGCGGCGAGCGTCCGCGCCGCCTCGGCGTGCGACGTCCTCGTGCTCCCCGGCCCCGCGTTCCGCGGTCTCCTCGGCGACCACCCGCCGGTCGCCGCGGGCGTGCTCGCGGCCCTCGCCGCCCGCCTGCAGCGCTGATTACTTCTTGGCCCGCCAGAGCGCGTCGCAGAACCAGCGGTTGGAGTCGTAGAAGCGAGCCTGGTCCTCGAAGCCCCCGTGCTCCGCGAGCCCGGAGATGTCCGAGTCGAGGTACTTGTACGAGTACTCCGTGTGGATCGGCTCCCACGGCGCGAAAGAGAACCGCGACTGCAGGGCCTCGATGTGCACCGTCTGGGCCTGGAGGCTCACGAGGTAGCTCTCCATCGCGCCGCTGAATACGTTGTAGGTGCAGAAGAAGCGCCACTTCGACACGTCGAAGTCGGCGCCGAGCTCGATGTTGATGCGCCGCAGCAGGTTCAGGTTGAACGCCGCGGTGATGCCCTGGTCGTCGTTGTAGGCCGCCAGCAACAGCTCGATGTCCTTCTTGAGGTCGAACCCGACCAGCGCGTGGTCGCCCGGGTTGAGGGCCCGCCACAGGCGTCGCAGGAACGCCCGCGCGAGGGGCTTGTTCAGGTTGCCGATGTTGGAGCCCAGGAACAGGACGAGGTTGTGGCGCTCGCTCTGCCGCCCGATCCAACGCACGCCTTCGAAGTACTCGGCGATCAAGCCCGAGATGGGCAGCTCCGGGAACCGCGCGCCCATCGAATCGATGAGCTCCGCCATCGCGGCTTCGGAGATGTCGATGGGCACGTACCGGACCGGCACGCCGGCGGCGAGCAGCCGCTCGAGCAGCAGGACCGTCTTGCGCCCGTCCCCGGCGCCGAGATCCACCAGGTTGAGGGGCCGGTCCCCGACCGCCGCCACGATCTCGCTCCCCCGGGTCTCGAAGATCTCCGCCTCGGCCCGGGTCAGGTAGTACTCCTCCAGATCCGTGATCCGCTGGAAGAGCCGGCTCCCCTCCCCGTCGTAGAAGTACTTGCTGCTGATCCGCTTCGGCCGCTCGGACAGCCCCACGAGCACGTCCTCGGCGAATGTCTCGCGGGCGGCGTCGGCGATGTCGACGGCGGTGGGATCGAGGACCTGGTAGCTGCGCTCGACGGCCATCGAGCGAGCCTACATCGGCGCTGGTCGGTGGGCGCGCAGGGGGAGACGCCCGCCCCGCGAGGTGCGACCCGCTTCGATGTCCGAAAATAGTGGTCATCATAGGTCGTCATGACCGATAATACTGGTCATGCCACTCACCCTTGATCAGCTCCGAGCCGTCGACGCCGTCCTGACCTGGGGCTCGTACCGCAACGCCGCGCCCCACCTCAACAAGGTCCCGTCGGCCGTCGGGTACTCGATCCGCAAGCTCGAGGAGGCGCTCGGCACCCCGATCTTCGACCGACGGCCCGGCAGCCCGGGGCTCGCGGTCGGGGCCAGAGATCTCATCGACCTCGCCCGCTCGATCCTCCGCCAAGTCGACCAGATGGAGCGCATCGCGGCCGACATGGCGATGGGGTGGGAGCCCGAGCTGCGGGTCGTGATGGACGGGGCGCTGCCCATGGAGCCGGTCCTGGGCTGTCTGCGCCGGTTCGGCGACCCGAACGTCCGCACGCCCCTTCGCCTCGAGGTGGCCTATCAGGAGGACGTGATCGAGCGGTTCGAAGGAGGGGCCGACATCGCGCTCGTGCTCGGCCTGGCCGAGGACGGCATGGACGACGACCTGGAGGCCTACGCGCTCCCCCCCCTGGAGATGGTGCTCGTGGCCATCGACGAGCACCCGCTCTGCAACACGATCCACCAGATGCACGAGCGAGTGCATTACCCCGAGGTGGTCGTGCGCGACTCCGCCTCGAAGCTCCGGGAACGGTCGAAGGGGTCCTTCCTGGAGAGCCGGAACGTCGTCTTCATGCCGGACTTCCACATGAAGCGGCAGGCGATCCTGGCGGGCGCGGGCTGGGGATGGATGCCCGAGCACCTCATCGCCGAGGACCTCGCCGAGAAGCGGCTGCACCCGTTGGCGACGTGGTTCGGAGACCCGAAGCGGTGGACGTACCACCCGCAGCTGGTGAACCGGCGGTCTTCCGTCGGGGTCGGCGCGACCCTCTTCCTCACGACCCTCATCGGGTTCTACGAAGGCGACGGGTCGTAGTCAGCGGGTCGGGTCGAAGCGCGTCGCGTCCCTCAGGAAGCTGTGGTCGAGGTACTCGCGCTGGATCACGTCGGCCATCTCCTCGGCGGAGCGGAAGCGGTCGTAGTCGACGCGGATGACGGGGATCGTGCGCGAGATGTCGCTGATGAACTCCTCGTAGCCCGCGTACAGCGCCTGGAGGTAGTCCACCGAGATCCCGGACTCGACGTCGCGCTTCCGCCCGCGGATGCGCTCCATCGACCGCTCCGGACTCACGTCCAGGTAGACGATGACGTTCGGGCGACACATGAAATTGCTCATGTGCGCGAACAGCTGCTGATAGGTGCGGTAGTCGCGCTCCTCCATGAGCCCGATCTCGACGAGCATCTTCGCGAAGATGCTGTCCTCGTAGATGGTGCGATCCTGCACCGCGGACCGCCCCTTCCAGATGATCTCCTGGTGCTGCTGGAAGCGGCGATTGAGGAGGTAGATCTGCGTGGCGAAGGAGTAGCGGGCGGTGTCGCGGTAGAAGTCGGCGAGGTACTCGTTGTCCTCGACGGGCTCGCAGTAGACGTCGATGTCCAGGTGAGCGCCGAGGGCGTGGGCGAGGGTCGACTTGCCCGCCCCGATCATCCCCGCGATGCCGATGAAGAGTCGTTCGAATGCCATGGCCGCGAACTCTAGCGGGTCTCGCCGTCGCTGAAGGTCCGGAACTCCTCGTCGGTGCCGAGCAGTCGGTCGATCACGCCGAGGGTGCCGAAGCACTCCTTGTAGCGGAAGTGGTGCCAGTCGTGATGCACGGCCCAGCTGGCCCACGGCACCGCGTAGCCCGAGTGGTGCACGAGCACGGTCGAGAGAGCGACGACCGTGTAGACGTAGATGGCCGGCAGCGAGGGCGCGAGCAGCACGACGCCGCACGCGAGGGTCCCGAAGTTCGCGGTGGTGAACTCGAACCAATGCGCGTACTCCGACGCCATGGCCTCGGTGGTGCGGAACTCGTGGTGGATGCGGTGCACGCGCTTCATCCACCAGGGCCGATGCAGGAAGCGATGCGAGGCGTAGAACCAGACGACGGAGAGGGCGCCCATGCCCGCCAGCTCGGCCAGGAACCGGACCGGCGAGGGGAGGTCCGGAGACGGCGCCCAGCCCCGGAGGTGAAGGACCCCCCACATGGCGAAGAGCATGACGGGAGACCACACGGCCTGGTTCCAGAACAGGTTGCGCAGGACCTTGCCCCGCGGGGGCCGCTGCCGTCCCCCGGACTGGATGCGATGCCGCGCGATGAAGGCGGGCCGGTCGTGGCGGTCGACGTAGCCGAAGGCGAGCGAGACGCCCCAGAAGAGGGCGACGTGCCCCAGCCAGGGGACGACCACCACGAGGACGACCTCGGGGAGCTCCCGGACGGCCGCGGCCCAGGCGTCGGCCACCCCGGGAGCGGCGCCGAGCGCGAGGGCCGCGCCCACCTGTCCGAGGGTCAGCGCGCCCTGGGTGAGGGGGGGGCGGGTGTAGGTGAACCGAGGCGGCACGCTCGCATCATCCCCCGTCTCGGCCGAGCCCGTCCGGACAGGCCCGGGGGGGCGGCTCCTCGCGGTCGGTGAACCGGAGGAGCTCGCGGGCGGTCTCCAGCCGCCAATTCTCGGCGTCGCCCCGCGGCGGCTCCGACAGGAACTCGCCGCGGAAGCGATCCCAGGACAGCAGGGCGTCGGGGCCGATGGCGGTGAAGGCGAGCCCGTCCGGGGCCGACGGGGGAGGCATGCGGGCGACCGGCCCCAGCTCGACCACGGTGTCGACCCCCGTCGAGACGCAGTCGGCGGGCAGGCGGAGTCCCGAGACGGGCACCGCGAACGGGCGGCCGAGGGCCCCGTGCATCGATCGGAACAGGCCCCCGCAGGTGCTCCCCCAGCCGAGCCCGCTGTCATCCACGGGCCCGGCGAGCACCACGCCGACGAAGCGGAGGTCTCCGAGGCCGGCGGCGAGGGGGGCGATGTGCAGCGAACCGGCGCCCAGGAGCACGGTGCGCCCGCGGTCGAGGGCCTCGCGACGCGCGATCGCCGCCATGGCGTCGTCCCGACCGCGGAAGCAGTCGATCACCGCCTCCCGGGAGGGGTGACTCTCCAGGCGACAGTCGGGGAGCAGCCCGATGAGCCGGATGGGCTCGTCCCCCCGCGCGCGGTTGGCCCGCCACACGGCGCGCGGGATCTCGACGTACTCGGCGGCGTCCATGGGCACGAGCTGATGCCGATCCCCGACGATCGACCACCAAGTCCGCTCGTCGAAGGACTCCGCGGTGACGAGGGCGTCGAGGTCGGCCTGCCGGGAGGCGGGCAGCAGCTCCATCGCCACGTCGAAGGTGCCCGACGCGCGACCGACGACGTCGGCGAAGAAGCGGATCTCGCCCACCAGGCGGTGGAACTCGCCCACGGCCACCACGTCCGCCGTCTCCAGCGCGGCCACGACCGCCCCGACCGGATCGAAGCTCCCCCTCTCCAGCACCGCCTGGACGGGCTCGGCGATGCACTCCGGCACGTCCGCGGGCGGAGCCTGCGACCGGGTCGACGGACAGCCGAGGAGCAGCAGGAACGCAAAGCCGAGGACCCGATTCATCGCGGCCGAGGGTACAACGCCGCTCATGTCCGCCCGCATCTTCGCCGCCGTCCTCCTGTTCGCGACCCCCGCCGCCGCCGGCACGGTCGAGCTCCCGATCGTCAACGGCGACACGGAGGCCGGGCACCCCGCCGTGGCCTCCCTCGGCGTCCAGATCCAGAACTCGGCGATCTCGGCCTGTACGGGCACGCTGATCACGCCGCGGATGGTCCTCACGGCGGGCCACTGCGGGGCCGGGTACCCGCTGGATCTCGTGGTCCGGATCGGCCAGGCGATGTTCGGGGAGACGGCGGCGGGCGCGGAGACGGTCGTGGGCTTCGCGGAGCTGTTCCAGCACCCCGACTACACGGGCATCGGCCCGAACCCGGGCGACCTCCCCGCCAACGACGTCAGCGTCCTCCTGCTCGAGGAGGACGTCGTGGGCATTCGCCCGATGCCGTTCCGCGCGGCCGAGATCACCACGGAGTTCGAGGGGATCGAGGGGCTCTCGGTGGGCTTCGGGGCCACCGGCCCCGGGGGCGACGGCACGGGCACGAAGCGCTCGGCCGAGGTGGTGTTCTCCACGGTCTACGAGCAGTTCATCTACGCCCAGAATCGAGACCACGAGGACGGCGGCGGCATCTGCGGCGGCGACTCCGGCGGGCCGATGATGTTCCAGGACGACGACGCGGATTGGATCATCTGGGGCGTCCACAGCTGGGGCGACCAGGACTGCGCCATCCGCTCGGGCAGCACGCGCACCGACATGTTCGCCGAGTGGATCCTCGACCAGGTCGAGGCTGCGCACGGGAGCCGCGACATCTGCGAGGTCAACGACTGGTACGACGACGGGACCTGTGACGACTGCGTCGAGGCCGACCCGGACTGCGGCCCGGTCGAGGGCGACGACGACGACGACGACGACGACGACGACGACGAGATGGACGACGACGACGCGAGCGACGGCGACACCGACGATCCGGCCGGGTGCACGGGCTGCGGGGCGTCCATGGTCCCCGCGGAGGGCGGCTCGGCGCTGCTCGCGCTGCTCAGCGCCGTCGCGGTCCTTTTTGGGCGGGCCCGAGGCTCGCGAGGTTCGACGCCTTCTTCTTGGGCGTCCGCCCGCGATCGCCGGGCTGCGGGCCCGCGAGCTTCGTCCGTCCAAGGTAGCGGACGCGCGTGCCCGCCACGTCGATGACGTCCTTGTCCTTCAAGGTGTAGTCCTCGGAGAGCTTCTCTTCGCCGATCTTGATGCCGACCCAGCGGCTCAGGCGCTTCGCCTGGAAGCCCCCGCTGGGCAGCTTGACCACCTCGAGGGCGCGCCTGCCCCACGGCCAGACGCGCTTGCCGAGCTCCACGTCGCAGCCGTCTTCGAAGCCGATGACGTACCGGTCCTTGTTGAGGACGAGCCGGAGCCGACGCCCGTTGGGGGCGGTGTACTCGAGGTGAGCGTCCCGCTTCGCCTCCATCTGGCGCTTGAGCTCGGCCAGCTGCTCCGGGGTCACGCCCTGGGTGAGCGCGTTGTTGTCCGCCCCGGAGAAGGCGGAGCGATTGATCGGGCCCGACGGGCGGCCGACCACGGCCTGCTCGATCTCCTTCTGGGAGAGCCGGAACTGGGCGTTGGCGTCGCCCCGGCGCAGGCCGGCCTCGCGGCGAGCCTCGGACTTGGGCCGATGGAACACGATCATGAGGTCGGCGACCTCGATGCGATCGTTGTGCGCGAGGCGCTTCACGTTGCAGTACCGGCCGTTGACGAACAGGCCGTTCTTGGCGCCCAGCTCTTCGAGCATCCAGGAGTTCTGCTTGCGGACGATGCGGCAGTGGCGCCGGGAGGCCATCTGCGTGTCGAGCGGGATGTCGACGTCCTGGCCGCGGCCGAGCACCACCTCGTCCTTCTCGATCCAATGTTCGAACAGCAGATTGCGTCCGCGGTAGACGCTGACCTTCGGCATCCGGCCTCCTCCGGCCCGTGCGGGATGCCCCAGGATATCCGACCGCTCAGCGGATCGCGTTCGCCGAGTCCTTCATCTCCACGTCGAAGTGCTCGCGGAGCTGCACGAGGGGCCGGAACTGCGCGCTGCGGCGCAGGGAGATGATGTCGCCGCGGGGGCCCTTGACGGCGCCCGTGAGCTCGAGGGCGTCGCCGTCGATCTCGGTGACCTTCTGGTAGCGGACCCGGGACTCCGGGGCCTCGACGGGCTCGTCCTCGTCGGGGTTCGCGAAGGCCGGGCCGGGGGCGGCGAGGCAGAAGCAGAGGACGGAGAGGGGGACGAGGAACTTCATGGGGGTCTCCTTGCTGGGCGCCCTCGAAGTGTGGTCTCGGGCCGGGCGTTCTCGGGTAAGTCCTCGGTAATGCGTGCGTAACGCGCGCGTACCGGGCAGAATCACGCGCATGAGCCCCATCCCGCGCCTGAACCTCCGCTCCCTGGTCGGCCTCGCGGCCGCCGGCCTGCTGGTCGGCTGCACCGGGACCGCCGAGTCCACGACCGACACCGACGGAGACGAGCTGGTCGACCGGTTCGAGGCCGCCATCGGCACCGACCCCGAGAGCGACGACACCGACGGCGACGGCTTCTCGGACTCGGAGGAGTACCTCAACTACTTCGACCCGGACGACGAGGCCGACTTCCCGCGGGCGGGCGAGTACCCCCGATACGCGCGGCCCGGCGATCTGGAGGGCGAGGGCTCGGACGTCGGCCAGATCCTCGAGGACTTCGTGCGGGTCGACCAGTACAACGAAGAGATCTCGCTGCACGAGTTCTACGGGAACGTCGTCGTCATCGGCGTCGGCGCAGATTGGTGAGGCTCGTGTCAGTCCGCGGCGCGGACTGCCAACGACGAGTGGAACGACCGACGTGACGACGGCTTCATGCTCCTGGAGCTGCTGACCGACGGCAGCAAGGACCAGTGGGCCGAGACCTACGAGCTCGACTTCCCCGTCCTCGAGGACCCGAACCAGGACATCGTCCGCGGCTTCGTCTCCGGCTCCTTCGGCATCCCGATGTACGTCGTGCTCGACCGGCACCTGGAGATGGTCGCCGAGAACGTGGGCCACGGGGAGGCGTACAACCTCGCCGACGAGCTGCTCGAGACGGACATCCCCGACCACAGCGACGAGTGGCCGATGCCCGGTGACCTCGACCTCACCGCGATCGAGGCGCCCGTGGGCGAGGGCGACGGCGCCGTGGAGGCGAACGGCTTCTCCGCCGAGACCACGACGGCCTTCGGGGGCGCGTCCTGCTCGGCCGCCTCGAGCGGCAGCGCGGGCGGCTCGCTCCTCCTGGCGCTGCTGGGCGTCGTCGGCATCCGTCGCCGCCGCTGAGCGCCTCCGAACAGGGCCTCGCGCCCGTCCTCTGCGTCTTCGGCACCGGCAGCGACGTCGGCAAGAGCTGGATCGCCACCGGCGTGTGCCGCCTGTTCCTGCAAGCGGGCGTGGACGTCGCTCCCTACAAGGCCCAGAACATGTCCAACAACGCGGGCGTCACGCCCGACGGGGGCGAGATGGGGCGCGCCCAGATCGTGCAGGCCGAAGCCTGTCGGCTGCCTCCCCACGTGGACATGAACCCGCTGCTGTTGAAGCCGAACACGGACGTGGGCGCGCAGGTGGTGCTGCTCGGGGAGGTCGTGGGCGACATGGCCGCGAAGGCCTACTTCTCCGGGGGGATGGAGAGCCGCCGCGCGGTGGTGCTCGAGGCCCTGGACCGACTGCGCGCGACTCACGCGCTGGTGGTGGCCGAGGGGGCGGGGTCGTGCGCCGAGGTGAACCTGCGGGACCGCGACCTCGTGAACATGCCGGTGGCGCACCACGCCGACGCCGCGGTGATCCTGGTCGCCGACATCCAACGCGGGGGCGTCTTCGCCCAGGTCGTGGGCACGCTCGAGGTCATGCCCGAGGCGGACCGAGAGCTCGTGAAGGGCGTGATCATCAACCGCTTCCGGGGCGACGCGAGCCTGTTCGAGGACGGCCGCGCCTGGCTGGAGCGGCGCACGGGGCTGCCGATCCTGGGCGTGGTGCCGTGGACCCGGGACATCCGGATCGAACCCGAGGACGGCCTCCAGGCGGACGCCGTGGTGGACGGGCCCGCCCCGCGGGACCGTGAGCGGCTGCACGTGGGGGTCCTCCGCCTGCCCCACATCGCCAACTTCACGGACTTCGAGGCGCTCGAGCGCCACGGGGCCCGCGTGCACTACCTGGCCGAGCCGCGGGACCTGAGCCCGTACGACCTCGTCGTGCTCCCGGGCACGAAGAACACGAGGGGGGACCTCGCGTGGATGGAGCGCGTGGGGTGGCGGACCCGCCTGGCGGCCCGAGCCGCCGCGGGCGGACGCCTCCTGGGCATCTGCGGCGGCTACCAGATCCTGGGCGAGCGGATCGACGACCCCCACGGGGTCGAGGGCGGCCCCGGCGCGACGGCGGGGCTGGGCCTGCTGCCGGTGCGCACGACGATGGCGAGCCGCAAGCGGACGAAGCGCGTGGCGGGCCGCTGGGGGGAGCACCCGGTGACGGGCTACGAGATCCACATGGGGCTGACGGAGCCGAAGGGCGACGTGCAGCCGCTCCTGGAGATCGAGGGGCGACCGGACGGGGCGATCAGCCCCGACGGGCGGGTCGCGGGGACGTACCTGCACGGGCTGTTCGACGAGCCCGCCGCCGCCCGCGCGTACCTGACCTCGATCCGCCCGGACGCGGCCCTGGAAGCCCCGACGCAGTCCCACGACGCGTGGCGCCAGTCCCAGTACGACGCGCTCGCGCACCACCTCCGCGCCCACCTGGACGTGGAGAGGCTCCTGGGGCTACCAGACGAACGCCACTGAGGCCGCGGCGCCGGCGGCGCCGTCCGTCGTCACCGTGGGCGCGATCCAGGCGCCCGCGAACCGCGGGCCGCTCGGCGCGGGGGTGGACGCGAGCAGCGACTCGTTGTCCTTGGCGGTGCGGAAGGCGTCCACGATCAGGAGCAGGCTGCCGACGGTCCAGGCGACGGACCCCCCGACGAGGATCCCCGCGACGGGGCCGGGGTTGGCGATGAGCCGCGACCCGTCGGGCATCAACAGCCGGTGGCTCGTACCGACCGAGATGAGCGCGAGGCCCGCCGCGGCCGCTCCGATCCCGCCCGCGAAGAAGCCGATGTCCTTCTGCCACTCGCCCCCCCCGAACAGCCGGGCGGTGCGGGCGAGGCCGTTGAGCAGGATGTTCATGCCGAGGGACCCGCCCATGAGGCCCAGGCCCGCCGCCGCCATGCTGGGCGAGACCGTCGTGAACCCGTCGGCGTACGCGAGGGGGGAGGTGTTGGCGATGGACATGCCCGCGATCGCCATCGGCAGCCCCGCCGCCAGGGGCAGGATCTTCAGGGGCGGGTTCATGGCCTGCGCGGTCTTGCGCTGTACGTCCTTCACGTTCGCCTGCTCGGTCGGGGGCTCGAGGTCGATGTCGAGGTCGAGGTCCGGGCCGGGCCCGCCGCCGGCGAGGGCGGAGGCGGGCACGAGCAGCAGCAGGGCGACGAAGACGCAGCGGATCATGGGGGCTCCAATCAGGGGACGAAGGGGGTGGCGAGGGCCGAGACCTCCGCCGCGGTGAGGGCGGAACGGACGACGAGGATGTCGTCCAGATCGCCGATGTAGTCGCGGTCCGGGTTCATGTCCCAGCGACCGCCCAGGAAGATCGGGTGAGGCGGGTCGAACGGGGCGGCACCCCGGGCGGCGGAGGCGGACTCGACTCCGTCCAGGTACACGACCGCGGAGGGCGCGGCCGGATCCACGACGACAGCGTAGTGGTGCCACTGCGCGTCGCGGAAGGTCCCCGCCACGTCCAGGGCGTCGAAGTCGGAGGCCTCGTCCGCCCCGCGCAGGGAGGTTCGGACCCCTCCGTTCGTGCGCAGGTAGACGTTCAGGTGGTTCGGCCCGTTCACGTTGCCGTGACCGTAGAGGTACCCGAAGCGGTCCGGCAGGTCCGGGTGCGCGCGGAAGGCGAAGGCGACGGTGAAGGGACCGTCGAGGGCGATGTCGTCCACGAGCACCACGTCGTCTTCGCCGTCGAACGACAGGTAGGTCCCCGACGGCCCGTCCTCCTCGGCGCGGGGGCCGTCCGCGACGGTCGGCAGGACCGCGGCGGCGACGTTCGTGGGCGCCGACGACAGGAGGAGCGCCCCGTCGATCCGGCCGTCCCAGCGCCCGCGCACGGCGGGAGCGTCGTCCACCACCCGCAGGGGGATCTCGATCGCCTGCTCCCCGAACCGAAGGGTCACGGTGGGGCGCTCGGCCGCCTCCCCTTCCCCGTCCTCGACTGCGGCGATCGCGACGGAGCCCGCGCTCGTCGCGGCGTCGAAGACGACGGACTCGGTCACGTCGAGGTCGGCCCCGCCGTCGTGCTCCACCGTCACCTCGGCGACGTCCCCGCAGGTGTCCCGGCGGAAGCGGGCGTCCCCGACGGTGCCTTCGGGGAGCAGCTCCGCGAAGGGCTCGACCCACAGGCCCGCCCGGTCGGCGTCGACGACGGGGATGGTGCGGCTCCTGCCCTCGGGGTCCACGTTGTAGCCCGCGCCGGGGAGCACCTCGACGAGCGCCTCCCGGGGCCCCTCCTCGACCCCGTCTTCGGGCGTGCCCACCTCCAGGACCACCTCGGACTCGCCCGCCGCGAAGGGCACCGAGGAGGGCGGGTCGGTCAGGTCGCCGCCCCAGCCCAGCTGGACGGTCGCGGGCTGCAGGCGACCGTGGCGACGCACCGCGATCTCGGCGGTCCCGCCGCGCTCGGACGCCCACCCCCGGACGGGCCCGAGGCTCACGAGATCGTCGGCCTCGGGGTCGACCGCCAGGTGGGTCGGGAGCCACGCCAGGACGGCGTCCGCGAGCGCCCCCCCGAAGGCCGCGCGCGACGCCTCGGTGTCCCGCACGCCGCCCCAGACCGTCTCGATCTGCAGGCCGTCCACGGGCCCGCCGGCGCGCGAGCCGTGGCGCCCCGTGTTGTAGCCGCCGTTGAAGTAGTTGCCCGGCTCCCCGTCGTCGTCGTAGCCGGGATCCGGGTGCGCCGGGCTCGGGACCGCGTCGAAGCCGGCGGCCTGGAGCCCCGCGCCGAGGGACGTGATCCCGCGCAGGAGCTCGACGAGGTCGCCGCCCTCCTCGGCCGCGGTGCGGATGCTCGCGCGCGGGACGTAGGCCGGGTGCGCCAGCCGATCGTCGGGCTCGTAGAGCTGCGCCTTGTAGAGCAGGTAGCCGATCTCGTTCTTGTCGCGGCTCGCCGCGAGGCCGTGCAGGTCGATGTACAGGGCCCGACCGTACTGCGCGACGGCGGCGCGCTTCGCGGCGTCGATGAACGCGTGGTACTCGAACCAGGCCGCCTCGGTCTCGGGGTGACCGTCCTGCGCCGTCTCGAGCGACCGATTGCAGTCGATCTTGTCGCGGTGGAGCTGGCACACGATCAGGTGAGCGTGACGGCCGGTGCGCGCGAAGAGGGCCGCGTCGATCGCCCGGGCGAGCTGGATCGTATTGATGTCGCGGGCTCCGGTGGCCGCGGCCCGGTCGGGGATGTCCTCGGGCTCCACCAGGCCGCCGTGGGGGGCGCTCAGGACGATCGGCAGGTTGCCCGCGTCGTACTCCACGAACCGGCGCGCCCCGTACGAGACGCAGGCGTCGTCGAGCACCTCGCACTCGTCGAGCACCCCGTCGCCGTCGCAGTCGAAGGCCTCGCCCGCCGCGAGCTGCTCCGCGTCCGGGTCGCCGTCTCCGTTGCAGTCGGCCGGGTCGAGGGGCGGGTCCACGACGTCCGGGGGAGGGCAGTCCTCGAGCACGGGACCGGCGTCGTCGTCGTCCACCGCGTCGTCGTCGTCGAGGGGCGGGGTCGGATCCCCGGGGTCGGGGGCGGGGCAGCCGACCGCGGCGATGGCGAGCAGCAGCGCGAACGCGGAACGGACGAACACGCCGCGGAGCATACCCAGCGGCGCGGGCGGCCACCGCATCTCGGACACGTACACCGCGTCGGTCTCGTAATCCGACCTCAGCGTTCCCAGCGATCGTTGTAGTAGTTGGGCTCGTCGTCCCGGATCAGCCGGAGCTCGACGGCCTCGTCGTCGACGGTCGCCCGGATCGCGTAGGTCCCCGTCGTACCGCCCGCGCACCCCTCGGCCACGAAGGCCCCGACGTGGATCGTCAGCGCCTCGGTGAAGTCGAGCGCGGTGTGATCGGCCACGGGGCAGCCGTAATCGCCGGGGGGGACGAAGGCGCAGGTGCACTCGTCGTCGCCGGTGGTGACGTATCCGCCGATCGCGTCGAGGACGACGAAGCGGGGATCGAAGGCCGTGTCCGCGGCCACGGTGTCGATCGTGAGGTCCAGGCGGGAGCCCTCGGGCACCACCACCTGCCAGACGTCGCCGCCCCCGTTCTCCCAGTCGCAGGGCACGTCCTCGGTCTCGCCGTCGACGTCCACGAGCGGACAGTCTCCGCCCCCGGCGTCGTCGTCGTCCAACGGCGCGGAGTCGTCGTCGTCCGCGGAGTCGTCCTCGTTCCCCGGCGGGGGCCCCGGGACGTCGTCGGGGACGGGGCAGGCCCCCGCGAAGAAGAAGATGAACGCCGTCATCGCGAGGGCGGGCGAGATGCGCGCCACGGTCAGTCCAGCAGCCAGGGGGTGGCCGCGCCCCCGGTGAACCACTCCGCGGCGGTCGTGTCCGAGAGATCGACCTCGCAGGGCGTCATCGCGAAGCTGCCGACGGCGTCGCCCGCGTCGTCGCCGCCCTCGTCCTCGAGGGCCGCGTCCAGCTCCAGTCGCCAGCCGTCGTCGTCCGACCCCGCGACCTCGAGCGAGCCGCTGTCCGCGACGTAGCGGGTGACGAGCTCGCCCTCGTCCCGCACGTCGCAGCCCGCGTCGCCTTCGGACAGGACGGTGTAGGGGTTGTCGTCGAAGTAGTGGAGGGTGACGCCCCACTCGCCGTCGCCGACCTCGTGGGTCCCCGCGTCCGGCGGATCGAAGCCGCCGAGGTCGTCGGCGTGGTTGATCACGAGGTAGTTCGCGCCACCCCGGAACATCGAGTCCCAGGCCTCCTCGAGGTCGACCCACAGGGTGTCGCAGGCGTCGTCGTCGAAGATCGCCAGACCCCACCGGTCGACCGCGTCCATGGCCTCGGGGTATGCGTCCTGGATGTTCGAGCAGAGGCCGGGCTTGCTCGACACCATGAACAGCTCGAGGTGGTCGTCGAAGAGGTCCACCTTCAGCAGGGAGCCGGAGGACGCGGCCCCGAAGGAGTCGGCGTCGCCGTCCACGGACACGGTGCCGACGCAGCCGGCCAGGAGGATCGGGACGAGACAGGGGAGACGGCGCATGCCCGGAGCCTAGAGCATCTCGGTCGAGGCAGGCGGGCGCCGTGTCCTCGAGGAAGGAGCGCGTCGCCGCGAAGTACGGCGTGACGACCAAATCGTCCCCCCTCCGTCACAGAGATGACACATCCGTCCCGCACCCTTCGCCCATGAAGCTCGCCCGAACGCCGCTCACCGTCCTGCTCACGGCCGCCCTGGCAGCCCCCGCCCTGGCCGACGAGCCCACGCCGCAGCCCGACGAGGGACCGCCCGTGGAGGTCGTGCCCGAGGAGGCCCCCGCGCCCCTGCCGCCTCCCAAGGTCGGGTTCGAGAAGGGCTTCTTCATCACGTCGCCGGACGGCAGGTTCGGGATCAAGCTCGGCGGCCGGGCGCAGTTCCGCTTCACCTACGTGAACGACGCGGGCGAGCACGGGGCGAACTTCAGCCTGCCGCGGGTGCGCTTCAAGTTCAGCGGTCACGCCTTCGACGAGATCCTGAAGTACAAGTTCCAGATCGACTTCGGCAAGGGCGGCGTGAACCTCAAGGACGCGTACGTGGACGTGCGCGCCGACGAGATGGCGATCGTCCGCCTCGGGCAGTTCAAGGTGCCGAACTCGCGCCAAGGGCTGGCGTCCAGCACCAAGCAGCAGCTGGTCGACCGCAGCATCACGAACGGGGCGTTCGGCCTCGACCGCGACGTCGGCATCATGCTCATGAGCGACTACAAGACCGCGCCGATCGAGTACGCGGTCGGCATCTGGAACGGGACCGGCGACTCCGGGAGCCTGTCCGGCGACGTCACGGTCGCGCCGCTCACCGGCGCGGGCACGATCGACTCGGGCAAGTTCAGCAACGTCCCGGACCTCCCCAACCCGCTGTTCAACGCCCGCGTCGGGGTCCACACCCCCGGCCACGACGGGTACGCCGAGTCCGACCACGAGACCTCGGAGCCGGGCGTGGGCGTCGGCGGCGGCGTCTGGATCAACTTCGACGCGGACGACGACGACGACGCCTCCATGGGCGGCAACGTCGACTGGTCGGTGAAGGCGAAGGGCTTCGCCCACAACGGCGCCGTGTACGTCCGCGCCGACCAAGACGGCGAGGAGTTCACCGACCTCGCGCTCAGCAACATCGGCGTGCACGCCTCGGTCGGCTACACGATCAAGGGGATGGTGCAGCCGGTGTTCCGGTTCGCGCGCCTGCTCCCCCCGGGCGCGGACAACGACACGACGGAGCTCCTGGGCGGCGTGACCGTGTACTTCTTCGGGGACAACGTGAAGTGGGCGACGGACGCGGGCGCCGTCATCACCGAGACCACCGACGGCGACGAGACCGCGGTGCAGGTCCGCACGCAGTTCCAGCTGGACTTCTGAGCGGGGCTACATCACCGCGGCGAACGTGAACCAGATCTCGAAGCCGCCCTCGCCCTCGCCGGGGAGGTAGTAGCCCGTCTCCACGTAGGCGGGCTCCACCATGAACCGGAAGCCGGGCCCCCCGTCGAACTTGCGGACGATGAACCCCGCCTGCCCGCCCACGGACACCGTCGGGTAGGGGAGCGCGACCTCGGCGTTCAGCAGGACCGACGGGCCGCCCGCGATCTTGAAGCCGAACATCGGGTGGAAGACGGGGATCGGGATCGCGACGCCGACGTAGGCCTGCCCGAGGAACCGGAACGGCGTGTTCGGCTGGAAGTCGATGTCGAAGCCGCCGCCCCCGTACAGCATGAAGGTATAGGCGCCGAGGCCGAGGGTGAACCTCCCGCCGGGGAGGAGGACCTCGGCGAAGGGGCTCAGGGCGAACCCGAAGCCGCCCCCGACGTGGAACCAGCCCGCGTTCACGTCGCCGAGGTAGCTGCGGTCGTCGTCGTCGTCGTCGTCGTCGCGGTCGTCGTCGTCGTCCCGATCGTCGTCCCGGTCGTCGTGATCGTGCGCGTCGTCGTCCTGGGCCGCGACGGCCCCCGCGACCACGCCGCCGGTCCCGGCCCCCAGCCCCGGGGGCGGCGAGGGCGCGGACGTCCCGCTCGCGTCCGTAACGGGCTCGTAGTGCCAGGTCACGCCGACCCACTGGCCGTTGCCCATGTCCACCCGGGCGCGCATCCACCAGGGGTTGCTCCCGCCCCGCGGCACGACGCGCACGACGCCGTCCATGGTCGTCGGGCCGCTGCCTCCGTTGTGGAAGAACGACTTCGTGCCGCCGTACCCGGTGAGGGGGATCGGCGGCGTGGGCTCCACCGTGGCGACGATCGAGGAGACGGGGTTGCTGTCGTAGACCATGCCGCCGTGGTCGCCCGAGAACGTGGCGCGGAGCTCGACCTCGCCGTCGGTGCACCACACCTGCGGTGGCGCCGACCAGGCCACCTCGGCCCGGTGAGCGTCGCGCTCGATCGTCGCGCTCTGGTGGCCGTGGAGGATCACGGCGCCGGGCTGCCGGTCGTCGGCGATGCGCCACACGCTGCCGTCGGGGGACGGCTCGAAGACGGTGGGGCTGTAGGGACCGATCTCGACCTTGGTCTGCCGGAAGCAGTCGGCCGCGGACGCGGAGGCGGGGATGAGCGACGCGGCGAGGGCGACCAGGGCGATCTTCATTCCCGGACTCTAGCGGTCACGGCGCAGGCAACGACACCCAGAACACCGACCCCCGGGGCGCGTTGGGCTCCATGCCGACGGTGCCGCCCATGACCGAGGACAGGTGCTTGACGATCGCGAGGCCGAGCCCGGTCCCGCCCATGCTCCGGTCGCGCCCGGGATCCACGCGGTAGAAGCGCTCGAAGAGGCGGGCCCGCTGCTCCTCGGCGATGCCGGGGCCGGCGTCGCGCACCTCGAGCCGCACCCGAGGCCCCGAAGCGCGCCCGACGAGCCTCACGATGGTGTCGGCGGGCGAGTACTTCAGCGCGTTGTCGATGAGGTTCACGAGCACCTGGTCCAGGGCCTGGAGGTCGCCCTTGACGAGGAGACCGTCGGACACGTCCACCTCCACGGCCACGCCCTCGTCCCCCGCGCGCCGGGCGAGGGCGTCGCGGGCGCGCTCGAAGGCCGCGGCGACGTCCAGAGCCTGGGCCTCCACCGCGTAGCTGCCCGCCTCGATGCGAGAGAGGTCGAGCAGGTCCCCGAGCAGGGCCGACAGGCGACGGGCGTGGCGGTCCATGCCCTCCACGAAGCCGCGGGCCGCGGCCGGATCCTCCAGCGCGCCGTCCAGCAGGGTCTCCGCGTTGGCCTGCAGAACCGCGACCGGCGTACGCAGCTCGTGAGACGCGTTGGCCACGAAGTCGCGGCGGATCCGCTCCGTCCGCCGCTGCTCCGTGATGTCGTGCAGGACGACGACGCGCGCGCCGTCGGGGGATGTCCCCGCGAGCACCGAGACCGTGCGCGGCGGACCGGGGCCGTAGTCGAGCGCGAGCTCCCCCTCGGACGCGGTGGACGCCAGCAGCGGGAGCCGCTCGAGCAGCTTGGCCGACGCCGGCGCCCCCTCCCGGTCCTCGACGCCGAGCAGCCGCCGAGCGGCCGAGTTGACGGCGAGCAGGCCCCCGTCCACGTCCCGAGCCACGACGCCCGCGGTCATGGTCTCGACGATGGTGCGGAAGCGGTCGCGCGACGCGGCGAGCTCCACCCCGAGGCGCTCGAGCTCCCCGTGATCGGGGGACCCCCACCGTCGGTGCTGGAGCCCCCGCACGGCGTAGCCGGCGAGCCCCGCGCCGAGCGCGGCCAGCACGACGACGACGAGAGGGACGGACATGGGCCGCATCATGCCGCCCTTTTTGCTCGGCGGAGTCCCCCGCCGGAGGCCGCTGGATCTTTTTGCCGCGAGACCTCTCCGCCGGCGGCTCCACCGGCGTTCTCAGGGTATGCAGGATCGTCACGACGACCCCGCGGCGCTGCCCCCGCTGCTGCTCCCCAGCCTGTACGTGGGGGCCGACGTCGTCGGCCGCGAGCCGCTGCTCCCCTTGTCGCGCCGGGAGACTACCCCCGGGAGGCGGCGCCCGTCGCGGCCTCGGGGTCCCCGACCGACACCGGCCGAGCCGATCACCCTCGCCGGAGGGGCCGTGACGCAGGCCCGGCCGCCCGTCAGGCCCGACGGGGCACGCCTCGACGACGACTGAGCCCGACGCCGAGCACGGCGAAGAGCGGCAACGCGCCGAAGCGCACTCCCAACCCCCGACACTCGGACTGGCAGCCGTCCTCGGCCGTCGGGTCCAAGACCACGTCGCCCGAGTCGTCGTCGTCGGCCGCGTCGTCGTCGTCGCCCGAGTCGTCGTCGTCGCCCGAGTCGTCGTCGTCGTCGCCCGAGTCGTCGTCGTCGTCGTCTCCGACGACCACCCCCGGAGGGATGAACCGGACCGCGGACCCGTCGCCCAACAAGGGCTGGTCGCAGGCGTACTGCAGCGCGCCCTCGGCCCCGTCCTCGATGCCCACGGTCGAGGTTCCACCCCCGCCCGCGGCGACGACGACGAGGTAGTGGAACTCGATCACACCCGTCTCGTAGAGGCGCACCTGGACGGAGACGTCCTGCTCGCTGAGGCCGTGCCCGACCTCGTCGTAGTGCACGACGAAGTAGGCGGGGTCCTCGTTGGCGAGGTTGCGGGTTCGCACGTCGCCCAGCGCGGAGTCGAGGAGGTCCCACAAGGGCAGGACGACAGCCCCGTCGAGGTCCGGGAGGCACTGCTGGAGCGCGCCCGGGTAGTCGCCCGCGAAGACGAGGACGCCGTCGTCGCCGACGCCGACCGAGCTGTACTCCGTGCCGTAGAACTCGAACCCGAACGGGAGCGGGACCGACACCATGCCGCCGGTGGGCACGTTCACCTGCCCGCTCGTCTGCGCCCAGCCGAACTCCGGCCCGTCGGGCTCCACGGAGTCGATGAAGGTGTAGCCGAACGCGTCGGGCCCGCCCGTCGCGGCGGCCGCCGCGCCGGGCGCCAGCAGCCACGCGGCCGCGAGGCAGGCCCCCCGCCCCATCAGAAGCCGAGCTCGAGACCGGCGGTGATCGTCCCGAAGGGGAGCACCGGCACCACCCCGGCTCCGGTGGTGTCGAGGGGCGCGCCCTGCAGAGAACCCGTCACCACGAACGCGCCGCGGCCGTCGAGGACCACGCCGACCGCGCCGACGGGGCCCATGCTGCCGAAGAACCAGCCCGCCTCGTCGGGGGCGGCGGGCGCGGCGCCGTCGGCCTTGGCGGGGGGCAGGAGCGTGAGTCGGAACGCCCACCCCGCGCGCAGGCGCAGCCGACGGATGTCGCGGCTGAGCCCGACCTCGGCGCCCGCCTGGAAGATGCCCCGGCCGCGTCGCACGAGCCGGTCGAGGTCGCGGAGCGAGGGCCCGACCCCGATCCCGAGGGAGCCCGCGACGTACAGCCCACGCAGCGGGGGACGCGGGTTGCGGACCGCGGTCCAGGACTCGATGGTCACGAAGCCGTCGCCCCACAGCGCGCCCCAGGCCGCCGCCGGGCCGCCGCCGCCGCCGATCCGCGCCGACTGCATGCCCCGGTCTTCGCGCAGCTTCACCACCAGGCGTCCGGGCGGTCGGTCAACGGGCCTCCACGCCACCGCCGAAGACCCCGGGGCGAACCCGGGGCGCGGCGGCCCGGCCGTCGGGGTTCGAACGCGCATCGATGGGAAAACGCCGCGACCTCACCAGGTGGAGATTCGCACATCCCGTCTCCGGCTCGGGGAGGCGCGGCGTTCTAGCCTCGATCCCGCGCGCCCGGCGCGCGCCGACAACGGGACCTGCATGCGCCGCCAACCCCTCCTCTTCCTCCTCCTCCTCCCCGCGCTCGCCTGCTCCGACGGGGCCGTCGGCATCATCAACGCTCCCCCGAACGTCTCGATCGTCGAGCCCGAGTCGGGCTCGGTCCACGCCGAAGGGATCGCGATCGTCTTCCGGGCGGTCGTCCGGGATCCCGGCGGGAACACCGGAGCGCTCGACCTCACCTGGTCGTCGTCGCTGGACGGGACGCTGGCGACCGGCGCGCCGGTCGATCGCGGCTCCCAGGTCACGGTCGCGCTGCCCGCCGGCGTCCACGACATCACGCTGCGGGCCGTCGACCCCCTGCGCGTCTCCGGCACGGACACGGTCTCGGTGACCGTCGTCGCGGACCTGCCGCCGGAGCTCGAGGTCCTGTCGCCCGGCCCCGACGGCGTCTTCCACGACGACTTCCCGGTGCTGTTCTCCGCGGTCGCCTCGGATCCCGAGGACGCGGCGGAAGACCTCCTGCTGGAGTGGCGACTGGACGACACCCTCCTGCACAGCGGCCCGCCCGACGACGGGGGAGCGCAGGCCTTCGCCGAGACGCTGGCCATGGGCAGCTACGTCCTCGTGGTCTCGGCAGCGGACACGGCGGGCAACCGCGTGGAGCAGACGATCACGCTCGCCGTGGGCGGCCCCAACCACCCGCCGGAGTGCGAGCTGACGGCCCCGGAGGACGGCGCCGAGATCCTCCAGTTCACCGAGGTCGAGCTCCGGGGGACGGCCACGGACGAGGACGTGTCCTCGGACCGCCTGACCGTGCACTGGTCGACCGGGTCGGGGGTCGACCTGGGCACGAGCACCCCCAGCGGGGGGGGCGCGGTGAGCCTGCTCACGACCGATCTTCCGGCGGGGTCGGACACCGTCCTCATGACCGTGATCGATGAAGTGGGCGTCGAGTGCGTGGATTCGGCGGACATCGCCGTGATCGGAGTGCCGGACGTGGCCATCACGAGCCCGGCGGACGGGGCCTTCGTGGCGGACCTCGCGGGCGTCCTGTTCGAAGGGACGGTGTCGGACTACGAGGACCCGCCGGGCGACCTCGCGGTGAACTGGGAGAGCGACCTCGACGGCTGGCTCGGGTCGTCCCGGGCGGACGCCCAGGGGGCCGTGAGCCTGAGCGCGCCCGCGCTGTCCCTGGGCGAGCATCGGATCACGCTGAGCGCCGTAGACGACGACGGGTACCTCGGCGAGGCGGCGATCACCATCACCGTCGACGGCGCGCCGTCACCCCCGACCGTCGGCTTGGAGCCCGCCGCGCCGACCACCGTCGACGACCTCGTGGCGAGCCTGCTCGTGGAGTCCACCGGTCCGGAGGGCGGGGCGATCTCCTACATCTGGACCTGGGACGTCGACGGGGCGGCGCAAGCCGGCCTCACCGGCTCCATGACCGTGCCCGCCACCAGCACCGCCCGGGACGAGACGTGGACCGTTACCGTCACCGCGTCCGACGGCTTCGTCAGCTCGCTGCCCGCCACCGCGACCGTGACCGTCCTGAACTCGGCCCCCGTGACGACCACCCCGAGCGTCGGCCCGGCGCTGCTGTACACCGACTCGAACGCGACGTGCGCGCCCGGCACCACGACGGACGCCGACGGGGACGCGATCACCCTCGAGTACACCTGGGAGATCAGCGGCGCGCCGTCGATCCAGACGGGTCCGGTGCACTCGGGCATTCAGCCGCCGGGGTTCGACCTCGGCGACGACGTCGTGTGCATCGTCACCCCGTCGGACGGCACGCTCGTGGGCGTTCCCGTCGCGTCCGCTCCCCTGGCCGTCGCCAACACGCCGCCCACGGCCCCCGGGGTCGCGATCGCGCCCGCCACGCCGGACGTCGGCGACGACCTGCTCTGCACGATCACGACGCCGTCCACGGATCTCGACCTGCAGACCGTGACGTACGACTTCGAGTGGACGCTCAACGGCACGGTCACGGCCTACGTGTCCGACGCCGTGCCCGCCTCCGCGACCGCGGACGCCGACCTGTGGGAGTGCACCGCGACGCCCACCGACGGGATGGACTTCGGGCCCTCGGCCACGGCCTCCGCGACGGTGTGCCTCGCCTCGACCTGGTACTTCGACGGCGACGGCGACGGCTTCGGCGACTTCTACAACTCGGTCGTGGCGTGCGCGCAGCCCGCGGGGTACGTCGCGGACTACGGCGACTGCGACGACGCCGATCCCGGGGTCGCGCCGCTGTCCGGGGACACCCTGGGGGGAGCGGACACCGACTGCGACGGCCTCGACTGCGAAGCGGGCGACCTCACGGGCGCGTACTTCGTGTTCTGCGAGGACAACGGGGGGTGGTCCGAGGGCGAGACGGCCTGCCAGACCGCCGGGTACCAGGGCCTGGCGTCGGTCCTCACGGCCGGAGAGGAGGCGTTCGTCATCAGCCTGGTCACGGCCGCCGGGGGCTTGAACCAGGACCCGTGGATCGGCTTCACCGACCAATCGACCCCGGGCACGTTCGCGTGGTCCGACGGCTCCGGCGTGTCCTACACCAACTGGGGTCCCGGGCAGCCCGACGGCGGCGGCGGCGGCAACCAGTGCGCGGTGCTGGACGCCAACGGCGGCGACTGGGACGACGTCACCTGCACCCAGTCGACGCCGGGCTGGACGAGCTACGTCTGCGGAGACCGCTGAGGGTCACTCCGCGCAGGCGAGGAGCTCGACGGTGCCGTCCCGGTGGACGGCCGCCACCCGCGACGCCTCGGCGGCGAGCCCCACCGCGACGGGCTCCCCGAGGGCCGTGCCGCCCAGCGGAGCGAGGTCTTCGAGCGTGTGGAAGCGCAGGTCGCCCTCGGCCCCGACGGTCGTGATCCAGGCGCCCGTGGGGTCCACCGAGACGTCCACGGGATCGTGGTCGTCGAACAGCGCGAGCGCGGTTGCCTCCTCGATGAACGACGAAGAGCGGCGCTCCACGTCGAGCACGGCGGCGAACCGGTCGCCCACGACCACGACGCGGCTCCCGTCGGGGCTCCAGGCGGCCGCCCGGGCCCCGATACGGCCGTGCTCGATCTGCAGGTCCAGGCTCTCCCACAGGCCCATCGACGCGGTGGGGAACGCCGACGAGATCACGTCGACGGCGGGCGATCCGTAGATGTGCCCGGTGACGGCGACGGACTCGCCCTCGGGCGAGAAGGCGAGGTGAGCGACCTCCCACAGGTTGCCGTCGCCCGCGGCGATCGTGGTGCCCGAGTCGATGTCCCGGATGCCCACGGCGCCGCCGAAGCTCGCGTCGGCGCTCGCGACCTGCCCGCCGCCGGGGGCGAACGCGACGGCCAGGACCGGCGCCTCGGCGTCCCCGAAGGCCTGCACCAGCTCGGAGTTCTCCACGCGCCAGACGGCGACCCGGCCGGTGGACTCCCCGCTCGCGGCGAGGGCCCCCGTCCGGTCGACGGCGACCGCGGTGAGGTCGGACCCGACCTCGAAGGCGGGCATGTACATGAAGCCCTCGACCGCCCCGGCGAGCTCCCCGGTGCGGGCGTCCCAGAACTTGAGCGTCTGGTCCTCCGACGCGACACCGACCATGCCCGAGGCGCCCACGTGGGCGGCGAGGACCTCCCCGTGGCGGTTCTCGACCGTGGCGACGGTGACGAGGTCGCCGCCCCCGCAGACGCCGAGGTCGGCTCCGCCCGCGACGGGCTCGTTGGAGACGACCGGCGCGTCGGTGTCCGCGCCGGCGCAGGCGGCGGCGGTGAGGGCGAAGGCGATGAGGAGACGAGAGGGACGCATGACAGCTCCGGTTCGGGTGGGTACTCGGAGCATGGGCCGGAACTATTGGATGCTCAATCCATATGTTCTTTGCAGAATAGTATTGTTAGCGGCCGCAATCCCGGCGCCGGCGGCGCGGGACGAGGAGCACCGCGAGCGGGAGGGCCGTCCAGGTGGGGGTGCGGTCGCAGGCGCAGCCGTCTTCGGGCGGGCGGGTCGAGACCGGCGTCCCGGGTTCGATCGGGCCGCCCCCCGAGTCGTCGTCGTCGCTCGCGTCGTCGTCGTCCCCCGCGTCGTCGTCGTCGCTCGCGTCGTCGTCGTCGCCGGGGTCCGGGAGGTCGAGCCGCGTGAGACGGACGGCGTCGGCGGGGATGTGCTGGTCCGCGGGCACGGCGGTCGGCGAGTCGTCCCGAATCGACACCCACTGGCCCCCGCCCGCGGCGAAGTCGAAGGCGCCGAGGCTCGTCCACCCGTCCGCCGCGCCCAGGTCGACCACGACCTCGGTGTCCCCGGCGTCGGCGCGCACGGTGTACGCCGCGGCTCCGTACGCCGCGAAGTCGGGCTCGACGAAGACCTCCACGAGGTACTCCCCCGCGTCGGCCGGGTCGATCGTCCACCACGCCCAGTTGCTCGGGTGGTCCGCCTGGAACGCGTTGGTCCACAGGAGCCGCCCGTCCCACCCCGCGGCCTCCTCGCGCCAGTACTGGGGGGGCCCGAAGCTGCGGAAGCACGCCCCCGCCTCGTCGAGGATCCCCCCCTCCGGGGGCAGGGTGGTGCACGGCGGCTGGTCCGCGCAGTGAGCGGGGCGGACGGGGCGCGCGCCTTGCGTGCCCGCGAAGACCCCCCAGTGGTTGGCGACGGCGCGGGCGCCTCCGCCGTTGTTGCCGCCGTAGTTGTTGGCGTAGCCGCGGTCCTCCAGCCACATCTGGCTGCTGCCGCCGCCGTCGACGTTGAAGGCCGTCCACGCCCCGAGCTGGTGGAGCACGTCCACGAGCTCGAGGCCGAACATGCCCGCGGACGACCCGGTGCGTCCGTCCACGGTCACGAGGATGAACGTGGTCCGGTCCTGGGTGAGGCCCATGGCCGTGCGGGGGTGGCGCGAGCGCATGTCGGTGCGGTCCGGGAAGCACGAGTCGTCGGTGGCCGACGGACACTCGATCGGCGCGCCCTCGACGACGAGCTCGGGGAAGCCCGAGACGAGGGCGAGCGTGCCCGCGGGCAGCGGCGGCCGGGCGACGTCGTTGCGCCACCCCTCGTCCAGGCCCCCGAAGTCGGCGGCGTGGTCCTTCACCCAGCCGGTGTGCGTGAACTCGACCCAGTCGGGTCCGAACGCGATCCAGCCGTAGCGCTCGTAGAACCACTCGAAGGCGTACTGCGGGTCGGCGCCGGTCTGCTCGAGCGGCCACGGGACGCCCCCGCCCGCGGCGTCGCCGTAGACACGCAGCACGGGGGACGTCCGGTAGAAGTCCCCGTTGGTCGCCACCTGCACGCCCACGTCCGCCGCCCAGGACCCGGTGCTCCGGCGCGAGGTCGTAGGGCGCGTGGCCGTGACCTCCACGCGGTCGGCGCAGAGATCGACGAGCGTGACCCAGGTGTCGGTCCCCGGGTTCGACGTGCGGTACTGCCGATACACCACGCCCGGGTACGGCGAATCCTCCGCCACGAGGGTCATGGTGACGGCCGCCGCGGAGGCCGGCGCCAGCGCGACGAGCGAAGCCAGGAGGGTGCGCAGCACGGCTCGATCCTACCGGCCCGATGGACCGCCCCCCGGGGGCGTGGGAGCCTGGGGCGTGCTCACCCTCGGCATCGACCTCGCCTCCCGGCCCCGCGACACCGCGGCGTGCCTCCTGCGGTGGCGCGAGGGGCGGGCGACCGTGGAGCGCATCGAGCGCAACCTCGACGACGACGCCCTGCTCGACCTCGCCGACGCCGCCGACTCCGTGGGCATCGACGCCCCCTTCGGCTGGCCCGCGACGTTCGTGGACTTCGTGACCGCGCACCACTCCGGTCGGCCCGTGGCCCCGGACTGGGAGGACGCCGACGTGCGGCGGAGCCTCCGCCTGCGGCGCACCGACCTGTGGGTGTGGGCCGAGGGCTTCACCGGGCGCCCACCCCTGAGCGTCTCCACCGACCAGATCGCGATGCCGGGGCTGCGCTGTGCGGGCCTGCTCGGTCGCCTCGGCGTCCTCGACCGCGCGGCGGATCCGCGGGTGTTCGAGACCTACCCGGCCGCCGCCCTGGGCGTGTGGTTCGGGGTATCGAGCCGGTACAAGGGGCCCGCCCGAGCCGAGGAGCGCGGCGCCCTCGTGGAGACCCTGCGGGCGGCCGCCCCCTGGCTCGACGTGCCCGACGTGTGCGCCGACGACGACGATGAGCTCGACGCCCTCGTGGCGTCGCTGGTCGCCCGGGCCGCGGTCCTGGGTCGCACCCACCCGCCCCCGCGCCGAGAGCGCGAGGCCGCGGCCCGCGAAGGGTGGATCGCGGTCCCCCTCCCCGACACCCTCGACCGGCTCCCCTACCCCTCCTGAGCCCCGGGCTCCCGCCTGCCGGCTACTGGATGTCGATGACGTAGGGCCCCGAGTCGTTCACCAGGTACAGGTCGTTGGTGATGCGGACCGTGTAGGTCCCCGCGGCCGCGAACGTGTGGGTGATCGACGGGTCGAACAGCGGGTTGTTGTCGTTGTCGGACGCCAGCTCGTTGCCCGCCGCGTCGAAGATGGCGAGCTCGGCCGCGAGCGTCGAGCCGATGGACAGCGCCGCGACGTCGAAGTCGATGGTCTGACCCTCCAGCGCGCTGAACGAGAAGTAGTCGTAGTCCGTGAAGATGAGGGCGCTGTCGACGCTCCCGCAGGCGAGGCCGCCGACGGTCGTGGGGTCGGCGTCGACCGCCGTGTCGTTCGGCTCGAGCTCGACCGCGTTGCAGCCGGGCGCCGTGGATACGATGACGTCGTACCCGTAGTTGACGCCGCCGCCCCCCGAGAAGTCGGTCACGGTGACGTAGTAGGTGCCGGCCGCGCCGACGGTCACCTGCAGGTAGGAGTCGAGGTTCCCCGCGGCCTGGTCGTCGTTGTCGGCGATCAGGTTCCCGGCGTCGTCGAGGAGCTGGATGACGCTGTCGAGGTTGCTGCCGTTGCTCGCGGCGTCGATGTCGATCGTGATCTGCTCCCAGGCGGCCGCGGTGATGGCGAAGGTGTCCACGTCGCCGGGGGAGGCCATCGCGCCGCACGCGACGCTGTTGGGGACCATGGAGTCGGACTGGGTCCAGGCGTCGTTGGGCTCGGTCTCGGGCTGCGCGCAGGTCAGCGTGCCGCCGCCGAGGCCCTCGTCCACCTGGCCGTCGCAGTCGTCGTCCACGCCGTTGGCGACCTCGACCGCGCCGGGGAACACCGAGGCGTCGGCGTCGTCGCAGTCGGCAGGGACGGTGAAGCCGTCGTTGTCGTTGTCGACCGCGGGGGCCGCCGAGCAGCTCGGGTTCGCGCCGAAGGGCGTGCCGTTGCCGCCCGCGCCGTAGGTCGCGGCGGGGCTGTCGCACCAGTTGGAGGGGTCGTCGTTCAGGGCGCTCGTGAGCGCGGTGACGTCGAGGCTCTTGGCCTGGTTGGCGACGTCCGGCCAGCCGAGGCCGTCGTCGTAGGCGACCTCGTCGACGACCGCGCCCGCGGGGTCCGTGAGGATGATCTCGTCGTCGCCGTTGGCGAGCACGATGTCGGCCCCGTAGCTGTAGTTGACGGTCGCGCCGCCGTTGAGCGTCGTATCGGTGCTCTGCCCGAGGACGAGGTAGCCCCCCGGGCCCACGAGCGCGCTGCTGATCACGTGCGTGTCGGCACCGTTGTCGCTGATGGTCCAGCCCGCGAGGTTGATGGTCTGCGAGGTCGTGTTCTTCACCTCGAACCACTCCATGAGGACCGTCTCGTCGGCCCCCGCGGGGTTGTTCATGATCTCGGTGATGATCACGTCGCCCGAGGGGACGGCGACCGCGTCGTCGTCGTCGCCCACCGCGTCGTCGTCGTCGCCCACCGCGTCGTCGTCGTCACCCCAGTCGTCGTCGTCGTCGTCGCCGGGGTTCACGCCCGTGTCGCAGACCACGTCGAGGGTGAAGGTGCCCGCGGCGCCCGAGTAGCCGTCGACCACGAGGTAGAGCTGGTCGCCCGCCTGGGCCGCGACCGTCACGGAGCTGTCGCCGTAGCCGATGCACGCGTCGCCCGAGCACCCGACGGTGGGGTCGTCGGCCAGGACCCAGAGGTCGAGGTCCACGCCCTCCTGGATCGCGCCGAAGCCGACCGTGAGCTCGACGTCCTGACCCGCGTAGAAGCTGTAGATGAGCTCGGGGCCCGACTCGTCCCAGGAGCTGCAGCTGTAGGCGTCGATCTGGGCGGTGGCCTGGGCCGACGTCGTATCGCCGTCGACGGAGCTCCCGCAGATCAGGGGAGCGACGGCCGCGCAGGCGGCGTCGGTGTCGTCGTCGTCGTCGTCGGTCGCGGCGTCGTCGTCGTCGCCCCCGTCGTCGTCGTCGTCGTCCACCACCTCGGGGCCGGCGTCGTCGTCGTCGCCGACCGCGTCGTCGTCATCGTCGTCCACCGCGGCGGCGTCATCGTCGTCCGGGACTTCGGTGGGGGTGGAGATGGTCTGCTCGCAGCCCACCAGGGCGAAGAGCAGGGCGAGGGAACCGGTAAGGCGGATACGCGTCATGATCTTGAAACTCCACGCTCGGGCGTTCGGCAGCGGGCCGTTCGCGGCAAGCGAGGTCTATGTGGCACGGGACTGAGCGCGCGCCTACCCCCTCCACCACCTCTTCGCAGGCTCTCAGGCAACCCACCGTGACTGCTGCACGGATGTTGTGGAGCGATGGTCGGGCCGAGGGGTCACGACGCGGGTGAGCCGGCCCCGACCCGACGCGGGTTCAGCGGGCGCCGGGGGGGAGCCGAAACGCTCGCATGAAGGCGACTCCCCAGATCAGGGAGCCGGCGATGTACACGACGAACCCCGTCCCGAAGGCGCCCGGGAGCATGGGGTCGCCGGTGCGGTTCACCTGGAACAGCACCTCGGTGACGAGCACCATCCCCGCGAGGGTGGCCAGCCCGAAGGCCTCGAGCCGGACCGAGATGCGGTCGAGCGCGGCCTCGCGACGTTCGGGGGCGAGCCAGTACTCCTTGTGCGGGAGGTTGAACCACTGCGTCGAGATGCGCGGGAGCAGGAAGCGCGGCCCCCAGAAGGCCAGCGTCATGATCGTCCACATCCCCGCCATGAACCACGAGAAGAAGGTGGGGCTCATCCACCCGTTGGGGGTGCCCGCGCCGTCGAAGTGCGTCGCCAGGTAGGGGGGCAGGCCCTGCAGCCCGGACCACGCGTGAAACACGGCGAAGGCCGTGAGGAGCAGCCAGAGGGTCCAGGAGGTGCGGCGCGTGATCGTCATCGTGGTCTCCGAGTGTGGGGGAGGTACGGCCGTCCCGCTCGGGGATTGCAGATAATCAGCTTAGTAACTCTAAACAGAGTTACTAGTCGGCCGACGAATGGTATGACGACGGCATGCAGAGCAAGATCGCGGACCAGCACCCCATCCGGCGGGTGGGCATCCTCTTCTCGGGGGGCCCCGCGCCCGCCGCCAACGCGGTGATCTCGGCCGCCGCCATCTCGTTCATCGACGAGGGCCGCGAGGTCGTGGGCTTCTTCCACGGCTACGAGGACCTCCAGGCGTACCACCCGTTCACTCACCGGCTGCAGCCCGACGTGCACTACCGCGTCTTCACGGAGCGCGATGTCGCGTCGCTGCGCAACCAGCGGGGCATCGTCATCGGGACCGCGCGCGCGAACCCGGGCCGGGGGATCGAGGGGCCGTCGGACCTGGACGACCCGGCCAAGACCGTCCGCCTGCGCCGGGTCTACGACGCCCTCGTGGACCTGGAGATCGACGCCTTGATCAGCATCGGCGGGGACGACACCCTCAAGACCGCCAACTTCCTCCACCAGTTCCAGGAGCGGCTGCCCCCGGGCGCGCGTCGCGTGCGGGTGGTGCACCTCCCCAAGACGATCGACAACGACTACCGCGGCATCGACTTCACGTTCGGCTTCTTCACGGCCGTGGACGTGATGGGCAAGGAGCTGCTGAACCTGCGCGCGGACGCGATCGCGACGCGGACCTGGTTCGTGGTGGAGACCATGGGGCGCAAGGCGGGGTGGCTGTCGTACGGCGTGGCCATCGCGGGCGAAGCGAACCTGGTCGTGGCGGTCGAGGACCTGGACGAGTCGCTGACCTCGGAGTTCGGCGAGAACAACGCGCGCGTCCGGCGGCTGGACCTCGACAAGCTGGCGGACCGCGTCGTGGATCTGATGCTCGTGCGCGAGGAGCGCGACAAGAAGTCGTACGGCGTGGTCGTGCTCGCGGAGGGGCTCGCCGAGCACCTGCCCGAGGCGTTCCTGCGGGGCGTCGGCCGGGACGAGCACGGGCACATCTCCCTGGGGAAGCTGGACCTCGGCAAGATCGTCGCGGCGGTCGTGTCCGACCGATACCGGCTGCGCACGGGGGCGGAGCGCAAGGTCAAGCCGATGCAGCTGGGGTACGAGTCGCGGTGCGCGGCGCCGCACGCGTTCGACGTCATGCTCGGGTGTCAGCTGGGGGTGGGCGCCTTCCGGGCCCTCGTCGAGGAGGGGCTGGACGGGCACATGGTGTCGGCGTCGGGTCAGCTCGACCTCGAATACGTCCCCTTCGCCGAGCTGATCGACCCCGTCACGCTGCTCACGCAGGTGCGGTCCATCGAGCGCGGCAGCGACTTCCACCGGCTCGCGCGGTTCCTCGAGACGCGCACCGATCGACTTCCGCAGTGGAGCCGAGGCCCGACGCCGGCATGATCCGGGCGTCATGACGCGCCTCCTCGTCCCGTCCGCCCTCGCCCTCGCCCTGCTCGTCGGGTGTCCCCCGGACCGCGGCGAAGGTCTGCCCCCCGACGACGACGACGCCACCGACGACGACGACGCCACCGACGACGACGACGACGTCGTGCCGTCCCCGGGCATGTCCTGGGGGTGGTGGTTCGGCGAGTGCGGCGGCGAGTGCCTGGGGGACATGGTGCTGACGGCCGACGGGCCCGTCACGTACACGCTCTCCGGCTGGGACGGGATCGTCTACTGGCGGTCCGAGGCCCCGGGGCTCAACCGGGCGGGGGACGACGCGCTCGAGGCGGCGATGGAGGAGACGCCCATCGGCGACCTGGCGCCCGTCTACGGCTGCCCCGACTGCGCCGACGGCGGGGGTGGGTACTTCCAGTTCGACCTCGGCGAGGTGAGCTTCCGCACGGAGTACGAGTGGGGCTCCCCGCCGCCCGAGCTCGAGGTCCTCGACGCGGCCATGCGCGCGCTGCAGTGGGACTTCGAGGCCTGCGCCTTCCAGTACCTCGAAGCGTTCGACTGCGAGCCTCGGATCGTGATCGGCCGATGACGCGCCCGCTGCCGGTCAACGTCCTCCGCACGGCGGACCTGGACGAGCCCCACGCCTGGCCCCTGCCGCCGCCGTTCGCGGCCCGGCGGCGCGCCCTGATCCCGGGGGAGAAGGCGCTGCTCGGGGCGGGGATCGTGGAGGTCCCCGCGGGGGCCCGGTCGTGCCCGCTGCACTCGCACCGGTTCGAGGAGGAGCACTTCGTGGTGCTCGACGGCGAGCTGGTGGTGCGGGAGCTGCATCCGGGGGCGCGGGACTACATCGAGTTCGCGCTGCACCCGGGCGAGCTGGTCGCGTACCCGTCGAACACGGGGATCGCGCACGGGTTCTACAACCGGGGGGAGGTGCCGGCGCGGTTCCTGGCGGTGTCCGAGGACCGCTGGGGGGAGATCTGCCAGTACCCGGACAGCGGCAAGACGATGCTGCGGCCGCTCCAGAAGGTGGGGATCTTCGGGGCGACGGCGGCGGACGTGGTGCTGGCCGAGGCGGCGGAGCGGGCGTCCGGGCGCAGGGTGGTGGTGTTGGACGACGACGACCGACCGAAGCACGTCGCGTCGCCGTCGCGCATGGTCGAGCGGGACCTGGGCGGGAACGGGTTCGGCATGCCGCTCGCGCGGGAAGCGGGGGCCTACGCGGTGTTCGTGAACCGCGACCGACTGCCTCCGGGGGGGCGGACGGGGCCGCTGCACGCGCACACCGGCGACGAGGAGCTGCTGTACGTGCTCGAGGGCGCACCGCTGCTGCAGCAGCTCCGGGGGACGGTGGAGAAGCGGGTCCCGCGGTTCGAGGACGCGACGCTGGAGGAGGCGCGGCTGCAGCCGGGCGACGTGGTGCGTTGGCGGCCGGCGGACGGGGTGGCGCACCACGTCGTGAACCCCCCGGACGCGCCGGACGCCGTGCTGCTGGTGATGGGGACGGACGTGCCCGACGACGTCTGCATCTTCCCCGATACGGGCCGCGTGCACGTGCGCGCGCTGGGCAGGACGGCGGCCTTCGCGCCGCGGTCGTACTTCGACGGCGAGGCGGACTGAGCGGCGCGGGCGGGTATCGTCGGCGGATGCTCCGCGCCATCGTCCTCGCCCCGCTCGTCGCCCTCCACATCGGCTGCGGGACGTCGACGCCGGTGAAGGAGGACGTGGGGGACGCGCGACCGGACGTGGCCGCCGAGGACACGCCCCGCGGGGACGCGGCCCCGGACGCGGCCTCGGACGCGGCCCCGGACGCGGCCGACGACGACGAGCAGCGGCGCGCGGCGGGGCGCGAGTACTTCACGGACGCCGAGCTGCGGAACCAGCGGGGCGAGGTCGTGCGGTTCTACACGGACCTCATCCAGGGCCGCGCGGTGGTGATCCACCCGTTCTTCACGACCTGCGCGACGACCTGCCCGCCCGCCACGGCGCAGCTGGCGAAGATCGCGAAGGGCTTCGGAGACCGCATGGGCGAGGAGGTCTCGTTCGTATCGATCACGCTCGACCCGACGGTCGACACGCCGGAGCGCTTGGCGGAGTTCGGCCGCAAGTACGGCGCCGGCGACGGGTGGACGTTCGTCACGGGCGAGGCCGAGGCGGTGACGGGGGTGCTCGAGAAGCTCGGGCAGTACACGCCGAACAAGGAGGACCACCCGACGGTCCTGCTCGTGGGCAACGACCGGACCGGGGTGTGGAAGAAGGCGTTCGCCCTGGGGGACCCGGACGAGCTGATGGCGACGGTGCGGTCGGTGGTGGACGACCCGGGCTAGTCGTCGCGGCCCGCTTGCTGGAGGGGCGACCCGGAAGAAACCGGCCCGGTTCGGCGAAACGGCCGAGTTCTTGCCGCAGAACTCCAATCGGCTTGCGACGCCCGCGCTTGCCGCGGGTGTCTCGGAGTGGGGCGCCTTGATGCGCCACGAGGGAGCCGCAGGAGAATCTCATTGCGGCGACGCCCATCGGTCCCCGCCCCAGTCCGAGCTTGCGAAAGCCGCCTGTTGGGCGAAGTAGGGCCCGACATGGATGGAGCCGTGGAGACACAGCCGCCGCTGTGGCTCCGGCGCCTCGGTCATGGGCCCATCCGAAGGCCGCATCAGCGCTCCCGCCGGATCTTGAACCAAGTGCCGGAGGACACTCTTTGCTCCCCCTCGCGCCCATCTCGCGGAGCTACTCCTCGCGAAGGCGACGCTCCCAGTACGCGGGTTCCCTATGCGCGTGAGAGATGGCCAGAACCACGATGGTCGAAGCGGTCTCGAAGAAGAAGACTCCGTAAACCGGCGCACGAGGACGCGACGGACCGGACCATGGACCGTCTGGAGGGCGGCGGGCGTGCGGGAAGCGGCTTGGAGCGCAGCCTCGACGCAGGCGACCATCTCGTCTCCCAGCCCCGGGCGCTGCTCCTCGCACCAACCTCGCGCTTCGGCGAGCTCCTCCCCCGCCTCGGGGCGGAGGACGATTCGGCGACTCACCGAGTCTTGCTCAGCTCGGCCTTGACCTGTTCCCAGGGGAGCGCCGAGCCGGGATCGGCTTCGTGCGCCGCCAACCGGCGGTCGAGTTCGCGTTTGAGGCCCTCGGAGACGGGCACGTCCTCCGGGCTCTCGGCGATGCGGTCCCACAGATCCTGAACGTGCAGGATTCTCTCGGCGGTGCTCATGGCATCGAAGCCGGCCGTCATGGAGCCATTGTAGGCCCCGAAGGTCCTCCTTTCCATCAGTGGTCCCGGACGGCAACCGCGAGGTGTCCGGCCCCGACGCGCTGCACCGTGACCACGCCGGCACCAGCTTGCACCAGCTTCGCAAGCCGATGGATCCCATCGAGCACCACCCATCGGCCCCGAAATCGATGCACGAGAAGTGGATGTTCGAGATTCGCCCGCTGGATTCGCAGAGCGTGCTCCGCATGCATCTGGGGTGACTCCAGAACCGTACGAGGAACGAGGTCGAAGAGCGGCGAGGGGGGCCGACTCGACCACACCGGTAGGTCGAGGACCCAGGTCAGGTCATCAAGGGGCAAGCAGCTTGTGGGCAGCTCCAGGCTCCAGAGCTTCCGATTGTCCCAATCGCGGTCCGGCCAGAAGTCGGAGAGGTGCTCGGGCGTCAGGGATGCCACGGACCGATGGTCGCATGGCAGCCGGCGATGCGGGCCCGTGTTGAAGTCGGGGAAGCAACCCTCGCGACCGCCGCGAATCGACTCCGCGAGCATGCGGAGGCGATCGAAGGGAGCGGCTTGATCGCAGCGGCCCTATTTCGCCCAACCGGCAAGAACCGGCACGGTTCGGTGAAACGACCGAGTTCTTGCCGCCTGCCGGGATCGGTCTCGGGACCCACGGAGGAGCCGACCCGCCTGGAGGTCGCCCCGCGGGGCGTCGGGGAGCGAGCGCGGCGTCGGGGAGCGAGCGCGGCGTCGGGGAGCGAGCGCGGCCTCGGGGAGCGAGCGCGGCGAGCGGAGCCGCGACGAGGCGAGCCCTCCAGGTTCGAGGGGAGGCCTTCCTCGGCTCCTTGCTAGAGGGCGGCGACGGCGGCGCGGAAGGCGTCGATGTCGGAGGCGTGTCCGGCCCCGTCGTCGATGTGGTTCCACAGCACGTCGCCGCCCCGGGCGAAGAGGACCACGCCGCCCTGCTGCCACACGTCGCCCGCGGTCTTGCCCTGGCGGAAGCCCGCCTTCGACGCGCGGGCGCCGCGGCCGAGGGACTTCATGAGACCGAACTTCCGCCTCATCCCCAGCGCGGCGTACGACTCACGGCCCGGATCGGTGTACAGCGGAGCGGTGATGGAGAACTTCTCGACGAAGTCGTTCGCCATCGTCACGTTGCCGTTGCCGATGAACGTCAAGCTCACCCCCGCGGCGGCGAGGGCGTCGGCTTCCGCCTGAAAGCGAGCGGCCCGCTCGCGGCAGAACAGTCACCCGTAGTGGCGGAGCCAGACCACGGCGGCCGGGCCGTCCGCGTAGAGCGATGAGAGGGGCATCTCGGAGCCGTCCAGGGCGAGGATGGTCGTCTCGGCGGGCGCGTTCATGGGCGGAGCGTAGCCGGGACGATCACCGCTCGCCGAAACGGACCGTTTCCACCCGTCGTGAGCGTCGAGACGATCACCGCTCGCCGAAACGGACCGTTTCGGCCCGTCGTGAGCGTCGAGACGATCACCGCTCGCCGAAACGGACCGTTTCCACCCG
>CAZEKB010000032.1:0-66564 GCA_964512225.1 uncultured Rickettsiales bacterium | reverse complement strand
CCCGCCGGGGCGCGGGGGGGGCCGCCCCGGGCGCCGGGCGGGCGGGGGGGGGGGGGGGCCCCCCCCACGCCGCTAACGGGCGCCCACGGCGTCGGCGTCCGACCGGAACGACAACGACGCCTCCACGCCGGCGAGGCAGGCGTCCCGCAGGTCCGCGTCCCAGGCACCGCACAGCCGCTGCATCGTCCGCAGGCTCGAATAGGTCCGACCGATGTGCAGGGCGGCCCCTTCGGCGATGTCGAGCCGGCGCTCGGGGGGCATGTCCCGCAGCGCCGTCATGAGCCGCAGCGGGACCGTGTGCAGGTGGTCGCCGAGGGGGAACCCGACGCCGTGCCAGCAGGCCGTCTGATCGGCCGAGTCGGCGAAGGAGTCGCACGCCGACGTGTCGTCCACCATGAGGGTCATGCCCCCGGCGCCCGCGGACTGCAGGCTCCAGCCGACGCCCCGCATGCACTCGCTCCGCCACGGGTCCTGGAGGTCCAGGCACGGGCCCCCGAGCTCGACGACCTCCCGGCCGTCCTCCTCCGCGAAGGGATCGTAGGTGTTGTAGCCGAGGGCCCAGGTCGCCCCCCGACGGCACTCACGGGCCTGTGCTTCGCCGTACGCGTCGCAGGCGGCGTGGGCGCGGTCGAGATCGAGCCCGAGGTAGGGCGTCATGTAGAAGCCGTGCACGTCCCAGCACGCGCCCCGGAAGGCCGACTGCAGGCCCGGCAGGTAGCCGTCGGGGTGGACGGCGCGGGCCATCCCGTACGCGTTGACGGCCACCAGCGCGGCCCACCCGAGCACGGCCGCGCCCGCGAGCCCCCGACGCAGCGCGACCGGGCCGAGCAGGGCGATCTCCCCCTCCGGCACCGCGCCCCCGCGGGCCTCGTCGAGGAGACGGGCCGCGAGCACCGCCGCGTTCAAGCCCAGGACCATCGTCCAGGGGGTGAGGATCGCGTGCCCCAGCTCGCGGGGGTTGGTGATGTACCAGGGCAGCAGCTCCAGGTTCATGTCCGAGAGGAGGAAGGCGACGAAGTACGTGAGGCCCATGCCCGCGGGCAGGACGGCGAGGGAGATGGTCCGCGGATCGGCGGGGCGGCCCGGGATCAGGCCCGCGACGATCCGGCCCAGCGACGGAGCGGTGCGTACGAAGAGGCCGATCCAGCCCCCGAACATCGCCCAGGTCGCGACCACCGCGAGCGTCCCCGCCGCGGCCGACCCGGCCGGGGTGCCGAGCACGTCCTGGAAGTGCAGCCCGTAGGCGAACCCGCCGTCCAGGAACATCTCGCCGATCTTCCCGAGATCGACGCTGATGTTCGTGACCTCCTCGGGCACCGGCGCCTTGGAGACGCCCGCCGTCTCGCCGTACGGCGCGTAGAAGAGGACCTTCCACCAGAACGGCGTCGCCCCCACGACGATGCCCCCGGCGAACACGGCCTGGTGCACGGGGCGGACACGATCGCGCAGCGTAGCCAGCGCCGTGAGCCAGAAGCCCCCCAGGAAGATCAACGAGCCGAACGAGTTGACCAGGGCCAGCCCGCACGCGACGCCCCAGGTGACGGCGAAGCCGAGCGGCGTGGTGGTCCAGGCGGCGAAGCGCGCCCGACGGCCGGGTCCGGGAGGCGCGCCGGGGGTCGCCAGGAGCATGCGCGCCAGCAGCAGCCCGCAGACCATGTCGAACACCAGCTCGGTGTAGTGCCAGTTCCCGAGGATCGTCGAGGCGAGGAAGTGGATCGGGGGCGCGAACGCCAGCGTCGCGGCCCCCAGTCCCGCCGCGAGGCGGCCCACCGCGCGCAGCAGGAGTACGTAGGCCGCGGCCACGGTCGCCGCCGCGAACAGGGCCGCTGCGAGCTTGACGGAGAAGCCCGTGAACCCGAAGACCGCGAACACCGGCGTGCCGAAGCCCGCGGCCATGAACATGCCCGCGAGCACTCCGTCGTAGGAGTCGAGCACCCCGAAGCTGAACCCCTTGAGGATCTCGGTGCCCATCGTCCCCGTGACGCAGTCGAACGTGACCGTCGCCTGGGGGTTGTTGGAGAGCACCACCGCCCAGAAGAACGCCTGGTGCAGGGCGAGGATCACGACGAGCCCCGCGTGGCGACGAGCGACCTGCAGGACGGACCCGAGCACGGCCCCGACGATACTCGGGCGCGGCGGCGACCGCCCGGCCCCTGTGCCATGATCCTGCCGTGGTCGACCCCGCCGAAGACGCCCCCGCCGCGCCCGCGCGCTCCCCCCGGAAGCTCCCCGCCGTGGCCGTCGGTCTCGGGCTCGCCCTCCTCCTCGGCGAAGGGGTCGCGCGCTGGCGCCACGCCCACCCGCCGCTCCCCCCCGAGGAGCACCAGGCGGCGCCGCCCGGCATGTACCAGAACGACGACGTCGCGGGCTTTCGCCTGTCTCCGGAGTTCCGCTACGACGTCGAGCACTTCACCACGAACTCGATGGGGTTCCGGGACCGCGATCGCACCCCCGGGGCGCCCCCCGACGGGGTGACCCGGGTCGCGGTCATCGGCGACTCCTTCCCCACGGGCGTCGCGGTCGCCGACGAGCACCACCTGTCCTACCTCCTCGAGGACGCCCTCTCCGAGCTGAAGGGCGACCGGAAGATCGAGGTCTGGAACCTCGGCGTCCCCCACTTCGGGCCTCAGCAGTCGATGCTGCAGCTCATGGAGCGCTGGGACGAGGTCCAGCCCCGGATCGTCGTGCTGTCCTTCTTCGAGGGGAACGACCCGTTCGACGACAGCCAGGGGCCGGCCTTCCACAAGGTCGTGGACCGGCGCATGACCCGGGCGGGCTGGGCGCCCTGGCCGGGCGATCCCTACAACGATCGTCGCGCCGAGCTGAACCGCCCGATCTTCGCCCACCACGTCCCCGGCGACTCGATCCTGCAGCGGAGGTCGTACCTCTACCGCCTCGTGATGCGCGGCATTCACGCGGTGCGATACAGCATGGCGGAGGCCTGGCCGTGGGGCATGGAGCCGTTCGACTACGAGGCGTTCGGGGGCGTGGCGTGGCTCTACCTGCAGCCGCCGCCGCCGCCGATCGAGGGCGGCTGGGGGATCACCGCGGAGGTCCTCGCGGATCTGAAGGGGCGGGTGGAGGCCGAGGGGGCGCGACTCCTGGTGCTCGGGGCGCCCGCCAAGATCGTCGTGCACGACGAGGATCTCGAGCTCGCGCTGGAGGAGGGCTGGGAGATGGGGCACCGCGACGGCGGCGGCTCCATGGACGGCACCCGCACCCTCGACCCGAGGCTCCCCTCGCGCCGGCTCACGGAGATGGTGGGGTCCCTCGGCATCCCGCTCGTGCACCTCGGCGAGGCGCTGCGCGCGGCCGCGGGCCGGGAGCGCCTCTACTACCGGGACGACTCCCACTGGACGGCGGCCGGCCACCGCGTCGCCGCCTCGGAGCTCGGCCGGGCGCTCTCGGACCGCGGGTGGATCCCCTCGGTCGGCGGCACCGCGCTGCAGGCAGCGTTGGAGGGCGCCGTCCCCGTCGGGTCCGCGCACGACGAGTTCGAGGGCGGCTTCCGCCCCGAGCTGCACCGCGACGACCGGGACCGCGACGACCGGGACCGCGACGATCGGGGCCGCGACGACGACGACGACTTCGGCAAGGGCGGCAAAGGCGGCAAGGGAGGCAAGGGCGACTCCGAGATCCCCGCGCGGCTGGTCGATCCCCAGCGACTGCTCCCGCTCCTTCCCGACCCGCCCGAGGGGTGGCACACCGAAGGCGAAGCGACCGCGGAGAAGGCACCCCTCAAGTACCCGCGCGAGGACGTGATCGTGGCTCAGGCCGCGCGCTTCTACGTCGCCCCCGACGGCACCCAGATCGCGCTCACGGCGTACGACTCCGGGGGCCAGCCCGAGGTGGACCAGTGGTGGCGCGACCTCGGCGACCGCGTCCTGCTGGGCCCGGTCCCGGACGGCATGCTCCCCACGACCGCCCGCGTCGGTCTCCTCGTCTCCGACGGCGGCGACGCGATCCTCGAGCACATCGACCGCGCCCTCATCGATGCGCTCGAGGCGGAGCTCCGCCCCCCGCCCGGGGAGTCCTTCGTCTATCCGACCCTCACGGTCCAGACGTCGTCCGGCGGCCCCCCGAAGGATCTCCGCGACCACCTCGTGGACCCCGCCGCCCTCGTGGCCGCGCTGCCCGACGCGCCCGAAGGCTGGGAGATCCTCGACGCGATGCCGATGTACCGGCCCCACGGGCCTCACGACGGCGACCAGGCCCTGCCGGAGGACATCGAGGCCCTCTTCAACGACTTCGAGGAGCTGCGGAACGAAGACGACCCCGCGTGGACCGCGCAGGTGAAGCGCTGGTACCGCGGTCCGCACGGCTCGTTCGCCCTGGTGGTGCAGGACACCGGCTGGAACGAGGAGCTGCTCCGCGCCCGCGAGGGTCGGCTCGTGGCGGCCTGGGGCGTCGGCGGGGGTGACGGCGCGGCGCGGCCCGCGCCCGACGATCACTCCCGGGGGCTGACGTTGAAGCCCTGGCGCGGCGCGGGCGTCCGGGGCTTCCGTACCTGCATGCCGAGCCAGGGCCTGTGCAAGGTCGTGGGCGGGCTCGTCCCGGCCAACGACCCCGACGCGTCGCTGGCGCGATACAACGTCATCCTGATGGGCCCCCCGGGCGCGAGCGACGAGGCGTACGCCGATCTGGTCGACGGCATCAAGCTCGACAGGCTGCCCTGAAGGCCGCCCTCAGCGCCCCTTCACGGCGGCGGAGGCGGCCGCCAGGTCGAAGTTCTCCGCCACCGCCGTCGTCGCCTCCTTGCCGTCGCCCATCGGGCCGAAGACGCTGAGCACGACCCGGTCGTCCACGAGCTTCGCCCACTTGCACGACGCGAAGAAGTCCGAGCAGCGCGTCTTCTTGCTCTTGCCCACGGAGCTGCGGATCTCGTCGGCGGTGCCGCCGGTCGAGCCTCCGCCCGACCAGTCCAGAACCACGGGGCGCGTCGGGTCCCCCAGGTCCTGCGCGTAGGCGACGAGCACGCCGTGGGGGGTGGCGAACACGCGCCAGGCGCCCGTCAGGATGTTGCGCGACGCCTCGCGACGCCAGCCCCAGCCCTCGCCCACCTTCGTCCAGCCGTCCGGCAGATCACCGGGCAGGGCGCGGGCGAGCGCGGCGGGGTCGGCGAGCGGCGCGAGCACGTCGTCGGCGGGGAGCTTCGTGCTCCGCGGGTACGCGCCCGAGCGGCCGGTGGAGCCCTCCTCGAGGGCCCGCAGGGGAGCCGCCGGGATCGCCTCGAGGAGCGCGCGCAGGGCTCCCTCGTCGGCGCCCTCGGGCCCGTGGGCGTGCACGACGAGGCGGTGGGCCCCCTCGGTGGCGACGGGGGCCTGGAAGAAGATGCCCTCGCTCTCGGGCGGGGGGACGTCGGCGACGGGGCGACCGTCGGCCAGCGGGTCCTGGTTGTTTCCCCGCCAGCCCTCGTGCAGCGGGTTCAGGGTCGTCGGCTCCCAGCCCGCGTCCTGGATCATCACCCAGAGGGCCCCGTCGGCCCGCTGGTACCGCGCGATCGCCCCCACCCACGCGGCGTCCAGGCCCTCCTGCACCCCCTTGATCAGCAGGTCGCGCGAGCGCCCGGCCAGCTCCTCGGGGAGGTGCTTCGCGAGCTCGTCCGCGGGCACCCCGAAGTGGATCAGCGTCGGGTACAGGAGGGTGGCCTCGTCGACGTCCACGTCGAGCGCCAGGCCGAACGGGGTGCGCGTACCGCGGCCGACGAGCTCGTCCACCTCGAGGTCTCGAGCCTCCCCGCCGTCCTCCCCCCCGCGGTCCTCGTCCCCCGCCTCGCCCCGGGGCCCGGTCGTCGTGGGGGCCTCGGGCCGCTCGCAGGAGCAGCCCACGGCCGATGCGAGCGAGAGGGCCAGCATGATCTTCAAGTAACGCATCAGAGGTGTTCCCTTGGATTCATCGCACGAGCTTCGGGACGGAGATCTTCGCGCTCGCGAGCTCGTGGGCGGGTAACGGGGACTTGTCGACGCCCAAGGACCACTCGGCGAACTCGGGCGGCGCTCGACGGAAGAGCCAGCGGGCCCGAACCTCCAGAGGCAGGACCGCGTCCTCGGGGATTTCGAGCATGAACTTATCCTTCAGGATATCGGACCAAAGTAGCCGCCGATTCACGATTTCCACGACCTCGAAGATGCGGTGCTTCTTCACGTGTTCGCCGCTCGCGACGAGCTCGTCGGCCCCCAGCTTTCGGGGCTCGCCCAGGATCCTGCCGTCCGCGTCCAGGTCCCCTTCGTGGTGGATGACCGTGCCCTCCACGTCCGCGACGTAGACCTCGAGCCAGACCTGGTGCAGGTCGAAGGGACCGGCGGGGAACTGGTGCCCGATGCTGATGTTGAGCGTTCGGGCGCGCAGATCGAGGACTCCCCCCTCCTCCGGGTAGGCCGCGAGCGTGAGCCCGATGACGCCGTTGCCGGGCGAGCGCTTCGTGCCCTCCGGGCTCCACGCCTTCCGGATCGGCTCGGGCCAGTCCTCGTGTTCGATCGGGCGGTATCGGCGGAGGCCCAGGAAGTCGCGCGTGTGGAGGGCGGCGTCCTGGATGAGCTCGAGGTCGCCCGGCTCCAGGCCCGTCGCGTAGTGCGCCAGGTCGACGTTGATCCCGGCCATCCGGTGAGTGTAGGTCGCCGCCCCGTCCTGGGGGAGGTGACACGTCGTACAGGCGACCCCTCCAGCCCCGAAGAATCGGGACATTACGGTGGGGTTCTGAACCACTAGATGAGGTCCGAGCTCGACCCGGTGACACGCCTGACACGGGGTGGCACGAAGGGTCATGTTGTTCGTTACAAAAGCCTGTCTATGTCTGCGTGGATCCAGGCGAATGTTCCGCTCTTGTCTGGCCCCCCGTCCGGGGTACGGCGCGTCCAGGGCGACCGCGTACCTCGCGTTGGCCGGGGGGTCGCCCGGGGGCTCGCCGTCCACGCCGACGATGCCGTGGCAGACCTCGCAGGAGACGCCGTCGGAGCCGCCCTCGGGCACGCCGTCCTTGTAGTCCTCGGCGATCGTCCCGCGCAGGGCGCGCTCGGGGTCGTGGCAGTTGGCGCAGAAGACCGCCGCCTCCACGCCCTTGGCGTCGATCAGCTCCTGGACCGCGGAGCGATAGAACTGGTTCGACGCGCTGAACCGGTGGACCGAGCCCGCCCACTCCCGCGTGTTCTGTTCGTGGCAGTCCACGGCGCCGCACGTCACCGCCCCCATGAACCCGTCGGCGGGCACCCGCGGCCAGTCGGAGTGGGGGTCCGCGGCGGCCTCGAACTCCTCCTGGTTGAAGGACGTGCGGTAGACGGGCAGCGCGTCGTGCAGCTTCGTGGGTCGGAACCCGCGGAAGTGTTCGTACTCGTAGTACACCCACCACCCCGCGGCCGCCCCGATCATCCAGATCGCGCCCGCCCCCGCGACGAGCACCCGCGGCGCGTTGGAGCGGGCGGCCCGCTGGGCGGCCAGGTGCAGGACGAGCAGCGCCAGGGTCCCGGTCCCGGCCACGGAGTGGAGCGTGAGCGTCCCGAAGACGTGCGCCCGCGGCTGCCAGTGCAGGACGGCCCCGCCCGCGAGCGCCCACGCGGTCAGGAGGACCAGGGCGGCGCCGCTCCATCGAGACGTGGCGCGCTCTCGGGCCCGGGACAGGATCCCGATCAGCGTGAGCAGGGCGCTCCCGACGAGGAGGAATGCGAGCACGCCGGCGCCGACGATGGTCGCGTCCTGGAAGTCGGACACGCGCTGGGACTCGAACAGCGCCTGGCGCTGCTGCTGGACGAAGCCCATGGGCTCGGGGAAGTCCAGCGCGGCCACCACCTGGATGCTGAGCACGCCGCCGAGCGCGAGGCACATGCCGGTGAGCCACGCCTTGCTGCCCGTCTTGACGAGGTGCGCGGCGAGGGCGATCGGGGCGATGACGCACAGCGCCCACCCTGCCCAGCGGTGGAGCTCGAGGAGCGGGAAGTAGCCGGGCGTGTGGATGCGGCCGATCAGGACGAAGAGTCCGGTGATCGAGACGATCGCGAAGATCAGCCACCCGATCGGGCCCATCTTCCCCTTCATCGGTCCGCTCCGAGCCAGGCGTCCAGGTCGAGCGCCTGCACGCCGCAGCGCCCGGCGTAGTAGAGCGAGCGACCGTCGGCCGCGGGGGCGAGCGACCTCACCAGGCCCCCCACGAGGCGGCGACGCACGTCCCCGAACGTCCCGTCGGGTCGGACCTCCGCGGCCGCGAGGGCCCCCGAGTACGTCCCCGCGGCGATCACCCAGCGTCCCCCGGGACGCACGACGACGGGTCTGGCGCCATAGCCCACACGCACGGCATCCAACACGGCCCCCGTGGCCATGTCCACCGATAGCAGGCGCCCCTCGTGGAAGCGCGTGACGAAGAGCCGCCCGTCGGCTGCCTCCGCGCCCCAGTTGAAGTCGCCCAGGAGGGAGCTGCCCAGGGCGCGACGCTCGCTCAGGTCCACGCGCGTGAGCCGCGCGCCGAACCACAGGGGCACGGTGTAGGCGACGTCGCCCTGGACGACCACCTCCTCGAAGGAGCCGGCTTCGGGCACCTCGAAGCGGTCGAGGATCGTCCCGTCGGCCGCGCGCAGGACGATGAACTCGGGGGTGTACTCGCAGCCCAGGAGCAGGCGTCCGTCGGGCAGCGACGCCCACGACGCCACGTAGCAGCCGTCCGTCACCACGGGATCCCCGAGGGGCCGCCCCGTCGCCGCGTCGAGGCGCACCAACACAGACGAGTCGTGCAGCTCGGGGTCCACGAGGGCCCCCCACACCGCGCCCCGGCTCGGGATCTGCTCCTCGGGCCACGCCTCGTACCGGATCGTCCGCCAGTCGACGTCGGGCAGGGGCGTCCCCTCGGGCAGCGCCCAGCGCCGGGTCACGGCGGCCTCCCGGTCCACCGACCAGAGGGCCCGCCCCTCGTCGACGACGTGGAGCTGGAACGAGCCCGCCCGGGCGTCGATCTCGGTGACCGCGGGGTCGGCCGCGGGGCACTTCCAGGACCACAGGACCTGGACCGGCAGGGCCGTGACGCCGGCCAGGAGCGCGGCGTGGGCCACCGGCGCCAGCCAGCCCGCGGGCCCGCGCCGGAGCCGGGGGAGGATCGGCACGCCGCGGCGGTGCAGGGCCCCGGACAGGAGCACCAGCGCGGCCGCGAGGGTCGCCTGCACGAGGCGACGCAGGAACGGCGCCCCCGTCAGCGGCTCCAGCACGGACTGGAACCAGGCCCCGATCCCCCCGTCGGCGACCAGCGCGGGCTGGATGCCGGGGCCGGAGACGTAGAGGGCGTGGAGCAGCAGGAACGCGACGCAGCCCGCCCAGGCGCCGGCGGCCACGACCGCGAAGGGGGGCGGTCCCTCCGCCGGGTGCCGACCGACGAGCAGCGCGCCGACGAGCGTCGCCCCCCAGGCGATGGGGGCCATGCCGCCCCCGTACAGCACCACCGCGCCGAGCCCGAACAGGGGGACGATCGCGGCCGCGTGCCCGGCCCAGGCGCGGACCCCGCCCCGCCGTCCGGGTCGCAGGAGGGCGATGACCACCACCGCGAGGAGCGTCCCCCGGACCAGGACGAGGAGATCGGAGACGTCCTCGAAGCCGGGCAGGCGCTCCAGCCCCTCGGCCGCCCGCCACGCCGTGGTGGAGAGCAGCGTCTGCACCCGCAGGCCGACGGGGTTGTCGAACCGGGACCAGAGGTGGAGCGCCGTCGCGAGCGCGACCAGGGCGAGGGCCGCCTCGGCGCCCCGCTCCGCGCGCGCGGCCCGGGTCACGGCGCACCCCCGGCCGACGGATCGATGCGGAAGATGCCGCAGTCGGTGGCGACCACGACCCGCCCCCGGGCGTCGGCTTCGAGGTCGCGGGCCTGGCCGCACAGGGCGTACGCGCGGCGACCGTAGGGGGGGCTCGTCTCCACCTCCCAGATCTTCCCCGAGTAGGCCGCCGCTGCCCAGATGCGGTCCCGCGCGGGGTCGTGGATCATCGCCCGGACCCCGAAGGACAGGGGCACGCGGGCCTCGAGCCGGAGCGTGTCGGCGTCGAAGACCATCACTCCCCCCTCGAAGAAGCGGCTGACCCAGAGCCGGTCGCGTCCGTCGAGCGCCACGGACCAGTTGAACGGACCCACCGGCGCTTCGCCGAGGGTGCGACCGCTGGGGAACGCGTACCGGCTCACGCTCGGGGCGCCCCACAGCGAGATGCCGTAGAGGCTCTCCCCGTCGGCCCGGAACACCCCCTCTTCGACGTCGTCGGGGAGGGCGATGCGCGCGATCGTGCGCCCGGTGGAGGGGCGGAACACGTACCCCGCGGCGTCCCCCTCGCAGCCGAGCAGGACGTCCCCCGGTCGGCCCCCGGTCACGCGCCGCGCCGCCGCGTCCGGCATCGGGATCCAGCTCGCGATCCAGCATCCGGAGACGGCGCGGTACTCGCCCGGGCCGGCCTCGAGATCGACGGGCATGAGCCCCATCGCGGGCTCGGGGTTCCAGCGGCCGGCCGAGACCCAGATCGTCCCGTCGACGGGCCCGCCGAGCTCCTCGACCGCGTCCGCCCCCTCGGCGTGCAGAGCCCACGACCGCGACCCCACGTCGACGGTGTCGATGACCCCGACCTCCGTCCGCGAGCGGTCGGTGAAGTAGACGAGGCCCCCGTCGGGCTCGATCCCGAGCGCGAAGATCCCGGTGCGGCTCGAGATGCGCTCGATGCCCGTCGGCAGCTCGCCGGGGGCGGTGAACATGTGCACGAGCATCCCCCGCCCCGCGCACAGCCCCGCCCAGAGCACGATCGGCAGCAGCAGCGCCTGGGCGCGACGGGGGTCGAGCACCCCCCCGACGGTGGGGGCGATCGCGAACGTCGGCCGCACTCGATGCGCGATCGCCGCCGCGGTCGTCACGATCCCGAGGGCGGAGAGCGCCGAGACCAGCGCGATGCGACCCGTCGGCGCCGTGGCGGCGGCCCCCAGCACGGCGACCCCCAGACCCACGACGGCGGCCGCGACCCGCGCGCGGGAGGGCGACGGGGCATCGCGCCGGCCGCGCGGACGCAGGCGGTGCGTCGCCCCCACGACCGCGGCGGCGAAGACGAGCCACACCCCGCTCGCGACCGCCGGCGACCGACCGGGGCCGTCGAGCCACCACTCCCCCGCCCGAAACGCCGGGCTGTGCAGGCCCGGTCCCTCGAGCAGCGTGATGCCCGCGAGCAGCACCAGCGCGCCCGCCGTGGTCGTCCCGACCGTGCGCACCGCGGGCGACACCTCGCCGCCGCCTACGCGGGCGCCGAGCGCGAGCCATGCGAGCAGGCCGCCCCAGAAGACGGGGCGGTCCACGGCCATCCCCACCGCGAGCACGCCGACGGCCGCGAGCAGGCCGCCGAGGCAGACGAGCCCCTCGAGCAGCGCGACCGTCCCCCGGACGGGCGTCGGCACGCGGCGCTCGACCCGCGGCAGCACCGCGAGCGCGCCCGCCAGCGCGGCCAGGAACACCACCCCGACCACCGGGTGGTGGGGCACGGGCGTGGCCTCGACGATCTCGCTCAGGTAGGAGAAGGCCCCCAGCAGGATCGCCTGCTCGTAGGCGGCCGCCTGGTTCCACCATCCGAGCCCCACCGCGAGGACGGGAGGGAGCGCCGCCGCGGCCAGGGCGGCGGCCACGGCCTTGGCGGCGCGGGACACGGGGCGAGTTTAGAGACGCGGGCGGGGGCCTGCACCGGAGCGGGTCCGTTGCACCCGATCCTCGGTCAAGGTCCGGCCCCGGGCGGCCGATGGGAGAGGCCATGAAGACGCTCGCGCACACCGCCCTCCCCATCGCCATCCTCCTGCTGGCCACCGGCTGCGGGACGCCCATCGAAGACGGCTTCAGCCGCGCGACGTGGGACGAGATCAAGGAAGACAAGGAGGCCGACCGCGAGGACGAGGGCGGCGTGGATCCCGGCGACGAGGCCCCCGTGAACGACACGTGCTGGGGCGTCTCCGGCACCCTCGACATGCCCGAGGGAGCGGCGCCCCCGCGCGACTCCGGCGACGCGATCATCTTCCTGTTCGACGCCGAGCAGGTGTCGGACCGCGGCTTCCCGGGCCCGGACGCCGAGATCATCGACGAGGCCGGCGCCTCGGCCTCCGCGCTGCCCGTGGACTTCCAGCTCTGCTACCAGGAGGGCATGGAGGGGCGCGAGATCATCGTGATCGCCTTCCTCGACGTCGACGGAGACGAAGAGCTCTGCGACGACGGCGACTTCGTGGGCGACGCCCGCACGGTCGTCGACCCGGTCGACTCCGACCACGTGGACATCTCCTTCGAGAGCGTCATCTACGGGCCCGACTGCGGCCGCGACGACGACGCCGTGTCCGAGGAGTAGGCCCCCCACCCCGTCTCGCCCCCGGGGGACCAGTACACTGTGGCGCGATGCGAGTCGCGCCCACCCCCCGCCGTCGCGCCTCCCCCCTCGCGGCGGCGGGTGGGGTTCTGGCCATCGCCCTCGCGGCGTCGGCCTGTCCGCGCGCGGAGCCCGCCCCCGCGCGGCCCTGGACGGACGCGCGGACCGGGATCGAGTGGGTCCCCGTCACCGCCGACTACGCCCTGTCGCGCACCGAGATCACCGTCGGGCAGTACGCGCGGTGCGTGACGGCGAGCGCCTGCTCCACCGAGAAGGTCGGCGGCGTGGAGTGGAAGGAGAAGGCCTGGGCCGTCTCCAAGGACTGCAACTGGGGTCGCGACGGCTACGACGCTCACCCCATGAACTGCGTCGACTGGCACGACGCGGACGCCTTCTGCCGCTGGGCCGGGGGGCGCCTCGTCACCAAGGAGGAGTGGCGCGAGGAGGCGTCGGCCTCCGACACACGCGTCTATCCCTGGGGATCCGCGGAGCCCACCTGCGACTACGCCGTGATGAACGACTGGATGACGCACGGGGGCACCTTCCGCCAGGGCTGCGGCGAGCAGGGCACCTGGCCGGTCTGCAGCAAGCCGAAGGGGCACAGCGTCCACGGCCTCTGCGACATGGCGGGCAACGTCTGGGAGTGGACGGATACGAAGGAGTTCCCGGGCCCCGAGACGGAGCCGCGCTACAACCTCGGCGGCAGCTACCGGCAGACCCCGCCCTACCTCGAGGCCGGGTATACGCTCGTCAACCCCACGAAGTTCCGGATCGACCACACCGGCCTGCGGTGCCGCACCGGCCTGTGAGGCCCGCGGGGGTCAGGGCCGGCGAATGCTCCGACGGCTGTGCGCCAGCTCCCAGGTCGGCAGGACCCCCGCGTCGCCATCGCGACCCAGGGCCCAGCGACTGAACTCGGGCCGGGCCCGGCGGTACAGCCAGCGCGCGCGCGCTTCGAGGGGGAACAACGCGTCCGCGGGGACGGCGACGGTGACCGCGTCCTCCACCTTCCCCTCCCGCGGGATCTGGCGCTTGTCGGCGACGCTGCGTACTTCGAGGACCCGGTGCTTCTTGATGGGCACGCCCTCGCCGTCCAGCTCCCGACCGCCGAGCCGGAGGGGATCGCCCAGGATCGCCCCCGTCGCGTCCAGATCGCCGGCGTGGAAGAGCACGGCGCCGGTCGCGTCCACGACCCGCAGCTCCAGCCACACCTCGTTCAGGTCGAAGGGCCCCGCCGGGAACGAATGGCCGACGCCGAGGTTGCTGGTGACGACCCCGAGCACCAGGGCGTCCGCCTCGAGGCGGGGCCGCAGTCGCATCGAGAGCGTGATGCCGTGGTCCACGCCCGGCCGTCCGGAGCGTTCGCCCCACCCCGGCGCGTCGATCGGGCGGCGGGGGGTCAGCCCCGCGAAGAAGATCGTCTCCTCCCGGGCGTCGGCGAGCAGCTCGCGATCGGCGTCCGTCAGTCCGGAGGCGTAGTCGGCGAGGTCCGCGTTGATGCCCGCCATGCGGTGCGTGTAGTCGATCTCGAGGTCGTCGTCGGGGGGCAGGTGGCACTCCCGGCAGTAGTTCTCGAACGGGCCCCCGTACCGGTCGGGCATGTCGATGTTCTGCAGGACGATCCCCGCCCCGGCGTCGTGCAGGCGACCCAGATCGACCCGGTGACACGCGCGGCAGGGGTCGTTGCGATAGATCAGATCGTTGAAGACGAACGTGTCGCGGTGATGCCGCGTGTCGAGGCGGAGGTTCGCGACTCGCTGCGCGCCCGCGTCCCCCGGGTAGGGAGGCTCGACGGCGATCGCGTACTCGCCGTTGCCGTGGGCCCGCAGCCCGGTGTCGTCCTGGCGGCCCGCGACCTCCACGATCGAGTGGCAGACGACGCACGACACCCCGTCCGACCCGGACTCGGGCACACCGTCCCGATACACCTCCCGGGCCCTCCCGGTCAGCGTGACCACCGGGTCGTGGCACCCCGTGCAGAAGACGACGGCGTCCCAGTTCTCGGCGGCGATGAGCTCGTTCGTCACCGACCGGTAGAAGGCGTTGCTCGCGGAGAAGCGGTGCGGCGAACCCGCCCACTGGGCCGTCACGTCGGGGTGGCAGCCCGCCGATGCGCAGTCCTCGAAGCCGCCGAGCTCGTCCGGGTACGCGCGGGGCCAGTCCGACGAGGGGTCGATCGAGGCCAGCCGCTCGCTCGACGTGCGGGGGATCTCCACGAACTGGAAGTTGGTCGTCATGCGCGCGACGCGGCTGCGCGCGCCGAGCGTCACGAAGAAGATCGCCACCCCCAGCAGCCCGAGCACCACGACGAGGGCGCGGTTCATGCGCATCTTCGCCGCCCGCTGGGCGAACAGGTGAAGCAGGACGAGCCCGATGGTGAACGCCCCCGCGAAGGAGTGGAACAGCTGCGCCGGGACCCGCGTCGCCAGCGGCTCGTAGGCGAGCAGAGCCCCCCCGATCGTCGCCCAGGCGGCGACCATCGTGAGCGCGACGCCCGTGCGGCGGGACGCGTCGCGCTCGCGGGTCCGCGAGACCGCCCCCACCAGCGTGATCCCGACCGACAGCGACAGCAACACCACCAGCGCGGTCCCCGCGATGACGGGCCAGGCGTTGCCGATGTCGCCCGCGGCGAGATCCTGGGCGGCGTGGACGAGGTACAGGAGCGGCCCGGAGTCGTGCTCCTCCTCGGGCATGTCGAGGGCGTAGGGGATGGGGATGGCGAGGACGCCCCCGAGCACGACCGCCGCGCCGGGCCACCACGCCTTGCTCTTGGTGGCTACGAGGTGGGCGGCGAGCGCGAGCGGCCCGGCGACGAGCATCGCCCACGCCACCCAGAAGTGGACGCGGATGACCGTGAAGTAGCCGGGGCCGTAGAACCCCATCGCCCACGCGATGCCCCCCGTGACGGCGGCGCCGAGGAAGAGGACCCAAGCGATGCGCATCAGCGCGGACATGGCCGGAAGATAGCTCGACGGGGCCTCCCGCCGCCGGACGCCGACCAGTCAGCCGCCGAGGGCGGTGTCCGGCGCCGCGAGTCGCACGGCGACGCGGGCCCGGAGGGCTTCGAGCTCGGGGGCGTGGTCCCAGTCCGAGCGCGACGCGACGGCCTCGGCTTCGGCCCGCGCGGAGGCCTGGAGGCGGGCGAACCGGGGCGTCGCGGCCAGCCGAAGGGCGGGCGTCCCGGCCTGCCGTGAGCCCACGAGATCGCCCGGGCCCCGGAGCCGGAGGTCCGCGTCCGCGATCTCGAAGCCGTCGCCGGTCGACACGATCACGTCGAGGCGCGGGTGGTCCCCGGCCGCTCCCGCCACGAGGAAGCACCGACCCTCCCCTCCCCCGCGGCCCACGCGGCCGCGGAGCTGGTGGAGCTGGGCGAGCCCGAACCGCTCGGCGTCCTCCACCACCACGGTCGTGGCCTCCGGCACGTCGACCCCGACCTCGACGACCGTCGTGGCCACGAGCACCTGGATTCGACCGTCACGGAAGGCGGCGACGGCGGCGGTCTTCGCGTCTCCGTCCATCCCCCCGTGCAGCACCCCGAGCCGGAGCCCGCGCAGGGGCCCCGCGGCCAGCTCCTCCGCGGTCTCCAGCACGGCCCGCCCGAGCCCCCGCCCCGATACCCGCGGACACACGACGAAGGCGCGCTCGTCGCGGGCCGCGGCGGAGGCGACCGCGTCGTAGGCGACTCGCCGCCGATCGGGACCGAGGCGCTCGGTGACGACATCGCCCCGGCGCGGGCGCTCGTCCAGGACCGTGAGGTCGAGATCGCCGTAGAGCGTCAGCGCGAGGGTCCGCGGGATCGGCGTCGCGGTCATGGCGAGCAGGTGCGGCGCGCCGCCCTTCTGGAGCAGCCGCGAGCGCTGGAACACACCGAAGCGCTGCTGCTCGTCGACGACCACGAGGCGCAGGTCCGCGAATCGCACGGACTCCTGCACGAGGGCGTGCGTGCCCACCACGACGCTCGCCTCGCCGCTCCGGACCGACGCCTCGGCCGCCCGCCGCCGCGCCGCCCCGTGGCTGCCCGAGAGGTAGCCGACGGACACGCCCCGGGGTTCGAGGAGAGCCCGCGCTCGATCCCGCCACTGCGCCGCGAGGACCTCCGTGGGCGCGAGCACCGCGACCTGGCCCCCCCGGTCGACCACGGCGGCTGCCGCGACCAGGCCGACGACCGTCTTGCCGCTGCCCACGTCGCCCTGCAGGAGCCGCTGCATCGGCTTCCCTCGCGCCAGCTCCCGACGGAGCGTCGCCACCGCGCGCCCCTGGGCACCGGTCAATGCGAACGGCAGCGAGCGGACGACGCGGTCGACCAGGCCCGCGGAGGGCCCCGGCTCCACGGCGTCGGGGAGGGCTGCGCGGCGCCGGTGGAGGGCCGCGTGCAGGACGAACAGGTCCTCCCACAGCAGGGCCTCGTGCGCCGGGTGGGCGCCCGAGCGGAGGCGGGGGATGTCGTCGGCGTCGGCGGGGAAGTGGATGGCGCGCAGGGCCTCCGTGCGCGGGGGGAGCCCGAGGCGCTCGCGGACCTCGGGGGGGACGATGTCGGGCACCGCGGCGAAGCGTTCGAAGGCTTGCGCGACGAGCCCCCGGAGCGCCCGCACCCCGAGACCGTCGGTGGTCGAGTAGATCGGCACCACCACGCCGCGGTGGACGCCCGCCGCGCGGCCTGCGTCCTCGTACTCCGGGTGGTTCATGCGCAGCGCGCCCGCCCGACGCTCGACCGTCCCCATGAGGACCACCTCCCGCCCGGGGACGAAGAACGCGGCGATGTAGGGGGGCGGTCGAAACCAGCCCACCAGCAGCGAGCCCGTCCCGTCCTCGACGAGCACCTCGATGAACCGGGGACGCCGTCCACGGCCGCTACGTACGCGACTCACGGTCGCGAACACGACGGCGTGAGCGCCCTCCACGAGCTCGCTCACGGGGGTGGCGGACGTGCGGTCGCGATAGTCCCGAGGGACGTGGTGCAGGAGGTCCGCGACGGTGTGGACGCCGAGCCGCGCGAGCTGGTCGCGCCGGGCCGGACCGACCCCCCGGAGGGCGTCGACGAGCGCGGCCGCCGGGGCGACGGGGCGGCTCAGATGAACTCGACGTTGAGGATCGAGACCACCCGCTTGCCCTTCGGGACCTTGATGGTCACCTCGTCGTCGATCTCCTTGCCGAGCAGGGCGCGCCCGATGGGCGACTCCACCGAGATGCGGCCGAGCTTCAGGTCCGCTTCGTAGGTCCCCACGAGCTGGTATCGCAGCTCCTCGTCCGTGTCGACGTCCTCGAGGGTCACGGTCGCGCCGAAGAGGACGCGGTCCCCCGACAGGGAGGTGGGGTCGATGACCTGGGCGGCCGCGAGGCGACCCTTGAGATCGCGGATCTTCGCTTCGCAGAGGCCTTGCCGGTGCTTCGCGTCCTCGTACTCGCTGTTCTCGCTCAGATCGCCGTGGGCGCGGGCGACCTCGATCGCCTTCACGCAGGCGCCTCGCTCCACCTCGACGAGGTGCTTCAACTCCGCCCGCATCCGGGCCTGACCCGCGGGGGTGATGGGGTAGGTACGCATCTTCTCTCTCTCGTTCTTCGCCCCGCCTGGAAACAAAAGCCCCCAGCGAGCGGCTCGCCGGGGGACGCGGGGAGGCGGAATGGTACTGCCGGCTCCGAGGAGCGGCAAGCGATCATTGTGGGCGCAGGATCTCCCCGGCCCGCCCGTCCCAGAGGTACACGGTGCGTCCCCCGAAGATCGTGCGCTCCACGCGCGTGGGCAGGTCCCAGCCCTTGAACGGCGTATTGCGGCTTTTGCTCTCGAAGATCTCCGGCTCGACCCGCGTGGTGGTGGTCGGGTCGATGACGGTGACGTCCGCGGGCGCGCCGGGGGCGAGCGTGCCGTAGGGCAAGCCGAAGGCCGCGCAGGGCCCCGACGTGAGCAGGCGCACGGCGTCCACGTCCGTGATCTCGCCCGCGCGGACGAGCTTCATCGTGAGCCCCCAGGACGTCTCGAGGCCCACGAGCCCCATGGCCGCGAGCTCGAACTCGACGCACTTCTCGTGGCTGCCGTGAGGCGCGTGATCGGTGGCGATCGCCGCGATCGTGCCGTCCTTCAGCCCCTCGATGCAGGCCCGACGGTCCTCCTCGGCGCGCAGCGGGGGCGCCATGCGGGCGTCGGGGTCGTAGGTGGAGACGGCCTCGTCCGTGAGCGTGAAGTGGTGCGGCGTCACCTCCGTGGTGACCTTCAGCCCCCGCGCCTGCGCCTCACGGATCATCCGCACCGCCCCCGCGGTGCTCACGTGGGCCACGTGCAGGTGCGCTCCCGTGAGCTCGGCGAGGACGAGGTCCCGAGCCACCATGACGTCCTCGGCCGCGTACGTGAGGCCGGGCAGCCCCAGGCGCGTGGAGACGGGGCCCTCGTTCATCACCCCGCCCGCGGCGAGGTCGAGGTCCTCTTCGTGCACGATCACGGGCACGCCGAGGGGGCGGCAGTACTCCAGGGCGCGCCGCATCAGGTGCGCGTTCATCACCGGGTGTCCGTCGTCCGAGACGGCGACTGCGCCCTGGTCGAGCATGTCCGCGATCTCGGCCAGGTGTGCGCCCTTCAGCCCCTTGCTCAGGGCCCCGATCGGCAGCACCCGGGCCAGCCCGCACGCCTCGGCGGCGTCGACCATGTAGCGGGTGACGGTGCCCGTGTCGTTCACGGGCTTGGTGTTCGCCATGCACAGGATGGTGGTGAAGCCGCCCGCGGCGGCCGAGGCGGCGCCCGTGGCGATCGTCTCCTTGTACTCGAAGCCCGGCTCGCGGAGGTGGGTGTGCAGGTCCACGAAGCCGGGCACCACCCAGCGGCCCTTCGCGTCGACGCGCTCGGCACGGCGCCCCACCTGTCCGGAGAGGCGCGGGCCGACCTCCTTGACGACGCCGTCCTCGAGGTACACGTCCGTGATCTCATCGCGCCCGGAGGCCGGGTCGATCACTCGCCCACCGCGCACAAGAATGGGCCTATGTGCAGCGCTCACGCGGCTCACGCTCTCCCCTCCGAGGCGGCCGTGCGACGCCCGCCCAGCACCAGGTACAACACCGCCATGCGGACCGCGACGCCGTTCTCGACCTGGTCGAGGATGACCGACCAGTCGCCGTCCGCCACCTCCGGCTCGAGCTCGACGCCCCGGTTGATCGGGCCGGGGTGCATGATCACCACGTCCTTCTTCGCCCAGCGCGACAGCTTGTCCCGGTTGATGCCGTAGAGGCGGCTGTACTCCCGCAGCGTGGGGAAGTAGTGCGCGCCGAGGCGCAGCCGCTCCTGCTGGATGCGCAGCATCATGAGCACGTCGGCGCCGCGCACCGCGGGCTCCAGGCGATCGAACGCCGTACAGCCCAGGGCCTCGATGCCCGGGGGGAGCAACGTCGGAGGCCCGCACACCCGGACCTTCGCCCCGAGCTTGCCGAACCCGTGGATGGCGGACCGGGCGACGCGCGAGTGCTTGATGTCGCCCACGATCGTGATCGTGCGGCCCGCGAAGCCCCCGAGGCGTCGGCGCACGGTGAGCAGGTCCAGCAGCCCCTGGGTGGGGTGCTCGCAGGCCCCGTCCCCGGCGTTGACGATCGAGGTGCCGGGCAGGGCGTCCTTGAGCATCCGCGGCGCGCCGGCCCGGGCGTGCCGGACCACGAGGATGTCCGGGTGCATCGCCGCGAGGTTCCGGGCCGTGTCCAGCAGGGTCTCGCCTTTGGTCGTGGACGACGAGCTGCCCGAGATGGAGAAGGTGTCGGCGGACAGCCGCTTCGCCGCGATGTCGAACGACGTCCGGGTCCGCGTGGACGGCTCGAGGAAGAGGTGCACGACCGACTTGCCGCGCAGCGTGGGCACCTTCTTGATCGGTCGCAGGTTGAGGTCCCGGAACTGGTCGGCGACGTCGAGGATGTGGGCGATCTCGTCCGCGTCGAGGTCGGCGAGGCCGATGAGGTCCTTGCGGGCGAACGCGTTCACGCCCGCCCCTGCTCGACCCGGACGACGCCGGTCTCCCCGGTGACCTCCACCACCACTCGGTCCGAGAGCTCGGTCTCGATGCGGCGCCCCACGACGTCCGCCTGGATCGGCAGCTCGCGGTGCCCCCGGTCCACCAGGACGGCGAGCCGGATCCACCGCGGGCGGCCGTAGTCGTGCACGACGTCGAGGGCGGCGCGCACCGTCCGGCCCGTGAAGAGCACGTCGTCCACGAGGACGATCCCGGTGCCTTCGAGGTCGAAGGGGAGCTCGGTGACCCCCAGGGCGGGCTTCTCCAGTCCGGTGTAGAGGTCGTCCCGATACAGCGTGATGTCGACGGCTCCGACCTCCGGGCGGCTGCCCTCGGCGGCGGCGATGAGGTCGGCCAGCCGGTGGGCGATCGGCACCCCGCCCGACCGGATCCCCACCAGCGCGATGGTGTCGCCCTCGTCGGTCGCGTCGACGATCTCCGACGCCATGCGGCGCAGACAGCGCGACACGCTCTTGTCGTCGAGGATCGGGCGGGGGGGCATCGCGGTGGGACCTCCGGGCGCGGGCGAAGCCTATGGGACCCGGGACGGGTTGTCGCGGCGCGTCCGGCAATCGATGATGGCGGCGCACGTGCCCTCCCCTCCTCCTCCCCCCAAGTCGCCCCGGTCGGGGATCGTCGCGCGCACCGCCCGGGGGGCGCTGTGGGTCGCCCTCGCCGAGGGATCGACCACCGCCGCCGCCATCTTCGCGGTCCTCCTGGGCCCGGTGCTGCTCGGCACCTACGCGTACGGCGTCGCCGCGGCGGTCATCGTCGTGCTCGCGGGGTTCGACGCGCTCACCCAGGCGGGCTTCCGCCAGGCGGTGGTTCAGCGACGGACCGTGGACGACGTCGTGCTGGACACGGCCTGGACCGCCCTGATCGGCCGCGGCATCGCGCTCGGGGCGGCCCTCTTCTTCGGGGCCCCGTGGGTGGCCCGACTGTTCCCCGACGCGCCGCCGGACCTCGTCCCGATGCTGCGGACGGCGTCGATCGCGCTCGTCCTCATGAACACGCACAGCGCCGGGGTGTTCGTGCTCACCCGCGATCTGGACTTCCGTCGGCTGCTCACGCTCGACGTGGCCCCGGCGCTGACGAAGACGTTGGTGGTCGTCGTCGTGCTCGTCGGGTGGCGGACGCCGTGGGCGTACGTGTTCGCGCGGATCGCGGCCGAGATCGTCCGGGCGTCGCTGTCCTACCGGGCGGCCCCCCGCCGCCACCGGCTCCGCATCGATCTGCCGTCGCTCCGGGAGCTGTCGGTGTACGGCCGGTGGATCTTCGCGGGCGCCGCGGTGGGCTTCCTGCTCACGAACCTCGACAACGTGCTCGTGGGCGGGCTGCTCGGGATGGGCGCCCTGGGCATCTACAAGATCGCGTACGACGTCTCCCAGCTGCCGGTGAGCCGCGGGGCCTTCGTGCTCGCCCGAGCCGCCATGCCCGCCTTCAGCCGCGTGCAGGACGATCTCGACGCCACCCGGCGCCTCTTCCGACGGACGACCGGCGCCGCCGCCCTCATCGCCCTGCCCGGCACCGCGGCCGTCGCCGTCTTCATCCCCGACCTGGTGGCCTTCTTCCGGCCCGGCTACGAGGAGGTCGTCCCCCTCACGCGGCTGCTCTGCCTGTCCGTCCCCCTGCGGCTCTGCGCGGCCACGGCGAACCCCCTGTTCCAGGGGCTGGGGCGCCCCGACCTGTCCTTCCGCATGGGGCTGTGGCGCACGGCGATCCTGATCGTCGGGTTCGCGGCGTTCGCGGAGTACGGGCTGGAGGGGATCTGCTGGCTCGTCTTCCTGTCCGCGGCGGCACCGCTCGGCACCTGGAGCAAGGGCCTGCGGCTCACCGGCGGGATCACGGCCCGGGCGGCGTTCGTGGCCACCTTGCCGGGTTGGCTGGTCGCGGGGCTCTACGGGCTCGCCGCGCTCGGCCTCCGGGCGGTCCTGCCTCCCGGTCTGCCGGGGGCGGTCGCGGCCGCGGCGGGGGCGGCGGGGGTCATGATCGTCGCCCTCAAGGGCGTCGCCGCGTCGGGTGGGTGGGACGCGTTCGAGGAGGTCCGCGCGCTGCGGCGCACGCTCGAGCGCTGATCGTCACGCCTTCACGGCGACGAGCCCGAAGATGTCCCCCGCGTGGTCCGTGAGCCGCGTGAGCGCACGACGCAGCGGCCGCGGGATCCTCCCCGGGAGCTCCTGCCAGACCTGCACGACCTCGAACCCGCAGCTCTCCACGAGGAGCCCCAGGGTCTCCGGACTGAAGTAGTAGAGGTGCTTCGGCGGTCGGATCAGCGCCCAGCGACGGCCCTGGATGCGCGACCGCACGCTCCGGATGTTCCCGGTGGAGAGCGCGACGCGGCCCCCGGGCGCGAGGACGCGGTGGGCGTGCTCGAGGGTCGTCCGCGGGTCGATCAGGTGCTCGACGGTGTCCCACAGCGTCACGAAGTCGAAGGTGGCGTCGTCGTAGCCGGCGTCGGGCAGCGTCGCGGCCCGCACCGGGAGGTCGAACCGCTCCTTCACGAACCGCGCGCAGTAGTCGCTGAGCTCGAGGCCCTCCGCGCGCCAGCCGCGCTGGGCGGCCTCGGCCAGGAACCAGCCCAGGGCGCACCCCACGTCCAACACCCGCCCCGGGGGGGGCAGGTGGGGCGCCATGCGATCCAGCCGACCCGCGAAGCGCGCGCGGTACTTCCGCTCCTGGGCTCCGTAGTCCACGAAGCCCGTCCCGTCGCGGCCCTGGTAGTACTCGGCGCCGTAGAGCTCGCCGAGGAGCTCGTCCGTCACGCTCTCGCCTACGTAGACGAGGCCGCAGCGGGTGCACTCGCAGATCGTGTAGGCCCGTCGGTGTCCCTTGAATACGAGGGACGATACGAAGTCTTCGTCGCACACGTACCGGACCCGCGGGTCCGGTGCACGGCACACGATGCAGTCGCGGGGGGTGGACACGGCGGCTTTCTACACCCGTATCCTCCGGCCGTGCTGGGGCGCATCGCCAAGAACACGTCGATCTACTCCGTGGGCGAGCTGGCCGCGCGGATGGTCGCCTTCGCGCTCGTGCCGGTGTACACGCTGCTGCTCGCCCCGGAGGAGCTCGCGCTGTGGGGCCTGGGCGCGATGGCGCTGCAGCTGCTCACGACCGTCTACGGCCTCGGCATCCCCGGGGGGCTGCTCCAGTTCCAGTACGACTTCCTCGACGACGACGAGGGCCGACGACGCTGCAACGGGGCCGCGGCCGCGTTCCTCCTGGTGTGGCCGCTGGGGCTGCACCTCGTGCTCGAGGCGGTGGGTCCGGGCCTCTTCGCCGTCGCGCTGCCCGACCTGCCTTGGGATCCCTACGGTCGCATCGTGTCGGCGGCCGCGGTGCTCGGGACGGCCGCGGTCGTCCCCATCGCGGTGTGGACCTCCCAGGAGCGACCCCGCCCCTTCATCCTCCTGAACATCACCCGGTCGTTCCTGGAGGCCGGGCTGGTCGTGGCGCTGTTGGCGGCGACGGGCGTCGGGGTGCTCGCGATCTTCTACGGCAAGCTCGTGGGCGCGGCGCTGGTGGGGGTACCGCTCGTGGTCTACACGCTGCGTCGGGTCGACCTCGGGTGGCGACGCGACCACCTCGTCCCCCTGCTCGCATTCTCGATCCCGCTGGTGCCCCACCTGCTGTCCACGTGGGCGCTCACGATGGTCGATCGGTGGCTGCTGGTCGACATCGCGGGGCGCGCCGAGCTCGGGCTCTATACGGCCGCCTACTTCTTCCCGGTCGTGATCAACGTGCTGTCGATGTCGGGGTACCGGGCCTGGTCGCCGACGTTCCACAAGGGCATCGACGACCCGGACGCGCGGGAGCCCCTGCGCAGCTCCACGACGTGGTTCGCCCTCTCGGTCGTGCTCGTGGCGGTGGGGGGCGCGGGGGTCGGCCCCGACGTCGCCCTGGCCCTGTTCGACAGCCGCTACGAGGCGGCCGCGGACCTCGTCCGGCTCCTCTGCCTGGGGGCCGGCTTCCAGGGCCTCTACTACGTCTTCGTCGCCGCTCTGTACAACCGCAAGCGCAAGCTGGCCATCCCCGGCGCGACGGTCTTCGCGGCCCTGGTGAACGTGGGGCTGAACCTGCTCTGGATCCCCGACCACGGGGCCTCCGGGGCGGCCGCCGCGACGCTGGTGGCCTACGCCGTCCTCACGCTCACGGTCTTCCTCGCGGGGCGTCGCGTGCTGCCCGTCCCCCTGGACTGGGAGCTGCTGCTGACCGGAGCAGTGATCGTGGGCCTCGCGTTCGGCGTCGGAGAGGGCATCGCCCCGAAGCTCGTCGAGCTCCTGCCGGGCTACGGCGTGCGCGGGGACGCGGTGGTGAGCATCGTCGTACGCACCGCGATCTTCGCGGCGATGGTCGGGCCGGTCCTGCTGCCGCGGCTTCGGGTCAGCCGTCGATCCAGGTGACCAGCGGGTCCTCGGTGGACCACGTGGCGTAGAACGCCGTGTTCTTGTGGTAGCTGTTCGGCAGGAAGTCGTGGGGGACGCCCAGGATCTTCGCCGCGACGTGCACGTGCAGGCGGTCGGTCGCGAGCCACGCCGCCTGGTCGAGCTTGTCGGCGATGACTTCGAGGACGTTCGCGGGCTTCACCTTCTTCTGGAGCCACTCCCGGACTTCGATGCCCGGGTACCGCTGGGGCAGGCGCGCGTCCCCGGTCTCCCGGTCCGACCGGGGCAGGAGGATCCGCTTGTCCCCGGGCCGGAACCGCAGGGCGCGCGTGGAGAAGTAGGCCGAGTCGGGGACGAGCCGGGGCAGCCCCGGGACGATGTCGTCGATGATCCCGAAGCTCCGGCGGTCGCGGTTGAAGATCGTCAGCTCGGAGAAGCGCACGGCCCGCTGCCACAGCTCGGGAGAGACCGCGTCGAACCGCGCCGAGCACGGCATCATCAAGACGGGCGCCTGCTGGTTCAGGATCCAGCGGCACATCTTCTTGTAGTGCCACGCTCCGGGGTCGCCGAGGTAGCCGCCCCCCTTGAAGACGAGCGGCAGCTTGCGCAGCTCGTCGGGGATGCGGAAGGTCGACATGTCCAGCGGCGTGTAGCGGACGCCCAGGGACTCGAAGAGCAGCTGCTCCGCCTTGAGGATCAGGTGGTCGCCCGTGTTGGCGTGCTTCGCGTACCCGATGTGCGCGACGTGCTTCGCCCCGTCGAGCCACTCCTTGACGGCCGCGCGGGTCGTATCGCCGAGCCCCACCAGCGTGTCCCGCCGCTCGGCGCGGCTCCACGACGACGCCGGGATCGGCGACCAGCCGGGCGGGATCGGGTACTGGTCCATCACCGCACCGGCTCGAAGAAGCGGGACCACCGCAACCCGAGGAACCCGCCGCACGAGTCGCGGCTCAGCCATACGAACAGGGCGCGCCCCTTGATGTTCTCCACCGGCACCTGCCCCCAGATCCGCGAGTCGCTCGAGTTGTCGCGGTTGTCGCCCATGGCGAACACGTGCCCGGGGCGGACGACCTCGGGGCCGTGGTTGTCCACGCGCAGCCCGCGCTGCCGCTCCTCCAGCAGCACCTCGTACTCCCGCGTGCCGTTGTTCTCGCGCCACAGGCCCGCGCTCACGCGCCGGCAGTTCTGGTCGTTGTACTTCGTGCTGCGGACGAACTTGCGCTCGAGCTTCTCCCCGTTGAGGAACACCTCTCCGCGCCGCAGCTCGATCGTGTCGCCCTCCACGGCGACGATGCGCTTGATGTAGTCGACCGTCGGGTCCCGGGGGAAGCGGAAGACGGCGATGTCGCCGCGCTCGGGCGTATCCCACTGGGCGAGGGTCCTGCCCCCGCCGGGGATGCCCACGCCCAGCAGGGAGTAGGGGACCTCCGTCCGGTAGGAGAGCTTGTTCACGAAGATGAAGTCGCCGATCTCCAGCGTCTCGATCATCGAGCCCGACGGGATCTTGAACGCCTCGATCACGAAGAAGCGGAGCCCCAGCGCGAGCGTGAGGGCGATCGTGATCGCCTCGGCGTACTCCCGGACCGGCGACTTCGGCTTCTTGACCCGCTTGACCCTGCCGTCGCTCACTCGTCCAACCTCAGGACCGCGAAGAAGGCCGACTGCGGGATCTCGACGGACCCCACGGACTTCATTCGGGCCTTGCCCTTCTTCTGCTTCTCGAGGAGCTTCCGCTTGCGGCTGATGTCTCCGCCGTAGCACTTCGCGGTGACGTTCTTGCGGAACGCCTTGATGTTCACGCGGGCGATGACCCGCTTGCCGATCGCGGCCTGGATCGGCACTTGGAACATCTGCCGAGGGATCTCCTGCTTCAGCTTGCTCGTCAGCTTCTGTCCCAGCCCGAAGGCGCGGTCCTTGTGGCAGATGACCGACAGCGCGTCCACCGGCTCGTTGTGGACGAGGATGTCCATCTTCACGAGCGGGGCGATCTCGAACTCGCTGAACTCGTAGTCGAGGCTGGCGTAGCCGCGCGTGGCCGACTTCAGCTTGTCGTAGAAGTCGAAGACGATCTCCGCGAAGGGCAGGTCGTACTCGACGACGACCTTGGTGGTGCTCAGGTACTCGATGCCCAGCTGGCGCCCGCGCTTCGCCTCGCAGAGCTTCATGACCTGCCCGACGTACTCCTGGGGCACGTGCACCCGCGCCTTGACCCGCGGCTCGGCCATGGTCTCGAGCACGAGGGGGTCGGGCATCTCCGACGGCTTGTGGATGTCCCGGATCTCGCCGTCCTTGAGGCGGGCCCGGTAGATGACGTTCGGCGCCGTGGTGATGAGGTCCAGGCGGTACTCGCGCTCGAGCCGCTCCTGGATGATCTCCATGTGGAGCAGGCCCAGGAAGCCGCACCGGAACCCGAAGCCCAGGGCCTCGGAGGTCTCGGGCTCCCAGCAGAACGACGCGTCGTTGAGCGAGAGGCGCTCGAGGGCCTCGCGCAGCGCGCCGTAGTCGCTCGGGTCCACGGGGAACACCCCCGCCCACACCATGCGGATCGGCTCCTCGAAGCCCGGGAGCGGCTCCACGTCCTCGGCGCGCGCGCCCGTGACGGTGTCCCCGACCTTCGTCTCCGCGATGTCCTTGATGCCCGTGATCATCAGCCCCACGTCCCCCGCGCGGAGGGCGTCGACCTCCAGCGACTGGGGCGCCTTCACGGCGAGCTTCGTGATCTCGAACGTATTGCCGGTGGAGAGGAACTTGATCTTCTGCCGCGCTTTGAGCTCCCCGTCGACGACGCGGACCAGGCAGATGACGCCGAGGTACTGGTCGTACCAGCTGTCGATGATGAGGACGCGCGGATCGGCGTCGAGCCGGCCGCCGGGGGCCGGGATGTGGGCCACGACCGCCTCGAGGCACTCGCGCACGCCGACGCCCGTCTTGGCGGACGCGTGCACGAGGTTGGTGCAGTCGACCCCGACGTGGTCCTCGATCTGCTCCCGGACGCCGTCGGGATCCGCGGCGGGGAGGTCGATCTTGTTGAGGACGGGGATCATCTCGAGGTCGTTCTCGAGCGCCAGGTACACGTTCGCCAGTGTCTGGGCCTCGACGCCCTGGGCCGCGTCGACCACGAGCAGCACGCCCTCGCAGGCCGCCAGGGACCGCGACACCTCGTAGGAGAAGTCGACGTGCCCGGGGGTGTCGATGAGGTTGAGCTGGTACGTCTCGCCGTCGTCCGCTTCGTAGGTGAGGCGGACCGTGTTGGCCTTGATCGTGATCCCGCGTTCGCGCTCGAGGTCCATCGAGTCGAGGTACTGGTCCTGCATCTCCCGGTCGCCGACGGCGCCGGTGAGCTCGAGCATGCGGTCCGCCAGCGTCGACTTTCCGTGGTCGACGTGGGCGATGATGGCGAAGTTGCGGATGCGGGACCGGTCGTGCACAGCGGGCGCTTCTTACACGAGATGGGGCCCGTACGCGACATCCCGAAGCGCGCACGGCGCCACATCTCCATTGACACGCCGAGTGCCCGCCGCTATACGTCGCCGGCTTCGCCGAATCGGCGGAGGACGCCTCGCCGAACCGGGCGAGAGACGCAGTACGAAGCAGACGGTAAGGAAACGAGTTCGATGGCCAACCACAAGAGCGCCCTGAAGCGGATCCGGCAGAACGACAAGCGCCGCCTCCGCAACCGCGACCAGCGCGGCAACATGCGGTCCCACATCAAGAGCTTCCGCACGGCGGTCGACGCCGGCGACGTGGAGGCCGCGGGCACCGCCCTCCGCAAGGCGGTCTCGGTGATCGATCACGTGCAGACGCGCGGCGTGATCCACAAGAACACCGCCGCTCGCCGCATCAGCCGACTGACGCTGGCGTACAACAAGCTCGTCGCCGCGGCCGGCTAGAAGCTCGCCGCGACCCTCTTCGGTTGGCCGCCGCCCCCTCGGGCGAGCGGCCTTTCGACGTTCTGACGCTCAGCGTCGGCGTCGACGGGGCTCCGCGACGATGTCGAGCAGCGCCCGCTCGAGGGTCCACCGATCGTCGATGCGCTTGCCCCCCTTCATGTCGCTCTCGGCGCCCAGGAGCCGAGACACGGCGCCGTCGAGCTCCGCCGGCGAGTAGCGCCCGAGCTTGCCGCGCCACTTCCAGGCCATCGCCCCGGCGCCCGCGTTGCGCGCGGCCTCCTCGTCGCCCAGCCCCTCGTCGCGGAGCCGCTCGGCGGCCTGGATCGTCTTGACCCGCCGCATCGCAAGGAAGAGGACCGAGATCGGCTTGTTCTCCTGGCGGTAGAGCATCGCCAGGTTGCGCTGGACGCCCTCGGGGGAGCGATCGAGCACGGCGTCGAGCAGGTCCCACAGCGCCTCCTGGCGGTCGCCCGCGACCACGCGCTCCAGGTCCCCCAGGGCGATCTCCGGAGCGTCGCCGACGTACAAAGATACGTTCAGTAGGCAGTTGCGCAGGGCTCCGAGGTCGTTGCCGACGATGCCCTCGAGGAACGTCGGGCCGCGGGACGGGAGCCGCTTGCCCAGCGCCTCGGCCTCCTCTTCGATCCACTCGCGCAGCGCCCGCCCGTAGATCTTCTTGAACTCGCAGAGGCGCCCGGTCTTCTTGACCGTCTTGACGAGCTTGCGGCGACCGTCGAGCTTGCCGCCGTCGGGCGACGTGAGGAGCAGCAGGAGCGTGGTCGGCGAGGGCTTGGCGCAGTACTCCCCGACGGCGTCTTGGTCGTCCTTCTTGAGCTTGTCGACGTTGCGCACGACGACCACGCGCCGGGGCCCCATCATCGGCAGCGTGTTGCAGGCCGACGCGACCGAGGTGCCGGTGGTGGACTCCCCCTGAAAGACCTGCTCGTTGAAGCCCCGGGGCCCGCCCCCGACGCCCGCCTCGTAGAGCAGATCGTACGCCCTCCGGACCAGGAACCGCTCCTGGCCCGCGAGCAGATACACGGGCTTCAGCGCCCCCTCCCGCACGTCCTCCCGGACGTCGTTCCAGGGGTTCGGTCTGCCCCTCCTGGCCATGCCTGCCCTCGCTATCCCGGGATGATGTTGATCAAGCGACCCGGGACGACGATGACACGTCGGGGCTCGGCGTCGCCCACGAACTTGGCGACGTTCGGGATGGCCCGCGCGGCGGCCTCGATCGCGGCGTTGTCCGCGTCGGCGGGGACCGTCACCTCGGCCCGGCGCTTGCCCTTCACCTGGACCGCCAGCGTGATGGTGTCGACCACGAGCATCGCGGGGTCGGCCTCGGGCCACGGCACGTCCTCCACCAGCCCGGAGCGGCCCAGGCGCTCCCACAGCTCGTCGGCCATGTGGGGCGCGAAGGGAGACAGCAGCCGCACGACGATGTCCAGGGCCTCCGCCAGGACCGCGGAGTCGGACGTGCCCGGCCCCAGGTCGGCCGCCGCCTCGAAGCGGTACGCGTCGTTGACCAGCTCCATGATCGCGGCGATGGCGGTGTTCAGCTGCAGGCGCTTCTCCACGTCCGTCGTGACGCGCTCGATCGTCGCGTGGATCGCCCGCCGCAGGTCCCGGCCCGCGGGCGTCAGGTCGGATCCGTCGCCTGCGTAGGGGGCGGTCCCTGCGAGCTCGTGGGCCCGCCGCACGGCCAGTCGCCACACGCGGCTCAGGAACCGGAACGAGCCCTCGACGCCGGACGTGGACCAAGCCACGTCCTTGGGCGGGGGAGCGGCGAACAGGACGAACAGGCGCGCCGTGTCGGCGCCGTAGCGCGCGATCATCTCCAGGGGGTCGACCCCGTTCATCTTCGCCTTCGACATCTTCTCCACGCGCCCGACTTCGACCGGCCGCCCGGTGGCCTTGTGGATCCCGTCCTCGACGTCGGCGGGGGCCACCCACTCCCCGTCCAGCCGGTAGGTCTCGTGGCAGACCATCCCCTGGGTCAGCAGGTTCGTGAACGGCTCGTCGACGGCGACGATGCCCAGGTCCCGCAGGGCCTTCGTGTAGAAGCGCGCGTACAGCAGGTGCATGACCGCGTGCTCGCTGCCGCCGATGTACTGGTCCACGGCCATGAAGCGATCCGACGCCCCCGGGTCGACCATGCCGCCCTCGAACGACGGGCTGCAGTACCGCAGGAAGTACCAGGACGACTCCATGAACGTGTCGAACGTATCGGTCTCCCGGTGGGCCGGGCCGCCGCAGTACGGGCAGGTCGTGTGGACGAAGCCGTCGACCTTCGCCAGCGGGCTGCCCGCCTCACCCGTCAGCTCGACGTCCAGGGGCAGGACCACCGGCAGCTGATCCCGGGGCACGGGCTTCATCCCGCAGGCGTCGCAGTACACGACCGGGATCGGCGATCCCCAGTACCGCTGGCGGCTCACGCCCCAGTCGCGCAGACGGTAGTTGACCGTCGCGCTCCCCTTCCCCGCCGCCTCCAGCTCGGCGATCACCGCCGCCTTGCCGTCCGTGGAGTGGGTGCCATCGTGGGCGCCCGAGTTCACCATCGTGCCCGCGCCGGTGTAGGCCTCTTCCATGACGGCGATGTCCAGCGCGTCCCCTTCGGGCTGGATCACGACGACCTTGTCGATGCCGTACTTCGACGCGAACTCGAAGTCCCGCTGATCGTGGGCGGGGACGGCCATCACGGCGCCCGTGCCGTAGTCCGCCAGCACGAAGTTGGCGGTGTAGATGGGGATCCGTCGACCGTTGACGGGGTTGATCGCGTGGCGACCCGTGAACACCCCCTCCTTCTCGGCCTTCTCGTCCATGCGATCGGCCTTCTCGGTGGTGCCCATGCGGTCGGCGAACTCGAGGACGACCGCCTCCTGCTCGGTGCCCGCGGCCAGCTTGCGCGTCCACGGGTGCTCCGGCGCCAGCGACATGTACGTGCAGCCGTACAGCGTGTCCGGGCGCGTCGTGAAGACCTCCAGGGGCCCGTCGATCCCGTCGACGTCACCGTCGATCTCGAACAGGATCGAGGCGCCGACGGACTTGCCGATCCAGGTCTCTTGCTGCGACGTGACGGCCGACGGCCACCCGTCCAGGGTCTTCAGCGACTGCAGCAGCTCCTCGGCGTAGCTCGTGATGCGCAGGTACCACTGCTGCAGCTCGCGCTGGGTCACGACCGACCCGCAGCGCCAGCACTCGCCGTCCTCGACCTGCTCGTTGGCCAGCGTGGTCTTGCAGCTGTCGCACCAGTTCAGCAGCCCGCCCTTCTTGTAGGCCAGGCCCTTCTCCAGCAGGTCCAGGAAGACCGACTGCTCCCACCGGTAGTACTCGGGGTCGCAGGTGGCCAGCTCGCGCGACCAGTCGTAGGACAGACCGAGGCGCCGCAGCTGCCCCCGCATCTGGGCGATGTTCGCCTTGGTCCACTTCGCGGGGTGGGTCCCCCGCTGGATCGCGGCGTTCTCGGCGGGCAGGCCGAACGCGTCCCAGCCCATGGGGTGCAGGACCTCGTAGCCGCGGGCCCGCTTCACGCGCGCGACCACGTCGCCGATCGAGTAGTTCCGGACGTGGCCCATGTGCAGGTTGCCGCTGGGGTACGGGAACATCTCCAGCACGTAGTACTTCGGCTTGTCCCCGTCGGCGCCGGCGACCTCGAAGGTCCCCTCCGCGTCCCAGCGAGCCTGCCACTTCTCCTCGACTTCGGACGGGCGATACGGCGCTTCGTGCATGGTCTCTTCCTCGTGCTCCGGGCCCGGGCGGGCGCGGATGGATTGCTAGCAATCGGGGGCGGTCGCAGCAAGGCGAGGGCCCGTGAACGCTGACGGGCCCTCGCCTCAGCGCAGCTTGGTTCGGGGGCCTCGGACGACGAGCCGATCGACCGGGAAACCCGCGTCCCGCATGCGCGTCGCGAGCGCGTCGGCCATCTCTTCGATCTGGGGGGTCCACGCCGGCTCCCGCGTCGCCACCGTCAGGGTTCCCCCGCGCAGGCTCACGAGCCTGGTGTGCCGGGCCGCGGGGCCGAGCGCGGCCTCCCAGGCGGGGGCGATGCCCAGCGGCAGCGGGGACCGACGGAAGGCCTCCGTGCGCCCGAGGACGTCGCCCACGGGGACGGCGTCGCGATCGCGGCCCCAGCGGCGACTCACGCGACGTCCGCGGGGAGGCCGAGGGCGGGCGGCGGCGTCCACGCCCCGGGGCGGAGGATCCGGGGGGGACCGACGAGCGTGACCAGGGTGGACGGCGCCCCCCCGGGACAGTCGCCCCCGTCGACCACCAGGTCCGGAGACAGCGCGTCCACGTCCACGTCCTCGAGCCGATGCGTCGGAGCCTCGCCCGCGCGGTTCGCCGACGTGGAGACCAGCGCGTCTTCCAGCGCCGACAGCAGCCCCCGCAGTCGGGCGTCGCCGGGCACGCGCACGCTGATGGTGGGCACGCCGTCGACGTCGCCCAGCAGCGAGTCGGGCAGGCCCGGGCGCGCGGGTCCGATCAGCGTGAGGGGGCCGGGCCAGGCGGCGTCCGCGAGACGACGGGCGAGCGGGGGGACCCGGGACCACAGGGCGAACGCGCGACGCACGTCGGCGGCGAGCACGAGGAAGGGCCGGCCCGGCGGGCTCCCCTTGGCCGAGCGCACCCGGGCGACCCCGTCGTCGCCGGCGGACACGGCCACGCCGAGCCCGTAGACCGTCTCGGTGGGGTACAGCAGGAGCCGGCCCGCGCGGAGGGCGTCCACCACCGGCTGCAGGAGCGCGGCCCGCGGGACCGTCGACCGGGGCGGCCACACCACGCGGGCGGGACCCTCAGCCAACGCGGTCGCCGAGGGACCGCTGCAGCTCGGCGGAGGACGCGAGCACCTTGTCCACCTGGGCCGCCCGGTGGGCGATGAGCTTGTTGCGCAGGCCCGCGTCGGACAGCGCGAGGATCTGGATGGCGTGCAGGGCGGCGTTCTTCGCCCCGGCGCGGCCGATCCCGAACGTCGCCACGGGGATGCCCGGAGGCATCTGGACCGTGGCGAGGAGCGCGTCCATGCCGTCCAGGGAGGCGTCGACGGGCACGCCGAGCACGGGCAGCGTGGTCCCCGAGGCCGTGACTCCCGCGAGGTGGGCGGCCATGCCCGCGGCGCAGATGAGGACGCGGATGCCCCGCTCTTCGGCGGTGCTCACGTACTCGTGCGTCTGCGCGGGGGTGCGGTGGGCGGACAGGACGTTCCACTCGAAGGCGACGCCGAAGTCGGTGAGTATCCCGGCGGCGGCCTCGAGGACGGGCTTGTCCGAGAGGCTGCCCATGAGCATGCCGATGCGGGGCTGGGTCATGACGGTCTCCTGGTCACAGGGCGCGGTGCCCGATGTCGGTGCGGTAGGAGCGGCCCGGCCAGTCGATCCGGGCGGCGGCGGTGTAGGCGGCGTCGCGGGCCTCGGCGACGCTGGGGCGGGTGGCGGTGACGCCGATCACGCGGCCCCCGGCCGTGAGCACCTCGTGGCCGTCGCGGCGGGTCCCCGCGTGGAACACGGCGACGCCGTCCGGCACGGGCGCGTCCAGGCCCTGGATCGCGAGCCCCTTCGTATAGGCCCCCGGGTACCCCCCGGATACGAGGACGACGCAGATGGTCACCCCGTCGTGCCACTCCGGGGCGGGCACGCTCCCCAGCGAGTCGGTCGCGGTGGCGTGCAGGAGCGGGAGCAGATCGGACGCCAGCGACGCGATCACGGGCTGCGTCTCGGGGTCCCCGAAGCGGCAGTTGTACTCGACCACGCGAGGCCCGTCGGCGGTCAGCATGAGCCCGACGTACAGCAGCCCCGAGAAGGGCCGGCCGTCGGCGACCATGCCCCGGGCGGAGGGCAGGACGATCGTGTCGTGGATCCGCGCGAGGAGGGCGTCGTCCACCGCGGGGACGGGCGTGTAGGCCCCCATGCCCCCGGTGTTGGGGCCCTCGTCGCCGTCGAAGCGCCGCTTGTGGTCCTGGCTCGGCTGCAGCAGCACGACGTCGTCGCCCGAGACCAGCGCGAAGACGGACGTCTCGTCGCCCTCCATGAACTCCTCGACGACGACCGTGGAGCCCGCCTCCCCGAACCGCCGCTCCGTGATCATCGCCTCGCCCGCGGCCACCGCAGTCTCCCGATCGGGGCAGATGAGGACGCCCTTGCCCGCGGCGAGTCCGTCGGCCTTGACGACCGTGGGCACGGGGCACGTCGTGAGGTGGGCGCGCAGCGCGTCCGCCTCGTCGGGGCCGAACACCCGGCACCCCGCCGTGGGGATGCCGTGCCGCTCCATGAAGTCCTTCGCGAACGCCTTGCTGCCCTCGAGGCGAGCAGCCTCCGCGCTCGGGCCGAAGACCGCGATCCCCTCCCCTCGCAGCCGATCCGCGATCCCCTCCACGAGCGGCTGCTCGGGCCCGACGACCACGAGGTCGATCGCGTGCTCGCGGCAGGTCGCGCTGATGGCGTCCTGATCGCCCACGGGTGTCGGGAGGCACGTCGCCACGTCCGCGATGCCGGCGTTGCCGGGCGCGCAGAACAAGGCATCGCAGAGGGGGGAGGCAGCGATCTTCCAGCAGAGGGCGTGTTCACGCCCGCCACCGCCGACGACCAGGACGTTCATGGGGCGACTCCGTCGAACGAGGCGCGGAGCCTACATGCTCGCGCTCGCCTCAGGGCGCTCCGTTCAAAGGTCGTACTGGAAGCGTGTTCGTCGCGGCTCCACGGCCGTCGGATCGAGGCTCGACGCCTTGTCGAGCAGGCCGAGCGCGCGCTCCGTGTCGCCCTTCTTGGCGAGCGTGGCGGCGAGCAGGCTGTTCGCCCAGGACGACTGCAGGCCGTACCCGAGGCCGCGCTCGAGGGCGGCGACGGCGGCGTCCTCCTGGTTGCGGGCGGCGAGCGAGGCCCCGAGGTACACGTGGAAGATCGGCTCGTTGCCGACCCCGAGCACCTGCTCGAACCGCTGGCCGGCGAGGCCGTGGCGGTTGGCCGAGAAGTCCATCAGGCCCAGGTAGAAGAGCGCGCCCGCGTGCGCGTCGTCCTCCACGAGCGCGGCGTCGAACGCCTTCTTCGCCTTGCGGGGCTCGCCGCCGTGGAAGTACGCGACGCCCGCGCCGGCGTAGATGTTGGGCGAGAAGCCCTCCTTGGTCGCGTGAGCCTCGAGCACGCCGCCCACCGCCGCGAGATCGCCCGCGGGCTCGAAGATCGGCGACAGCGTGCGCTTGCGGAGGTAGTCCAGCGGATCCTCCGAGACGTGCTTCAGCAGCGCCTTCGACGCGCCCGCGGCCGTGCCGGAGGCGAGCTTCGTCTCGGCGAGGCGGATGTGGGCGGGCATGAAGCCGGGATCGAACTCGATCGCCGCCTCGAACGCGTCGCTGGCGTCGAAGTCGCGGTCCACGGACTGGGTCGCCTTGCCCACGTGGTACTTCGCGACGGCGCGCTCGCGCTTGCTGATGTCCGCTTCGTCCGTGCGGTTGAGCAGGGGCAGGGCGTCGTCGACCTTCCCCTGGGCGACGAGGGCCATGCCCTTGTGGAACAGGGCCGGGCCGTAGTTCGGATCGTCGCCCAGGAGCGTGTCCGCCGTGGCGATCGCGGCCGCCGGGTCGCCCGCGAGGCGCTGGGCCGCAGCCAGGTAGGCGCCGACCTCCTTGCGCTCCTGGATGCGGAGCTCGACCTCGACCGTCGAGCCGTCCCACAGGCCCTTGAGCAGCGACGCGGCGCGGGAGTAGGCGCCCTCTTCGTGCACCGCCAGGATCGCCCGACGCAGGACGGAGTCCTTGTGCTTCGGGTTGATCTTGATCGCCTTCTCGTAGTGGCCCACCGCCTGGCGGCGCTCGCCCACGGCCTCGTAGATGGCGCCCAGCCGGTGGTGGCTGAGGGCCGATCCGGGGTCGAGCTCCAGCTTCTGGGTGTAGTGCGCGATCGCCTCGCGGAGGTTGCCCGCGGACTCCTCGCCGCGCGCGAGCTCGTACCAGACCTGGTGGTAGCCCGAGTCGAGCTCCAGGGCCTTCTCGAAGTGGCCGCGGCTGGCCTCGGTCTGCGCGCGCGCCTCACCGTCGAGGGACGCGAGACCGAGCAGGAAGTGCAGCTCGGGGTCGCCGGGGTTCCGGTTCAGCGCCTCCTGGACCTTCGTGCGCCCCTCGGCGACGTTCCCCGAGTAGATCAGGAATCCCGCGCGAGCCCGCAGGACCTCGGCCTCGAACGTGTTCTCGGCCTCGGCGAGGTCGAGCAGGTAGATGCTCAGACGCTGGAGGTCGAGGTTGCCGTACCCCTGGTAGGCGAGGACGTTGTAGAGCTCGGCCAGCGCCGCGAGGGCGAGCGCGTTGTGGGGGTCGAGGACCACCGCCTGCTCGAGCTCCGTCTTGGCCCGCGTCAGGTTCGGCAGGTTGTCCCGGAGCATGTACGTGCGCCCGCGGAGCGTCCGCTCCATCGAGTGGCCCGACACGTCCGGATGCGCCTTCATCAGCGATACCAGGAGCTTGCCCGCGTCCTCGGAGGCCGAGCCCCCGGTGCGGGTCTTCGTCTTCGTGGCGAGGTCGGAGACCCGATCCACGACCGTGTCCACCGCGCCCTCGGAGACGACGAGGCTGTCGTTCTCGATCGCGTACTTGATGCCCATCCCGAGGGCCCCGAGGATGCCCACCACCACGGCGATGCGCGTGAGCGCGCGCACGACCGCCCGCCCGGTGTTCTTCTGGCGGAAGTCCACCTCCTCGGACGCCGGAGAGGCGGGCGTGCCCGCGGGCTTCTCGAAGAACTGCCCGAACTCTTCGTGCTGACTGAACAGCCGCCAGGCCCCGCCGATGTGGGCCACCTCTTCGTCCGGGAGGATCTTCCGGGCCTTGATCCACTCGATGATGGTCTCGCCCGGGAAGGGTCCGTACACGTTCGCGTTGGCCTTGCGGATCATCCAGTCCGCGACGGGCTCGTCGTCCAGCGGCGCGATGCTCTCGTCCACCGCCTCGGCGGCCCGGTCCTGTCGGCACTCGTCGCAGACCGGGATCAGCTCCCCGTCCCGCGGTTGCATCGACTTGCCGCAGTTGAAGCAGTAGACGCGCGACTCGGCCGATGGGCCCCCGCCCATGCCCGCCATCCCCAGGGAGTCCGAGTCCGCCGGCGTATCCCGGCCGCACGCGGGGCACACGGCGGTGGAGGCTCCACGCGCGTACGCGGGCGCCTCGTGGTCGAAGCCGTGCTGACAGTGAACGCAGGTGACGAGCATCCAGTTCCTCCGAGGGGCGCGTGAAATCTACCCGATCACGGGACCGACGGCCGGGGTCCGCCCCTCAGTGTCGGAAGTGGCGCGTCCCGGTGAACACCATCGCGATGCCGTGCTCGTCGGCGGCGGCGATGACCTCGGCGTCGCGCTTGGACCCACCGGGTTGGATGACGGCAGAACACCCGGACTCGGCGGCTGCGTCCAAGCCGTCGCGGAAGGGGAAGAAGGCGTCGGACGCGAGGACGCATCCCCGGGTATCCAGCCCCGCCTTGCCCGCCTTGATGACGGAGACCGTGCTCGCGTCGAAGCGCGACATCTGCCCGGCCCCGATGCCGATGGTCCGCGTGCCTCGGCCGAGGACGATCGCGTTGGACTTCACGTGCGCGGCGACCCGCCAGACGAACTCGAGGCCTGCGCTCTCCTCGGGGGTGGGGGCGCGCTTCGTGACCACCCGCCGCTCCTCGGGCCCGTCGGCGTCCCAGTCGCCCACGAGCCAGCCGCCGTGCACGCGCTTGAGGTACTCGCGGCCCGCGGGGGCGACCCCCATGTCCGCGACCTTCAGGAGCCGCAGGTTCTTCTTGCGGCGGATGCGGTCGAGGGCGGCCCGCTCGTAGTCGGGCGCGATGATCACCTCGAAGAAGTGCCGGCCGATGCGCTCCACCAGCTCCAGGGTCAGCGGGCGGTTCAGCGCAAGGATCCCGCCGAAGGCCGACATGGAGTCGCACGCGAGCGCGTGGTCGTAGGCCTCGATGAGATCGTCCGCGGTCGCCGCGCCGCTCGGGTTGGCGTGCTTGATGATGGCGACGGACGGGCGGGTCGCGTCGAGGCCCAGCACGAGCCCCATCGCCGCGTCGGCGTCGTGGATGTTGTTGTAGGAGAGCGCCTTGCCCTGCAGCTGATGGGCGCCCGCGAGGGTCGGCCCGCGCCACCCCACCTCGCCGTAGAAGGCCGCTCGCTGGTGCGGGTTCTCGCCGTATCGCAGCTCCTGGATCTTCACCATCGGCACGGTCATCCGCGGAGGGAACGGCTCGTCCTCGGGCTGCAGCCACCGCGCGATGCCCGCGTCGTAGGCGGACACCCGCGCGAAGGCCTCCCGGGCGAACCGCGCCCGCGTGGCGAAGGAGACGGCCCCGCCCCGCTCCGCGAGCTCGGCCCGCAGCTCGCCGTACTTCGAGGGGTCGATGACGACGGTCACGGCCGTGTGGTTCTTGGCGGCCGCCCGCAACATCGTCGGGCCCCCGATGTCGATGTGCTCCAGCGCCCGCCCGAGGTCGCAGGTCGGGTCCGCCGTGACCGCGGCGAACGGGTAGAGGTTCACCACGACGAGATCGATGGGCGGGATCCCGAGCTCGGCCGCCTCGTCGGCTTGGTCGTCGCGACGGTAGAGGATCGCCCCCTCGAGCTTCGGGTGCAGCGTCTTCACGCGCCCCGCGAAGATCTCGGGGTGCCCGGTGAAGTCGGCGACGGAGGTCACGGGCACGCCCGCCTCGCGGAGCGTGCGCAGGGTGCCCCCGGTGGACAGGAGCTCGACGCCGCGATCGGCGAGGTCGCGGCCGAGCTCCACGACGCCGGTCTTGTCCCAGACCGAGAGGAGGGCACGCCTGAGGGTGATGTCGGTCATTTGAGTTCACTCCGAAGTGCTTGTCGTCACGAGGTTTTCGAACTTGTTGAAGGGTCGCTTCAGAGGTGGAGGATGAGGTTCAGCGCAGCCGCTCCGCCTCGTGGGCCGTGAGCAGGAGCCCCCAGTGGGCGATGAGCACCTGGCGGGGGCCGATGATGCTGCCGGTGATCCATACGCGCCCCCCGTGGTGGCGCTTCAGCTCGCGGAGCGCGGAGCCCCGCAACGCGAGCCGCGTCCCCGTGATCTCGTCGTCGATCACGATGGCGAACTGGTCGGCGACGAGGGTGCCCACCATGGGCGTGAGGCCGTCCCCGGGGTCCAGCAGCTCGAAGCTCCGGACGCGCAGCCGGTCGTCCCCCACCAGCGCCCCGCGGATGGCGACGGAGGCGCCGGCCAGGCGGTCGAGCTGCAGGAGGTCGCGTTCGGAGCCGAGCAGCGCGCGGGCGTGCCCCTCCCGCTCGAGCGACAGGACAGCTTCCACGCCGACGTGGACGACGAGGCCTTCGTATGCCCGACCGCCCGGGGCGGGGGTCGTGGCGCAGGCGAGCAGAGTCGCGGCCAGGAGCACGAGCATCCCGGTTTGGAGGGCGGGCGAAGACGACCGAGGGAGCCGCAAAGCGGGGGAAGCGTAGGCCCGCGCCGAACCGCGGCCAAGGCGCCGAATCGATCTTTGTTCGAATGTCCTGGAGGCTGCTTCGTCGGAACTTATGATGCCGCCACTCCCGGCGCCCTTGGAGCCCCGCATGCGCACCTCGATTCTCTGCTCAGCTTCCCTGGTGGGCCTCGCCCTCGTCGCCGTCGTGGCGGCGTTCCCCGCGCCCGCAGCCGCGCACCACGTCGTGCTCTACGACTATTACGGGGAGCACCCCGTCCCGGAGCCGATCGACGGGTGGTGCGACGACGCCGACTTCCACGTGCACACCTACGCGCTGGACCCCGACGAGTACGCCGTCTACGAGATCGACGGCGTCTTCTACTTCGTGGGGGACGCGCTGCTGCACGATCACCACGGCGACAGCCACTGGTACTACGACCCCCACCCCCTCGAGTTCATCGACTACTGGTGCGTGCTCGACGGCCCGCACTCGCACTGGTGGGCACCCCATCGGCACCACACGCACTTCCGCTGGTACACGACCTGGGACAGCTACTACTACTACACGGGCCACTACGATCGCTGGTACACGGTGAGCTGGAACAGCTGGTACTCGCACCACTGGAGCATCCACGTGCACCGGTCGGACCGGTACTACCGCCGCTACTCGACCACGCGGTCCTATCGGCCGCACCCCCACCGTCGGTACCGCGACGGTCGGCACGCCGAACCCCGTCGTCGCACCCGCACGACGAACCGCCGCGACTCCAGCCGCGGGGACGGGCGCTACACCGGCGGCCGCGACCGGGGCGAGCGCTCCGCCGGGTCCCGCGGACACTCGTCCGGGTCCCGCAGCAAGTCCGACAGCCGCGGCAAGTCCTCCGCGGACCGCCGGTCCGGGGCGCGCGCCGAGGACTGGGAGTACGGCCAGCGCAAGCGATCGTCGAGCTCGGGGAGCCGCTCCGCGACGGCGCGTGACCGCTCCCACGTGGGCAGCGGCCGCCAGGAGCAGCGACGCAGCGCGTCGGGCTCGTCGGGACGCACGCAGACCTACGGATCGGCCGACTCGACCCGCAGCGGCGGATCCTCGACCGGCAGCCGCGGATCCTCGGCCCGCGCCGCCGACCGCGACTCGACCCGGTCCCGCAGCTCCTCGGGCTCCGGCTCGTCCCGGTCCCGCAGCTCCTCGGGCTCCGGCTCGTCCCGGTCCCGCAGCTCCTCCGGGTCGGCCTCCGACGGCCGCACCAGGAGCTACGGCAGCTCCCGCTCGGGCTCGTCCCGCACGCAGAGCTACGGCAGCTCCCGCTCCGGCTCATCCCGCACGCAGAGCTACGGCAGCTCCCGCTCGGGCTCGTCCCGCACGCAGACCTCCGGCAGCTCGCGGTCCGGGTCGTCGCGGTCCAAGAGCTACGGCTCGCGATCCTCGGGCTCGAAGTCGTCCAGCTCGAAGTCGTCCGGCTCGCGCTCCCGCTCGTCCTCGGCCCGCGCCGAGTCGTCCCGCTCGCGCTCGTCCAGCTCGTCGAGCGAGAGCAGCGAGTCCCCGAAGCGCTCGAAGAAGAAGAGCAGCAAGCGCAAGCGGAGCCGCTCCCGGCGCTGAGGGGGAACTCCTCGCGATCCGAAGGGGTCCTGAGAGGCGGAGCGAGGTACGATCCCCGCTCCGCCTCTCGCCGCAGCCCCCCGAAGATCGCTCCCCATGCTCCTCCTTCGTCTCGGCGCTCGCGTCGTCCTCGCCTCCCTCACGCTCGCGGCCCTCGGGTGCTCCTGCACGCCCGCGCTCGTTCAGCCCCTGCCCCCGGCCCAGCCGGTAGCGACGACCGAGCCCGAGCCCACGCCGGAGCCGACGCCGACCCCCTGGGTCGAGATCCCCGCCGACGAGCTGGCCCCCTACCCCGCACACGATCCCCGGGCCGCGGGCGCCGTCGCGATGAAGACGGCCATGGCCGCCTTCGAGGCCGGCGAGTGGGAGGCATGCCTCGCCGCGCTGGACGGCATCGGCGAGGACGCGGTGGTGGCCCCGGACCTCGCCGCCTGGACCCGTGGACGGGCCCTCGCCCAGCTGGATCGCGACCCCGAAGCCTTCGGGGCGTGGGCGTCGATCCCCCGAACCTCCCGCTTCGCGGCCGACGCGCTGCTCGCGACCGCGCGCCGACATCTCGCGGCCGGTGACCCGGACGGGGCGCTCTCCGTGATCGGGGGCCTGGAGCCCACCACGGACGAGTCGCACCCGCTGTTCGAGGGCCACGCCGCGGCGCGAGCGGACGTCCTGCGGGGCGACGCGCTGCGGGCGCGGTCCGGGACCCCCGCCCGCGACGCGTACGAGGCCTACAAGCGGGTCTGGATCGCGAGCCCCACGTCGGGCGCGGGCGCGGAGGCCGAGACCGGGATGAAGGCGCTCGCCGGCCGGGTGCCCGCGGACCTCCGTCCGAGCCGCGCCGAGCGGGTCGCCCGGGCCACGGCCCTGGCGACCCGCCAGCAGAACCGGACCATCATCAAGCTGCTGGGCCCGGACCGGAAGGCTCTGCTGGGGGGCGCGGACGGCGAGCCGCCGACGGCTTGCCGAGGCACGTTCGAGCTCGGCCGGGCCTACCACAAGCGTCGCAAGTACACCGAGTCGGTCCCGCTGCTCACCTGGGCCGCCGACCACTGCGTCGACGACGAGGTCACGGTCAAGGCGCTCTACCTGCAGGCGCAGGGGCTGTCCCGGTCGGGCCGGGTCACGCGGTCGGTGGCGGCGTTCACGGCGCTGGCGGACGACCACCCCGAGCACTCCTACGCGGACGACGGGCTCCACCACGCTGCCCGCCTCCTCGCCGCCGAGGGGGACCACCTGGCCGCCGAGGCCCTGTTCGACCGTCAGATCCGCGAGTTCCCCGACGGCGACATGGCCGGGGACACGCTGTGGGGGCGCGCTCACAACGCGCTCCGGGCCGGAGACCCCGGGGCCGCGATCCCGCACCTCGAGTTGCTCGCCGGAAAGGACCCGATGGGCCCGCTTCGAGGGGCGGCCCTGCAGGCGCGGTACTGGCTCCCCATCGCCCGCATCCGGGTCGACCCGGCGGCCGCGCCCGCGGCGGTGGAGGAGCTGGCGAAGCTCGCCGAAGAGCAGCCCCTGGACTACTACGGGGTGCTCGCGCTGTGGAAGCTGCACGTGCTCGACGCGGGGGTCGCCTTCGCCGTCCAGCGTCGGGTGGGCGAGCGCCTCGCGGCCCTCGACGCGGCGGACATCGAGCCGGACGTGCACCGCCCGGACCGGAGGTTCCTCGGGCTCCCCGCGACCGGCCGCGCCGTCCTCTTGCTGCGGGCGGGGCTCCGGGACGAGGCGGCCGTGGAGATGGCCCGCGCGCTCGGGGAGAAGCCGCACACGCGCTGGGATCGCGACACCCTCTTGTTCGCGTCGCACGTGCTCGCCGAGTCCGGGGACCCCTACCGCAGCCACAACGTCCTGCGGTTCGCGTTCCGGGAGGCCTTCCCTCCCCTCGACGACGAGACGATCGCCCTCTTCACCCACGCCTACCCGCCCGCCTTCATGGACGCGATCCGCGAGGCCGTCGATACGCACGAGTTCCCGGCTCTGCTCTTCCAGGGCCTCGTGAGGGAGGAGAGCGCGTTCTCGCCCACGATCGTGTCCTGGGCGGGGGCGATCGGCCTCAGCCAGCTGATGTGGCCCACGGCGAAGCTGACCGCGCGCAAGCTCGGCATTCGCGGGCTCCGCAAGAGCCACCTGCGGACCCCGGAGCGCAACCTCGAGATCGGCACGGCGTACTTCCAGGAGCTGCACGAGCGCTGGAGGGGCCACCTCCCGCTCGCGATCGCCAGCTACAACGCGGGCCCGGGGGCGGTGAAGCGCTGGATCGACGCCCGCGGGGATCAGAACCTCGACGCCTGGGTCGAGTCCATCCCCTACGACCAGACGCGGCACTACGTGAAGCGCGTGCTCGGCTCGTTCCAGATCTACAACGCGCTGTACGACGGCGACGGCCCCTACGTCCCCCTGCGCGTGGGGCCCGTGCGGGCCGCTCTGGACGCGGCCGACCCGTCCTTCCCCCCGGGCTGAAGGTCAGCGCAGCGACGCGGCGGCGAGGCGGAACACCTCGCGATGCTCGGCGGGGTCGACGTCGTCCGTCGGGGCCCCCAGGTCCACGCCGTGGAGCAGGTGATCGGCGCACGGAAGGACCGCCGCGACCCGCCCCGCCACGGACGTGCGCAGACCCCCTTCGCCGACCTCGAGCGCGAGGGACAGGGCCGTCCCCGGCAGGAGCAGCGGCCCCGCCGACCGAGGGAGGCTGAAGGTGACCGACCGCCGGGTGAGCTCGACGACGCGAGCGAGCCCCCGGCTCATGGACCGGCCCTCGGGGTCCGTCCAGGTCTCCAGGAGCGTGCGCGGGGCGAGCTCGGGCCCGTCGCCCAGGCGCCGGTAGGAGAGGTGCAGGCGTCGGCCGCCCCGGCGGACCGGGTCCATCAGCCGCCGGGCGTCCGTGAGCAGCCTCCAGGGCAGCGTGACGAGGGCCGCGGACACCGGCGTCGTGCTCGTCTCCAGCACCCGCACTCCGTCCACTCGGCCGCTGAGGTGCCAGGCGTCGTCGTCGGCGACGCTCCAGACCCGCACCGTCCGCCCCATGCGCAGCGGACGCAGCCGCCCCGCGACGAGGGGGGCGGGCTGGGCGATCGCGAGGACCGGCCGCGGCCCGCCCTCCCGGAGGCCCACGAAGTAGGACCGTCCCCAGCGGCCTCGTCCGGGCAGGACGACACCGCACGGCACCTGCTCACGGCTGGCCCAGCGGAGGATGTCCCGGTCGTTGCGGGGGGGAACCGGGGCCTCCTCCACGTCGCCCCCCTCGGGCGCCGGGGCGTCGTCCGCGACGGAGGCGTCGTCCGGGGTCACGTCAGCCGACCTTGATGATCTCGGCCTTCACGAGCAGCACGAAGAGCACCAGGGCCGGGGTGACGAACTTGATCAGCAGGGTCCAGGCCTTGGCCAGGAACTCCCCGTTGGCGAGCCCCTCGAAGCCCGCCTCGCGGTCCTCCCGCACCAGCAGCCAGCCCGCGGCGATCGCGATCATCAGGCCGCCGAGCGGCAGCATGAGGCGGGTCGTCAGGTTGTCCAGCAGGTCGAGGACCGCCTGATCCCCCTCCCCCAGCGCCCAGGCGAGGAAGCCGGGCACCGCCACCTTCACCGACGACGCGGCGGAGACGAGCCCCAGGGCCCAGATCCCCAGCCCGATGCCGGCCGCGGCGACCTTGCGGCCGATCCCCAGCTCGTCGACCGCGTAGGCCACTACGACCTCGAGCAGCGAGATCGCCGACGAGAGCGCCGCGAAGATCAGCAGGACGAAGAACGCGGAGGCCACGATCGCGCCGCCGGGCATCTGCGCGAACAGGTCCGGCAGGATCATGAAGACGAGGCCGACCGACTTCGCAGGCTCGGCGCCGCCGTCGAATACGACCGCGAAGATCACGGCGCCCGCGAGCAGCGCGATGAACGTGTCCAGGAACGCGATGGTCAGACCGTCCCGGACCAGGCCCCGGTCCGAGTCCAGGTAGGAGCCGTAGGTGACCATCGCGCCCATGCCGAGCGACAGCGTGAAGAACGCGTGCCCGAGCGCCTCGATGACCGCGCCCGCCGTGAGCTTGCTGAAGTCGGGGGCGAAGAGGAACGTCAGGGACTCGCCCAGCCCGCCGGTGACGCCGACGTACAGGAGCATGAGCAGCAGGAGGCCCACGAGGGCGGGCATGAGGCGACTGCACGCCCACTCGATGCCCTTCTGCACGCCGCCCGCGACGACGACGACGGTGAGGGCCATGAACAGCGTGTGCCACGTGGCGGACATCCCGAAGCTCCCGTAGATCTTCATGAACGTCGGCTCTCCGCCCCCGTCCTCCATGCCGATGATCCCGACGGAGATCAGCAGGAAGTGGATCGCCCAGCCCGCGACCACAGAGTAGAAGGAGAGGATGAGGAAACCGGACAGAACCGCCATGAATCCAGTGAGGTTCGCCACGATGGGTGCGAGCGGACTCTCGCTCTTGGCGGTGAGGTCCCTGAGCGCGCCCAGGACGTCCTTTCCGCCCCGGCGACCGATGACCAGCTCGGCGTACATGAGCGGCAGGCCGACCGCCGCGATGCAGGCCAGGTAGACGATCACGAAGGCCCCGCCGCCGTACTCGCCGGTGATGTAGGGGAACTTCCAGATGTTGCCGAGGCCGACAGCGCTGCCCGCCGCGGCCATCAGGAAACCGAATCGCGTCGCGAAACTGCCGCGCGTGCCCGTGCTGTTCATGCGTCTCTCCTCCAAAAGAGGCGGGGACTGTACCTCAGCCCGCGAAGGCGCCGGGATGATCCGACGGCGCGTCCGCTCCCGCCGTCAGGATGCGACGACGCACGTCGATCGAGCCGTCTTCGGCGATGTCGATCAGGAAGTACCCGGCGGCGCGGTCCTGCAGCGGAGTGACCGCGGACGAGCTCCCGCAGTTCAGGACGGTCGTGTCGCGCCCGTCCGTCGCCGCGAGGGACGTCCGCCAGCACTCGTGTTTGTGCCCGTGGAGGACGAGGTCGGGACCGGCCCGTCGCAGCATGTCGAGCACGCCGTCGACGTCGACGAGGGAGTGTCCGGGCCTGCGGTAGGGCGCACCCGCCCGGTCCAGCGGCGGATAGTGGAGCAGGAAGACGACGAATCGCCCCGCAGCGCGCTCTTCGGCGATTCGACGCGCGGCCGCGTCGAGCACACCGGGGGGGTACTTCCCGCTCGATCGGAGCCCCGCGCGGCAGGGGTCCGTGGCCACGAACGAGACGCGGCCGAAGCGGAAGACCACCGGTCGGTCGACCGGATCGCCGGGGGGGATCTCCGGGTCTCTCCAGGCGCCGGCGTCCCAGGTGCCGCCTCCCATCCACTCGCCGAAGTGCTGCTCCATCCGCGCGGACCGGACCGCGCCGCGGGTGTAGCGATCGTGGTTGCCCGGGATCACGGCCGTCGGCACGGCGTCGAGCAGGCCCGCGAACCCCGCCCGGGCGGCCCGAAACTCGGCCTCGCTCGACATCGCCGAGAGATCGCCGGTGATCGCGGCCACGTCGGGCGAGAAGGCGATCGCGTCCTCCACGAGGCGCCCCACGACCGACGTCGCGTCGAAGTACTTCGAGCGCCCCACCACGTGCAGGTTCACCAGCCCCAGCGCGCGCTTCCCGATCATCCCGCCGGGGCGCGGCGGCACGTAGAAGTGGACGTCCGTGAAGTGGACGAGTCGGACGCTCACGCCTCGCTCTCGGTGACCGTCCGGGACGACGCCTGGTCCGTCACGGCGCGCCGCGCGAGCTGGTCGGCGGCCTCGTTGAGCGCCACGCCCTCGTGCCCGCGGACCCAGTGCCAGACGACGCGCTCGTGGCGCTCGACCAGCTTCTGCACACGCTGGATCAGGGCGATGTTCGTCTTCGCCTTCCAGCCCTTGGCCAGCACCCCGATCGAGTACTGCGAGTCGGTGTGTACGACGACGGTGCGCGGGTCGTCCTTGTCGACCTGGCGCAGGCCCACGAGGATCGCGGTGAGCTCCGCGACGTTGTTGGTGGACGGGCCGAGCCAGCTCGCGATGTCGAGGCGGCGATCGGGGAACAGGACGATGGTCCCCGCCCCGGCGGGCCCCGGGTTCCCCGAGCACGCGCCGTCCGTCCACAGGTGGATGGCGCGGGGATCGTTGAGGTCGCTCTTGCGCCCCCCGAGGATCGAAGAGTCGCGGCGCGCGGGCTTGCCCTTGCGAGCTCCCGCGGGGACCTTCGTCGCGGGGGGCGGCGCGCCGTTGCTGCGCGGGCCCTTCCCCACCTCCACGGGCGCGGGCGGAGGAGCCCCCGCCACGGCCTTCTCCCCGCGCATGGGCTTGAGCCGGTCGGCGAACGTGCGATAGGACTTGCCCGCCCCGAGCCGATAGATGATCGCCACGCGGCCGCTGCGCTCCAGCACGGACCCGTCGGCCGACGCCTCGGCGTATACCTTCCGGCCCTTGAAGAGGCAGGGCAGCCAGTAAGCCTGCGCGTCGCTCACGCGTATCCCTCCGCCCGGAACCAGTCGACTGCGCGCTTCACGGCGGCCTCCAGCGGCGCGACCGTGTACCCCAGCTCCGCCCGGGCACGCGAGCAGTCGTAGCAGAAGTCCTGGGCCGAGTAGCGCACGGTGCGACTGTCGATCAGGGGCTCGCTGAAGCGCCCCACGATGTCCCCCAGGAGGCCCATCCCGAGCAGGACGGCGTAGGGGAGCCGCACGTGCACGCGCGAGACGTCGCCCACGCGCTTCACGAGGGCGTAGAAGTCCGCCCAGGAGATGTCGTGGCCCGTGAGCAGGTAGCGCCGCCCCGGCACCCCCGAGTCGAGGGCGAGCAGGTGACCGCGCGCGACATCCTCGACCTCCACCGCGTTGAGCCCCCCCGGTCCGTAGCCGAAGTAGGTGCCCTTGAGGATGTTGACGATGATCCGCCCCGTGGGCGTGGGGCGGCGGTCGCCCACGCCGAAGGGGAACGCCGGGTTGACCACCACGACGGGGGCCCCCGCGGCCGCGAACCGCAGGGCGACGCGCTCGGAGTAGTACTTGCTGAGGGCGTAGTGGATCGCCTTGCCGTGCTGGTTGAAGGACGTGCCCTCCGTCGACGGTCGTCCCCCCGGCTCGAGGCCGATCGCGGCGATGCTGGACGTGTGCACCACGCGACGGACCCCGGCGTCCGTCGCCGCCCGGAGCACGTTGCCCGTGCCCTGGACGTTGACCTGGTACATCGGCCGCGCGTCGCGCGTCCACGTGCTGTAGACGGCGGCGAGGTGGATCACGGCCTCCACGCCGTCGACCGCGGCCCTCACGGCGGGGAGGTCGCGCACGTCGAACACGCGACGATCGCCGGGGATCTCGGCCCCCTCCACCGACTCCCGCTCGCCCGGCGCGAGCCCGAACCGGACCTCATCACCGCGCGCCGCGAGCAGCCGGGCGACGTGGGCGCCGATGAAGCCACCCGCGCCCGTCACCAGGACCTTCACGCGTCGTCGCTCTTCTTCCGCGTCACGTGGGTTCGGCCGGCGGGCTTCGACGGCGCCGGGGCGGGGGCGCGCTTGCGTCGGGTCGGCGCCGGGCTTCCCCGCTTGCCGCCCACGTCCTCGAGCTCGGCCACGGGGAGGCTCCGCTCCTCGCCCGAGAGGAACTCGACCCGCACGAACGTCTTCGTGGACGACACGACGTGGCCCGCCCCGAACTCGGCGTGCCCCACCGGGGTGCCCGGGGCCATGGCCGTGCCGGGAGCCTTGCGGGCCCGCGACGAGGCGGCCTTCTTCTTGGGCTTCTTGGCCGCCGAGCCCTTCTTCTTCGCGGGGGCCCGCTTCTTCTTCGGCTTCACCTTCGGCTGCGGCAGGTACTCGGCCGGATCGAGGACGTTGCGGGCCCCGTTCTCCAGCTCGAGGCCGGCGGCCTCGAGAGGCCCTCCGGCGGTCGGTGACTCGATACGAAACACCACGCGAAGCCCGGCGACGGCGTCGACGCCGTCGGCGGCCCCGAAGAAGAGGCGCTTGCCGCTGTCGGCTTTGAGCATCCCCTTCCCCATCGTCGCTCGGTACCAGAGGACGGTCCCACTCAGCTCACTCACAACACGGTCTCCTCGGGGACGACTTCATCGCTCCCCTGGTAGCTCTTCAACTTGCGCCACAGCGTGGCCTTGGAGATCCCGAGCGCCTTCGACGCCCGGGTTCGGTTCCCGTCGAACACCTCGAGGGCGCGCTCGATGTGCTCGCGCTCGAGTTCTCGAAGGGTCGGAAAGTGGGCCGGCGTGAACGTCGGGGGACGCTCGCGGGGCGGCTCCTCCTCGATCGCCACGGCGGGAAACGGGTCCGGGGCCGTGACCGGCGGCAGCGTGCCCATCGGGTCCCAGGAGCCCGAGACGAAGCCGGGGGAGGCGCCGCCGTGGACCGCGGGGGGAGGCTCCGGCCGACGACGGCGATGGAGGCGGGGCAGATCCTCGATCCGCAGCCGCGTCCCCCGGGCGAGCGTCACCGCCCGCTCGATCGCGTTCTCGAGCTCCCGCACGTTTCCGGGCCAGTGATAGGCCTCCAGCGCGGCGACGGCGTCGGGGGCGAACCCGCGCACGCCGTTGCGCAGCTTGCGTGCGTACCGGCTCAGGAAGTACTCGCCCAGCAGCCGAATGTCGCCCCGTCGCTCGCGGAGGGGCGGCACCTCCAGGGAGATGATGTTGAGCCGGTAGTAGAGGTCCTCGCGGAACTGCTTGGCGTCGATCATCTGCAGGAGATCGCGGTTGGTGGCCGTCACCAGCCGCACGTCCACGTTCGTGGCCTGGGCGTCGCCGACCTTGCGGACCTCGCCGCTCTGGAGGAAGCGCAGGAGCTTCACCTGGGTGGTGAGGCTGGTCTCACCGACCTCGTCGAGGAACAGCGTGCCCCCGTGGGCCCGCTCGAACAGCCCCGTCTTGGTGCGGATCGCCCCCGTGAACGCGCCCTTGACGTGCCCGAAGAACTCCGACTCCTGCAGGTTCTCGGGGATGGCCCCGCAGTTCACGGCCACGAAGGGGCGGGCCTGGCGGGGGGACAGCTCGTGGATCGCCTGGGCGACGAGCTCCTTGCCGGTGCCGCTCTCGCCGAGGACGAGGACCGTCGCCTCGGTGCGAGCGACCTTCCCCACGAGGCGCATCAACGACACCATCTCGGGGCTCGATCCGACGATCTCCGTCGCCTTGCCCCGGGCCTCGGCCCCGTCCCCGCTCCCCTCGAGGCGCTTCTCGAGCGTCCGCACCCGCGCCGTGAGCTGGGCCTTCTCCGCGGCCCGGGCCGCGAGCAGCAGCACCTCCTCGCGGTTGAACGGCTTGCTGATGTAGTCGTAGGCGCCGCCCTTGATCGCGAGCACGGACGACTCGACCGATCCGAACGCGGTCATGATCACGACCTGGGTCTTCGGCCGGATCGACTTCACGAGGTTCAGGATCTCGATCCCGTCGTACGGATAGCCGAGCCGCAGATCGGTGAAGACGACGTCGTAGTCGGCGCTCTCGAGCTGCTCCTTGGCGCTCGTCCCGTCCCGTGCCGTATCGACCTCGTATCCCTCGGCACGGAAGAGCCGTTCGAGCAGGTCGAGGGTCGCCTGCTGATCATCGATGACGAGGAGCCGAATCACGGACCCGTGAGTATAGGCCTCCGGCCCCGCGGGCGCCTTGCGATGCCTCTATGATCCGGCGCTGTGACGGCCCCCTCCCGCAGCCTCGACCGCCTCGTCCTCGGGGCGACCCTCGTGGGGATCGCGCTGCTCGCGGGCCCCTTTTTCGTCGGGGACGGCGTGGACGTGCCCGACGACGCCCTGTATTCGAGCGTCTCGACCTGGGAGGCCCTGCGCTGGGCCGTGACCCACGGCGAGCCGATCTGGTGGATCCCCTACCGCCTCGGCGGAGCGAGCCTCTACAGCGAGGCGATGCAGATGGGGCCGTTCTATCCGGCGATGTGGCTCGCGTTCGTCCTGCCCGTCTCGATCGCGCTCCCCCTCGCCTTCCTCCTGCACTCGATCTTCACGCTGTTCGCCGTGCGCTGGGCCGCTCGAGGCTTCGGCGTGGGTCCCACGGCGGCGACGCTCGCGGGCGCGGCCGTCGTGCTCGGGCCCCTGGGCGCGGCGGTCTACATCGAGTGCCAGACGGACACCTGGCCGGTCCTCGCGTGGCTCCCCGTCATCGTCGGGGCGATCCACCGGAGCGACCTCGCCGAGGACGGACGCGAGCGGTGGGGGTGGGTCGCGCTCGCGGGGCTGGGGCTCGGGATGATGCTGCTCGGCGCGCACCTGCGACACTGCGCCGGCGCCTGCGGAGCGCTCGGGCTGTGGTTCGTGCTCCGGGGGCAGGGAGTGACCGGGATCGCCCGCGCCGCCGCGGCGACCGCCCTCGGTCTCGCGATCGGCTCCATGGCGTGGCTCCCGGGCGCGCTCGAGTGGCGAGAGGCGGCCGCGGGCGGCGGGATGATGCCCGGGATGTCCGTCCCGCCGTACCAGAGCCTCCGCTGGACGGCCCTCGCGTCGTGGCTCGCCCCGAAGCCGCTCGTGACGTCGCGGGAGTTCGCGCTGGGGACGGTCGCGGCGGTGGCGTTCCTCGTGGGGATGCGGTCCGAGCGGACCACGCAGCAGGGACGGGCGGTCACCCGGCTCGCCGCGACCGTGGGGGTCCTGCTCTTCATCGCCGCGGACCTGCCCATCCCCGTGCTGTCCTACCTCTGGCTGCCCTTCAAGCTGCTGGCCCACCCCGTCACGATCATCTACTACGCCGTGGCGATGATCCCCGCCGCGATCGTCGCCGCCGCGGGGATCGAGCGGTTGCTGGCCGCGGACGAGGGGGCGCTGAAGGAGCTGGCTCGGGGGCCCGCGGGCGTCGTCCTGGGGGTGCTCGTCCTCGCGCTGGTCCTGCGGGTCGTCCTGGGCACGGCGACCCTCGCCAGCCCCTACGAGTGGGCGATCTACGCCGTCGGTGCGCTGCAGGCGGGGCTCGTGCTCTTCGGGGTGTGGTGGGTCCTCCGGCGGACCCCCCGCGGAGACCCGCGGCGCCTCCGGCTGCTGGCCGTCCTCGCGATCGCGGACCTCGTCGTCTTCGGGGTGCGCTACCACACCGCGATCCCGTCGCGTCCCCTGGCGATCGCCGAGCGGGGCGTCGGGGTCGACACCGCGGATCTCGGCGGCGGGTACCTCAACATCCAGGAGACCGTCGCGTTCGAGGAGGACGGGATCCACTTCACGGGTCACCTCCAGACGGCGACGGCCGCGGGCGAAGAGGAGGAGGACATCGTCGACGAGGTCACCGGCGAGCACATCGACTTCGACGAGGAGGGGGGCGAGGTCGAGCTCCTCGAGGAGGAGGCGCCGATGATCCAGGAGGCGCTTCTGAGCCGGAACTGGCCCGTGCACGTCGGCGCGCGGTACGGCCTGCGCAGCCTCTCCGGGCGAGTGAAGCTGCCGTCCGCCCGGGCGGTGGTGATGCTCGTGCCCCTCGTCGAGGCCCTGGCGCCCCGGTGGGAGGGCGAACCCTACGAGAGCCGAATCAGCTTCGAGCCCGCCCGCAACCCCGACACCCTGCGGTCGATGTTCGAGGACCCGAACGGCATCGGCGCACGCACCCTCGCCCTGCACGGCATCCACGCGGCGATCGGGGACGACAACGCCACCTTCGTCCTGCCCGAGGTCGTGCCGCGCTGCTATTCGCCGACGGGGTTCGACGTCGTGAAGGACGCACGCAAGCGGGTCCTGCAGCTCCTGCGCGCGCCGTTCGAGCCCGACGGTCCCGCCCTCCTGGAGGACGGCCCTCCCCCCTTCGCGGGCGGCGCCTCGGGGGCCGACGTCTCCTGCGAGCCGGACGGCCTCTCGGTGTCCGTCCGCACGCCCACGGGCGCGGTGGTCGTCCTGCGCGAGCGCCACCACTCCGGCTGGAGCGTGACCGACGGGCAGGGAGGGCGCTACGTCCCCTTCCCCGTCAACCAGGTCCACCAGGCCGTCGTGGTCCCCGCGGGCGAGCGGACCCTCACCTGGAGCTTCCTCCCCCCGGGGGTCCGCGCCGCCGCGCCCGCCGGGATTCTCGGCCTCCTGCTCGCGGCGATCGGGATTGGGCGCGGAGGCACACTTCGTCGGCTAAGGTGACGCGCGAAGCGGAGTGATTCGGCCGTGTCCCTCGACGTCCTCTTGGTCAACCTGCACTCGGTTCGGAACAAGTGGGTTCTGCACCCGCCGCTGGGCCTGTGCTACCTCGGCGCGATGCTGGAGCGCGAGGGGTTCTCGGTGCGGGTCCTGGACGCGAACGCGCCGCCCGAGTATCCGGGGCAGGCCCTCATCGACGAGATCGAGCGCATCCGCCCCGCGATCGTCGGCATCACGCTCTTCACGCCCGACCTGGGGACCTTCGGTGAGCTCATGCCGGGCCTGCGGGACCTCCTCGCCCGGGGCGTGATCGGCCACCTGGTCCTCGGCGGCCACCACCCGAGCTACCAGCCGGAGATCGTCCGCGACATCGCGGTCCGCTGGGGCGTGATGTGGGACGGCGAGGCGGCGTTCCCCGAGCTCTGCAAGACGCTGCTGCGCGAGGGCGGCAAGGACCCCCGGGACATCGCGGGGGTCATCTCCAACGTCGACGGGCGGTTCCACGTCAACCAGCACCGGCTCACCCCCGACCTGAACGACCTGCCGTACCCCGCGCGTCATTTGATCAACAACGACGCGTACTTCAACCCGATCAGCTCGAGCAAGATCTCATCGTTGATCATGGCCCGCGGCTGCCCCTTCGAGTGCAGCTTCTGCAGCGGCGCCACGGAGACCAGCAAGCTCCGGATGCGCTACCGGCAGGTCGACAACGTGCTCGGCGAGCTCCGGGAGATCCGCCACACCTACGGGATCGACTACGTGGAGTTCGTGGACGAGACGTTCACGCTCAACAAGCGCCTCATCCACGACCTGTGCGACGCGATCATCGCCGACAAGCTCGACATCAAGTGGGGCTGCCAGACGCGCGCGGACGTGGTCGAGCCGCAGCTCATGAAGAAGATGGCCGACGCGGGGTGCGACAAGGTCAGCTTCGGCATCGACGCCTCGACCGAGCGCATGCGCATGTCCGTCGTGGGCAAGCGCATCACCGACAAGGAGTTCCGGGACGCGTTCAAGTGGGTGCACGACGCGGGCATCAAGTCGGTCGCGAACATCATCTTCGGTTTCCCGGGCGAGCGCGAGTACGAGGTGCACCGCACGCTCACCCTGGTCCGCAGCCTCCGGCCGACCTTCGCCAACTTCCAGCCGCTGTACATCTACCCCGCGACCGAGATCTACGCGCGCGCCCTCGAGGAAGGGAAGATCTCCGAGAGCTACTGGCGCCGCATGGTCGAAGAGCAGCTGGACATGGTGCCGGTGTACGAGCAGCCCGAGTTCGGCCTCGACGCGAGCCGCCTCAAGGCCTTCGGGCGCTCCTTCATCTGGCGCTTCTACCTGCAGCCCCGACAGATCGCGAAGCTCCTGGAGCGCGACCACGCCCCCAGCGACGTCATGAACTACGCCCGGATCGCAGCGGGCATGTACCGCTACTACTTCCGGGAAGCGGCGGCTTAGGCCGGGGAGCTCGGCCACTACATGAGCTTGGGGTCGCGTACCCGGCCGCGCCGGGTTCTGCTCGTCTACAACAGCAACGAGCACATCGGCATGACGTACGTGTCGGCGGCGCTGAAGGCTCGCGGGCACGACGTGCGGCTGGCGTACGACCCCCAGGTGTTCCGGGGAGAGCCGCTCGTTCGGGTCCCGTACCTCGTCGACAAGCTGGACCTCACCGGGAAGATCATCGACCTCGCCGTCGACTGGCGCCCGGACGTCGTCGGGCTCGGCTGCTACACCGACAACTTCCGCTGGATGCTCGAGGTCGCCGCGGGGATCAAGGCCCGCGCGCCCCACATCCCGGTCGCCCTCGGGGGCGTGCACGTCACGTCGGTGCCCGAGGCGGTGGCCGAGTACGAGCAGGTGGACGCCCTGATCCTGGGCGAAGCCGACGAGGCCTTCGTGGAGTTCGTCGAGGCCGTGGAGGCGGGGCCGGTGGGGGCGAAGCCGGAGCTCCCCACGGACGTGCGGAATACCTGGGTTCGGGACACCCACGGGGAGTGGATCCGGAATCCGCTCCGTCCGTACATCAAGGATTTGGATACGCTTCCGCTACGAGACTTCGAGTTGTTCTTCAACAAAGTCCCGCCCATGGAAGAGAACTACCTGATCATGGCGTCGCGGGGCTGCCCGTACGCCTGCTCGTACTGCTCGGTGGAGATGTACCACCGCTCCTACGCCGCGATCGGGGACAAGACCCGCTTCCGGCGGCGGGGGATCGAGGGGGTCATCGAGGAGCTCCGGATCATCAAGCGGCGGGGGCGCGTGAAGACGGTGTCGTTCATGGACGACGTCTTCACCGGAGACCGGAAGTGGCTGGACCCGTTCCTGGAGCGGTACAAGGCGGAGATCGGCCTCCCATTCTGGTGCTACACGTACCCGTCGGGCCTCTCGGCCGACCTCGTGAACCGGCTGGCCGACGCGGGCTGCTGGATGATGACGATGGGGGTGCAGTCCGGCTCGCGCTCGGTGCGGCGCGAGATGATGAATCGGCGGGAGAAGGACGACTACATCTTCAAGACGGCGCGGGTCATCCAGGACGCGGGGATCCTCCTGTCGGTGGACAAGATCGTCGGCTCCCCGGGCGAGACCTCGACCGATCGCGAGCGCGACGTCGACATGTTCCGGAGCCTCGCGCCGGACCGGATCCTCACGTTCCCACTCACCTATTTCCCCGGCACCGACATGGTGCGCAAGGGCCTCGAGGCGGGGGAGCTGACGCCCGAGGACGCCCGGGCCATCAGTCACGGTCGGCTCGAGCAGCAGCCCGCCCTGGGGCGCCTCCAGGCGGAGCCGGTCAAGTACCGCAAGCTCCTCATCCAGATGGGCCTGATCCCGTTCGCCGGCCGCTTCGAGCCGGCCCTCGAGCCCGTGGTCGATCGAGTCGCGCGGATCCCCGGCTCCGAGATCCTCCAGCCCCTTCTGTTGGCGGCGAACGCCGTTCGAATCGGCGATCACAAGTTCAATTATCTGCTCAAGGTCGCGTTCGGCGCCACGAACGTGCCCTGATCCCAGAAGGGTCCGGAATCACCCGTTTATTGGGCTTGAAACGCCCGCGACGCGGACCCATCGTCTGGAGGCTTTGCGTTCTTTGTGGGCCCGAGGGGGTTGCAAGACCCGAAGGCGCGTAGTAGTTAGCCTCGGCTCGCGGGGCGTGGCGTAAATGGGGGAGTTGCGTCCGCGTCGTGAGTTGAGGGTTTGTCGGGTTGGGTCTAATGTGCCGCGTTTCCGGCCGAAGCGAGGGTTGAATGGCGAAGAAGAAGCGTAAGGACGACTGGTTCGAGGATCTCCTGAAGACGGGCAAGCGGCGCGGCCGCTTGAGCGTCGACGAGCTGAACTCGGCCATTCCGAAGCGCGAGCTGAGCCCGGAGCAGCTCGACGACATCATGTTCAAGCTCCACGAGATGGGCGTGGAGATCGTCGACTCGGCGGCCGCCGTGCGCCGCGCGCGCAAGGCGCAGCTCGCGAGCAAGACGGAGGCGATGTTCGATCGCAAGCGCCGGGACGAGGAGGACTACTCCACCGGCCGCCAAGACCCCCTGCGGGTCTACCTGCGCAAGATGGGCGGAGTGTCCCTGCTCTCGCGCGACGGCGAGGTGTCCATCTCCCGCCGCATCGAGAAGGGCGAGACCCGCGCGCGGCGCGCGCTCGTGACCACCGACTGGGGGCGCGGCCTCGTCCTCAGCCTGCTGGACGACGACGACCTCGAGCCCATCGGCAACCCCGTCGTGGGTCGTCTGCGCGAGCTCGAGCAGGACCGCCTGCGGATCCTCGCGGAGCAGGCGCTCGCCACGATGAAGGGGCAGGACGAGGATCTCGAGGCCGACGACCGGCTCGACTCCCTGCACGAAGAGTCCTTCCTGGAGCTCCAGAAGCTGAAGCTCGACCGCAAGCAGTACATCGCCGTGCTCGAGGAGTTCAAGATCCGCGCACGTCGCCTGCTCTCGGCGGAGCGCGAGATCGCCCGCGTCGCCCGCAAGGCGCGCATGGACGTCGACAAGCTGCGCGAGACCCTGAAGAAGACGCGCGACGCGGCCGCGGGCGTGGGCAGCAAGTCCAAGGGCCCGGTCGTGGAGGACTTCCTCGAGTTCGACGCGCGCGTGACCAACGCCGACCAGGTCATGGCCGACGTCATCGACGAGTTCGCCTGCGACGAGGTGACGATCAAGAGCATCTACAACCGCGTCCGCGACGCCGAGTGCTTCGCGGAGACGGCGAAGACCGAGATGGTGGAGGCCAACCTCCGGCTCGTGGTCTCGATCGCCAAGAAGTACACGAACCGCGGGCTCGACTTCCTGGACCTCATCCAGGAGGGGAACATCGGCCTCATGCGGGCCGTCGACAAGTTCGAGTACCGACGCGGCTACAAGTTCTCGACGTACGCGACGTGGTGGATCCGCCAGGCGGTCACGCGCGCGATCGCCGACCAGGCGCGGACCATCCGCATCCCGGTCCACATGATCGAGACGCTGAACAAGGTCATCCGCACCTCGCGGCAGCTCATGCAGGAGCTCGGGCGCGAGCCCACGCCGGAGGAGATCGCCGAGCAGATGGACATGCCCGCCGACAAGGTGGAGAAGATCCTGAAGCTCAACCGCGGCCCCATCTCGCTGCAGACCCCGGTCGGCGACGAAGAGGACAGCCAGCTCGGTGACTTCATCGAGGACGTGTCCGCGGTCTCGCCCGCCGAGGCGGTGATCTCCCGCAACCTCCGTTCGCAGACGCGCAAGGTGCTCGCCACGCTCACGCCGCGGCAGGAGCGGGTGCTCCGGCTGCGCTTCGGCATCGACGAGTGCGCCGACCACACCCTCGAAGAGGTCGGTCAGGACTTCGGCGTCACCCGCGAGCGCATCCGCCAGGTGGAGGCCAAGGCGCTCCGCAAGCTCCGGCATCCGAGCCGGGCGAAGCGCCTGCGACCCTTCGTCGAGGGGTAGCCCACCCCCGCTCGTTCCTTCCGATGCGCCGGCCTTCGTAGCCGGCGCATCGCGTTCTCGGGAGTCCCGTCGTGCTGTCCTGGCTGCTGCCCGCCCTCGCCGCCGTCGCGGTCGCGTGGATCGCCGCCGCGGGCGGCATCGGCGCGGCGTTGGGGCGTCGGCCCGAGGGCGACGAGCGCCACCCCGTGGTGACCGAGGACGGGTGGACCCTCACGGTGCACCGCATCCCCCCCGCCGGCTCGGTCCGGGACGCGCCGCCCGTCATCCTCGGCCACGGGCTGATGATGAACGCCGCCTGCTGGTCGCTCTCCGAGGGCGGGTCGGTCGCGCGGCGGCTGGCGGCCCTCGGCTTCGACGTGTGGATCGCCGAGTACCGATCCACGGACTCCGCGCTCCCGCCGGACGGAGACGACACCCCCGGCCGCTGGGACTACGAGCTGGACGACATCGCCCGCTTCGACCTCCCCGCCATCATCGACGGGGTCCGGGCCCTCAGCGGCGCGCCCCGGGTGTCCTGGGTGGGTCACTCCATGGGGGGCATCGTCGTCTACCGATACGCGGCCGACCGCGGGTGTAGGGCGCTCCACCGGGTCGTGACGATGGGGACGCCCGTGCGCTTCGGTCACCTGGCCAAGGTCCCGCCCCTCGGCCTGGTGGGCGTCGTCACCGCGACGCTGCGGGCGCTTCGGTCCACGAGCCTCCGGGCGCTCGCGCAGTTCGGCCTGCCCGCGATCGCGGTGCACGCGCGCCCGTTCGTCTACTTCGCGAGCAACGGCGAGTTCAATACGCGGCGTGAGCAGCTCGCGCTCGCCCGGCACGCCGTGCAGGACAACGCCGCGCGGATCCCGACCTGGTTCTTCGACCGCATGCGATCGGGTGAGGCCCAATCGTCGGGCGCGATCAGCGTCCCGCTGCTCGTGCTCGGGGGGACGAAGGACCGCCTCGCCCCGCCCCCCGCCGTGCACCCGGCCTTCGTGGAGTCCTGCGCCCCCGTGGCGGGCGTCCGGGTCTACGGGGAGGGTCGCGACGAGCCGACCTTCGGGCACGCCGATCTGATCTCGAGCGAGGCGGCGGTGCGCGTCGTCGTGCCCGACCTCGTCGACTGGCTCTCCGGCCCCGAACCGAGCCTTCGTGGAGGCCGCATGAAACGCTCCGCGGCGCCGCCCGCTCCCATGGTGCAACGATGACGTTCGATACGCTGCTGCTGAGCCTGTACTTCGTCACGGTCGTCCTGCTCGGGGTCTTCGGGATCCACCGGCTGACGCTGGTGATCCTCTACTTCCTCCACCGGGACCGGCACGTGCCGCTGGCCGCCGAGCTGACGGACGCCGAGTGTCCCTCCGTCCTCGTCCAGCTCCCGATCTTCAACGAGCGCTTCGTCATCGAGCGTCTCATCGACTCGGTGGCCGCGTTCGACTGGCCCGCGGACCGACTGCGGATCCAGGTCCTGGACGACTCCACCGACGAGACGGTCGAGGTGGTCGCGCGGGCCGTGCGGCGGCACCAGCGGGCGGGCGTGCACATCACGCACGTTCGCCGGGACGACCGCAGCGGGTACAAGGCGGGGGCGCTCAAGGCGGGGCTCGAGCTGGACCACGCCCCCTTCGTGGCGATGTTCGACGCCGACTTCATCCCCCAGCCCGAGTTCCTGCGACACGCCCTGCGGCCGCTCGTGAAGGACGCGCGCGTGGGCATGGTCCAGGCCCGCTGGGGCCACATCAACCGGGGGGACGGGCTGCTCACGCGCGCTCAGGCCGTGCTGCTCGACGGGCACTTCGTGATGGAGCACGGGGCACGGTTCCGGGCGGGCCGGTTCTTCAACTTCAACGGCACCGCGGGGGTGTGGCGACGGGACGCGATCGACGAGGCGGGCGGCTGGGCCGCGGATACGCTCTGCGAGGACCTCGACCTCTCCTACCGCGCCCAGCTGAAGGGCTGGCGCTTCGTCTATCTGCAGGATCTCGTCGTGCCCGCCGAGCTGCCGCCGGACGCCACGGCCTTCAAGTCGCAGCAGCACCGGTGGGCCAAGGGCTCGATCCAGGCCGCCCGCAAGCTCCTGCCCCGCGTCTGGCGGAGCGCGCAGCCGCTGTCGACCAAGATCGAGGCGACGTTCCACATGTGCAACAACCTCGCGTACCTGGGGATGGTCGCGCTGATGCTGTTGCTCCCCCCGGCGATCCTGCTGAGGAGCGCCGGAGATTGGCTGCTGTGGCTGTCGGTGGACGTCCCGGTGTTCGTCGCGGCCACGTTCAACCTGCTCCTCTTCTACGCCCTGAGCGAGCGCGAGGTCGACCGGGAGCGCTGGGTCCCGCGGCTGGCGCTGGTGCCCTTCGTCATCGCGCTCGGCGCGGCCCTGACGCCCAACAACGCTCGCGCCGTGATCGAGGCGCTGCGGGGTCGAGAGTCGCCGTTCGTGCGCACGCCGAAGGGCGGCCTGCGAGGCATGAGGAAGTACCGGATGCCCGCGGGCGTCCAGGCCTGGGTCGAGGCGGGGGTCGGTGTCTACTACCTCGCCGCGGTCGTCCTCGTGGTGGCGCGGGGGCTGCCCGCGGCCGTCCCCTTCCTCGTGCTGTTCGCGACGATGTTCTTCGTCCTCGGGGGCGGCTCGATCGTGCCCGCCCTGCGCCCCCCGCCCCTGAAGCCGGTGCCCGTCATGAACGCTCGGTCAGCTGCCACACCACCAGCGGGAGCCCATACTCCACCCACGGCACCCAGCCCGGCAGCGACCACCCCTCCGCTGCCGCCTCTGCCGTCCAGACCAGGTAGGAGAGCGGGAGCAGGACGCTGAAGAGCGTCACCGACGGGCGAGGAAAGAGCGGCAGCAGGACGATCAGCCAGAGCGCGTACCAGGGGTGCACGACCGGGCTGAGGGCGACGATGCCCACGAAGAGCATGAAGAAGCCCTGGGCCGGATCCCGATCCCGCGAGAGGACCCGCAGGGTCCACATCACCAGGAGCACGGCCACGACGAGCCGCGCGGGCTGAAAGCCGACGTACGCCGCGAGCACCGGGAAGACGCTGCCGTTGTGGGCCCACTTCGCCGCGTACGTGCCCAGCGAGCCGAACGGCGGGGTCCCGTCCAGGGCGAACGGGACGGCGAGGATGCCCGCCACGAGGGCCAGGACGAGGAAGCCGAGGGCCGCGCGGCCCCAGCGCCGACGGGCGGCCAGGAACCGGCCCACGAAGAGCGCGACGGCGGCCCCCACGTACTTCGTCGCGAACGCGAGCCCGGCGAAGCCGAAGGACGCCAGGGGCGCCCGCAGTGTCCAGGCGATCAGGGCGGCGAGCACCGGGAGGATGGCGAGCGGTTCGTAGTGGCCCGAGCCGGCCACCTCCACGACCACGAGCGGGTGCCACGCGTACAGCACGGCGCGGCGGGTCGGCAGGCCGCGGACCTGCAACAACACGCACAGGACGAGGATCGTGACGAGGTCGATGCCGACCATCGCCGCGCGGAAGCTCGCGGCGTCGGCGGCGAGCGAGGCGATCCCGGCGAAGACCCACTGCGCCGCGGGCGGGTAGATCGCGGGCAGTTCTCGGTGGTTGATGTGCTGCCACTCCGGGGCGTCGACGATGAGGGGCGCGAGCTCCGGATCCATCGGCGACTGGTCGAACGGGTCGCCGCCCATCGACGTGACGCGGCCCTCCCAGACGTAGCGGTGCACGTCGTCCGACAGGGTGGGGGCCGTGGAGAGCAGCGCGAGGCGCAGCAGGAGAGCCCAGAAGAGGACCCCCGCGATCGGCGCCCAGCGGATGGGCTTCGGGGGGCGTCGGCGACGGCCGTAGGCGTCGAGGACGGGCTCGGGGGGCGGGACGTCGTCGTCGGGCTCCGCGGCTTCGGCCTCGAGGCGGGCGATGTCGTTCGCGCGGCACCGGCGAGCGAGCACGAAGAAGGGGAGCCCGCTCGCCAGCATGAGCCACAGCCAGACGGGCACGTTCTCCGTGAAGGGGTCGAGGGTCGTCGACGCGACCGCGAGGCCCAGGAGGGCGGCGCCGAGCGCGTGGAAGGCCACCCGGGGAGACAATCAGCCCCCGTACTTGCCCTGCAGGTCGTTCGCGCGGATCCGCAGCACCTCGCCCAGCATCCGCTTCGTGTCTCGGAACGGACGCACCTTGCTGACGTCGTCGTAGTGCCAGGTGATCGGCACCTCGACGATCTCGAGGCCCTCCTTGCGGGCGAGGTACAGGACCTCGACGTCGAACGCGAAACCCTCGATCGTCTGCTGGGCGAAGAGCGTATCCGCGGCGGCGCCGGAGAAGCACTTGAACCCGCACTGGGTGTCGTCCAGGCCGGGCACCAGGAGGCCGCGGATGATCCCGTTGAACACCCGCCCCATCAGGTGGCGATTCCAGGGCTCGCCCACCCGCTGGGCCCCGGGGCCCTCGCGGGAGCCGATGGCGATGTCGTATTCGTCCAGGTAGGGCGGGAGGAAGCGGTCGACCTCGTGCACCGGCATCGAGAAGTCGGCGTCGCACAGGAACCGCCAGCGCGCCGCGGACGCGAGCATCCCCGCCCGCACGGCGCCGCCCTTGCCGCGGTGCGGTTCTCGCTGGAGGATGAAGCGGGGCTCGTCGTTCTCGGCGATGAACCGTTCGACGTAGTCGCACGTGCAGTCCGCGGAGCCGTCGTCGACGACGCGGACCTCCCAGGTGTAGTCGGCCGCGCGGAGGTGCTCGAGGACTCCCGGAAGCGTGAGGGGGAGGCGCTCCTCCTCGTTGTACGCGGGGATGATCAACGCGAGGAACGGGGCACTCATCGGCCGGGCAGTGTATCTCGACGTGCTCCGGATCGCCCCCCGTCGCGGACGTTCCCTCCTCGACAGCCGTCGGGTCGCGCATTAAGGTCGCGCCGCCCGATCCGCACGACGCGCGGGCACCTCGAGGACGAAGCATGGCCGCCAAGAACTCCCCTCCCCCGCCGTCGGGGTCGCTGAACTCCACGTCGATCGCCTTCGGCATCGGGATGCTCGTCGTCGGGCTCGTCCTCGGGCGGCTCATGGCCGGCGGCGACGCCCCCGCGCCCGCGCCCGCCCCGGCCCCCGTCGTCGCCAAGGCGGACGCGACCGCGAACGCCCCCAAGAAGGTCGACGGCGGGACGCTCAAGCGCCTGTCGGACCAGGAGAAGAAGGAGCTCCTCGCGCGCAAGAACGCGAAGGCGGCCCCGCCCGCGCCCGCGGTCCCCGACAACGCCTTCACGACGGCGGCGATCCTCGGGGGCTTCGAGGACCAGATCACGAAGAACGACTACACCCGCGCGGCGGCGTTCATGGCCAAGGGCAACGCCCGCTCCGCCCGCCCCCTGCTCACGAAGCTGCACGCCGCGTCCGCCGACAAGAAGTGGCGCGAGGCGGTCACGATCATGCTGGCCCGCGCGAAGATCGATCTCGGCGAGGTCGCCCCCGGGCGCGCCCTGATCGGAGCGTGGAGGGACGAGCACCCGAAGTCCGGCTTCGAGGCCTACGCCGTCGTGGCCGAGGGGCGCGCGTTCATGCAGGAGGGCAAGCGCCTCGGAGCCCCCGGCGGCCCGCCCGACGCCGCGAAGAAGGCGAGCTACGCGTCCGCGACCGAGCGCTTCGACGCCGCCGCCGCGGCGTGGCCGCAGGACCCGATCGTCGCCGACGCGATGTTCAACAAGGCGGCGATGCTGGGCGAGCTGAAGGACGTCGACGGCGCCGAGAAGACGGCTCTGGAGCTGGCGACCCGCTTCCCCGACTCGCGGTCGGCCCCGCGTGCGCTCTACAACGCGGCGAAGGCGGCCGAGGGCGCGAAGGACGGCGACGCCGCCGAGCGGCTGTATCAGCGACTGGTCGACGACTACCCGAAGGAGCGGCTGGCGCGCAGCGCTCGCTCCCAGCTCCAGGCGCTGGCGCTGCTCGGCAAGGAGGCGCCGCTGCTGGAGTACACCGAGGTCGTGGGCGACGCCCCCGGCACCCTCGCGTCGATGAAGGGGAAGGTGGTCGTGCTGGTGTTCTGGGCCACGTGGTGTCCGCACTGCCGCAAGCACATGCCGGTCCTCCAGGCGGAGTGGGAGCGCTGGCGGGACAAGGGCGTTCAGGTCATCGCCGTGACCCGCCACAGCAAGGGCCAGACCACCGACTCCGTGCGCACGTACGCGGAGGAGAACGGGCTCACGTATCCGATCGTCGTGGACCCGGGGGGGACCTCGCGGGCCTACAACGTGAGCGGCATCCCCGCGGCGGCGGTCGTGGGCAAGGACGGCACGGTCGTCTTCCGCAACCACCCCGCGCAGATCACCGACGCCCTCATCGACAGCCTGGTCGCGGGCTGAGCGCCGGGCCGAGCGCCCGGGTCAGGCGTCCAGGAAGGACGCCTTGACCACGAACTTGCGGGAGTCTTCGCCCCAGAGCTCCTCGCGGCGGTGCAGGACCAGGCTGTGGCCCTGGATGGACTGCTTCCAGCCGTCCGGCGACATGACGACGGTGCGGACGGGGCACCACCACAAGCCGGTGAGCTCCTCGAGCTCGACGACGATCGCGAGCCCGCCCGCCCCGTCGACCCACTCGAACCAGCGATGCTCGCCGAGGTCCTGGGGCCCGTCCGAGAGCGTGTGGAGCTGCTCGTTCTCGTCGGCGTCGAAGGTCTTGAGGGTCACCGATCCGGCGCGGCCGGAGGGGATGCCGAACGTCCACTCGAGGCCGTACCAGAAGGACGCCGCCTCGCGGGATCGGTTCGTGACCCTGCGGACCACCTCGATCTGAGGCCGGTCCAGATCGAAGCGGAGCTCCCGCTCGACCCGCAGGAGCGAGTCCGAGCCCTTCAGGCCGCGGGCGACGCCGCTGCGACCGAGCAGGACCGACCCGTAGGCGTGGCCGTTCTGGGGGCCCTGGATGCGCATCAGGTCGTAGGGCGCGCGAGCGAACGTCCCGACCTCCGGGAAGCGTCGGGACGCGAAGCTGTCGACGGTCGCCTCGGGGGCGAAGAAGTGGTCCGTGAGCGCCCCGCGCGGCGCCCGCCCGATCCCGAGGTGCTCGAGCTCGGGGACGACCGCACGATCGTCGATCGCGGCCCGGTCGAATCGGTCGACGAGGCTGACCTCCTTGTCGGTCCCGCCGGTCAGGTGCTCGGGCTCTTCGCCGCCGTCGACGGACGTCTGGATCGGGAGCCCGCGCTGACGCAGATCGAGCTCCCACAGGGTGCCCCCGCGGCCCGCGTGCACGACGGCCCCGAAGTGGGGCGTCGCGATGACCGCCTCGTCCCGGCCGTCGCCGTCGACGTCCACGGCCTCGCCATACCAGCCCTTGGTGGAGGGATCGCCGAGGAGCTTGTCGACGATCCGCTCCGCGGCCAGCAGCTCACGCGTCACCCGCTGCCGCAGGAGCGGGTCGTAGATGCCGTTCCCCCGGGCGCCGCCGTGCCAGTACACGGAGTGGTTCTGCGCGCGCCACAGCGCGGCGCATACCTTCTGCAGCATCACCCGGGCCTTCTTCGCCGCCGGGTGGTCCTGCTTCTGCTGCACGAAGTCGCGCAGGGCGTCGACCTTGCGGGACACCCGGAGCATGCGCTTGTGGATGCGGTCGGCCTCGGGGTACTTCACCAGGAAGCTGTTGAACGAGACCGGCCCGAGGTAGCTCTCGACCTCGTTCCACACGCCCGCGGCCTCCATGCGCTCCTGGAAGTCCCGGCGCAGGCGGACGCCCTCCGCGGGGCGGGCGTAGGCCGACAGCGACGCCTCGGCGCCCCCGGGCACGTACACGCGACCGCGGGAGGCCCAGATCCCCCGGGCCCGGTGCATCGTGTGGGTCTTCACCCACGTGAACTCCTTGGCGAGCAGCTGCACGAACGGCTCGAGTCGCCCCGCTCCGACGAAGCGGTCGGCCTCGACGGCGACGACCTCCAGGCGCTCGTCGGCGGCGGTGGTCTGGCCCCCGTTGGCGGCGCGCGCCAGGGCCGCGTCGGCCCCCCCCCCCCCCCCCGCCCCCAAGCGCCCCCCCCCCCCCCGGTCGAGCCTCCCCACATACACCCTCCCCCTGACCACCCGGTCGACCGGGAAGACCGTGAAGGCCT
>CAZEKB010000031.1:0-67032 GCA_964512225.1 uncultured Rickettsiales bacterium | reverse complement strand
CCGCCGTCTTCGATCACGCCGCCGCGGTGATCAATGTCGGAACCAGACCCGTCGATTCGTTCGGCCGGGAGGGACGGCGTCGTGCCGTCTCGTCCGCGACCGGGCGCCCCATTTCGGAGCATTGAAATGACCCCCACCCTTCGCACCATCTCTTCTCTGGCCCTGGTCCCCGCCGCCCTGCTGCTCATGGGGAGCATCACCTGGGGCGGCAACGAGGTGACCGTGTCGATGTCCGGAAACGAGTACGGATCCGTCGACTACGTGGACGCCACCATCATCGCGGTGGTGTCGCATCCGTGCGGCGGCGGCGACCCGGTCTTCGTGGACATGAACGAGTCCGCGGAGCTGGTCGCCGGCCACGACGTCATCCCCCAGGGGAGCGACATCTGCCGCGTCGACGTGGTGCTCGACGGGTTCCCGACCATCGGCGGGACCATCAACGGCGAGTCCGTCGTGGAGACGCCCGCCGTCGACAAGCTCATCTGGGACGCGTCGAGCGGAGAGCTCGTGGACGCGAAGATCCACGCGGGCGACTTCGGCCGCATGAGCTTCGAGATGCTCGAGTAGCCGGGGCGTCGCCCCGCGGCTCAGTCCGTGGTCCGGTGCGACAGCGGGAAGAGCGTGAGCGTGAGCTGGTACACGGTGTCGCCGGGCTCGTCCTCGGCCTCGCACACCTTGATGAGCTCCGCCTGGAGGTACTCCATGCGTTTGACCAGGACGGGCAGCGTCGTCTCGGAGACGCGCAGGGTGATCGAGTTGAGGATCCGCTCCTCGCGAGAGAAGGCGTCGATCGACTCGATGGCCCGCCCGCGCATCCACCGATGCCACGCCCGGACCGCCTCCTTGCGGCGCTCCACCGCCCCCGGGTCGTCGGGGATCACGAGCCCCTCGGGCACGCTGCCGCCGTCGAGCTCGGCCTTCGTGCGGACCACCGCGTGCGGCGGCTTGAGCTCGCCGTCCTCCTCCACCAGGAGGTTGACGCTCACCAGGTAGCGCACGGCCTTCCGGGCCTCGTCGGGCGTGATCGGCGGGATCAGCGTCTTGGCGATCCACTCGGGGTCGCTCCGGAACCCCCGGCAGCCCGCCAGGGCGAGGATCGCCGAGTGCACCCACTTCGAGAAGTACGTCGCCTGGACCGCGTCCAGCCGGTGCGCGTTGCGGAAGCCGAAGATCGCGTCCCGGACGAGCTCGGCCTCGTCCCGCTCGGACTCCGACGGCGCCTGCTCGCAGTCGATGAGGATGCGGAAGTAGGCGGCCTCGTCGGCGCCCAGCTTCATCTGCTCCAGGAGCAGGTCCGCGATCTCCTCGGAGATGTGCCGGTCCCCGGCGAAGATCTTGCTCAGCCCCCCCGCGGACTTGCCCATCCGCTTCGCCACCGCGCGGAGGCTCCGACCGGCCTTCTTCTCGGCCATCCAGGCGTGGATGAACGACCGAAAGTCGCGGTGGTGATAGATGCTCGCCATACGCCACGTGCATCATCTCACGAGGCCCTCGAACGGGCCAGAGGCATGGCCGGGCCGAAGCGGTCGCAGCACGCGTGACCGCGACCCGCGCCTTCGCCCTGTTCGTCACCTCACCCACGTGCAGCTCTCCATCCGGATCGATGCGATGCACCGACCCCGGGGATCCGACCTTCGTTCTTCCTGCGCCGAGCCCCCCCCGGGGCTGGCGACCCGACGATAGCCCGGGCCCCCTCGGATTCCGCACGACTGCTTCGAGGAGGTGTTCACTCCGAGTGAACACTTCTCCAGCGGAACGCGGTGTCGCGCCCTGTGAGGGGGTGGTTTCCGGCCGGATCCGCGGCGCGGCGCGGGCGCACTGATCAGTCGACGTCGACCGATCTCGGCTCAGCGAGACTCCCTAGGATATGTCGAGAAACGCCGAGCGCGGTGAGCACCGAATTGGCCACGTTTCGGACCGATGCTTCGAGGTCCAGGGTGCCGTCGGACAGGTACTCGGGCTGGTGGGCGTCGATGAGGGCCACCGACTTGCTCCCGAGGTGAGCCTTGAGCAGCTCCACGCAGGGCTGAACGTGCTCGACGTAGAACTGGTACCGACGCTCCAGCATCTGCGGCGTGTCGTCCTGGCGCTTGCGACCCAGCGCGCGCCGATGCATCTCCCGCTTGCTCACGGACAGGTGCAGCACCTTGATGATCGGGATGTTGAGCCGCTCGGTGAGGCCGAGTACGTGGCGCGCCGCCGCTTCGGTCCGGGGGTAACCGTCCAGGAGGACGACCGCCTGGTGACGCTCGGCCCGGGCCGCGATCACGCCCTCGATGATCCGCTCGGACCACAGGTCGGGGACCAGGAGCCCCGCCGTCACGCAGTACTCGAGCCAGTCCACCTGGCTCGGCTCGGTCCCGAACCGATCGAACAGCTCGACTTCGTACTGCGACGCCTTGACCACGGTCGCCGAGTCCGTCTCCTCGGGCTCGAGGACGCGGCGGTCGTCGTGGATTCCGTAGAGCTCGCCCAGCCGCGACCGGAAGGCGGGCTCGGCCCGGGCGCGGTCGATGATCTCCCGGAGCGCCTCGCCCATGGAGAGGTGGTTGTCCCGGGGGATCTGGAGCGTCCGCCGCAGGGCCTTGGCGATCGCGCCCTTGCCGCAGCTGCTCGGCCCGGCGAGGACGATGATCCCGCGCCCCCGAGCGCGGACGGTGGTCTCGAGGCCCAGAGCGGCGGACGGACGCATGGCGACAGCTCCCTCTCGGCGCCACGGCGAGTGGCGCGCCCGCATCCGCGAGCGCGCGAACTATACAGACGCGGCGCGCACACACCGCGCGGGCGTGCGTGAGAGAAAGGCGACGGGCGTCCCCGCCGGCTATGATGCAGGCCGTGCGAGTCCTCCTCGTCCATCCGTTCGACTTCCCGGACCCGCGGCGCCCCCCGCCGCTCCTGCCGCCGAACCAGGCCCCGCCGCTGGGCCTCGCCTACATCGCCGGGTACCTGCGCGAGGCGGGTCACGCCGTCGCCATCCTCGACATGAAGGCCGGGACGCCCCCCGACCGCGAGCAGTTCATGGAGCGCGTGCGGGCCTTCGACCCGGCCGTGATCGGGCTCGGGCTCTACACCGTCACCGTGCCCGTCGCGGAGGAGATCTCCGCGCTGGCGAAGGCCTGGAAGCCCGACGTGCGCGTCGTCGTCGGGGGCCCTCACCCCGCGGGCGCCCCCGAGGAGTGCGCGCGCAACCCGCACTTCGACTTCGCCGCCGTGGGGGAGGGCGAGCGGATGATGCTCGAGCTGGTCGACGCCCTCGAGCAGGGCACGGACGTCGGCGCGGTCGCGGGCCTCTGGTACACGGTCGACCCCACCGACCCGACCTCCGAGCTGCGCACGAACGCTCCCCGGGGCTGGATCGACGATCTCGACCGCCTCCCCTACCCCGCCCGGGACCTCCTCCCGCCGCTGGACTCGTACCGGATGACGATGTTCCAGTACCGGGAGTGGCCCGCGACCACGATCTACACGTCGCGCGGGTGCCCCTACTCCTGCATCTTCTGCGAGCGTCGCGAGATCCTCGGCAACAAGTTCCGCGTCCACAGCGCCGAGTACGTCGTGGACGAGATCGAGCACCTGCAGCGCGACTACGGGATCCGCGAGATCTTCTTCTACGACGATACGTTCACCCTCGACGCCCGCCGGGTCACGCGCATCTGCGAGGAGATCCTGCGTCGCGGGATCACGATCTCGTGGAACATCTCGACCCACGTGAACACCGTCGACCGGGAGCTGCTCCGGCTCATGGGCAAGGCCGGGTGCTGGCAGGTGGCCTACGGGATCGAGACCGGCGATCCGCGCGTGATCCAGGACATCCTCAAGGGGACGGACCTCACCACGATCCGCGAGCGCATCGAGTGGACGGTGGACGCGGGCATCGAGGCGAAGGGGTTGTTCATGATCGGGCACCCGACGGACACCCCGGAGTCCATCGACCGCACCATCGAGTTCGCCCGCTCGCTCCCGATCGCGAGCGCCAACTTCAAGATCACCACGCCCTTCGTGGGCACCCCCCTGCGCGACATGGCCGCGGAGTACGGCGAGCTCAACGCGGACGACTACCGCAACTTCATGGGGGACCCGGACACCCCCGCCTTCATCGCCAACGGGCTCACGGCCGAGTACCTGTCGGGGGTGCAGCGCAAGGCGTACTACCGCTTCTACAGCCGCCCCGGCCGCCTCGTCCGCATCGCCCGATCGATGGCGGGCCGGGAGCACGTCGGCAAGTGGTTCGAGGGCGCCAAGATCATGTCGCGGCTCGTCCGGCACCAGGCGCTGGGCCCGACGAAGGGCATCCTCCCGCGCTTCCTCGAATTCGAGCACTAGAGGTCGGAGCAAGAGATGGCACGCGTACTCCTCACCGCCGCCCCCTGGACCTACCGGCAGATCCGGTTCGCCGACGGCCAGGACTCCTGGAAGGAGTTCATGGGCAAGCACTTCTTCAAGCGCGAATCGACGATCAACGGGAAGATGCCGTTCTGGTCGCTCCTGGCCCTCGCGTCCTGGCTGCGCGACCGCGGCCACCCGGTGCACTACGTCGAGTCCTACGGCACCCCCGAGGACGTCTGGTTCCGCGAGATCGAGGTGTTCCGGCCCGACGTGCTCGGCATCAACACCGTGACCTGCACCTGGCCCTACACGCAGGAGGTCATCGCGCGCGTCAAGGCCCGCTGGCCGGACCTCGTGATCGTCCTCGGCGGCGCGCACACGAACGTCGCCAAGCAGGGTGTCCTGGACGAGTGCACCGCGCTGGACCTGGCCGTGTTCGGCGAGGGCGAGCACACGCTGGAGGAGATCTGCGACCGGGTGGACGACGGCACCCGCGACTGGAGCGACGTCCGGGGGGCCGCGTGGCGCGACGCCAACGGCCGGGTCGTGCGGAACCCCGCTCGCCCGCTCATGGACGTCGACACGCTGCCGTCGCCCGCGCGCGACCTGATGCGACGGCCCGAGGGCTACAACCCGCGGCTCAACATCTACAACCGCTCCAACAACACCGTGATCTTCACGGGGCGCGGCTGCCCGCTCACGTGCGCGTCGTGCCACCTGCCCGCCGTGGGCGCCCTGAAGTTCCGCATCCGCTCCGCCGAGCGCATCTTCGCGGAGATGGCCGAGTGCGAGGACCGCTGGGGGATCACCGACTTCGGGTTCTACGACCACTTCGGCATCTTCAGCTCCGAGCCCGCGAAGGCCATGGAGCTCTGCGAGCTCATCGTGGGCAGCGGGCGCAAGTGGACGTGGACCGTCACGTTCTGGTCCTACGACTTCACCGCCGAGCTCCTGGACATGATGAAGCGGGCGGGCTGCTGGCGGATCGACACGGTCCTCATCTCGGGCGTCCAGAAGAACCTGCGCACCGCGACCATGGGCTCGCCCCTGCAGGTCGAGACCTGCGAGGCCGGCGTCTACCGGATCCGGGACGCGGGCATCGAGGTGGCGGCGCGCTTCTCCCTCGGCATCGAGGACGAGACGGTCGAGGAGGCCCGCACGACCATCGACTACGCCTGCTCGCTGCCCCTGGAGTGGGCGTTCTTCACCCCCGTGAACCCGGTGTTCGGCTCCCGGCTGTGGCGCAAGCTCGACAAGGTCGACCAGTTCCGCCAGGACGAACGCTCGATGAACATCTTCAACGTATTCTACGAGCCCACGGGCATGACCTACGACGAGCTCAAGGGCCTGCAGCGCGAGGCCTACAGCCGCTTCTACGGGCGGCCCGGGTTCATGGCGAAGAAGCTCCGGTTCCTCACCGACCCCGTCGCCATGAAGCGGAACCTCACGCTGGCGTCGCACCTCGGCCGCCACATGGCCGGGTTCTAGGCTCGCCCGCCGGGGCCTCGCCCCCTCCCGACTGATAGACTCGGGGACTCTCTTCGCGGCTTCTTCGCCGCCCGAGGTCGGATTGCGGAATACGACGCTTCACGGAACCCCCTGCCTCGTGCCGGTGGTCATTCAGTCGACGGATGGGACGTCTGCACGCGGGTTCATCACCCGGTTGGCGACCCAGTCGGCGGCCGTGAGCTCCGCGCCCGTGCTCGAGAAGGGCGCCCGCGTCACGCTCACCTTCCGCCGCCCGAGCGACAACCTCACCCACGAGGTCGTGGGCGACGTCGTCGAGCTCATGACCGGTGGAGGGCTCTGGCGGGGGCGACCGGCCGCGCTCGTCAAGTTCGACACCCGCGTGGACGTGGACGACCTCTCCGTGCCGCGCAGCCTGCGCGAGATGAGGGCGGTCAAGGTCCCGACGGACCTGGTGGAGATGCCCACCGCCGAAGCGAGTCGGCCCCCGAGCCTCTCCAGCGGCCTGCGCGCCGGCCTCGGACGACGCCGCGTCCGCCTCGGCCCCGCCCACCGGGCCATGCCCGAGACGAAGCCGCCGCACTCGCGTCGCCCCCCCACGGAGTCGATCCCTCCCGGCGCCCTCGAGCCCCTGGACGACGCCCCCCCGGGCGGCGGTCCGTGGCTGTCCGGCGGCTACGATCAGTTCGCGGACTCGGACAGCACGGCCCCGCCCCAGAAGGCGTTCGGGGACGAGTCCTTCCAGTTCGGCACCCAGGGGTCCGGCAGCTTCGACAGCGACGACGACATCTTCCGGCCCGGCCCCGCCCTGGACCTGGACGACCACACCGCTCCCCCCATCGGCGGGGACTCCGTGGACCCGTTCGGGTTCGGCCCCCCCCCGGAGGCGCCGACCCCCATCGAAGACGCCGCCCCGAGCCCGGACGGCTCCGGGCCCCTGGGCTTCGGTGACCCGATGGAGTCCATCGACCGCTGGACGGAGTCGGACGCCTCGCGGCCGAAGGTCTCCAGCTCCGACGAGACCCAGGAGCCGCCGCCCGCGACGACATCGGCGCCGGACCTCGAGCGCACCGTCGCGCCCTGGGAGGACGAGGCCCCGGCTCCGTCGCTCGTCCCCCGCAACGCCCGGGTCGCGAGCTCGCTGCAGGTCCAATTCTGGGCCCGAGGGCGCAAGTCGCTGTCCATGGCCCAGAACTTCTCGAAGCGGGGGCTGTTCCTGTCCACGTCGGGCGCGCCCCCCGTGAGGGGCGCGATCGTGCGCATCGAGTTCCCCATCGAGGGCAGCGACGAGATCGTCTCGGTGCGCTTCAACGCCGAGGTCCGCTGGCACAGCACCGACCGACCGCAGGACGGGCTGCCCGAAGGATTCGGGGTCCAGATCCTGACCTTCGAGCGGCCCACCGACCGGCTGCTCTACGAGGAGTTCCTCGAGCTGATCCTCCAGCTGGACGAGACGTCCCGGTCCCAGGAAATGCAGTTCGAGTGGGGGAAGCCGGGGGGCGGCCACTGACGACCGACGTCGCCTGGATGCTCGTGCGGCTGCACGAGCACACCCGACGGATCGGTGCGCTCGAAGACGACGCGGCGATCCTGACCGAGGCGGCCGAAGCCCTGAAGGGGCTCGTCGGGGCCGTCGGCGTCGCGCACTACGCCCTCGAGCCGGGCGGACTGCTGCTCAAGGCCCACGCCGGCCTCGACGCCGAGGCGCCCCCCTTCCCCTCGGCGTTGGTCGTCACGTCGACGCTGGGCGGGATCCTCGCCGGGGCGCTGACCCCCGCCCCCGGGGCCGCCTCCATGCCCCTGGGCGAGTCGGACGACGGGGCCACGCTGATCGAGCTGCTTCGGGCCGGGCCCGAGGGCCGCGTGGTGGGGGTCCTGTGGATCCGTCGGGAGGGCGAACCCCTCGACGCGCCCGCCCGCTCGACGCTCTCGGTGCTCGTCGATCACGTCGGCATCGCCCTGAGGAACGCTCGCCTGCTCGCCGAAGAGCGGCGCCGAGCGGCAGTGGACGACCTCACCGGGCTGTTCGGCCGCGCGCACTTCCTGCGCGAGGCCCGTCGGGAGATCTCTCGCGCGCGCCGGAGCGGCAAGCCGCTGTCGGCCCTGATGATCGACGCCGACCACTTCAAGCGGATCAACGACGACCACGGCCACGCCGCGGGCGACGAGGTGCTGCGGGCCCTCGCGCGGACCCTCGTGGAGGTCACCCGGGAGACGGACGTGGTCGGCCGCCTCGGCGGCGAGGAGTTCGCGGTGCTGCTTCCCGAGGCGGCCATCGAAGGGGCCTGCATCGCGGCCGAGCGGCTGCGTCGCGCGGTCGCGGCGACGCTCATCGACGTCGCGGGGACCCGGCTCACGCTCACGGTGAGCGTCGGGGTCGCGGAATGGGGCGACGGCGAGAGCACCGACGGGCTGCTCAAGCGGGCGGACGCGGCGATGTACCTCGCCAAGGGCGGCGGCCGTGATCGCGTGGAGCGGGCCGAGCCCGCCGCCTCTCAGAAGGACGTCTGAGAGAAGTAGTTCTTCGTGTAGAGCCCGATCCGCAGGAAGTCGAGGACCTCCATGTCGTTGATGCGGAAGATGCTGTACGCGTAGTGGGCCTTGAACAGGAAGTTGTAGACCTGGTTGGGCGGCAGCTTGATCGCTTCCTTGATGACGGGCGCCATCCAGGGGTAGCGGACCCCGAGGGGGAACAGCTTCTGGAGGTTGGTGATCTCCCGCTTGTTCTCCACGTCCACGGGCGTGGCCATGAAGTAGGACTGCTCGAACTCGTCCGGGTCGAAGCCGGGCGGGAGCATCCCCTCCTTCATCACCAGGTCTTCCATGGTGGTGCCGGGGTAGGGCTGGATGAGCGAGCACCAAGCGTGCTCGGGACCGAGCCGCGCGTTGAACTCCATCGTCTCCCACGCCGAGTCCAGGGTCTCGCCGGGCGAGCCGAGGATGTTCGACGTCTGCACCATGATCCCGTACTTCTTCAGCAGCCGCATCGTCTCGAGGATCTCGGCGTTGCTGAGGTGCTTGTGCATGATCTTGTTGCGCATGTACTCGTTGCCGGACTCGACGCCCATCTTCACGGCGAAGCAGCCCGACTCGGCGAGGTCCCGAATCGACTCCTCGTTCATGTAGTCGGCGCGAATGAGGCACGAGAAGGGGATCCCGATGCGCTTTCGATACTCGGCGAGCAGCGGCTTGACGTAGTCGTGGTACCGGACGATGAAGGTGTCGTCCCGGAAGACGAGGCGCCGCAGCGGGTACTTGGCGAGGAAGTGCTCGATCTCGGAAATGACGTACTCGATCGACTTGCGTCGCGTGTACTGCCCGAGGCCCTTCATGATGCGCTTGAGCCCCACGTGGAAGCAGAAGCTGCAGTTGTCGGGACACCCGCGCCCGGTCACGAACCCCTCGATCTTCTGGTTCTTCACGAACGGGTAGTGGTCGTAGATCGACCGGTCCGGGAAGGGGTACTTGTCGAGGTTCTGCTCGAGCGTCCGCAGGGGGTTGCGAGTGATCTCGCCCTTGTCGTTCTTGACCCAGAGCGACTGGATGTTGGACGGGTCCCGACCGCGCTGGAGCGCGTCGAGCCACTCGATGAAGGCGTCTTCGCCGTCTCCGCGGCAGACCATGTCGACCGCTTCGCCTTCGATCATCTCCGGATAGAAGGTGGCGTGCATGCCGCCGAAGGCGGTCTTGATGTGGGGGAACCACTTCTTGACCGCGTGGGCGACGGCCAGGGCCCAGATGTGCAGGCCCGTGGTGATGGAGAACGCCACGACGTCGGGGTCGTACCGGCGGATGGAGCGCTTGAGGTCGGACTCGGCGTTCTCGATCAGCAGGTGGCACTCGTGCCCGTGCTGCCGCGCGAACGCGGTCAGAGCGGTGACCCCCATGTTCACGAACGGATCCTTCTGGATGTAGAGGATTCGCACCGGCGCGGACTCCCTGAAAAGCGGTTCCAGGCAGTGTAGCCGACGGCTGGGGCCGTCGCCGATCGGGTTCATCGGGGGTTGCGGACTCTTATATTTCGACTATTCTAGAAATATGGAAACGATGGACGCCGTCGATGTGCTCGATGCTCTCGCCCACGGGCGTCGGCTCGAGCTGTTTCGCCTGCTGGTTCGGGTCGGTCCCGCCGGCCTCCCCGCGGGCGAGATCAGCGAACGTGCCGGGCTTCCCCCGGCGAGTCGCAACTTCCACCTGGGCCGCCTGGAAGCGGCGGGGCTGGTGGAGAAGCGACGCGACGGGCGGCGCGTCCTGTACGCGGCCGACTTCGGTCGAGTGCAGGAGCTCGCGACCTTCCTGGTCCGCGAGTGCTGCGTCGAGGCGTCCGAGCCCTGCGAACCCCCGGGCTGCTGCTGAGCAGCCCCCTCTCGAAAGAAGAGACATGAAGCGACTGCACGTGAGCCTCCGCGTCGCCGACCTCGATGCGTCGGTGGCCTTCTACAACACCCTGTTCGGCATGGAGCCCACCCGCCTGGAGAGCGACTACGCCAAGTGGATGCCGAACGACCCGCCCGTGAACCTGAGCGTGGTGGCCCGCGGGGCGCCGGGGTTCGATCACCTCGGGATCCAGGCGGACGAGGAGGACGACGTCCACGCGCTGCACGACCGCGTCGCCCCCTCCCAGGCGCCCCCCGAGATGGCGGCCTGCTGCTACGCGGAGTCGACGAAGTCGTGGCTGCGCGACCCGGACGGCGTCCCGTGGGAGAACTTCACCACCCACGGCCCGACCGAGGGGTTCTACGGCGCGCCCGCGGCGCCCGCGGCGACCAGCTGCTGCGCTCCCTCGGCGTCGGAGGTCGGCGGGTCGGCGAGGTCCGGCTGCTGCTGAGGAAATAGGGAGCCGCGCTGCGGAGTTGAACGTCCATGCGCCGTTCGATCCTGCCGCTGGGCATCCTCCTCTCCATCGTGCTCGCCTCCCCGCTCCTTCGGGGGGGCGAGCCCGCTTGGGAGCCCGCGGTGGGCGACATCGTCTTCCACACGTCGCGGTCGGCCCAGAGCCTCGCGGTCCAGAAGGCGACGCGCTCGAAGTGGAGCCACGTGGGGATGGTCGTCGCGGGCGACGACGGCCCCGGCATCGTCGAGGCCGTGCAGCCCGTGCGGGTGGTGCCGCTGAAGGACTTCGTGGCGCGGGGCGAGGGCGGGAAGTACGCGGTCTATCGGCTCGAGGGCGAGATCGAGGACCCGGCGGCCCTCACCGAGGCCGCGACGGCCTTCCTGGGCGCGGGCTACGACCCGTACTTCCAGTGGTCCGACGATCTCATCTACTGCTCCGAGCTCGTCTGGAAGGCCTACGAGCGCGGCCTCGGCATCGAGCTGAGCGAACCGCGCCCCGTGTCGGACTTCGACCTGACCGATCCCGCGGTGAAGAAGCTCATCGCGAAGCGCTTCCCCGACGGCATGCCCCCGGACGTCGCCGTCTCTCCCCAGGACCTCGCGGACAGCGCGTCGCTCCGGAAGATCCACGAACGCTGACCCCGAGAGGGTCGGTCACATGATCTCGATGCCGACCTTACGGAGCGTTCTGTAGCCGGTGAACATGGCGGCGCTCACGTAGGCGCGGCGGATGATGCGCTCCTTGGGGGTCTTGTTCTTGACGGCGTGCTTGAGGACGTCCGGGTGCAGGTAGTACTGCAGCTGGCGCTTCACGAAGCCCCACTTCATCTCCTGGGGGTCTCGGCCGTCGTCGAACAGGTACTCGAACTGGTTGAACATCTCCGGGTTCCGCGACGGCATCCGGCCCTCGCGGGTCATCTCGTAGAAGAGCGCCGAGCCGACCTGCGGCGTGTACATGTTCAAGCGGAAGAAGTCGCAGTGCTCCATCCCGTCGCGGGTGATGAGCTCCAGGTCCTCGTCGGTCTGACCCGGCGCCCCGTACACGTGGGACCCGAGGATCAGCACGCCGTTCTTGCGGAGGATGTCGCTGGCCTGGCGATTCAGATCGATGGTCGTCGCCTTGTTCATGTCCTTGAGCGCGCGGCGGCTGTAGGACTCGAACCCGACGTTCACGAAGAACAGCCCCGCGCGACGCATGAGCTTGATGAGGTCCGGGTGCTTCACGACCGTGTCGGCGCGGATCGCGCCGCCGAAGCTGATGTCGAGGTTGCGACGGCACATCTCCTCGCACTGCTCGTACATGCGCGGGATGTTGAAGGCCATCGTGTCGTCGGTGACCATCATCTCCTTGAAGCCCTGCCGCTTGATGATGGCGATCTCCTCGAGGACGCGCTCGACGGAGTAGTCGCGGTGCTTGCCCCAGTAGGTGGGGCGCGTGCAGAACTTGCAGTGGTAGGGGCAGCCGCGGACGGTCTCGATGGCCGTGGACGGGTACCCGCGACGGGTCACCGACGGGTAGTAGGGAAGCAGGTCCCGACGGGGGAACGGCTTGTCGTCCCACGTCTGCAGCAGGGGCGCCCTCGGGTTGACGACCGCCTCGCCGTCCTCGTTCCGCCAGGCGATGCCCGGGATCTCCGAGACGTCCATGTCGCCGGTGCCGTCGAGGTACGCGACGAGCCGCTTGAACGTCACCTCGGCCTCGTAGAGGACGACGTAGTCCACGCCCTGCTCGATGTACTGCTCGGGGAGGAAGCTCGGCGCCTGACCACCGACGACGGTCACCAGGCCCGGGTACGCCGCCTTCAGCTCGCGGCAGGTCTTCTGGATGACGAGCGAGTCGGGATAGAAGTTGTTGGTGAACGCCACCACGTCGGCGCCCCAGCGCTTCACGTGGTTGAACAGGTCGTGGGACTTGAACCGGTGCTTCGCGTTCTCGACGATCATCACTTCGTGGGGCGGGGACACGGCCGCCGCGCACACCGCCAACCCCAGCGGGGGGAAGTTGGTGAGCATGAAGTTGGTCGTCTGCCAGTAGCGGGCGGGCGCCGTGCTCAGGATGATCCTCATCCGGGGCAATGTATCACCGGCTTCGGGGACCTGCGGCTCAGTCTCCCCCGATGATCCCCACCGCGGACCGGCCGATGAACGCCAGCCCGCCCAGGACGATCGCGATGAGCAGGAACCGCATCAGGTTCATGCCGAAGCCGCCCTTGGACGCGTTCGCCCGGGCCCGCTCATCGGCCTCGGCGGCCCTCGCCTTCGCCTCCCAGCGGCTCGCTTCGTCCCGCTGAGCCGACTCGCGAGCCCGCCGCTCGTCCAGACGAGCCTGCCTCGCCGTCTTCTCGGAGCTGCCCGACCCTCCGCCGTCGAGGCTCGCCTGGCCGTCGCCGGAGGACGAGCCGCCGCCGTCGCCGCCCCCGCCCCGGGCGCCCGAGCCCGATCCCGAGCCCGACCCGCCGGAGCCGTCCCCGGAGCCGCTCCCGCCCGAGCCGCCGCCGCCGAAGGGGTCCGAGCCCCCGGAGCCGCCGCCCTCACCGTCGCCGGAGCCGTCCTCGCCGGCCTCGCCGTCGCCGCCCCCGTCCTCGCCGGAGCCGCCGCCCGAGCCGTCCGAGCCGTCCGAGCCGTCCGAGCCGTCCGAGCCGCCGCCGCCGACCCCGAGGTCCGCGGCGCCGAGCGTCGCGATCTCCGCGTCCGCGACGGTGAACAGGCTCTTGATCTTGCCCCCGAACATCACGACGATCGCCAGCACGACGATCGCGATGGCGATCATCGCGATGACGTACTCGGCCATCCCTTGGCCGTGCTGGGCCCGCGCGGGGCCTCCGGGAAGCGAACTCGTCACCCAGACACGCTAGATGGGGGTTGTTGCCGCGACTCACCGAGGATGTTGTTCTTTCGTGGAGCGGGCCCGGTCTACGTCGGGGTCTCCACCACCGCCCTGCGCCCCCGCGCGTCGCGGCCGACGCGGCCCACTGCGACGTCGGCGTCGTGCTCGAAGACCACCCACTCGCCCTCTCGCTCGGCGCGCGCCAGGAGCGCCTCCTTCTCCTCGAGGAGCACGAGCGGCTGCAGGTCGTACGCCATGCCCCACGCCGGGCTCAGGTGAGCGGCCGTGGGGAGCAGGTCCGACGGGTACAGCAGGGCCGCGCCGTCGGGACCGCCGGGGACGCGCACCAGCTGCTGCCCGACGGTGTGCCCGTCGCAGACGAAGACCTCCACCCCGGGGAGCACCTCGCCGTCGCCGTCGAGGAGCCGCAGCCGGGGGTCCCCCTCCCGGTAGGGCGCCCAGCACTCCGCGCGGTAGGACCCGCGGTCCCGCCGGGTCGGGGCGTGCGCCCAGGCCCAGTTGCGCCTCTGGACGTGCACGGTCGCGGCAGGGAACGCGGGCCCGAAGCCGTCCGGGGCGCGCACCACCAGGCCCCCCGCGTGGTCGAAGTGGAGGTGCGTCAGGACGACGTCGGTCACGTCCGCGGGCGCGAGCCCGTGCTCGGCCAGCGCCGCCGCCACCCCTCCGCTCGCGGCGACCCCGAAGCGGTCGCGCTCCACGTCCGACCAGTGCCTGCCCATGCCCACGTCCACGAGGGCGGTGCGGTCGCCGTCGCGCAGGAGCAGAACGCGCGCCTGCAGCGCGACGCGGTTCCGCGCGTCGGGGGGGCTCCGGCGGGCCCACACCTCCCGCGGGACCACGCCGAACATCGCCCCGCCGTCCAGCCTGAAGAGGCCGTCGTCGAGCGTCGTGACCTGCCAGCGACCGAACCGCATCGTGGCCTCCCGGGGGCGCCGGAGCCCCGCCGCGCCAATACCGGCGCACTTTACCTTGACCCGGAGGATCCTCGGCGAATACGATGACGCCGAGCGATCCGATCCCCGTGGAGGCCCCCATGCAGACGCTGAACAACCTGTACGACCGACGGCAGAACCGAGGCTTCGGCGGCGAGAACGACGACGACCTCGATCTCGACCAGCGCGACGAGGCCGCCCGGCGGCGCTTCCATCGCCTGCCGCTGCGCCTGTGGACCGAGGGCCGCGTCGACGACCGCCTCGACTTCCACAACTGCAGCAACCTCTCCGAGGAGGGGATGTTCATCGAGAGCCCCGAGCCCTACGAGCTGGGGACCGAGGTCACGATCGAGTTCAACCTGCCGGGCATCCACGACCCGATCAGCGCCCGCGGCACCGTCGTGTCGGCCCTCACCGACGAGAGCCCCGGCGAGAACATCATGGGCAACGGCTTCCGGTTCGACGCCATCTCCGACGCGGACCGCGACCTGATCCGCGCCTACGTCGAGGCCTCCCGCCGCATCTAGCTCCCCCGCCCCGCCGGGGCCCGGAGCCGCTCCTCCAGCGCCGTCCACCGCACGTCGGCGTCCGCGTTGTCGATCGCGAGGTCGATCGCGCGGCGACTCCCCACGACCACCACCACCCGCTCGGCCCGCGTGATCGCGGTGTAGAGCAGGTTGCGTTGGAGCATCCGGAAGTGCTGCGTGAGGAGCGGCAGCACCACCGCCGGGTACTCGCTGCCCTGGGACTTGTGGATCGTGATCGCGTAGGCCGATACGAGGGCGTGACGCTCGTCCGCGGCGTAGGCCACGACCCGCTCCGGGGCCTCGAAGCGCACCACCAGCCTCCGCGCGGCGGCGTCCCAGGACTCGACGACGCCCATGTCGCCGTTGAACACGTCCTTGTCGTAGTCGTTGCGGGTCTGCATCACCCGCTCGCCGACCCTCGGAGGGGGGAGACGCCCGGGGGCATCGGGGGTGGGCTCCGGCCCCAGGAGCGCGTCGCGCAGGGCGAGGTTCAGCGACTCGGTGCCGCACGTCCCCTTGCGCATGGGCGCGAGCACCTGGACCTGCTCGGGCGTCAGTCCCCAGCGATCGGGGATCCGTCGGGCGACGAGGTGGACGACCGTCCGGCGCGCGGCCTCGGGGTCGTCGCGCTCGATGATGAAGAAGTCGCCGTCGGGCCCCCTCGCCGTCCGCGGTCGGCCGCCCTGCAGGATCCGGTGGGCGTTGTCGACGATGAGGCCCGCTTCGTCCTGACGGAAGACACGATCGAGCCGCACGACGGCCGGGACCTCGGACGCGATCAGGTCCCCGAGAACCCGCCCCGCCCCCACGGAGGGCAGCTGCTCGACGTCCCCCACGAGCACGAGCCGGGCCGCCTTCGGGAGCCCGTCCAGGACGGCCCCGAAGAGGTGCAGATCCAGCATGGAGGCCTCGTCGACCACGAGCGCGTCGAGCGCGAGCGGCGAGGCGCGGTCGCGCTGGAAGCGGCCGTGCTGGGGCGAGTACTCGAGCAGGCGATGGAGCGTGCTCGCGCGTCGGCCCGTCGCCTCCTCCATCCGACGCGCGGCCCGGCCCGTGGGGGCTGCGAGCTTGACCTTCAGGCCCTTGCGCTCCCACATGTCGAGGAGCGCGCGCACGAGCGTGGTCTTGCCCGTCCCGGGGCCCCCGGTCAGGACCGTGAACGTGCCGGACAGGGCGACGACCAGAGCCTCGCGCTGGGCCGACGTGAGGCGAATCCCGCCCCGGTCCTCGGCCCACTTCAGGGCGGCGGGCACGTCGAGCGCCAGGGTCTGCGGCGAGCCCCCTGCCAGGGCGCGGCACCCCTCGGCGACGGCGACCTCGAGGTCTCGGACCGACCGATCCCAGACCCGCGGCTCGGCGCGGGGACCGTCGAGCACGACGGTCGTCTCGCGCTGCAGGTCCCGCAGGCAGGGTCGGATCAGGTCCCAGTCCTCCTCCAGGAGCTCCTCGGCGCGCCGCCGCAGCTCCGGGCCGGGGAGGTAGCAGTGCCCCTCCGAAGAGGCCCCGGCGAGCGCGAAGAGGAGCCCCGCCCGGAGGCGGTGGGGGGAGTCGCCGGCGATGCCGAGCTCCCTCGCGATGCGGTCGGCGGTGCGGAACCCGACCCCCGAGACGTCGCCCGCCAGCCGATACGGGTTCTCGCGCACCACGGCCACGGTGCGGTCGCCGTAGACGCGCTGGATGCGCGCCGCGAGCCCCGCCCCGAGGCCGAGCCCGTGCAGGAAGATGACCGTCGACTTCAGCGCGCGGGACCGCGCCCAGGCCTCCGCGACCTTCCGCGCCCGGGCGGGCCCGATGCCGGGGACCTCGCGCAGCCGCTCGGGAGCCCGGTCGAGCACGTGCAGCACGTCCTTGCCGAAGTGCCGCACCAGGCGCCCCGCGAACACGGGCCCGATCCCGTCCACCTGCCCCCCGGAGAGGTAGCGCTCCAGCCCGGCCGGGGTCGTTGGCGTGACCGGCAGGAACTGGTCGACCAGGAGCTGGCGGCCGTACCGCGCGTCCTCGCGCCAGCGGCCCTCGACTCGGAGTCGCTCGCCCTTCTCCACCCCGGGCATGGCGCCCTTGATGGTCACGGGGATCGCGCGCCCCTCGATCTTGAGTCGGCCGATGAGGAAGTCCCCGTCGTCGCTCCGGTAGACGACGTGCTCGAGCACCCCCTCGAGCGCGGCGGCGCCTTCCGGCGGGGTCGCCGAAGGAGCGCGGTCGGGGAAGAGGGGGGTGTCGCTCAAGGGATTCGAGTCTACTGCCGAGCGCCCGCGGCACGCCCCCGCGCGCGGACCTGTCTACACTCCCTCCCCATGTCGACCCCATCGCTCGATCTCGCCCGCGACCGACTCGTCTTCGCCCTGGACATCGACGAACCGGACGCTGCCCTCGCGTGCGCCCGGGACCTCGCCGGCACCCTCCGCTGGATCAAGGTCGGATCGCGCCTCTTCACGACCGCCGGGGCGCCGCTGGTGGCGGCGATCCGGGAGCTCGGGTACCGGGTGTTCGTGGACCTCAAGTTCCACGACATCCCCGCGCAGGTCGAGGGGTCGTGCCGCGCCGCCGCCCGCCTCGGGGCGCAGCTGATGACGGTGCACGCGTCGGGCGGCCGAGCGATGCTCCAGGCCGCCGCGGCGGGAGCGGCCGCGGGCGCCGCCGAGGCCGGGCTCCCCCGGCCCACCGTGCTCGCCGTGACGGTCCTGACGTCCCTGGACGACGGAGACCTCGCCGACATCGGCGTCCAGCGCACGACGGCCGACCAGGTGCTCGCCCTCGCGCGCCTGGTCCGCGACGCGGGGTGCGGCGGCGTGGTCGCCTCGCCCCAGGAGCTGCGCCTGCTGCGGCCGGCCCTGCCGCGGCCGTTTCGGATCCTCACCCCCGGCATCCGCCCGGCCGGCTCCGCGGCCGGGGACCAGAAGCGCATCCTCACGCCGGGCGAGGCCGTGGCGCTCGGCAGCGACTACCTGGTCGTCGGGCGACCGATCCGCAACGCCGTCGACCGCCGCGCCGCCGCCGAGGCGATCCTGAACGAGATGGCCGCCGCCGAAGGATGAGACCGTCGGAGGCATCGCCGGAGCTCGACGCCGCTCGCCAGGCGCTGCTCGACGTCTTCCGCGAGTATCTGGACCGCGTGGCGGGCGGCGCGACGGACCGGTTCGTCGACCGGCTCCTGAAGATCACCGACCGGCCGATGCGGTCGCAGGCCCTGGTTCACCGGCTCCGCAAGTTCGACGCGCACCTCTCCGTGGCGCTGCTCTCGGGGATCCTCGCCCGCTCGATCCGTCGGGACCTGGCGGCCCAGGAGGTCCTCATCGACCTGACGACGACGCGTCCCCTCCTCACGTCCCTGGGGTATGAGCGGGCGCGCCGGATCTACGAGCTCGCCCAGCGTCGAGAGCTGTCCACCGTGGCCCGGATGCTGCTCTCGCCCGAGTCCCTCACCGGGCGCACCGAGGGAGCCACCGACCCGAGGTCCGAGAACAAGCACATGCCGGACATGGCGCTCGGTCGGCGCAAGGCGATGGCGCGGGCGAGGAACCGGCTCGAGCTCGATCGCCTCCTGTTCGACCGCCACCCCGGAGTGATCGCGAACCTCCTGAACAACCCGATCATCACGGAGCGCGACGTCGTCCGCATCTCGGCGATGCGCCCCACGAACGGCGAGATCCTGACGCTCGTATTCCGCCACCCCCGCTGGGTCACGCGCTACCGGGTGAAGGTCGCCATCGCCCTCAACCCCTTCACGCCCATCGACATCGCGCTGTCGGTGCTCCCGCACCTGATGCTTCCGGAGCTGCGTCGGGCCGCGGTCACGCGGACGCTCAAGGACGAGGTGCGAGAGGGAGCCCGAGAGCTGATCGAAGGGCGGGGCCTGCCCGAAGAGGTGTTCGACACACCCACGCACTACGTCACCCCGGGGGGGACCAGCGTGCGTGAGGTCGAGGGGGGCAAGGTCGACATCGACCTCGACGCGATCGCGGCGGGGCTCGACTCCTGGATGGCCGACGGGCCGACGTGACCCGGGCGAGCGTCAGGCGGTCTCGGTGTCTCGCGCGGGGGCTTCGTCCAGCTCGGCGGTGGTGTTCGTGACGTCGAGGGCTTCGTCCTTCTGGGCGTCCTTGAACGACTTGAGCGACTGGCCGAGCGCCTTGCCGACCTCCGGGAGCTTTCCGACGCCGAAGAAGATCAGGATGATCAGAACCAGGAGGCCGAGCTCGAGGGGGCCGAGGGTGGGGAGCAGGGCGGCGATCATGTCTCTCTCCGGTCGGGGTTCGGGGCGCCGATCACGTCCCGATACCCGTGGCTAGTGTAGTGGCACGCAAGCCCGACGCAACCCGCGCCGTCAGTGCGGGCGGCGCACCGTGGCCGGGCGCGGCGACTCGATGCGGTGGTAGGTGCCGTCCTTGACCAGCCCCGTGCAGAGCGACGCGCCGAGGTGGTACACGAGCTCGCGCGCGTCCCGACAGCGCAGCAGCGCGAGGTCCGCGCGCATGCCCGCGCGGAGCATCCCGCGGTCGTCCTGGAGCCCCAGGGCCGCGGCGGCGTGGGTGGTGATCCCGAGGATCGCCTCCTCGATCGTCATCTCGCAGCCCAGGACGCCCATCTGCGCCATCAGCGGGAGGTTCACCGTGGGCGACGTCCCCGGGTTGCAGTCCGTCGCCAGCGCCACGCGCACGCCCGCCTCCCTGAACGGCGCCGCGTCCGCGAACCCGTCCCGGAGGAAGAACGACGCGCCCGGGAGGAGCACCGCCACCACCCCCGCGTCGGCGAGCGCACGGAGGTCCTCGGGGGTCGCGTGCTCGAGGTGCTCCGCGGAAACGGCGCCGAGCTCGGCGGCCAGCGCCGCGCCCCCGGTGCGACTCATCTGCTCGGCGTGGACCTTCAGCCCCAGGCCGAGGTCCCGGGCGGTCTCCAGGACCTTGCGGCCCTCGTCCAGGGAGAAGACGCCCTCCTCGATGAACACGTCGCAGAACCGGGCGAGGTTCTGCTCGGCCACCAGGGGCAGCATCTCGTAGACGACCCGATCGACGTAGGCCTGCCGCGCCGCCGCCGAGCGACGGGCCTCCACCGGGAAGCTGTGAGCCCCCAGGAACGTGGGGACGAGATCGGGGATCGAGCGCTTGTCGCAGGCCCCGACCGTGCGGAGCAGCCGAAGCTCGTGCCGCTTGTCGAGGCCGTAGCCGGACTTGACCTCGATCGTGGTCACGCCGTGGGCGGTCGCCGCCTCCGCTCGGGACTCGCAGAGATCCAGCAGGAGCTCGTCCGACGCCGCGCGGGTCGCCCGCACCGTCGACAGGATCCCCCCGCCCGACTCGGCGAGGGCGCCGTACGTCGATCCTCCGAGCCGGGCCTGGAAGTCGCCGAGCCGGTCGCCCGCGAAGACGAGGTGAGTGTGGCAGTCGATCAGCCCCGGCATCGCGACGCAGCCGTCGATGTCCAGGGTCAGCGGCTCGGCGTCGCCCAGGGCCGGGAGCTCGGACTCGGGCCCGGCGTAGACGATCCGGCCACCTTCACAGAGCACGGCCGCGCGACGCACCACCCCGAGCGGACCGTCGCCGCGGTCGGGGTCGCACGTGACCAGCTCTCCGACGTTGCGGAGGAGGAGTCTGCGGGAGCCGCTCATCGGCGGGGGTCGGGGCGCCTACCGGTCTTCGTGCGCGTCCTTGCCCGAGGGGCAGTCCGCGTCCGCGTTGTCGATGTCCCCGTCTTCGTCGTTGTCGACGTTGTCGTTGCACTCGAGGTTGTTGTTGCGACCGAGCTCGAAGTCGCCCGCGGTCGCGCAGCTCGGGTCCAGCGAGTCGATCCAACCGTCGTTGTCGTTGTCCTCGCCGTCGCTGCAGTTGCCGCTCGAGCCGCCGCCGCTCGACTCCGACGCCGGGTTGAGGAAGCACTGGGCGTCCTCGCTGTCGATCCAGCCGTCGCCGTCGTCGTCGATCAGGTTGGCGCACTCGAGCGCGGGGGTCGTCTCGCTGTCGTCGCCGCCCCAGGCGCACTCGGGATCGTCGGCGTTGGCGAGCGGGTCCTCGTCCGTGTTGTCCAGGGGGAAGACCTGGCCGCCCTCGACGCGGAAGTCGGAGCACTCGATCTCGCGGTCGTCCGTGGGGGTATCGACCTCACCGAGCCTCGGGGAGTGCGGCGCGGCTTCGCTGCCGAGCGCGGCGCCCGGGACGCAGGCGATGTCCAGGCCGTCGATCCAGCCGTCCTCGTCGTTGTCGAGGCCGTCGTTGCACGTGTCCGTGGCCCCGTCCTCGCCCTCGTCCTCGGCGGTCTCGCAGCCCGGGTCCTGCCCGTCGATCAGCCCGTCGTAGTCGTCGTCGACCGAGTTGTTGCAGTCGACCGTGTAGTCGAAGCCGCCCTCGGTGTTCCCCTGGGCGTCCACGCAGCCCGGGTCTTCGAGGTCCGTCCAGCCGTCCCCGTCGTTGTCGAGCTCGTCGGAGCAGGTCGCGCCCTCGCTCGTATCGTCGGAGTCGTACGTCGAAGGCTCGTCCGCGATCGTCCGGCAGTCGGGATCGTCTTCGTCGATGAAGCCGTCGTTGTCGTTGTCCTCGCCGTCCTGGCACTCGGTCGACTCGTGCACCGCCTCGGGATCGCGGCAGGCCGAGTCGGCCTGGTCCACGTCGCCGTCGCCGTCGTTGTCGATCTCGTCCGTGCAGCTGTTCTGGTTGTGGAAGTAGTAGGACGAGATCGTCTGCAGATCGACGATCGCGCGGGCCTGCTGGTCCCGGAAGTCGTCGCCGATGCGCCAGCCGATGATCCGGTGGACCTCCATGCTCACGGAGCCGAGCAGGTTCTCTCCCAGCTGCTCCTCGCTGTCGGGCCGGGTGATGTCGGCGATCTCCGGCAGGGACTGCAGGAAGGACTCCGGCACCGTGATGACCTCGTCGTCGGCCCAGGCCCACAGCGACGTCTTCCACACGGTCCGGTTGCCCACGCCCGTGAAGTCGAGATCGATGACCTCGAGGGTGACGAGCACGAACGTATCGCCGAAGCCGTCCCCGTCGTGCCCCTGCGGGATGGTGAAGCGCCAGGCCTTGTCCGTGAACAGGGGGGCGCCCGCCTCGCGGCGCTCCCGGCTCAGATCGGCCGGGAAGCCCCACTTCTGCTGGAAGTCGCTGCCCGTGCCGAACCACGAGTCGAAGTTGATGGCGGGAGCGCGCAGGTACGGGAACTCGTCGAACTCCTCGGTCCCGGGCTCGGGGAGATCCTCGGGGATGACCATCTCGACGTTCTTGCCGGGCACGATCTCGCCGTCCTGGAAGCCGCCCGTGTAGGACACGAACACCGGGAAGTCGAGGGGCATGGCGTTGTCGCCGATGCCGGCGAAGCCGTCGTAGAACGAGTTCTCCGAGTCGCGGGTCCAGACGCCGACGATGCGCTCGGGCAGGTCGACGAAGTTCGTGCCCTGCTCGATCTCCACGCTGGGCACGCGCTCCAGCGGGATGCAGAAGCCGTCGGGCTCGAACGGGAAGTCGTCCAGCTGGTCGAAGCTGCGGCAGAAGAGGACGTCCTCGTACGTGCCGGACGGGAGGGTGAAGCCCGGGTCGCACTCGTTCACGTCGGTGGCCGGGTCGCAGCCGCCCTCGATCGCCTCCAGGTACTGGACGTGCTCGTCCACCTCCTCGGCGTACTGGCCCACGAAGGCACCCTCGGGCGTGTCCGGCGTGAACCAGGTCCACGTGTTGTCGATGGCGATGCGGGTGTGGTTGACGTGCTCGGCGTCGGCGTCGCAGTCGGGGTGGTCGTTGAACTCGCACCACATGCCGGTCTCCTGACCGACGCGGAGGTAGCGCTTCTTGCGCTCGCCGTTCTCCTGGTGGTCCACCACCATCCAGGCGCCTTCGTTGTTCTGGACCTGGCCGCCGTGGGGCTCCGGGCCGTCGCCGAAGGTCGACTCGCGCTTGCGGGCCGCGAGGGCGAGCGGGGAGGTCGCGATGTCGCCGGTGCGGCGCTCGCGGAAGAAGGTGAGGTTGTCGCCGCCGCTGATGCGGTCGCCCTGCTCGGGGCTCTCGAACTCGAGCTCCGGGATCATCGGGGGGGCGATGCGGGTGACCTCGGGGTCCCCGGCGCCGTAGGACAGCGGCGCGTCCGACCCGTAGAACATGGACGCGCGGGGTGCGGGCTGGTTGTAGAAGAAGCCGTACCCGACGATCTCGGGCCAGTTGATCCAGGGCTCGGCCTGGTAGTACATGACGAACGAGGCGTACTCGTCGTCGAACAGCGGCTCGAGTCGCCGACCGATCTCGTCCCCGACGATCTCGCCGAGCGCGTAGTCGTAGCCGTCCTCCAGGACGCTGATGCCGTCGGGGCAGGCGATGGATACGTCCACGGCGCCGCCGCGCAGGGGGCCCGGCGGGGGCAGGACGTCCACGCGACCGTTGTCCACGAACAGGATGTGGGCGTTGCGGCTGCCGAATACGACGGTCGGGCTGGGGCAGTCGTCCGCGTCCAGGTCTTCCACGTCCAGGGTCACGCGCGCGGCCGCGAGCAGCGTCGCGTCGTCCTCGTTGCCCTCGGGATCCCAACCCGGGCGGCTGAGGAGGATCGTGCCGCCGATGTTCCCGTTCTCGAACTCCGGGGACACCTCGGTGATCGTGGGGCCCACGCCGTCGTAGTAGGGCTCGCTCTCGAGCGCTTCGATGCACGCGCAGCCGGACAGGCCCAGGACGGGCACGAGCGCGGCGGCGGGGAGGATGCGGGTGAGGAGGTTCTTCATCGTTCGTACCTCTGCCTACTCGTGCTCGAGCCGGGCGAACACGACCTGCGAGGCGCGGAACCGGACGGGGTTGTTGTCCTCGGCGTTGCCGATGACGTTGCGGACCAGCGGCACCTCGATGAGGCGCTCGGCCGTGCGCGAGACCGCGACCACCACGCCCGCGACTTCGTCCATGTTCACGCGATCCGTCAGGGTCGCGAGTTCTTCTGCGGACACTGTGAACGATCCATCGGCATCCACGGCCGTGCAGATCAGATCCCCCATGTGCCCGTCGCCGGATCGATCGCCGCCCACGTCGTAGCAGCGGCTGTCCGACCCGCAGGTGGCGGCCCGGTAGGTGTGGCGCGCGCAGTGGGGGTCGGGCCCGAGCCAGACGCCGTCCGCGCCCTCGCAGCCGCCCTCGTCGCAGGTGCCGTCGTCGTCGTTGTCCTCGCCGTCGTGGCAGGTGTCCGCCACGGCCTGTCCGTCGCCGTCGAGCATGTAGTAGTGCTCGCCGTGCTCGTCGTTCCCGATCTCCGGATCGGGCTCGAAGCCCGTCCACGGCTGGTCGGTGCGGCTCGGCTGGTCGCACCAGCGCGTCTTCATGTCCTCGTACGCCGTCTGCCACGCGTCGTCGCGCGTGCCGGTGACCTCCAGGACCTCCATCGGGTTGCAGGTCTGGCCGTCGTCCAGCAGCTCGCCCTCGACGTCGGCCGACAGGAGCTTGATGTCGATCGTCACCACCGAGGCGCGCTCGATGTCGTCCTGGGGCGCGTCGTCGGAGGGCGGGTCCCAGCTCACGTGGAGGACGCCGTCGCCGCCCGTGAAGCTCGGGAGCCCGGCCACCGTGGGGTCGTAGCGCACCGGCTGGGCGTCGTCGCCGTCCTCCAGGTTGCTGATGAGGATGCCGCCGAGCTCCTCGGGGCCCTGGACCCACGGGTCGCCGTCGCCGACCGAGTTGCTGGGCAGCGGGATCGACGCCACCGGGGCCCCCTCGGGGGGCAGGCCGCCGTCGAAGTGGAGGAAGATCTCCTCGCCGAAGGACCAGTTCTTCTGCTGCAGCACGGAGCCGGTGGGCCGGAAGCCGTCGACGCCGATGTAGTAGATGAACACGTTCGTGGTGTTCGTCGGGTAGTCCTGGGGGTTCCGGGCCATGATCAGCTCGGAGCGCTCGAGGACGTCCTCCGCCTGGTTCCCGATGACCATCCGGTCGCCGATGTCGACGGTGCGGAAGCTCCCGAGCGGACCCCGGTTGGAGATCTGCGCGAAGCAGGCATCCGTGACGTCCGGCCCCTTGGGCGAGACGAGCTGGTACTCGTCGGCCGCCGTGATGGCGGGGGAGAAGAGGTACGAGAAGGCCAGGACCGCGTCGAACGGGTCGCTGTCCGGGTCGACGAACGCGCCCGCCGAGCCGAAGAACCCGGTGACGCCGAGGTCGAGGTTGGTCCCGCGCATCTGCACGAGCGCCGTGTCGATGATGCCGCCGCGGGGCTCGGGGCCCTGGAACAGCTCGCCGGGATCGAAGCCGACGCCGATGGGCTTGACGCCCGCTTCGCCGGTGTCGCGGGCACAGCTCGGGAGGGCGAGGAGCGCCCCGGCGGCGACCGCGACCCAGGAGATGGAGAAGGTCTTGTTCATGATCGGTTCCCTCCTCGGCCTTACCAGCTGCTGCCGATGCCGAGGTAGAAGCGGAAGCCTGCGGGCTCGCGCTCGTCGCTCTGGGTGTTGAGCGTGGGGTCGCTCGAGTTCGTGTAGACGTCGTCGCCGTCCACGTCGCCGCGGCCGGAGACCGGCATCCAGCCCTGCGAGATGCGGAAGAAGGAGTGCCACTGGCTGCGGTTGAAGAGCATCGCCGCCACCCGGACCTCCACGCCGCTGTCGACCAGGATGTAGTTGCCGTTCTCGGACGCGATCATCCCGGGGAACTCCCGCTTGATGCCGGTCCCGGGCCGGTCCAGCCCGCCGCCGACGCGGTCGTCTTCGTCGGCGAGGACGCGCTCGCCGAACAGGTTCGTGGTGCGGGCGCTGTCGTCGAGCGTGTAGGACCAGAAGTTCCCGATCGTCGTGAACAGCTGCATGTACACCGACTCGAAGTAGATGGGGCCGACCTTCTTGTCGATCTGCCGCGCGAGGGGGAACCGGTACTGCAGGTTGACCATCGCGACGCTCTCCCCCGAGAGCGACCACGGCTCGTACCCCGTGAAGCTGGCGTTGCGCGCGTACGGGTTGCTCGTATTGATCGAGCCGCCGCCGCCGCCGCCGCGGATCTCGTCGGCGTAGGGCACGTTGCGGTCGATGAGCCCCAGCTGGAGCTCGACCTGCAGCGTGTGCTCGAGGTCGGACCCGCTCTTCGGGCTCTTCCACGGCATCTTGATGTAGTTGACCCAGCTCAACTCGAAGGCGTTGTAGAAGTACGACTTGAAGACCTGTCCGTCGTCCACGTCGACGCCGGCGGAGGCCCGGTTCAGCGGGATCGTGAAGCTCGGCGACCACCCCAGCGACAGCGAGAAGCCGCCCCGCGGGTTGATGCGCTCGCGGCCGCCCCGCAGGCCCATGGACCGGAGGCTGAACGTCACGTTCTGGTTGCCGCGGTGCCGGATCGGCCGGGGCTGCTTGCCGTCCGTGACGCCCATGTAGCCGATGCCGAACTGGAACGTATTGATGTCGAGGGAGACGAACCGCGAGATGGGGAAGTTCAGGCCGACGAACCCGCCGCCGACGAGGTACCCGCCCTTGATGTCGGCGAGGAACTGGTCGTCCGTGGTGAGGTTGGACCCGTCCTCGTCGAGGTTGAAGCCGTAGTCGAACTTGATCTTCCGGATCAGGCCGCCGGCGTAGAACTCCGGGAAGAAGGTCTTGTTGGTGTAGCGGCCCCAGAGCATGAGGTCCTCACCCGCGAACCCCACGATCGACAGCGCGTTGGTGTCGAGGGCGTCGGACGTGGCGAAGAAGAAGCCGAAGTTCACGCCGATGTGCGTGAGGGAGACGTTGCCGACGTCGATGATCGGGATCAGCATCGCGTTGCGGACCCACGCGCCGTGAACCTTCACGTCCTGGGTCACGAGGCTGTAGTCCGGGTAGACCTCCTGCGGGACGTCGACGCCGTAGTCCTCCGGAGCGATGACGAGCGAGGTGTCGTCCACGACCTTGTTGAAGAAGGACTTGCAGTGCAGGCCCCACGGCTTCCAGCCGTACGCGGTGTAGTGGCTGTAGAAGAGGTGCCCCGACGGGGTCCGGCTCGGCCAGAAGGCGCCCCCGACCACGTTGGTGAGCTGCACGAGGTAGGCGTTCTCGAGGCGCTGGGCCTCGGAGTCCTGGCCGCAGCCCGCGTCCGCGTTCTCGAAGCCCGCCTTCTCGCTCGCGGTGAGCTCGGAGGTGACCCGCTCCTGGGCCTTGATCAGCATCTCGACCCGGCGGTTCGCGGCGTGGATCTCCTGCTCGGTCCGGAGCTTCTCCTCCTTGTCCCGGATCTGCTTGAGCTCGGCCCGGAGGTCCCGCAGCGGGGTGCCCGCCCCGTAGCCCTTGGCCTCGAGCCGCTCCGACCCCACGCCCTGCTCCGTGAGGTACGCCACGACCGCCTCGGCGCGCTGCTGCGACAGGTCGAGGTTGTACTCGTCGTCGCCCTGCGAGTCGGTGTGACCGCCGATCTCGACCTTGAGCACCTGGGGGTTGTCGAGCATGACGCGCGCGACGGCGTTCAGGAGCTCGAAGGACTCCTCCTTGATGACCGCCTTGTCGAGCTCGAAGAAGATCTTCTCGTCGAGCTCGATGCGGTCCGCGGTGGCGCGCACCGGGATGTCGTCCGGGCAGCCGTCCGTGTCCTTGTACAGGTTCACGGTCTCCGGCTCGGCCGGGCAGGCGTCGCTCGCGTCGGGGATGCCGTCGAGGTCGGCGTCCGGGACGCCCGGGGTCAGCCCGGGGTTGATGCGGAAGATGTTGAAGATCCCGCCGACGCGGTCCGACGAGAAGTAGATCATCCCGTCGTCGCCCCAGCTGGGCTCGCGATCCTCGAACTTGTCCTTCGTGACCGGCCGGAAGTCGCCGCCGTCGGCGCCGATCACGTAGATGTCGTTCTGGTTCCACCGGTAGGCCCCGAACACGATCTCGCTGCCGTCCGGCGACCAGTCGATCTGCTCGATGCGGGTGCCGTCGGTGAACTCCGTGAGGGCGCGGCCGTCCCCGCTCTCGACGTCGATGACCCAGAGGTTCTGGGTGCCGTCGTTGTACTTGCTGACGGCGATGGTGCGGCCGTCGGGGGACCACGCGGGGTCCTGGATGCGCCGGTGGTTGCCGGGCACGAAGTCGAACTCCCAGACGCCGTCCACGCCGGCCCAGTCGATCCAGTGGCGGCGAGCCTTCTTGCCCTTGGCCTTCTTGGGGGCCTTGGCGGGGAGGCCGCGCTTCAGCTTCTCGAGCCGCTCGAGGTCGTCGAGGTAGGGGCTCTCCTCGAACGTCTCGAGCATGAGCGCCTCGGCGCGCTCCTGCTGCTTGGCGAAGTCCCAGACGCAGAGGGTGTGCCAGTTGTACCCGTCGGCGTTGACCGCGCGACGCGAGAACTCGGGCATCTTCCCCTCGACCTTCGTCATGCGGTACTCCTCGTCGCACGCGAAGACGATCTTCTTGCCGTCGGGGCTCCAGTCGTAGGCGCTGTCGCCCGCGGACGGGAGCGAGAAGCCCTTGTTGACCTTGGCCCACAGAGCGTCGACCTCGTCGTCGCCGCGGCGCGCGACCAGGTCGGGGTTGAAGGGGCGCAGGTCCCCCTCGGAGCGATGGCTGACCGAGATGCCCCGACCGTTGATCCACGCGTACCGGTCGCCCTCGGGGGAGAAGCGGGGCGCGAACTGGTACATGCCGTCCTTCTCGCGGTCGCGGCGCCACTTGTACCGGTCGCCGCCGTCGAGGGTGCGGACCCACTTCGTGCGCTCGCGTCCGGCGGGATCCGGCTCCTCCCAGTAGTCGAACGAGTCCATCGCGGGCTCGCCGATCGCGGGATCGGCCATGATGTCGTCGCGGACCTTGCCGTACTTCTCCTTGGCCCAGGCCTGCCAGTCGGCGTAGAGGTCGTCGGCCGAGATGTTCAGCGTGTCCTCGATGACGTTGAGGAAGTTGGGGCTCCACCCCTGCTCGGCGCGCTTGAGCGCGAACGACTGGTAGACGCCTTCGCCGAACCGCTCTTCGAGGTACAGCGCGAACGAATAACCCGACAGGTAGTGCCGGTTGCCGTCGAAGCCGCCGTTGGACCCCTGGTAGTCGGCCATGTCGTCGAAGTTGAGGGCCGTGCCCTCGAGGATGTCCATGCGCATGCGCATGTCGCGGTTGGCCGTCCAGGTGTTGATGCCCGCGACGTCCGTGTAGTACTCGGCGCCGCCCTCGACCCAGAACCACGGATCGCCGGTGCCGAAGAAGGCGCCCGCGGACATGCTCGCGCCGGACAGCGGGGGGGCCTCCTCGGCGGCCCCGGCGGGCTTCAGGTTCTTGCCCGAGTTCCAGCTCGCCGAGACGACCACGCCGAAGCTCTCCTCGGCGTACACCTGGTCGGCCTTCAGGGACACGACGTGGGCGAACTCGTGATACATCACGTTCCGCAGCCAGTCGTGGTGCCCGCGCAGCCGCCACAGGTAGTCGCTGTGCCGCGCCGAGACGACGATCCAGTCGAAGTTCGGGACCGTGTAGCCGGTGAGGCTGTCGGTCTGGTCGAGCATCACGATGTTGACGGTCTCGTCGAGGTAGTAGTTGAACTGCCCGCAGATGAGCGGATACATCTCCTCGGCGATGAACGCCGTCTTGCGCGCCGTGAACTCGGCGTTGATGGGGTGGGTCGTCTTCTCGAGGTTCTTGCTGACCGGGTAGAAGACGTTGAAGTGCTCGGTCTTGATGACCTTCCAGTTCAGGTCCGGGTAGTTCCGGAAGAAGGCGAGCTTCGCCTCGGCGTCGGGCGCGGACACGGCCGTGAACGACACGGCCACCGCCAGGGCGACGAGGAACCGGAGGAGACGGGCGCGAGGGCTGAGCATGTTCGTATCCTCAAACATCAGAAGCGCACCTGGAGCTCGGCGCCGCCCGTGAACGCACGGGAGGGGCTGATCTCTTCGAGGGGCCACAGGAAGTTCCGCCGACCCGCCATGGGGACGCGCGCGTAGATATCGAGACCGAAGTGGACGTCGACGTCGATGATGAATCGACCCTCGATGTCCATCCAGAAGCCCTCGCTGTCCGGGATCTCTTCGCAGTCCTTGCACGCCGGGAACGCCGACGTCGTGGAGCCCCACTTCGTCGGGGTGCGGTAGTCCATGTCGAGCATCACCTTGAAGGCGAGGTGGTCGAAGAACTGGAAGGTGAAGCCCACGTCCAGGTGGGCCCGGTCACCGGGGTCGAGGTGCTGGTTGAACTGGTCGTACTCGTCCTCGACCAAGAACTGGACGACGGCCACCGCGTTGATCTCCCAGCCGAGCCCGAGCTCGATCGCGAGGATCGCCAGCTGCTGCTTGAAGCGCACGGAGAGGTCGAAGCCCCACCCGCCGGTGCCGGTGATGATCGTGGCGACGTTGTTGGGCCCCCCGATGTAGGAGCCGGGGGACTCGTTCCCGGTGGGGAAGCGGATGTCGAGATCGGTCGCCAGCGCGTTGGAGAAGGGCCCCTCGTCGCTGACCCAGCGCAGCCACTGGAAGCGGATGCCCGCGTGCACGTCCCCGAGCCCGACCGCGGAGATCGGCTTGCGGTTCCCGTCCGCGTCCACCATCCGGTTGTTCCAGACCTCGGCCCAGACGATCGGAACGGAGAAGAAGATCTCGCTGTTCTTGCTGAAGCCCCAGCGCGCGCCGATGTCCCAGCGGCGGTAGTGCCAGACACCTTCGTTGCGCTCGAACTCGAAGTTCTCGCCCTCGGTGAACCCGAGGTTGAACAGGTTGTCGCCGATGAAGTGGCTGTTGCTGTAGCTGTAGTTGAAGTCGAGCTTGAACATCAGCCACGACTTGCCCACGACCAGCTCGCGCTCCGCGTCCGCCATCGGGAAGGACTTCTGCTGCGTGCGCGGCTGGAGCCACGAAGCCGAGGCGACGGACGCGGACCCGAAGGTCAGCAGCGCGACGGCGAGAGGGAGGAGGGTCCTGTTCATCGGAGACGAGCGCCTTTCTGGGCCGGAAAAACCGGCGCACCAGACCAAGGGACGGCGTGCCTGTCAAGGTGACCTTCGCCCCCGAAAACGCGCACGTAGCCCCAACCTGGGGGCGCACTGTACCGGCGCGGACTCCGCAGGAGGGTCAAGCATGGGTCAAGGCGTGTCACGGGTGTCGGCGCGCTGTTCAGAGCTGTCGGCAACCTGTCCGGTCGCAGTAAAAACCACGTCAAGGCTCCGACGCCGCTCGGGGTCGGCGATCGGGACGATCGGGTCGGCACCGACGCTGGACGAGGGCCCGCCTCCTCTGCTACACGCCGCCTCGTGAGGGGCCCCGCCATCTCCTGGACGCTCTGCGCGGCCGCCGTCTCGGCGCTCGCGGTGGGGACGTCGTGCCTGCACGACTTCGAGACCCCGGATCTCGAGGGGGCGGACGTCCGCCTGACGATCCTGCACACGGCGGACATCCACAGCCGGATCCTTCCCTACCCCATGGTCCCGCAGTTCACCGACCGGGAGCTCGGCCTGGTGGAGGAGAACGGCCCCTTCGGGGGTGCCGCCCGCATCGCGACGATCCTCAAGGAGCAGCGGGCGCGCGCGGGCCGGACCATCCACCTCGACAGCGGCGACTACTTCCAAGGGGCCCCGATCTTCAACCTCTTCGAGGGGGAGGTGGAGATCCGGATGATGTCGGAGTTCCAGGTCGACGCGGTGATCGCCGGGAACCACGAATTCGACGCCGGGGCGCGCAATTACGCCACACAGCTCGAGAAGTGGGCGACCTTCCCGGTCCTCGCCGCCAACTACGACTTCGCGTCCGCCGACCAGCCCTGGAACTCCCGCCTCGACCGGCTGATCCAGCCGGTGCACGTGATGGACCTGGACGGCCTCACCGTGGGGATCGTGGGCATGGGCAACCTGTCGTCGATCACCTCGATCCACGAGGCCGACAACAGCATGGACGTGTTCGCGCGCGACACCATGGCCACGGTGTCCCACTACACGGCCTGGCTCGCCCCGCAGGTCGACGTCGTCGTCGTGCTCACCCACCTGTCCCTGGACGACGACGTGGAGATCGCGCGCACGGACCCGAACGTCGACGTCGTGGTCGGCGGGCACCTCCACGTCGCCCTCGATCCCGTCAAGGTCGTGCACAGCGACGTGGTGCCGGGCAAGCGCGTCGTCGTGTGCCACGCGGGCGCCTTCTCGAAGTACGTCCAGCGGCTCGATCTCGTGGTGCGGGACGGGGACGTCATCGCCCACGACAACACGCTGATCCCGGTGGACGCGAACGTGGAGGAGGACGGCGACATGCTCGATCTCCTCGAGGACTACCAGCGCGCGCTCGAGGACAGCGTCGACCTGGACCGCATCGTGGCCGTCACCGACGACCGACTGCGCCGCTTCGGGACGAACGGGGGGGACTCGCCGCTGGGGAACCTCGTGGCCGAGGCGATGCAGTTCCGGGTCGGCATCGAGACGGACTTCGCCCTCACCAACTCCCTCGGCATCCGCAGCGACATCCAGGGCCCGGCCGACGGGGCCGCGGTCCACGAGATCACGGTCGAGGAGCTCTTCCAGGTCCTGCCCTTCGACAACACGATCACGACGATGTTCTTGTCCGGCGCCGAGGTGCAGGCGCTGTTCGACTACGTGTCGGCCCGCTCGGCGTCCCGCGGCTGCAACGCCCAGGCGCAGATCGCGTCCGCCCGGTTCGTCATGGACTGCGCCAACGGCGTCGCCCTCGATCCCACGGTCGGCGGCTCCTGGATCGCCTGCCAGAAGGACGACCCGGCCGCCCCGGACTACGAAGCCGACGTGTGCCTCGACAACGAGATCTGCTCCGCGGGCGCATGCGGGCGACCGGTGCACCCGACCGAGTCGTACGAGCTGGCGACCAACAACTACATCGCGGGCGGCGGCTCCGGCTTCAGCGTGCTGGAGAACAACACCACCCAGGAGGACTCCGGCATCTCGATGCGGGACGCCGTCGAGTTCTTCATGCTGAACCTCTCCCAGGCCGATCGGGGCGACCGGGTCCCGCTGAACGCGGCGTACCCGTCCTCGGACGGCCGGATCACCCCGAGGCTGTGATGAGGACGCTCCCGATCGGCCTCGCGCTGCTCGTCCTCGCCGGGGGATGCGTCGTGGCGCACGAGCAGGAGGACCCCTCCGGGCCCCTGACGATGGCCGTCACGTTCGAGACCGATCCCGACGGGCTCGACCCCTCCGATCCGGCTCCGTTCTCGAGCGATCCCATCCAGTACCTGGTCAGGGTCGAGGTGCTGGACGCCGAGCGCCGGGTGATCTCGGACTTCGACGGCCTCGTGAAGGTGCGGGCCACGCCCGGCGAGCTCCGCACCCCGGACACGATCGAGTTCGCGCAGGGGGTCTTCACCGGCCGGATCGAGATCGCGCGCGCCTACGACGAGATGCGGATCTGGTTCTCCGACGAGGGCACCCCCGACCAGCCGGGCTCCTTCGCCACCGGCGTCACCCCCGCGGTGTACATCGATCGCCCCACCGTCACGGACGTGCAGACGAGCGACTCCGTGGTGGAGAGCCACTTCGAGCACGAGTACGTGCCGATCAAGGGGTGGGACGGGACCGACACGCAGCGGGACCTCGTGGTCACGACCGTCAGCAACGACGGCTTCTACGTGACCGACCGCACCGGCGGCCCCGGCACGTACAACAGCCTCTTCGTCTTCAGCTTCAGCCGTCCCGACGGCATCGTGGTGGGCGACCGGCTCTCGGAGCTGTCCGGGATCGTCAGCGAGTTCCTGGGCTACACCGAGCTGGGCTTCCCCACCTGGCGCGTCGCCGACCGGAACAACGTGGTGGACGATCCCTACCCGCTCGACCCCACGATCGTGTGCAACTCCCCGGAGATGGAGAAGTGGGAGGCGTCGGTCGTGCGGCTGGACGGCCTGCGCTCGGACTTCTCGTCCGGCAGCGACTGCGCGGACTACGCCGAGCACGCCCAGTGGCCGGCGGTGATCGAGGGCGCCGAGTGCGGCGGCGAGCCGGCGCGCATCAGCGTGGTCAACGAGAACACGGTGCCGTCGTTCAACTTCCCGCCCTGCAGCCTCGCGGACCCGCCCACGGACGCGCACGACCGCGAGGTCGAGTACCTGGTGGGGGTCCTGCGACACCTGCGGTTCGCGTCGCCGCCGTGGATCCTCGAGGTGCGCTCGTGCCTCGACTTCCCCCCGGACCTTCGCCCCCCCGACTGCCCCCAACTCCTGATGCGCCCGCCGTCCGGGCCGCGGATCGCCCCGGCGAAGTACTACCGCGACCTGGTGACCTGTGAGGGCGTCCCCTACCGACTCGATTGACGAACCAACCGGGCGCCGACTCGCAGCGCCCCGAGGACCTTGAGATGACGATTCTTCGACCTTCCCTCTTCGCCGCGGCCGCGGCGTTCGCCCTCCTCCCCGCCTGCAACTTCGGCCCCGGCAACGGCGGCGGCACCGACGACGACGACGCGGGCGACGACGACGACGCGGGCAACGACGACCCGGTGCTCACCACGATCCAGGCCCTCACCGCGGGCGATCACGACGTGGACACCCTCGTGACGATCCGCGACGTCCAGGTCAGCGGCACGTACGTGTTCGACGACAACTTCGTGACCTTCTGGGTCCAGGACGCCGAGGGGGGCCCCGGCGGCGGGATCACGATCTCGACGTTCCTGGACGTCGTCGAGGAGTTCGACCCCGAAGAGACGCTGTGGCTCGGCGAGTTCATGGAGATCACGGGGCGGTTCGAGCTCGCGTTCGCCGAGGAGATCCCGCGGATCAACGTCGACAACGCGGCCGGCCTCGCCTCCGAGGGCTACGACGCGCTCCCCGACCCCCACGTGGTCGAGGCGGACGACATCAGCGGCGGGTTCGCCGACCGCGACCTGTGGGGCCTCCCCGTGGGCGTGGAGGACGTGACCGTCGAGACGCTGCCCACGTTCGACAACTACGGCGTGTTCGAGGCCGACGGCATCCAGGTGGACGATGTCTTCTACTGGCCCGACGTGGCCGTGGGCGACGAGCTGAGCTGGCTCGCCGGGATCCTCACCCCCTGGTACGGCGACGTGACCCTGATGCCCCGCACGGACGACGACGCCTGGTTCGAGCCCGCGGGCTGCGAGGCGATCCCCGCCTCCACCGGGGACGACACCGCGCAGGACCTCAACTGCCGTCGGTACTTCGAGGGCGAGGCCTTGACGCTCACGGACCTGACCGTCATCTCCGGGTTCACGCGCAACGAGGGCAACTTCTTCGTCCAGGATCCGAACGTCGATACCTTCGGCGGCATCCTCGTATACGACCCGTCGAAGGACGCGGAGGCCCCGGAGGTGGGCGCGGTCGTCACCCTCACCGGCCTCGAGTACTCCGAGTTCAACGGCCAGACCGAGCTCGCGGCGTGGAAGGAGGCGCGGATCGAGGTCGGCCAGGAGACGGCCGAGGTCGTGGCGACGGAGGTGGCGGACCCCTGCACGCTGACCGAAGCGCACGAGGGGATGCTCGTGACGATCCCCGAGGTCGTCCTCGGCGAGCAGTCCGAGTGGGCCGAAGGCCGCGCCTACTACCCCGTCGCCGCCTGCCCGCTGATCATGGTGGGCTCGACCTTCTACGCGAGCGCCGCCGAGTTCGACGGCGAGAACGGCGGCGTGGGCACGATCACGAACCTCACCGGCGTGGTGAGCGACCGCTTCGAGAACCTGCTGATCAACCCCCGGTCGTCCGACGACTGGGAGGCCTGGGACGCCGCCCCCGAGTAGGGCGCGTCCCTCCCTTCGACCCGAGAATCCCCATGCTGAAGTTCCCCCTGCCCCTCCGGGTCCTGCTGCTCCCGTGCGTCCTGCTCGCCGCGCCCGCCCTCGCGGCGGACGAAGAGAGCGACGACACGTCCGAGGAGGCGCCCCCGGCCGCCGAGGACGACGCGCCCGACGACGAGCCCGCAGAGAGCGAGCCCGCCCACGAGGACGAGTCGACCGATGCAGAGGCCGAACCCTCCGCGGAGCCGGAGCCCGCGCCCGTCCCGGAGCCGGAGCCGGAGCCCGCCCCGGAACCGGAGCCGGAGCCCGAATCCGCGGCCGAACCGGAGCCCGCGGCGGACGACGGGGAGGGCTGCTGCGAGGGCGGCGAGTGCGAGCACCACGAGAAGAAGAAGAAGCTGAAGATCAGCGACTTCATGAGCACGACGCTCACCTTCTACATCGGCGACGACAACGTGCTCGCGGACAACAAGGACGGGTCCCCCACGTTCGGCATGGGGAACGAGTACCCGGAGCTGTTCTTCGAGGGGTTGAACGCCGAGAAGCAGCGGGTGGTCAGCGAGTCCCACCTCGCGGTCTACGCCCACACGCCCGGCTTCCTCCCGTTCGTGGACACCGAGGCGGCGTTCGTCGCCGAGTTCGAGCTGAGCCGGGACCCCGACGACAACAAGCTCATCGGCCGGTTCCGGGACGACGGCTCCTACGTGTCGGCGACCTTCTGGTTCAACGAGGAGAAGAAGGGGAAGAACATCCGCTTCACGGCGTGGCCGTACAGCTCGAACCGGTTCCGCCTCGGCTACACGTACGACCTCACCTGGGGCAGCAGCCGCATCTTCGCGGGCAACGAGGGCCCGGCCCCGGGCATGAAGCTGAACGCCGACCTCGAGCGCTTCTACTTCTTCGTGGGCGCGAAGAGCCTCGTGCAGACCCGCGCGGACAACGACGAGTCCGAGAACTACTGGGGCGTGCTCGCGGGCCTCGGCCCCAGCGTGGAGTTCCCCCTGGGCGGGCGGGACGCTCGCTTGTCCTACGACCTCGGCGGCGGCTACTTCGGGCGCGGCACCTACGAACAGGATCCGTTCCGATCGGTGACCCTCAAGGCGTTCGGCCTCAGCCACCGGGTCATGTTCACCCTCAACCACCGGATGGGCGCGTCCCCGGACCTCAAGCTGCTGGTCAACGACCCCGAAGCGCGCCGGGACGTGTCGATCGTCCCCACGTGGGAGGGCGCGTTCGGCCTCGGAGTGTCGGGCGAGTTCACGACGATCTGGAGCTCCCTGATCAACGCGGACGACCCGTCCGAGGAGGTCCTGGACGACGCGATCACGGGCGCCGTGTCCGCGCAGGTGCGGTTCCTCGAGAACATGCGCGTGGGCGTCGACGTGGTGTACCGGGACGTCAGCTTCCTCGTCTTCAACGTGCCCGGGCTCACGCCCTACCTCTCGTTCGCGACCGAGACGATCCAGACCCCGCAGGTCTACGGGGCCCTGTGGTGGGACATGTACTTCGAGAAGCCGCAGCTGACGCCGTCGTTCATCGTGGGCCTGATGCAGCCCGCCTCGTTCCAGGCGGCCGACATCGGGGGCACGCGGCAGACCGAGGTGATCCGCGAAGCCAACGACTACGAGATCATGCCCCCGGGCGTGGACCCGTTCACGATCCTGTCGCTCAAGGCGTCGCTCAAGTGGGGCCTGTCGGACATGCTGGCCGTGATCGGCGAGGTGTCGTTCACCAACGACTTCAACGTCACGAAGGTCGTGACCGAAGAAGGCGGCGGCTCCGCGCGGGTCCTCGACGACGCGAAGGCCCAGCAGCTCGGCCTGAACCTGATCGTCCAGGCGAGGTTCTGACCCCCGGGACCGCAAGCGGCGCGTCCGTCCTCTAGGATCCCTCCCCTTGGACGACTTTCCCACCTGGATGGGGCTGGCACCCCTGCTCGGATTCCTGCTCGACGCCCTGTTCGGGGATCTGCGCTCGCGCCACCACTACGCCGAGCAGGTGACCCGCGCGGGCCGTCGCCTCGAGCTCATCGCCCGCACCGCCCTCCGTCCGACGCCTCGGGTGGCGGGTCTGTTCTGGCTGGTCTGGGTGGTCGGCGCCGCGATGCTCCTGGCGTGGGGGATCGAGACGATCGCCTGGTCCTTCTTCGAGATGGAGGGGCTCTTCGCCTCCCACGCGTTCATCACGCTCGGGATCCTCCGCCTGCGCCGCATGACGACGGACGCGAGCCTCGTGCGGATGGACCTCGAGGCGGAGGCCCCCCGGCGGGCCCGGGAGCGGCTGTCGAAGATGGGCACGGAGGCCACCAGCTTCGCGGACGAGGACATCGCGGGGGCCGCGATCGCGAGGATGAGCCGCGCTCTCCTCGAGGGCGCGCTGCTGCCCCTCGTATTCGTGCTGTTCGGCCCCCCGGTGGCGGCGGGCGCGGTGGCGGCCCGGGAGCTCGGCTCGTACATCTGGGACGAAGCGGAAGACCCGGACGACGCCTTCTATCGACCCGCCCTCGCGGCCGACACGATCGTGGGGACGTTCGCGGGCTGGTGGGGCGCGCTGCTGATGCAGACGATCCTCCCCATCGTGGGCGGCAACAAGCACACGGCGTTCGCGGGGTGGCTCAACCAGGCCGACAAGCCCCCCGAGATGCGGCTGTCGGCCGTGGTGGCGCGGGGGCTCGGGCTCGGCCCGGAGGCGCGCGGCCCCGAGGGGGGCGAGCCTCCCCGCCCGAACGACATCCAGCGGGCGGTCGTGCTCGTTTGGATCACGGCCCTCGTGATGGCCGCTCTCTCGGCCACCATCCTGAGCGCCGCCTTCAAGTTCCTCTAGAGGATGAGCGGCCGGCAGACCACGGCGCTCGCCCTCGCGTTCTTCGTGACGCAGCTGCTGATCGTGCTCGCGTCGGCCGATCGCATCGGAGAGCCGGACCTCGCCGAGGTGGGCGTCATGGCCCTCGGCGACGCCTGGGCATCGGGGGAGCCCGCCACGCTCGAGCAGGTGGTGCGGGCGGCCCGCGCCGGTCCGAACGCGCCGCACGGGGGTCACCTCCCGGTCGCCCTGCTCTACGCGGCGCTCGCGTGCGTCTTCGGCGCCGGCTCCTACCTCGCGCTCAAGCTCGTGGCCGTGGGCTTCGCCACGGTGGGGTTCGCGGCGTGGACGGCGGTGGCCGGGCGGATCGGCGGGGCGGGCGCGGCCTGGGCGGCGGCGGCGCTGCTGTGGGCGTGCCCTCCTTCCGCGCTGAGCGGCCGCCTGATCGCGTGGGGGAGCCACCCGGAGTCGGCGGCGCTCCTGGGCGTGGCGGCGTGGGCGACCCTCCGGTTCGGGGGCACGCTCGGGGGAGCCGCGGTCGTGGGGGCGGCGCTGGGCGCGGCCGTGGGGGTGGGCCGGCTCACCGTGGCGGCCGTCGCCGTCCTCGGGGTCGGCTGGGCGCTGGACCAGCGGGGAGGCCGCGAGGGTCGTGGCCCGTGGGTGTCCGTCGCCGTCGCCGGGGCGGTGGCGGCGGGGCTGGTCCTGGCGTCGATGGGCCTGAGCGGGGCGTGGCAGGCCTCGGTGACGGAGACCCCGGGCAGTACCCCCGCCGGGCTGATCGCGGCGGGCGGGACGGATCTCGTGGCGGCGCTGGGGAGCCTCCTGCCGCTCCGCGTCGTGCCCGATCACCTGCCGGGGCCCTCGCGCCTGTTCGACGCGTGCCTCGCCGGCCTCGCGGTCGGGTCGATGGCGGTCGCCCTCCCGGGCGCCCCGAGGGGCCGCAGGACCGCGGTCCTGGCGGGGGCCGCCGCCGCGCACCTCCTCCTCGTCGCCACGCTCTCGCCCCAACGACCGGCCGTCCCCGCTCGTTACCTGCTCCCCTTGTGGCCGCTGATCGCGGTGGCGGTGGCGGTGGGGGCGGCGCGCTGGTTCCCCGCGGGGGGCGCGCGTCGGGTCGCCGCCGTGGTCGCCGTCGTCGCGTGGTGCGTGCCGGGCGCCGTCGTGCAGGTCGACCTCTTCGAGCCGTCGCGGATCCCCGCGTTCTTCGACTACCACCCCCGCACCTACGCCACCCGCGACATCGGCAAGGTGACCTACGCGACGGCCCCGGGCGTCGACGACTTCCTGCTCCGGCGTCCGAACGACGTCGACGCGTTCCGCCTCGTGGCGGGCAGCGGGGCCGGCCAGGATCTCCTCATGCGTCCCGCGCCCCACCCGGTCGCCCCCCGCGACCTCGCGGCCCGCATCGCGCGCCGGGACGACGTGGGTCCGGCGCGGATCCGCAAGCTCGAGGCCGTCGGGTGGGGGCTCGCGGTCTTCGCCGCGGACCGACCGGGCACCCGCCGATCCTCGCTCACCGCCCTCGGCGCCGCCGATCGCGTGCACGTCGGCCGGGGGATCGGGATGGGGCTGCGCGCGCAGGGCCTGGACCTCGATCTGTGGGGGGAGGACCCGGACGCCGACGCGGTCCGGGCGGGGGCTCGGGCCCTGGAAGCCGAGGCCGCCGCGGGCGCGACCCCTCCCCTGCCCCGACGACCCCGACTCAGCTCGGATCGATGGCGTCGGCGCAGCAGCGGAAGCCGTCGTCGCCGGACACGGGCGCCACCTGGGGGTGGGCGTGCCGCGCCTGGCAGCTGCGACCGTAGACGCCGGGCCACATGGTGCCGCCCAGGACCCAGCGGCCGTGGCCCCCGGGCTCCGGGCCGTCCTCCGCCCACTCGCTGAGGTTGCCCTCGAGGTCCTGCGTCCCGTAGGGGCCCGCGCAGGTCGGATAGGTGCCGCCCGGGGTCGTGCGGTCGTACGAACCCTCGGTGGGGACGTCGGAGTTGCACAAGCCGGGAACGAACTCATCGCCGTAGGGGTAGAGGTCGCCGAGCACGCCGCCGCAGGCCTTCGCCCACTCGTTCTCGGTGCAGAGGCGGCGCCCGAGGAGCTCGCAGGTCACGCGGGCCTGGAGCCAGGTGACGTCGGCGACGGGCTTGCGGCCCTCGCCCGGGAACTCGAAGCGGTCGATGCAGAAGGCGTCGGTCGCGAACTCGCCCGGCGGGCGCGGCTCCCGGGGAATGTCGGCGTCGTAGTCGGCGAGCTCGACCTCCTCGCGGGTGGCGCCGCCGCGGAACGGGCCCGCGGGCACGTAGTCCATGGGCGCGAACCCGTTCGCCGCCGGGCAGACGAGGGCGTTGCGCGCGTCGCGATCGAGGTACCCGGCGCTCGCCCCCGGGCAGCTCGTGCCCAGCGCGACGGTGGCCGCCGCCAGCGCGACGGCGCAGGCGCGGGCCGCGGCCCGGGGCCGACCGGAGCGAAGGAGGGGCCGGGATCGGAGGAAGGGAGGCCTGCGCATGGGCGGATCGGGCATGGATCTTACCGCGTGGCTTCCTTATCATCCCGTCCCTTCATCAATCGCCCTGGACCCGCCCCATGACCGAACGATCCGACCGACCCATCGTGGGCCGGCGCACCCTCGTCAACCGACTCCTCGAGCTCTGGACCGCGACCGCGGACGGCCCCCGGGCCGCCATCGTCGCAGGGCACGCGGGCTCCGGGCGGCGCACGTTGGTCAGCCACTTCCTCCAGGGTCTGGACGAAGCCGGGGACGAGGCGACCGTCTTCCGGCTCCACGCGCAGGCCGGGGACGAGGGCGTGCGCCTGCTCCTGCGGACCTACGGGGGGGTCGTGACCGGCCTGAGCCGCGCGCGAGGCTTCGACGGCGACCCCGGCGAGATCCTCACGGACGCGGGCCTCGCGGCGCCGGACGACCGCACGCGCGAGGGCCTCTACGGCATGGCGGCGAGCCTCAAGGAGCTCGGCGATCACCCCAACCAGGCGAACCTCCAGATCAAGCTGCCCGCGGACAACCCCTACCTCGGTCTGCTGCAGGCGTTCGAGGCGGTGGCGACGCGCGGCCGCTGGATCTTCGATCTCCACGACTGCGGCCACGTCGTCTCGCCGTCGTGGTGGACGTTCCTGAGCGCGCTCGTCGGTCGGGCCCGGGCCAAGAGCTGGCGCATGCTCTTCCTGCTCGCTCCCGGCGAGAACATCTACGGCGAGGGGCCCGAAGACACCAAGCCCGGCCCGCGGACGTTCATCCGCACGCTCTTCCCCTCCGCCCTCCCGATCGATCCCGAGCCCCTGACGGCCGAGCAGGTCGGCGAGATCCTGGACGAGACCTACCGCCCCTCGACGTTCCCCGAGGGCCTGGCCGAGCGCATCCACGAGATGTCCGCCGGCCGTCCCGAGACGGTCCACGAGATCCTCGACGCGCTCGAAGAGGACGAGACCATCACCTGGGACGACAGCGGCTACTCGCTGACGGACATCGAGGACGTGGACCTGGACGTGCTCGTCCCGATCCCCAACGAGCAGGCCGAAGAGGACGACGAGTCCGACGGGGCGGCCGACGGCGAGGCGGGCGACGAGGCGTCGGCGGCCGACGAGGCGTCGGCGGCCGACGGCGACGGAGCCCCCGAAGCCGAGGCGTCGGAGGGCCGCGACGAGGACGACGACGAGCTGATCTCCGTCGAGCTCCTGGAGAAGGTCCTGCACATCGCGGCCTTCGAGGGCCGCGAGTTCACGGCGGCGCTGGTGCGCACCTACCTGGACGCGGGGGACGACGAGGTCGACGACGCGCTCGACGCGATGCCCCACCTCGTGGAGGAGGGGCGCTACCACGAGGCCCTGGGCACGTGGACCTATCGCTTCCGCTACGAGTTCCACCGGCGGTGGTACCTCGAGAACCCGCCCGAGGACTGGAAGGAGAAGGCGGCGGCGACGGCGAAGGGCCTCGCCACGATCGTCCTGCAGTCCTACGCGCCCGCCGCGTTCGAGTACATCGCCCGCGCGGCGGCCCTCTACACGCTCGCGGACGACCCCCGCGGCGCGCGCACGCTGCTCACGATGGCGATGTCCACCGATCGGCCGGAGCTCACGCAGTTCGCCCTCGAGCTGGTGGAGACCTTCGACGACTCCCCGTGGCCGGACTCGCTGCCGCGGCTGCTGTTCACGGGGTTCGCGGAGCGCGGCGTCAACGGAGCGTCGCCGGAGTCGGCGGTGCAGGCCGTGGATCGGACCCGCGCCTGGGCCGAGAAGGCCGGCGACCAGGTGACGCTCGCGCACCTGCACCTGCTGGACTGCCGGATCGCGATCCGCAACGGCGACTTCCCGGGGGCCAAGCAGAAGGGCATCCAGGCCCTCAAGGGCTTCAGGAAGGCCAAGGAGCCGAGCCGGGCGGCGGAGACGCTGAACCAGCTGGCGATGGTCGCGCTGAACATGCGCGACCGGAAGGCGGCGCGCGACTTCGCCAAGCAGGCGGGCAAGACGTCCACCCTGCCCCCGGTCAAGGCGCACACCCAGTACATCGAGGGTCTGCTGGCGAAGGCGGACGGGAAGATCCCGCGGGCCGAGACGCTGTTCCACCGCGCGGTCGACCTGTCCACGACGTCCGGCAACCTGGTCCTGACGCTCGAGGCGATGCTGAACGGCGGCGAGGCGTCGTTGATGCTCGGCAAGGGCAAGAACGTGGTCGGGATGCTCCGTCGGGCGCTGGAGATGAGCCGGGCGCTGCGCAGCATGCCCCGCGAGCGGGTGTCCGCCCGGCTGCTCTGCCAGGCCGAGGCCGCGGCGGGCAACGGGGACGCTGCCTTCGAGATGGCCAAGCACGCGCTGGAGCTCACGCGCGAGCTCGGCGCCGAGAACCAGGAGCAGGTGGACCTGTACCACTGCGGCCTCTTCGCCGTGATCGCGAAGAAGGTCGACGAGGGGCTCACGTTCCTCGAGGGCGCGAAGAGCGCGGCCGAGAAGGCCGGCGACGCGGCCCTGATGGTGGACGTCCTCTACAACATCGGCCAGGTGAAGGCGTCGCAGGGCGACCTCGACGGGGCGCGCGGCGCCCTGGAGCAGGCGCTGGGCGCGGTCCGCTCCCGCAAGGACGCGACCCGAGAGATCCGCGTGCTGGAGAGCCTGGGCGTCATCCTCAGCGGCGCGGGCGACCACGCCGGGGCCGCCGAGCGCTTCGGCGAGGCCGCGGCCCGAGCGCTCGGGCCCCGGGCCAAGGAGCTCCGCAAGACGCTCAAGGCGCGGGTCGCCCAGGAGCGCAAGCTGGCCGAAGGGGCCGAAGCCGGAGCCTGACGGACGTGCTCCCGAGGACAGGGCGGAAGAAACCCGCCCGGTTCGCCGAAACACCCGAGTTCTTGCCGCATCCGTGCTGCGATTCGGGCCATGCAAGAATGCCCACGGTATGGGGGTGAGACCGAGTCGGGGCTGGGCGACCGGGTGTGCGGGGCTCGCATTGCTTTGGACGGCCACGGCGGCCGCAGACCCCGACCATGTCCTCTGCTTGGCCGAGGCCGACCCCGGCCCGACCCCCAGCTGCTTCGGCGTCCCCTGCGGGACGCTTCATCCCACGCTCGAATCCGCGCTCGAAGAAGCGGCAGCGCTCCCCGACATCGGCGGGGCCCGGCCGGAGGTCCACCTCTGCCTCGGAGTCGGCTCCCTCGACGACGGCGCACTGTGGAGTGGGAACCTCGCGATCGACAATCGTGGAGGAACCTACGGCGAGCCGCTGGTCCTCCACCTCGCGCGGCCGATGTGCCCGGCCTCCGACTCACCCCCTTCCCAGCCCCTCATCGAGCTCATCTCCGACGGCAACGTCGTAGCCGCAGGTCCGACCGCGTCCCTCTCCGAGTGCCCTTCAGGGCCCAGACCCGCCGTCTCCGTTTGGGGTGGTGGGAGCTTCGTCTTCAATGCCGCGGCCGTGGATGGCTGGACCACGTACGCTTTCGCCAACGGCCTGGGCGGCCCCGCCGGGAGCCTCGACGTCCGGGAGGCGAGCATCTCCGGCGGCACCGGCACGGCAGTCCGGCACGGCAGTCCGGTCCTCGGGCGCCCTCGGGCTCTTCGAGATGGAGCTCATCGGCAACCGCACCGGCGGTGAGGCCGCGCTGGTGCGCCTCGATCGGAGCGGGTTCCGGCTCGGCATCTCGGACAGCGCCTTCTTCGGCAACATCGCCGACCCGGGAGCGGACGCTCTCGTGGTCGGGAGCCCAGCCACGGTCTGGAACAGCGCATTCGTGGCCAACGCCATCGTCGGCGAGCTCCCATTGCTGCAGACGGGCGCGGTTTGGGCGGACCATGGCGGTCGGGAGCCGTGGGCGGCGGGAGGCATCCAGAACGCGGTCTTCAGCCGAAATCGGTGGGTTGCGACCCCGCCCGCTGATCCCGAGCTCACGCCGTCGGCCTACGTTCCCTCCGGGTTCTCGACCTGCGCCGGCGTTCCCGCGATCCCGTACGAGACCCGGCCCCACCCGTTCGCGGACGCGACCACCGCCACCCCGGCCTCCGTGATCCGCGCGGCGTCGCGGTGCCGGACGACGACGACTCTTCCGTCGGGTCCCCTCCGCCCAGCGGACGAGGCGCGGTCCTGGACGGGTGTGTTCGTAGTGGCTGCGGCGTCGCCTACAGCTGTGATGCCGATGGCCCGACCGCCGCGGCGGTGCTGTGTCTGAGCCTCCTCGGACCGCTGCGACGCCGCCGAACGTGAGGGAAGCCCGCGGGTCAGGAGGGTGGGCGGTCGCCGCCTTCGGCGGGGCTCTGGTTTGGCTGCTGGTTCACTTCTCGGTGTACCTGAGAGCCGAGTGGTGGCGCGCTCCGTTCGAAGGCGAGTGGGATGTCCTGCTTCCCGCCCTCGCGGTGGCGGCAGGCGACGCACCCCGGGTGGCCGTGGGGACGATCCACGGTTTCGAGATCGGCTCCTACGCCGTCGCGTGGTTGGCGGGCCTCCTCGTCCGCGGGGGGCTCGACGCGACCGTCGCGAGCCGGTATCTCGCGGCTGCGGTCGGAGGAGCAGGAGCTGCGCTCATATCCGGCGCGACCTGGCACTTCTTGGCGGGGAAGGGTCGGCTCCTGCGGACGGCCGGAACGGGAGCCTCGATCGCGTTCGCGGCGCTCCTCTGGCCACACTGGCAGTTCCAGAACGTCGGGGTCACGGGCACCTCGCTGGAAGCCTCCGTACTCGTCGCGGCCCTGTTCGTGGGCCTCACCGGAACGCCGACCGCGACGGCAACCAGAGCCCTGGGGGCGACCCTCACCACGGCGCTCCTGTTCAGCTCCCTGGCCTTGGTCGCGCTTCCCCTCGTGGTGCTCATCGCGGTACTGCGGCGCGATCTCGAAGGGTCGAAGCTCGCGCAGGGCGCCGCCGTCCCTGTCCTCTTCGCAGCCCTGCTCCCGGGGGGACCCTCGGCGCTCATCAACGTCGGGTGGGCCTGGCTCGGCGCGCCACTGCAGGCCTTGGCGACATCACCGGGGGCCCTGGATGCACGGGACCCCCTCCGGGCGATCACCATCCTCGCGCCCCCCGACCTCTACACCGGGGCTCCGGCGACGCTCGGCGTCTCCGCAGGGAGCGGGCTGATCATCGGCACCCTGCTTCTGCTGGCGCGATCACGACCGTCATCCCCCTCCGTCGGCTCGCCGGCACCAGCATCTACTGGCTGATCGTGCTGGCGCTGGTCCCCCGAACCTCGTCGGCGGGGCACGAGGTTGCGCGGTACTGGTCCGTCTACGTCCTCCTCGCGTCGATCTGCGTCGGCGCCCTTCCCGCCGTCTTGCCCGGCCGGTGGGCGGCGCTGCCACCGCTGGCAGTCGTCGCAGCCGCGGTCCTCGCCGCCGGGACCGCCCCCGGCGTCCTGCCTCCCCCGGGGCGCTCGTCGGCCGCCGTCTTCACTACCCTGGGCAGCCACCGCACACCGGAACGGCTGGGAGGACGGGAGGGCGTCTCCGACCGCCACGGCACGTTCATCGACTTGGTGCAGCACGTGCCCGAGGAGGTGCGACCCGGCTTCGCTCAGGGCTACGGGATCGCCTTGGCGGAGGACATGATCCCGCCGGGGCTGACGGCCTGGTGGCCGGAGTGGGACCTGCGAACGCTCCGACCCCATGTGACCGAGGCCGACTGGGGCAACTTCCTCTTCGGGCTGGGGTGCGGACATGCTGTCGCGCCGCGCGTGGACGTCGAGCGAGAGAAGCTCCTGGCGTCCCTCACTCCGGCCGACGGGCCCACCTACGGCCTGGGCTTCGGCTGGTGCGTCCCGAACGGCCCCGGGGCCACATCCCCGCCCATGGCTCTCCGCGCGGCAGCGGAGAACTGCGCGGCACTCGGTCGGGCGTCGGGGCCGCGACTGGGGCGCGACGTCCGCGGTCCGCAGGCGGACGCATGCAGCGCGACCGTGCGGCCTGCGGTGCCGGACCTCTGGACGTATCTTCGTCCCAGGTGATGGATCCCCGCCACGTCCTCAGGCGACACCTCCCGCAGGTCATCCAGGACCCGTCCCCGCCGACGGGCGCTCCGCAGCCCACGTTCGACCCTCCCGAGCCGCCGCACGAGCCGGAGCGGCATCCCGCGCCCGAGTGGCCCACCTTCGATCCCGAGAAGGAGAGCCGCCACGGCGTCCACCCCGAGCCGCGGCGAGGACCCGGGCCGGACCGGAGGAAGGACGAGGAGATCGGGCGCGAGCTGGACGATCGCCCGGAGCCGACGCGGGAGCCGACGGGCGACAAGCACGGCGTCGAGGTCTGCGCCTGGTACCAGCCGTTCCACGTCTACGACGACTGGGGGATCTTCGTCCGGGAGAAGTGCGTCGAGCGGCTCTTCTACGACGTTCGACGTCGACTCCGGCGGTCCGTGCCCGGCGCCCTCGGACGCCCCACGACGCCCCCCGAAGACGCTCGCATCGCCCTGACGGCCCTGCGCCTCGCGTTCTCGCGCTACTACCTGCACGAGGTCTTCCACCACCAGGCCGAGGCCATCGCCACGCGCATGGAGGTGGTGACCCGCGAGTCGGTCTACCTGCCGGGCACGAGGGCGCTGCACAAGGCGCGCGGGGGAGACCCCGAGGAGCCGCTCGCGGAGGCCTACACCATCGGCGTGTTGGGCCGCCGAGACCACATGAGCTGGAGGGGGTTCGAGGCCGTCGTCCCCTTCGGTCCGGCTCAGACGCAAGTCCGGCGCGACACCCAGGAGCTGATTCGCACGCTCGTCGCCACGACGACCCCCCCGCCCTACAACCGCGGCGCGTCGATCCGCAGCTACCGCGCAGCCGCCCTCCCCTTCCACGAGGAGGTCATGAGGACGGCCCTCGGCCCGTCCGGGTGGTGGACGCCGGCGAGCGACCCGAGGCTCTGGCGACTGGCGAGCCACATGGTGCGCGGCTACCGCCGTCAGGACGACGTCGGCTTCTGGATCGTCACCCCCAAAGGCGCGACTGCGCCCTCGTGGCTGCCGTCGCTGCGCTACCCCTGGGGCTGACGCCGCGGCGCGAGCGCGCGCCCGAAACCTGCGCTGGATCAGGAAATCGACGGTCCTCTCCGGAGCACCCCCAACACGGCTATCGGGTGATGAGGCGGCCGCCTAGGGTCCCCGAATCTTGGAGGTGGACCCGTGAGAGTCAGTCGGTGAATTCGTACGACGTCGTTGTCCTGGGAGGGGGCCTCGCGGGCCTCACTCTCGCGCGCCAGCTCTCGCTCGAGCGGCCCGGGACACGAATCTTCCTGGCCGAAGCATCCTCGGCGTCGCCGCGGGAGGCGGCGCACAAGATCGGGGAGTCGAGCGTCGAGATCGCGGGACGCTGGTTCCACGACGTGCTGAAGCTGGACGTGCACCTCGAGAAGGAGCACCTGCCCAAGCTCGGCCTGCGCTTCTTCCTGCCCCGAGGGGACAACTCCGAGATCGCGCAGCGCCTCGAGTTCGGCCCGCTCCGCAACAAGGTGCCGACCCCGTTCGAGGGGCTGCTGCTGCCCAGCTACCAGCTCGACCGCGGCCGGCTCGAGAAGCACCTCGCCGAGAACCTGCCCGCCGACTGCGAGCTCCAGGTCGGAGCCCGCGTGGTCGACGTGGAGCTGGGTGACGGCGACGCCGACCACCGCGTGATCCTCGACGTCGACGGCGAGCGCCGGACCGTCGAAGGACGCTGGGTCATCGACGCGGCCGGGCGCCCCGGGATCCTCAAGAAGAAGCTCGAGCTCGCCCTGCCGACCCGCATCCACATCAACTCGGTGTGGTTCCGCCTCGACACCCGGATCAAGGTCGACGACTGGAGCGACGACCCCGACTGGAAGGGGCGCATCGGAGACCCCATCCGCTGGCACAGCACGGTGCACCTGCTCGGCAAGGGCTACTGGTGCTGGATCATCCCCCTCGCGGGGGGCCAGACCTCGGTCGGCGTGGTCGCGGACCCGCGGTTCCACGCCTTCACGGAGTTCCACCGCTTCCCCGTCATGATGGACTGGCTCGACCGACACGAGCCGCAGCTGGGCGCCGCCGTGCGAGCGGCCGCGGACAAGCAGCTCGACTTCCTCGCGCTGACGGACTACGCCGAGAACGCGGCCACCGTCACCGGCGGGGACGCGCGCTGGGGCATCACGGGCGACGCGGGCCTCTTCGCCGACCCCTTCTACTCCCCGGGCTCGGACTTCGTGTGCGCCGTCAACAGCATGCACATCGACCTCATCCGTCGGCAGCTCGACGGCGAGGAGATCGGCGCCCGCTCGGAGCGCGCCAACTACTACCTCAAGATCATCTACGACCAGTTCATCGAGGTGTACCGCGAGGCGTACCCCGTGATGGGCGACGTGGAGGCCATGCCCGCGAAGATCGCGTTCGACAACGCCTTCTACTGGGGCTGGGTCGCGCTCCTGGCCATGAACGGCCGGCTCACGGATCCCGACTTCCTGGACCCGATCCACGACGAGATCATGCGGTCGGTCAGCCTGATGTGCCGCATGCAGCCCTTCTTCACGGAGTGGGCGGCTCGCGACGACGCGCCCCCGGCCGTGCTGGAGTCCATCGACCTCTTCGACGTCAAGCTGCTGTGGTCGGTCTACACCGTCCTCGTGCGGCCGATCGACGGCGACGTGCTGCGCAAGCGGCTCAGCCAGAACCTCGACCGCCTCGAGCTGCTCGCGGAGGCCATCTTCCGCAAGGCGCTGGCGGGTGACCCCGAGGTGGAGGCGGCCGTCGGCATCGACGTGCACAAGATCGGCTGGGACCGGTCCAAGTGGGAGGCCGACGGCCTGCTGCAGGGTCCCGACCGTCGACAGGCCCTGCGAGCGGAGGCCCCGGGCCTCGCGGCGCTGTGGGCGACCGAACCGACCGCCGACGCGGCGAGCCGAGGAGCGCAGGCATGACCACGATCCAAGACCGATACGACGCCATCATCGTGGGCGGAGGCCCCGCCGGGACCGTCGCCGCCATGTACCTCCGTCGGGCGGGCAAGAGCGTCCTCGTGCTCGAAAAGGCGCGACACCCGCGCTTCTGCGTGGGGGAGAGCCTCCTGCCCGCGACGAACCCGATCTGGGACGAGCTCGGGCTCACCGACGAGTTCGAGGCGGCCGGGTTCCTGAAGAAGTACGGGGCCTACTTCGCCCCGGCGGCCGACGACGACCGCGGCGTCTTCCCGTTCCCCGAAGCCGAGCGAGCCATCCACCCGTACGCGTACCAGGTGCCGCGCGACGCGTTCGACAAGATCCTGTGGGACGCCGCCGTGCGCAGCGGGGCCGACTGCGTGGACCTGTGCACGGTGAAGCGGTTCACGATGGAGGGCGACCGCTGCGTCGGCGTCGACCTGGTCACGGAGGGCGGGGACGCGCGCGCGGTGACGGCGCGGATCGTCTTCGACTGCACCGGGCGGCGGACGATGCTCGCCAACCAGCTCGGCATCCGCACGAAGGACCCGAACCTCGACCGCGTCTGCCTCTTCACGCACTACCGGGGCGTGACCCGCGACGCCGGCGACGACGAAGGCACCATCGCGATCGTCGCGCAGGACTACGGCTGGGGATGGCTCATCCCGTTCGCCGGGGACACCGCGTCCCTGGGCATGGTCGTGGAGCGCGAGTGGTTCGACTCCCTCAAGAAGGCCAAGATCGGGCGGGACGGGATCTGGGAGCGCTGCATGGCGGACACGCCGGCGCTGGCGAACCGCCTCGTGGACGCGGAGCAGATCCGCCCGGTGTCGATCGTCGCGGACTACTCGTACCGCGCGGCGGCCATCGCCGGCAACGGCTGGGTCCTCGTGGGCGACTCGGCGGCCTTCCTCGATCCGGTCTTCTCCAGCGGCGTCCACCTCGCGGTCACGTCGGCCAAGGTCGCGACGGCCGAGGCCATCGCCGCCCTCGACGGCGACCGACCGATCACGGCCCGGCACTTCGCGAAGTACGCGGCCAAGGTCAAGGAGACGCTGCACGTCTTCTCGCACTTCATCTACGCCTGGAACGACCCGTACTTCCGCGCCCTGTTCCTCACGCAGCCCGCCGAGGGCCCGGTCGTGGGGCGCATGCGCCGGGAGGTCGTGAGCATGCTCGCGGGCAACGTCTGGCCGTCGTGGCGGGTGATGCCCTGGTTCTACGCGATGCAGGGCGTCGCGAAGATGAACCGCTGGCGCGACCCCGGTGATCTGGGCCTCGCCGGCGCGCGATCGGCCGAGGTCGTCGCCGAAGGCCCCGCCCCGACCATCTAGCGGCGGCGCCCCCGGTCCCGAAGTAGAGAACCCCGAGGAGTCCCGTGCGCGCGCTCATCGTCTGGCCGAAGTTCGACTCCTTCTCCTTCTGGCACTTCGAGGCCGTCTGCGAGCTCGTGGGCGCGAAGTACATGACCCCGCCGCTGGGCCTCCTCACGGTGGCCGCGCTGCTGCCCGACGGGTGGGAGCTGTGGCTCGTGGACGAGAACGTGGAGCCCCTGGAGGACGAGCACCTCGAGTGGGCCGACATCGTCCTCGTGGGCAGCAAGATCGTGCACCGGGCGCGGGCGCTGTCGGTGGTGGAGCGAGCGAGGGCGGCGGGCAAGCCCGTAGCCGTGGGGGGGCCCGATCCCACCCTGTCGCCCCAGTTCTACGAAGAGGCGGGCGCCGACTACTTCGTGCTCGACGAGGGCGAGGTCACCATCCCGATGTGGCTCGCGGACCTCCAGGCGGGGGCGACGGGGGGCGTATACCGCGCGGACCGGCTCGCCGACCTCAGCCTCAGCCCGGTCCCGCGGTTCGACCTGATCGACCACCGCAACTACCTCTACGTGGGCGTGCAGTACTCGCGCGGCTGCCCGTACCGCTGCGAGTTCTGCAACGTCATCGACCTGTTCTCCAACCGCTACCGGCGCAAGACGCTCGAGCAGGTCCTGGCCGAGTTCCAGGCGCTGTACGACCTCGGATACCGCGGCCAGCTCGACTTCTTCGACGACAACCTCATCGGCAACATGAAGGACGCGAAGCCGTTCTTGCGAGGCATCGCCGAGTGGGGCGAAGCGCACGGCCGTCCGTTCCAGCACTCCACGTCGGTGACGCTGAACATCGCCAAGGACCCCGAGCTGCTCGACCTGCTCCGGGAGGCGCGCTTCAAGGCCCTGCTCATCGGCATCGAGACGCCCGACGAGGCCGCGCTCAAGACGGCCCAGAAGCAGCAGAACGTCGGCTTCTCCATCGAGGAGGCGGTGGACGCCATCTACCGCCGCGCGGGAGCGACGGTGCACAGCGGCTTCCTGCTCGGACTCGACGGAGAGCCCGACGACATCGCCGACCGGGTAATCGACTGCATCGAACGCACGTCGGTGCCCTGGGTCATGCCCTCGGTCGTCTACCCCCTGCCCGAGACCCAGCTCGCCAAGCGCCTGCACAAGGAGGGGCGCCTGTTCCCGAAGGCTCGCGAGACGCACGACAAGGAGGTCCGCGACCAGATCTCGGCGGGGATCATGTTCGCTACCGAGCGGTCCCCCCGGATCGTCCTCGAGGACCTGGTCCGCATCATGCGGCACTCGTTCGACCCGGCGAACTACTTCGCCCGGTGCGCGTCGGTCGCCACGCGGCTCGACACCATCCCGGTGCTGATGCCGAGCTTCCGCATGTTCGCGCGCAATGCCCGCGCGTTCGCCCGGCTCTGCGTGCGGATGACGCTCGACGGCCGCACCCGGCGGCCCTTCTGGGGGGCCTTCTGGAAGGTGCTGTTCCGCAACAGCAAGGGCGTAGAGGCCCTCGCGATGCTGTCGATCCTGTACGTGCACTTCCAGTCGATCCTCCCGTACTGCTTCGAGCAGCTCGACCGGCAGATCGCCGAGCTGGAGGCCGAGGGGGACGACGCGTGGCTGGCGCGCAACCTCGCCGAGGAACCTGATCGGCATCAGGAGGCGACGAGAGCGGCGGTGTGATGATGGCCCGCTGAGGAGGGCCCATGCCGACGAGCCGCGAGCGCCCCTCGCTGTGCCCCTGTGCCTGGCCCTGCCCGGGGTGTCCCAACCACGGGGCCCTCATGGCCCACTCCACCGCCGTCCGCTGGGCGCGCGGCGAGCAGCTCTGGGCGGCGGGGGACGACTCCGACTGGGTGCTGGCCGTGTGCACGGGGGCGGTAGGGCTGAGGAGCTCCGAGCGCATGGTGGCCGTCGTCGTGCGGGGCGAGATCGCGGGCGAAGGGACGGCCGTGGACGCGCCCCGGGCCGCGAGCTGCGTCGGGCTGGCCGCGGGCAAGGGCCGCAAGCTGGACCGGGCGACGCTCGATCGTCTGCTCGCCGACGACCCCGCCGCCGTGGCCCCGCTGCTGAAGGTGTCCGCGGCCCGCACCGCCGCCCTCACCCGGAGCCTCGGGCTGTTCGGCAGCGCCCCCGTCCCGCGTCGCCTCGCCGCGGTGCTCACCGACCTCGCGGGCCGCCTCGGCCTCCCCGACGCCCGGGGCACCTACGTCCCCCTCCGCCTCGGTCGCGCCGACCTCGCCGCGCTGGCGGGCTGCCGCGACGAGACCGTCGTGCGGCACATGCGACGCTGGCAGAAGGAGGGCCTCGTCACGACCCTCAAGACGGGGTTCGTCCTGCACGGCTCCGTGGGGGGCGCGAAGCTCGCGGAGTTCGCCGCGGGCGAGGCCTGAGCGCGCCGACGCGACGCCGGATCACCCCCCCGGCGTGGACGTCACCACGATCGAGTCCGCGCCCACGACGTCGCCGCGCAGGTCGGTCGCGGTCAGCGCCACCTCGTTGGGCCCCTCCCCCAGCGGCACCACGATGCGCCACGTCCGATCGTCGACCCACTCCAGGACCAGGGGCTCGGCCGCGCCGTCGAGCGTGATCCGGCGGACGTCGACCCAGGCCTCCCCCTCGAGCACCACCTCCGCCGCGTCCACGGAGAAGTCCGCGCCGCCTTCGGTCGTGATCCGGAACTCCGCGGGCGGGAAGAGCGCCGTCACCGACTCGGGGGAGTCGTCGAGCACCCAGTCCGCGCGCTCGGCGATGAACGCGCAGTGGGCCGCGAAGCTCTGGCCGGGGAGGAGGGCGCCGAGCTGGTCGCACCACGGCCCCATGTACTCGGCGTTGTAGACGCGCGAGACGATGTCCTCCAAGTGGCCGTAGTAGGACCGGCGGTGCGCCGGGTCGGCGAGCAGACGCGCGAGGTCGCCGTTGTTCACGACGTCCATGCGCGCGCTGCCGAAGAAGTCGAGGTCGTGGGGGAAGAAGAGGACACGATCGTCCTCGGGCCGCACGTAGAACTGCGCGTTGTGGCGGCTGCCCGCGCCGCCGTACTGGTCCCGCGCGCCGCTGAGGGTCGAGAACGCGAACGCGCGGAGCCACTGCTCGACGTCGATCACCGCGGGGGCCCCGGCCAGGAGCTCGGCCCCGGGGAGCCCGAAGGTCCGGCACAGGTCGATGACGCGACCGTAGTCGTCCTCGATCTCGTTGTTCTTGATGAGGAAGGTCCAGCGATAGGCCTCGGGATCGTCGCCGAGGTCCGTGAGGGGCGTGCCGACGACCTGGTCGGGCTGCGGTCGCTTGAGCCCCTCGGGGGTGCCGTCGTCGGTCGTCGTGGGGTAGTAGACGAGCTCGTACTCGAAGCGCGTCCCCGCGGAGCCGTCGGCGAACTGCGAACCGAGGACGAGGTTGCTGAAGCGGTCGAGCTGCAGCTCCGCCGCCCCCGTGTGTTCGGGTCGCGGCGTCACGACGTGGACCACGTCGTTGTACTCCCCCGACTCGGAGCCCCCGGCCGTCATCATCAGGTTCACCAGCACCTCCCGCTGACCGAAGCCGACGCCCTCGGAGCGGTCGAGCATCACGCTCTCGTGGCTCCCGCGGAACGGCTGCTCGGCGTGGAACCGCACCCCGTAACCCAGGCGGGGGACGCGGGGGCGCCCGCGCTGGCTGCCCTTGAGCCGCACGCCCACGTCGTAGAACACCTCCGCGTCGGCGTAGACCACCGTGGCCCCGACGAGGTCGTTGCTCATGAGGTCGACCTCGCGGTGCAGCCGGTCGGCGTCGGCCGGCGTCACGAGGATGCGGAAGGCGCGCAGGCCGCTCGGCGCGGGGTCGTCGTCGAACCGGATGAGCGCGCGGGAGTCGGGGCCGGCGGCGGGGAACATCGAGCGCGAGCCCCGACCGTCCTCGGCCTCGACGTAGACCTGCACGATCGTCCCCGCCGCCCCGCCTTCGAGCTCCGCGCCCCACCGCCCCGCGGCGTCCCGGGTCATCTCCCGGGGCTGGAACGGCGCGTCGTCCACCGACGACCAGAGCGTCGCCGCGAGCACGCCGTCCGGGTCGTCCGCGGCGACGGTGACGGACACGGGCTCGCCGGGCGCGGGCACCACCGGGTCGTGGCGGAGGGAGTCGAAGGTCGGCCCCACGTCGACCTCGGCAGTCGAGTTGGCCGCGCCGGGCGTGCCCGACACCTCGGGCCGCTCCACCCGCGCCGTCCGCGCCAGGCGATTGAAGTAGAGGCGCGTATGGACCTGGTTGCTCCCGGAGATCCAGCGCGCCCGGAACGAGACCTCGTACTCGTGGGTCCCGATCGGCTCGAGCGTGGTGGTCTCGGCGTGGTTGTGCATGTGCCCGGTCGGGCCCGTGGCGACCAGGCGCAGGACCGGGTTTCCGGGGTCGTCGGGGTCGGGCACGACCTCGCTGTGCCGGTGGTTCCCCAGCAGCCGCCACGCCGCCGCGCCGCCATCGAAGCCGCCGGCGGGGACCATCTCGATCCGGGCGCCGTCCGGGTCGCGGGTCACGCTCACGTCGTCGAGCAGCACCTCGCCGGCGTCGAGCAGGCCGATCACGAGCTCGTGCCAGCGCCCGTCGGGGCCCACCGCACTCGGCTCGGCGATGCCGCGCCGGCGGTACGTCGTCCACGCGGACCGGGTGGCCTCGTCGCTCGCCGCCCACGCCTCGGGGGACGCGTTGTCCGCCCACGGGTCGCGCAGCTCGAGGCTCGAGCCGCCCCCGTCGGCCGCGGCCGGCCAGCGACCCGCGTCGAAGTACCGGACCTCGTCGGCGGGGTTTCCGAGGGCGTCGAGCAGGACGATCCGGTCCCCCGCGTTGCTCAAGCGGCCGGAGAGGTCGCCCACCACGCGCACGCCCGGGTATTCGGCCCGCAGGGCGTCGGCGTCCCCCGCGACCACGAGGTAGGCGTCGGGCGCGAGGACGGTCCCCGATGGGAACTCGAACGCCACGGCGTCGACGAGCTGCCAGCCGGCGAGGTCCACGTCGTCCTCGCCCCGGTTGTACAGCTCGATCCACTCCTCGGGCCGCGGCGTCACGGGCTCACCGTCGGCCGAGAGCGGCGCCCGGTGGTACTGAATCTCGTGGATGACCACGTCTTCGGTCCGGGGGACGATGTTGGGCTCGCCCGGCGTGGGGTCTCGCACGTGTCGCCAGGGGCCGCCGTCGCGCTCGCGAGCGAGGAACCCGGCGTGCACCCGGACCGCGTCGTGCAGGACCCGGCCGTCGGCGGAGGTCAGGAAGAGGACGTCGCCCGCTTCCACCGGCAGGTCGACGTCCACCGACCTCGTCTCTCCGGGCTCCAGCAGCCCGGGGGGCAGGGCGAGCTCCCCGCCCGCGGACGAGGACAGCAGGAGGCCGTCGGTGTCTCGGGGCTGGGCCCCCGCGCCGAGCAGCTCCACCCAGAACCGCGAGACGTCGGGCCGAGCGACCTCGTCGAGGAGGAGGGCCGCCCCCCCCCCGAGCGCGGGCCCGATCCGGGCGGTGAGGGCGCAGCCGAACGTCAGGTCGAGGTCGTCGGGCTCGGCCTGGTGGACCTCGACGGCGAGGACGTTGTCGCCCCGCACCAGGGCGTCGGCGGGGACGCTCGCGTCGACGTGATCGGGGCCGTCGACGCGGGCGGCGGCCAGGGTCCCCGCGGTCACCGGGCCGTCGGGCATGTTGCTTCGGAGGACCTCGACGCCGTTCAGGTGCACGACGGCCCCGTCGTCCACCAGGCACGAGATGGACAGGTCGGTGGCGGCCGGGTCGGCGTCGAAGGCGAAGGCGGTGCGGAACGTGGCGGTGGTGGGGATGGACGGCAGCTCGGTGGCCCCGCTCGGTCCCGTCAGGGGCGCGACGGAGCGGAAGAGGGCGTAGGTGTCGTCGGTGTTGGTCACGGACACGGCGGCGAAGGTGTCGGGCCACACGTACCGGGTCGCGTCGTCGAACGCGCCCCCGACGGCCCCGCCCCAGGGGGCCGAGGTGCGCCCGGCCTCGACGGCGGGCGGCGCCCAGGCTCCGTCGGCCTCGGCGTCCTCGACGACGAGCGCGATCTCGGACTCCGACGGGGACGGGTTCGCAGGCTGGGGGCCGGGGCCCGCGCCGACGGGGCCGAGGACCCACTCGAAGGTCGCCGAGCCCGTGCCGACGAGATCCCCGCCGGCCTCGGCTTCGGCGATGGTCATCTGCGGTCCCCCGGCGCCCCCGGAGGCCTCCCAGGCGGCGAGGTAGAGGTGGTCGCGGGGGCCGACGTCCAGGGCGAAGGACTCGACGGTGGTCCAGCTGCCGTCCGGGTCTTCGCCCACGAGCCGCAGGTCGCTGCCGTCGGCCCCGCCGAGGTAGAGGCCGTAGAAGTTGTCGGCCGTGACGCGCACGGTGGCGGAGACGTCGACCTGTTCCTCTCCCGCGTAGAAGACGGCGAGAGCGCTCGGCCAGGCCGAGGCGTCGTAGTCCGGGGCGGCCCAGTCGGGGGCGGGGTAGTCGCCGGAGAGGTCCCAGCTCCAGCGGGCGTCGAGGGCGACGAGCTCGACGAGGGTCGGGGGCTCCAGCGGGTCGAGGCCGTTGGCGCGCCCGGGGGTGCCGCCGAAGGCATCGGCGACGGTCCAGTGCTCGGCGCGATCGCTCGCAGCGGTGGCGTGGACCTTGGCCAGGGGGAAGCCGGAGCCGTCGGGGTGCACGGGCCACGGGTGGTCGTCGCCGTACTCCACGGTGTCGATCAGGCGACCGCCGTTGTTCCGCAGGTCGACGCGGGCCCGGTCGTCGTCGAGGCGCCCGTCGTACGGTCCCAGGGCGCCGGTGAAGCCGGTGACGTCCCCCAGCCGGTCGGGGTCCGCGGCCAGCACGAGGTACCCGCCCGCCGGCGCGATGGTCCCCGGCGCGAACGAGAAGCCCACGCCGCCCTCGAGCGCCCAGCCCGAGAGGTCGAGGTCGAAGGCCATGGGATTGTGGAGCTCGATCCACTCCAGATCGGGGTCCGTCGCCGGGTTGTAGTGCAGCTCGGTGAAGGTCATGGGCCCCGGCGCCGGCACCTCCCGGCGGACCCACGGCTCATCCCGAGGCACCTCCCCCCACTCCTCGACGTCCGTATCGTCGTCGGACACGAGCACACCCTGGTCGTCGCAGCCCGCCGGTACGGCGAGGCCGAAGAGAGCGACGACGAGGACGGCGACGGGCCTCTGCACGGGTCTCCTACGAGGGGGGGGCGGGCCCCGGCTGGGGGGATCAGACCACGATTGTGGGGGCGAGGGGAGCCGTCGGACGAGACGCAGAGCACGTAGTCTGCGTCGATGGCGTGGGTTCATCTTGCCTCGGCCGCGCTGACTTGCCTCCTGCTTGCTTGTCCCGAAGAGGCGCGCGAGCCGCCGGAGCCACCCTCCGAGGCTCCGACGCCGCGCCCCACGGCAGAGACCCGGGCCCAGACTCGGCCCTCCGAAGCCGACTGTCTGGACGAAGCTGTAGGCCCGCTTCCCGGGGCGACGAAGGAGCTCGGGCTGGCGCTTGCCGCGGGTGACTTGACGGTCGAGCTCCGGGGGAACGACGAAGCCGCCATCGGCGCATTCAACGGACTCACGAAGGTCCGCCTCGGCGGGAACGCGCTGGAGTGGCTGGGTCCGGTCTGGAACTTCGAGCACGTCTTCGACGGCGTCCACCACCAGCCCGGCGTGGACCTCGGGGTGGCCGATGTCTTCGAGCCCCGGGGCGTCCACGGCTGGAAGGTGGGGCGCTGCTACACGTTCGACCAGCGCATCCTGATCTCACCATTCCAATCACGACAGGCGATCGTCGACGCGTACCAAGCATGGAGCGGGGTCGAGGTGCCCGGCATTCGCCCGGAGGAGTGACTCGGCGCCGAGCGAAACGGCCCTCCCGACAGTGCCGTCCGACCCGAAGGTACACTCCGAGCCGGTCGTCGGCCTCGAGGGTCTTCGAAGACCCGGCGGCACCGAGAGGGGCTCAGCCCCGACGACATCGAGCTGGAGCTCGGAGGGGGAGGCTGGGGCCCGTTACCCTGGAGTAGATGAAGACGCTCTTGCCTGCCGCGGTCGCGATCCTCGCGTTCGCCGCGCCCGACTCCGCTGCCGCGCAGGACCGGCGGGTCTGCGTCCTCGGTCCCGGCGGAGAAGTGCCGGGACTGTCCACAGGGAGCGTTCGAGACTGTCGATGAGGCCACCAGCGTCCTGGCTGCCCTGACCGCCTCGGATGGACCCGGGACGGCACGCTTCTGCGTAGGCAACGGGTTCAACGACCAAGTGGACATCGACAATCGCGACGGGACCCTCGGGGCGAGCCTCCACGTCATCACCGAAGGAGCGGTCTGTCCCGACTCGTCGCTTCCCCCCGCGGAGCCTGCGATCCGCTTCGCGCCGGGGCCGTCCGGCGACCTCCTGATTCCTCGGCTCGCGTTCGAGCCGAACGCCGGGGGGGTTGATCCCGGACTCGTCTGCGCGGGGCCTGCGCGCCCCGGCATCAAGGTCGAGGGCCCCGGGCTCGTCGTCCTTGGGGGCGACGGCTGGACCATCGGCTGCGAGGGCTACGCGGTCGACGCGAGGGACGCCGGCAAGCCCTCGGTCACGGCGCAGATCACGATCCTCAACGGCCGGGGCCCGGCCCTGGTGGGAAATGGGTCGCTCAACGCGCACAACGCGGAGTTCTCGGGAACACCGTCGGCCCCGGGGGACTCGCCGGCGCTCCTTGCGGCGATTGACGACGGCATCCTCGCCCTCCGGGACACGCTGATCTACCGGGAACCTGGCGCTGGGTGGCAGCGTCGGCGACGCCGACGCGCTGGTCTTCGGCAGAGGTCATCCGTGGTACGACGTCAGCTTCGTGGGAAACGCGGTCGTCGATGTGCCCCTGGTGCAGACGGGCTTCCGAGGGATCGTTGAGGCCCAGGAGGGGGACATCGACCCGCAAGAGCCCCGTTTCGAGAACCTCACGTTCGCCCGCAACCGCGCCCTGCAATCGACGAGCGCCCCGCCGCGCGCTCCGGTGGTCGAGTTCGTCCCACGTATCGAGGCTGTCGGCGAGCGATGTGCAGGGGACTTCCCGTCGAACCCGGTCCACCGCAGACCCGAGCCTTGGGCGAAGGCCGGGGGCGGAGGCGCGCCCCTCCTCGAGATCCTGCCATCGGTGTGGCAGGGGGGGAGGGCCGAGGCGACCCTGTATCGAACGGCATTCGTCGGGAACGACTCCGGCTCGGCTCCCCTCGTCGAGCTCGACTTCGGAGGCTCTGAGCTGCAGGCGTCTGTGCTCCACTCGTTGTTCGCGGACAACATCTCGGCCGGGTCGGTCGTCGTTCGTGGCTCGCTCGGGAGCGGTCGACTCAGCGTCGCCCGGAACTTGGTCCTGGATGAAGGCCTGTTCCTGGAGGTGGAGGGCGCGGGGGTCTCCACCCTGGAGCTGACGATGAACGCGGGGGTCGAGGGCGTGGGGTGGAACTCCGAGTTCGCAGCTCCGCTCCGTGTCGAGGGCCCTGCCCAGGTACTGGGCGATGCCGACCTCGCCTGGGAGGCCCCAGAGGTGCTTCGAGCGTTGGGCCCACGAGTCCAGTTCGACGAGATCGCGTCGGGAGCGACCGACGAAGAACGATCCGCCCTGGAGGCCTCCAGCGGGCCATGGCCCTGCCCGACGGACCGCGCGGCGGAGTTCGTCCCGACGGACGAAGTCATCTCTACTTGGTGGATGCATTGGCCTTGGGACACCGGGTTCCTGCTCTCAGGCGAGACCGGGCGGTTCGGCCCGACCGGGGGGACGTACCACCTCGACAACGGCCCCCTCGACCGGTCCCGTGATGGGGACTGGGGAGACTCGGACGGGTACTCGCACCTCGTCGACTGCGACAACGATGATCCCGAGGTGGGTCCCGCGCGGCCGCCCCTCGACGGGTTCATCGACCAGGACTGCTACCAGGAGACCTGCTGGTCGTGCCCTCCCGGCTCGAACATCGTCCAAAGCCCTTCCGACGACGACGACGCCGTGGATGACGATGACAGCACAGAGCCCGCTCCCACCCCGGCACCGCGCACCGAGATCGAGCCACCGGCAGACTGCGGGTGCTCGGGATGCGGGGTGTACTACACGAGGCCGATCGGGGGCGCGTTCCTCCTGATCGGGCTGCTGGGACTGCGACGACACCACGACGCATGGGCGTGACCTCCCGAACGCTGCGGGTCCTCCTCATCGTGGCCATAGCCGTCGCGGTGGGGCGGGTCCTGCTGTACGCCCACATCGACACATCGATTCGTGCGGTCGGCTCGGAGGCGTCCGATCTGTACCGGGTCGCGACCAACCACCAGGCCCTCCGCGGCTACCTCCCTGTCACCTTCGGGGAGCAGATCGCGACCGACTTCAAGCCGCCGCTGTGGTACGGCGGTCTCGCCCTGCTCTTCGCACCGGCGGCGACGCTCACCGCCGTGCCCTTCCTCGGATTGAACGCGCTGTTCATGGTGGTGTGCGCCCTGGGCGTGTTCCGACTGGGACGACGGGTCCTGGGGGACGATCGGCGAGCCGTCGCGGCCGCGGTGGTCGCAGTGTTCCTGCCGGGCGTCGCGGGGCGGGTGACGCAGGTCGGTGTCGAGCCGCTGCACATGGCGCTCACACCGTGGCTCCTCCTCCTGCTCGTGGCGGCGCTCGAGCGACCTTGGAGCTTCCGCCAGGCCATCGGCTTCGGGACCCTGTTGGGCCTCGGGACGCTCGCCAAGTGGAACTTCGGAGCCTACTTCGTGGCCCCTCTCGGGATCGTCGCGCTGGCCGCGCTGCGGCGGGGGGAAGGAGCGCGAAACGTGGTCGTCGGTGGGGTGGTCGCGCTGTGCTTGTTCGGGCTCTGGGCAGTCCCTGCGATGGATCTGGTCGCCATCACCGACGCGGTCTCGCGGGAGGCGGCCCCCCTCGAAGACCTACTACCTCCGGGATCTCGTGCTCGTCTCGCTCGGGATCGGCTGCTGGCCCCTGCTCGGGCTCCGCGTCGTCGATCGAGGCTCCCGAATGACCAGGGCCGGGGGCTTGATCGCGGTCACGGTGCTCGTGGTCGTCGGCATCCACACGCTCATTCCCCACAAAGAGGGACGCTATCTGCTCCCCGTCCTGCCGGTCCTCGCCGTCCTGCTGATCCCCCGCCTCCAAGAGAAGACGTACCGGGCCGGCGTGGGCGCCGTCGCGCTGTGCGTGGCGTGGAGCCTCGTCGGCCCGTGGGTCGCCGAACGCGTCGGGCCCCCGATCGCGGACTGGACGGACCGAGCCGTCTTTCTCACTCCCAACCCCGAGCCCCAGGCCTCCGATGTCGTCCTGCAACACCCCGCTTTGGAAGGCGATCTCGTCCAGGTCGGTTTCATCGCGGGCCCCGAGCAGGAGCCGCTCCGCCTCACGGTCGTGTGGGAGCTCTACGCGCGCAACGACCACCCGGTGATCGGCCTGAGCCCGGTCCCGGGGCCCGCCGCGCTCGAGCAGGGCCCGGGCCTCGTCATGGACCTCTTGACGACTCGGGCGCACGACGGCGCGATGCGGTCGAAGGGCTTCGAGTTGGCCGCCGAGTCCACCTTGGAGCCCGTGATCCGGCTGTGGACCAGGGGAGCCCCTTCGCGGACGCACTCGACCGACTGAGCGCCTGGCGCAGGTGAGCGCCCGGTTGGCTTCGGCCCCTGCTACCGAGGCATCGAAGACGACGAGATCGCTCGGCGCCAAGCGAAACGGCCCTCCCGACAGTGTCGAGAGGGCCGTTCGAGTGGTTGCGGGGGCCGGATTCGAACCGACGACCTTCGGGTTATGAGCCCCGGGCTGAATTTACTAGTGATTCTAAGTAGTTGAATGCATTCAGTTCACGTTTTGGCCGAAGTTCGAGAATCGGGCCTTTTGGGCGGGCTTCGATGACAAGGGTGATGACAAGAATGGGGTTCCAGTCGAGGTGGAGGGCGGACCTTGCAGGGCGATCATGCCCGCCCGCAGCGTCCGCGGGGGCCGGCGAGCCGCAGATCGACGTCCTAGGCGTCAGGTCCGCCAGGGGCACCCCCCGCATCCGTCCAGGCGCGTGGGAGCAGATCGTCGACGCCCAGGTCCGCGCAGGCCAGCCGGAGCCGATCACGATCGAGGTCTCCCGCCAGGGTCTTCAGGACGCCCTGAAGGTCCGTCCATTGCTTGTCCGAGCGTTCCCCGGTCCGGCGGAACCAGAAGAGCTTGTGGGCCACCGTGTCTTCCGCCGTCGCCATCGGGAGCGTGAGGGGTGGATCCTCACGGACGACGATCTCGGTTGCGTCCCGCATCGCCCGGACGTCGTACGGCCCGCGGCCGAACACGAAGACGTCGATCTTGAACATGGTCGCGAAGTGGATCAGGTTGAAGGAGCGCCGCGCCCGGATCGCGGTCTCCGCGGTGTCGGGGTCGATGTAGAAGCCGTCACCGAGCAGCGCAGCGAGCTTGCGCCCCTGCCCGGGACGAAGCGCCGCGACGACGTCGGCATCCTGCGTTGCTCGCGGAATGCCATGTACGGAACTCGCGACGGAGCCCCCGACGTACCAGGCCACGCCCAATTGCTCGAACGCGCGCCCCACCTCGGCCGTGACTCGGAGGGTCTCGCCGAAGGACCACTCAGCCACCCGCCGCGGGGTCCCATCCGAATGCGGCGATCATGGTGGCGCGATCGAACTTCCGCGAGGCCCACCGCAGCCGCAGCGTGTGTTCATCGTCGTCGGGATGGCGACGGCGGAGGTCGGCGATCGCGAGTTCCTGAAGGGTCCAGTTGAGATCGCGCACCCGATCGAACTTCTTCGCGGTCGGCATGCGTCGATATCCCTCGATCAGGACGGCCTCGACCTCAGGCGGCGTGTCATCGAAGAGGGGCACCCCGGGCATGCCCCATCCTACGTCCGGCGAGGAGCAACAACCAGACGAACCCGGTCCCTGTGCGGGCAGGACGCGGCCCCTCCGTCAACCGAAGGAGGCGCAGTGAGCGTCTTCATCGACGATCGCGACGAGCTTGTCCAGAGCCGCAGTCTCGTCGGAGTAGGAGTGCCACTTCAGGTCCTGGCGCATCCAGTAGAGGCGCCACGCTCCCCGCGTCCGGGTGAACCGGAATCGGGCGACCCCAAGCCGGGTCTCCCCGGGCCTGCGGAACGCGGGCCGCACCTCCCAGATCGTGACCGCGTGACCCTTGATCTCGAGGTCGTACCGAAGCTCGCCACGCAGCTCGGGCGGGGGCTGCCGACGCTCGACGAGGTTGCCGACCGTGGACTGGATGCGGGCGAGTTCGAACTCCGAGAAGGCCATGGGCTTGGATACCCCGCGCCGGGGCCCACGTCACGTGGCATGCCCGGAGTTCTGCGTCCGCCAGTGGTCTGAGTTCGGACCTCGTTTGCCGGCGTGGGCCCTTTCACTGGTGCAGACGCCCCCGACCCGCTGCGCGACCTCGGACGGCAGCTCGTCTTCACCTCCTCGTGTGGTGGAGCGGGATTGCGGTCCACTACGAGTCTCGTGAGCAAGAGGGCGCCACCTAGGCTCACGTCCGGAGCGGCCAGGCCCCGACGGGGCGCTACCGATCGCGCGCCGAAAGGATCATCCAGTTGTTGGTGTAATCGCAGTCGACGTCCTGGTGTCGCCCCGCCTGCGTTCCAACCGCGAGCCATCCCTCGGGGTCCACTTGAACCTGTGGAACCCTGAGTTCGAGGACTTCGGTGGCGTCGACATCGATGGACCTGTTGTTGCCCGTGGATTGGAAGAGCGCGGGAGCAAGCAGGTCAGGCACCGGGGTGCCGAAGTGGTCGACCGATGCAGAGTCCGGAACTACGTTTCCGGGGAAGAACTCGACCGTACGTGGCGCTCCCTCGACGTCACCGAGGTTCGTGATCGCGACGAAGACGACGCTCTCCCCGGTCGAATCCACCTCCTCATCGCAGACCTCGACCCCCGCCACCGCGAGGTCGGGCGCCGACTCACGGGCCACCGAATCGAAGTCCGTCGCCCGCAGCGCTGCACGCTTCCAAGATGATCCGACCTCTCCCCGGTCGGACGTGTGCGAGTGACCCAGCCAGTCACCGGCGGAAGTGCCCCCGGCGGGAGGAGAGCCCGCGGAGAGGATCACGAGCCCTCCCATGGAAGGGGGCCCAGGGGAGTATCGCGGAGCAAGGAGCCACACCTCCCCGTCCGGGCGGCCGGTGACGGCAAAAGACCTCGCCCGTCCACCGATCGACAACGGATATGTCCCGAGGGTGGTGCCGCTCGAAGCGTCGAATACACCGACCTCGTCCCTGCCCGCGGCAAGGAGCTCGGGCAGACCGTCTCCCCAGAAGTCGTGCAAGAGCGGAGACGAGAAGGGGTATGGCCCCTCGTCTCCGACAGTTCGCGTCCAGCACAAACGCCCGTCGTGTCTATGGCGGCGGAGGACACTCACGTCCTCGCGGTTGGAGGTCTCATGGGAAAAGAGATCGCTCATGCCGTCTCCATCGGCGTCGCCGATGGAGAGCCGACCGGCCACGCCCGAGAACCCGTCCAGGGGGGTCTCCCACAGACTCGCTCCCTCGGCATCGAGGCCCTGGAGCGCAGGGATCGTCTGGTCCAGCCGAACGACTTCGAAGTTCTCCGTGGAGTCGAGCTGGGCCGGCGCCGCTTGGCTCGCGTACTCGAAGCAGTGACGGGGAACTCCGTCGATGTCGAAGACCCCCATGCTCGTGAGGATCTCAGGCAAGCCGTCACCATCCAGGTCGAAGATCGACGGAGGGTCGTAGGGCGTCCCCCCGACCGGCGATTCGTAGGAGCACCCGTCAAGAGAAGCGATTTGCTCCCCCGTCGTCCCGTCTCGGAGAACGCGCGAGTCAGCGGCGAAGGAAACCCCCGCTCCGCCAAACGGGTACAAACCCGCCAACGAGCTGCTGAAGGGCACCAAAAGGGGGGGCGCGCGCCACAATTCGTCGCCACCCAGGACGTTCAGGGTCGGGAAGCTCGTGCGGTCAACATCGGCGAGCGCGTGGAGGATGTAGGTGTCTTCACCGACTCGCTCGGCGGTCAGTGGGTTGTATGCGGTCGGGGAGTCGACCTCGCTCAGCCAGATGACGGAGCCGGTATCGAGGTCCCAAGCAACGAAGGCGCGCCGCTCGAGGCCGCGCAGTACTTGGACGACCCAGTCCGCCCCGCGATGGTTCGACACCACGACCGGTGAGAACTCCGGCACGAGCGAGTCCAGCTCGGCGGGAAAGGGCAGGTAGCCGACTTCCTCCAACTCGACCGGCGGACCATGCGCGTGGCACCCGCAGCGATCGGCCGGGGCAGCCACCAAACGAGTCAGGGTCTCACTCGGAGTGCATCCAGGGGGGGGCTGGACTCGCTCCGGGACACATGAAGGTAGTACCGAGAGGAACAGACCGAGGCCCGTTAGGCACGCCATCAGCAGGGTGACCCTGGTCACGGCTCGACGGCCCCGATCGCGGTTCGAGCCCCGCTCGGCGTGTAAGGAGGCCGGGGAGCGCCGAAGAAGTCCAACGGCGCCCATGGGGAACTCGTCAGAGCAAAGGGCATCCAGTAGTCCCAGAGGTAGAAGATATTGTCGCCGGTCGCCTGGGCGAACGAATCATAGTTCTCGGGAAGCATCGCGGCAGCGATCGCGTCGCTCCCCGGGCCCGGCCGAAACAGACTGACGATGGAGTTCGGCAGAAACCTCGGCGCGTTGTCCTGTTCGAACATGTCGCCGTAGGAGAGCGGAGTCGTGTTCCCGTTGGAGTCGATCGTCTGAGTGCGTGTGCTTAGCGGGTTCTCGAAGTCCCGCTCGAGCGGCGAACTCGCCAGAGTCCGATGGTGATGGTCGCCCTTGACCTGGCTGCTGTTGTTCGAGCCGAAGACGTTCAGAACTTGAGGGATCGAGTAGTTCGAGCTGTCCACGATGCTTCGGTCCACGTAGAAGACACGGTTGTTGGTTCGACTCACTGCGGTGTCGTCGATGACACTCGGCAATGGGAGCAGCGTGGAGAGCTGCGGAGCGAAGCTCTGCGTCGACTGAGGCGACGACCTCCAGAGGTAATAGTGCAGCGTCCGGATAGAGATGGCCCCCCCTCGCTCCTGAAATGGGTTGACGCGTCCTCCCAGTGACCGCCGGCGATGTCCGGCAGACGAAGGGAGGAG
>CAZEKB010000030.1:0-67106 GCA_964512225.1 uncultured Rickettsiales bacterium | reverse complement strand
TGTAATTTATCTTAGTTTCTGTCTACGTGGGTACGTGGGTCCAGCGATGGCCTCAGCCCCGGGCCGGGGGGGGGGGGCGGCGGGGGGGGGGGGGGGGGGGGGGGGGGGGGGGGGGGGACGCCCACGACGACGCGGCGGACGATGACGACGCCACGGACGACGACGACGCCACGGACGACGACGACGGCACGGACGACGACGACGCCACGGACGACGACGACGGCACCGGCGACTACGCGGGCACCTGGAGCGGCGACACCGAGGGGACCCTCTACGAGGAGATCCAGGGGTCCGGGTCGGCGCAGATCGAGGTCGACGGCAGCGATCGCGCCTCGGGGTCGATCACCTGCACCTACGGCGGCGAGATCGAGTGCGTGCTGGAGTTCCAGGATCTCGGCGTCGGCGAGGAGTCCGGCCACAACCTCGACTGCATCGAGGGCGCCGACGTGGGCCTGAACATCCAGGACACCGGCGACGGCGGCCTGGGCATCGCGTGGTCCGTCCTCAAGGAGGAGGGCTTCCAGGGCGACTGTCGCGGCCGCCTCCAGCGCCGATGATCCGGCGCTCTCTCCTCCTCGTCGCCGCCGTCGCCGCGGTCGGCTGCACCCCCCGCACCGGGGGCGGGTCGGGCGACGACGACGACGACGACGGGGCGGACGACGACGACGCCGGGGACGACGACGACGCGGGCGGGCCCTGGTACGAGGGGAGCTGGTCGGGCGCGACCCGCGGCGCGTACGACATGAGCACCGAGGGCGGGGGCCGGGCGCAGGTCGTGGTGGACGTGGGCGGTCGCGGGACCGGCGATCTGTACTGCGACTTCGAGCCCGACATCCGGTGCGCGGTGTACTTCGAGAACCTCGTCATCGACGTCGAGGGTCGGTCCGAGGTCGACTGCGTGCAGAACCGGGTGTTCGTGAGCCTCCAGGACGCGGGCGACGAGACCCTCCGCCTCGACTTCTGGACGGACGAGGTCACCGCCGACACCCACGTGGAGTGCGGCGTCCGGTCGATGACACGGGACTGACGTACTATCCGCGGATGCCGCTGCCCCAGCCGTGCCTCGACGGCGTCCGCATCCTCGATCTCACGCGCCTGCTGCCGGGTCCGTTCGCGTCCTGGCTCCTCGTGACCATGGGCGCCGAGGTGATCAAGGTCGAGGACACCGGGCCCGGCGACTACGCGCGCTTCATGCCTCCGATGATCGGCGCGGCGTCGGCCATGCACCACGTGGTCAACCGCGGGAAGCGGTCGATCGCCGTCGATCTCAAGACGGAGGAGGGGCGCGCGATCGTCCTCGACCTCGCGGCGACCAGCGACGTCGTATTCGAGCAGTTCCGGCCCGGCGTCATCGACCGCCTCGGCATCGGCTACGACGCGCTGCGCGCCGTGAAGCCGGACGTGGTCCTGTGCAGCCTCACCGGGTATGGGCAGACCGGGCCGCTCGCGCCCGCCGCGGGCCACGACATGAACTACCAGGCGCTCGTCGGCGGCCTCTACCTCCAGGGCGAGGCGGGGCGCAAAGCCAACATGACCGCGATCCCGATGGCCGATCTCGCCGGGTCCTGGGCCTCCGTGACGGCGATCCTCGGGGCGCTGCTGCGGCGCCACGCGACCGGGGAGGGTGCCCACCTCGACATCGCGATGGCGGACGCGGTGGGCGTGATGGCCGCGCCGTTCACGTCGGGCTGGACCGTGGATCCGTACGAGCGCGGCCGGGCGCTGCTCACCGGTGGGCTCGCCTGCTACGACACCTTCGCCACGAGGGACGGGCGCACGCTCGCCGTGGGCGCCCTGGAGCCGAAGTTCTTCGCCCGCTTCGCCGAGATCGCCGGGCACCCCGAGTGGGCCGGGGCGCCCCCGTACCCCGGCGAGCGCCAGACGGCGCTGCACGCCGACGTGGCCGCGACCGTCGCCGAGCGGACCCTCGCCGAGTGGACCGACGCCCTCGGCGACGCGGACTGCTGCGTCACCCCCGTCCTCACGCCCGCCGAGGCCGGCGAACACCCGCACATCGACGCCCGGGGGCTCCGGGGTCGCTCCGGGGGCGCGACGTGGGTGGAGTCGCCGTTCGGACCGGCGCCCGAGCGACCCGCGCCCACCCAAGGCGAACACACGAACGAGGTCCTCGCCGAGATCGGTCGCGGGCCCGACGCGGTCGCCGCCCTCCGCAGCGCGGGGGTGGTTCGGTGATCTGGCTCGAAGGATGGAGCCTGCAGGAGCTGATCGTGTTCCTCGGCACCACCGCGATCGTGGTGGGTCTCTGCAATCTGACGTTCGGCCACAAGGGCGACGACTCGCATCTGAGCCGCACGGACGACCCGGACCAGGACCTGGATTAGGGGCTCGGTCGCGGCGAGTCCACGCGTCCTTTAGTATTCGCCCCCCGTCCCCCGTTCCCGGGGGCAAACCCCCATGAGGGCTTCATGACCGGCAAGATCGTCGAAATCCCCCTGCTCGCCATCCGCAACACCGTGATCTTCCCGGTGCTCGCGTTCCCCATCAACGTGGGGCGCGACAAGAGCCTGAAGGCGGTGGACCGGTCCATGGAGAGCGATCGGCTGATGGGCATCGTCGCTCAGACCGACGCCAAGATCGAAGACCCCGACACGGGCGAGCTGCACACCGTCGGCACCGCGGTCAAGATCCTGAAGTCCGTGAAGATGCCGGGCAACAAGCTCAACGTCATCATCCAGGGGCTCTCCCGCATCCGCATCCTCGAGTTCATCCACACCGAGCCGTACCTGAAGGCGCGCGTGGAGATGCTGGACGAAGAGGAGGTCAAGGGCCTCGAGGTCAACGCCGTCCTCCTCAACCTGCGCGAGCAGGCCCAGAAGATCATCGAGCTGAGCCCCCACATCCCGAGCGAGGCCAGCTTCCTCGTCAAGTCGATCGACAACCCCGCCATCCTGTCCGACATCGTCGCCTCGAACCTGTCCGTCTCCGTAGAGGAGAAGCAGGAGCTGCTCGAGACCCTGGACGTGCGCGACCGCATGGAGAAGGTCATCGCGCTCCTCAACAAGGAGATCCAGGTCCTGGAGCTGAGCAACAAGATCCAGACCGAGGTGAAGGGGGAGATGGACAAGGCCCAGCGGGAGTACTTCCTGCGCGAGCAGATGAAGGCCATCCAGAAGGAGCTGGGCGAGGTCGACGAGCGACAGGAGGAGTTCGAGGAGCTCAAGCGCGCCATCAAGAAGGCGAAGATGCCCGCGGACGTGGAGAAGGTCGCGCTCAAGGAGCTGCGCCGCATGTCGCGGATGTCGCCCGGCGCGGCCGAGTTCACCGTCTCGCGCACGTACCTCGACTGGCTGACCGAGCTCCCTTGGAGCAAGTCGAGCCAGGACACGCTCGACATCAAGGCCGCCGAGGACATCCTCAACGAGGACCACTACGGCCTCGAGAAGGTCAAGAAGCGCATCCTCGAGTACCTCGCGGTACGCAAGCTGAAGAACGACATGAAGGGGCCGATCCTGTGCCTGGTCGGCCCCCCCGGCGTGGGCAAGACGTCGCTGGGCAAGTCCGTCGCCCGCTGCATGGACCGCAAGTTCATCCGCATGAGCCTCGGCGGTGTGCGCGACGAGGCCGAGATCCGCGGCCACCGACGCACGTACATCGGCTCCCTGCCGGGCCGCGTCATCAAGGGCATCCGCAAGGCCGGCACCAACAACCCGGTCTTCATCCTCGACGAGATCGACAAGCTCGGCGCCGACTACCGGGGCGACCCCAGCTCCGCGCTCCTCGAGGTGCTCGACCCGGAGCAGAACAACACCTTCTCGGACCACTACCTCGACGTGGACTTCGACCTCAGCAAGGTCCTGTTCATCGCGACCGCGAACCAGATGGGCCCCATCCCCGGTCCCCTGCGCGATCGCATGGAGGTCCTGGAGCTCCCCGGCTACACCGCCGAGGAGAAGCTGCGGATCGCCCGACGTCACCTGATCTCCGAGAACATCGAGGACCACGGCCTCAAGCCCGAGCAGATCGAGTTCAAGGACGAGGGCGTGAACACCCTCATCACCGGATACACGCGCGAGGCGGGCGTGCGTCAGCTCAAGCGGGAGATCGCGGCGGTGTGCCGGGCGGTGGCCAAGGACGTGGCCGCGGGAGAGGCCGAGGACGTCACGATCATCGACGGCGCGAAGGTCGAAGAGATCCGCGGACCCATCAAGTTCTACCAGGAGGTCGCCGAGCGGACGGCGCGGTCGGGCGTCGCCACGGGCCTCGCCTGGACCCCCGTCGGGGGCGACATCCTCTTCATCGAGGCCACGATGATGAAGGGCAAGGGGTCGATGATCCTCACCGGTCAGATGGGCGACGTCATGAAGGAGTCGGCCACGGCCGCCATGTCCTTCGTGCGTACCAACGTGGGCGCCCTGGGCATCGACGAGGACGTCTTCCACAGCAAGGACATCCACATCCACATCCCGGCCGGCTCCATCCCCAAGGACGGGCCGTCCGCGGGCGTGACCATGGTGACCGCGATCACGTCGCTGCTCACCGAACGCCCGGTGGACCACGAGCTCGCGATGACGGGCGAGGCCACCCTCCGCGGCCTGGTCCTGCCGGTCGGCGGCATCAAGGAGAAGGTCCTCGCGGCGGCGCGGGCGGGCATCAAGAAGGTGCTCCTGCCCACGCGCAACGAAAAGGACCTCCTCGAGATCGGCGACGAGGTCGAGCTCGACATCGAGTTCTCCCCCATGGCCACGATCGAGGACGTCCTCAAGAAGGCCCTGGGCGACGACATCCTCGACGGCAAGCCCAAGGGGCCGCACGGCGCCAAGAAGAAGCGCGCGTCGAAGAAGAAGTCCGATTAGTTAGAGTCCCCCGCGAGGGGAGGCGTCCTTGACCGAACGTCCGTACGTCGTGCTGGTCCTCCAAGGCGGGGGCGCGCGCGCCGCTTACCAGGCCGGGGTGTACGCCGCGCTGCAGGAGCGCGACGTGCCCGTGGACTGGGTGGTCGGAGTCTCGTCGGGCGCCCTCAACGCCGCCGTCATCGCGGGCAACCCTCCTGAAGCGCGCGAGGCCGAGCTCCGGTCCCTGTGGCTCGGGTTCCGCTCCGTGCTGGATCCCGGGCTGCTCCCCGCGCCCTGGTCCACCTTCGGCCGCCTGGCGATGACGGGCGCGTCCGCGTTCGGGCGGCGCGGGTTCTACGAGCTCCGGCCCCCCCCGCTCGGGCTCGCGCCGCCCGGGAGCGCGGCCGCGACGAGCCTGTACTCGCTGGACCCGCTGCGCGCGACGCTCGCCAAGCACGTCGACTTCGATCGCCTGGGGGCCGGGGAGCCCGCGATGAGCGTGGGGGCCGTCGACGTCGAGGCGGCTTCGCTGCGGTTCTTCGACGACCGCACCGGCCCGGTCACCGTCGAGCACGTGGTGGCGAGCGCGTCGTCGCCGCCGGGGGCGCCCTCCGTGCGCATCGACGACCGCCTCTATTGGGACGGGGGCATCGTGGCGGAGACCCCCCTGCAGCACGTCCTCGACACGTGCCTGCGCAGGCAGCGGGGCCGGCGGGTGGTGGTGCTCCTGGTCGACCTCGGGTCCCAGTCGCGGCGAGCCCCCCGCACGTTCCTGGACGCGGTCGGTCGGCGCGGCGAGATCGACTACGCGGGCCGGATGCAGGCGGCCCTGCAGCTCTTCTTCTCCCGGGCCTGGTCGGGCACCGCGGACCCGCTGCGCGCACCCGACGGCACGTCGGCGGGGGAGGGGCCGCCCACGGCTCCGGTGGGGGTCGTGCACCTCGTGGCGAGCGAGGACCCGGAGCTCAGCGTGTGGGGTCCCTACGACTTCACGGCCTCGGCGCTGGAGCGCCGCCTGGAGGAGGGCCGGGAGCAGACGCTGCAGGCGCTGGCGGCGAGCGCGATCGACTTCGACCTGTTCGGGCGCGACGACGAGCCCGACCTGTTCACCCACCTCGTGCGCGACGGCGAGCTGGTGGAGAGCCGTCGGCGTCCGCTCCCCGCGGGCGCGGCCGACGACCCCACGGAGCCCGCCGACGCGATCAGCCTGACGATGCCCGCCCTCACGGACGCGGACGTGGGCGACGCGGAACGCGACGCCGAGGAGACGAGCTCCTGGACGTCGATCCGGGCGATCCGCCTCGAGCAGGCGGGGGACGAGTCGGCTAGTTGAAGGTGCCGCCGGTCAGGACGGTGATGTACGGCAGGAACATCGAGATCAGGACGCCGAGCACCACGACGCCGAGCACCATCGTCATCACGGGCTGAATCAGCGCGATCAGCCGCCGCTGGAGGCGGTCGACCTCGGCGCGGAAGACGTCCGCGAGGTTCTCGAGCATCTCGGCCATGCTCCCGGACTCCTCGCCGATGACGAGCATGTCGCGGGCCATCTCCGGGATGTACCAGAACTCCTCCAGGGGCGTGCTCATGCGGCCGCCGTTCTCGACGCTGGTCTCCATGGCCACGATCGCCTGCTCGAGGGCCATGTTGTCGACCGTCGCGCGGGACAGGCGGAGGCTCTCCAGGACCGGGACGCCCGTGCGCAGGAGCGCCGAGAGCGTCTGGGCGAAGCGCGCCATGGCGCCCATCGTGACCATGTAGCCGAGCATCGGCAGCCGGATCTTCATGAAGTCGAGGAGGTACGACCGGTGGGTCGCGGCGCGGTAGAGCAGGAACGTGCCGCCGATGAACACGACGACCAGGAGCACCTTGACCGTGCCCGACTGCATCGCGTCGCTCAGGTTGAACACGACGCGGCTGATCCACGGCATGTCGGCCATGTTCATGCCGTCGATCTGGTCCAGCGTCTGCGCGAACAGCGGCGCGATCCACAGGAGCATCGCCACCACCACGAAGGCGGTGAAGACGAGCGTGAAGAGCGGGAAGATCAGCGCCGCCCGGACCTTGTCGGCGACCTCCACGTCGTGCTCGAGCGTCTCTGCCAGGTGCCGGAGGTTGCGGCTCAGCTCGCCCGCCTTCTCACCCGCGCGGGCGAGGGGCACCACGACACCGGGCAGCCCCGGGCCGCGGGTGCGCAGCGCCGTGGAGAAGGCCGCGCCCGACTCGACGTCCGAGGTGACGCCCTGGACCATCGCCATCGTCTGGGGGCTGCCCCGTCGTCGGCCGAGGATCTTGAGGGCTCGCACCATGGGGATCCCGGCATCGAGCAGGACCGCCAGCTGTCGGCAGAAGTCCGCGACCTCCCGCTTGGGGATGGTCCGCTGGAACATGCCGCTGCTCTCTGCGGGTGCTTCGGCCTCGGTCGTGGCGGGCTGGTTGGTGGCCATCTTCGTTTCTCCTCCTCAGGAATGCTTCTACTGATACAGGACGCGAATGAACTCTTCGACGGTCGTGACACCCTCGAGCACCTTCGCGCGCCCGGCGTCCGCGAGTGTGCGCATCCCGCCCTCGACCGCCATGCGACGGATCTCGGACTCGGGGGCGCGCTCGCTGATCGCCAGCCGCATGGCCTGCGTCGCGTTGAGAATCTCGAAGATGCCCGCGCGCCCGGAGTAGCCGGTGCCGTAGCAGGCATCGCAGCCCCGACCGTGCCAGTACTCGACGACGGGGACCTTCTTCTTCTTGCCCTTGGTCTTCTTCTTCTCGCCCTCTTCTTCTTCGCCCCCGATGGGGCTCCCGGGCGCGGGCAGGCCGGCCTGCTGCACGAGGGCGGGGTCGGGCTCGAACGGGGCCCGGCAGGCGGGGCAGATCGTCCGCATCAGGCGCTGGGCGACCACCCCGACGACCGTGCTCGCGAGCAGGAAGGGCGGGATGTTGAAGTTGTAGAGCGTCGTGACCGCGCCCGGCGCCGAGTTGGCGTGGATCGTCGAGTACACGAGCAGGCCCGTGAGGGACGCGCGGATGGCGACCTTGGCCGTCTCTTCGTCCCGGACCTCGCCCACGAGGATGATGTTCGGGTCCTGGCGGAGCAGGGACCGGAGGCCGCGACCGAAGTCGACCCCGAGCTTGTAGTTCACGGGGACCTGGGAGACGTCGGGCAGCTCGATCTCGACCGGGTCCTCGATCGTCATGATGTTCTTCTGGGACGAGTCGATCTCGCCGATCGACGCGTACAGCGTGGTCGTCTTGCCCGAGCCGACCGGACCGCACGCGAGCACGATGCCGTGGGAGCGATGCGTGAAGTCCCGCATCATCTCCTCGTCGGCCTCGTCGAGCCCGAGCATGTCCAGCGTGGGCACCTCCTTGCTGCCCGCGGTGATGCGGATGGCCATCCGCTCGCCCCGCGACGTGGGGACGGTGCCGATGCGGAAGTCGTAGGGGTCGCCGTTCAGCTCGAGGTGGATGTGGCCGTCCTGGGACTTCCGCCGCTCGGTGATGTCCATGTCGGCCATCACCTTGACGCGGGAGAGCACCTCCTCGCCGAGCCCGGAGCGCAGGCGGCTGACCTCGTGGAGGATGCCGTCGAGCCGGAACCGGATGCGGAGGCCGTCCGACTGGGGCTCGAGGTGGATGTCCGTGGCGTTGATGCCGGTGGCGCGCTCGAGGAGCAGCCGCGCGACCTCGGGAGGGCTCGTCATGCCCGCGAACGGGTCCTGGTCGAGCCGGAAGCCGGCGTCCTTCTTCTTCCTGCGGCCTCGGCCGCGGCCCTTGCGGTCGCGGGCCGTGCGGGCCTTGGCGGCGCGGGTGGTCCAGTCGGCGCGGGCCTCCTCGAAGCGAGACGGGCTGGTGATGAACAGCGCCACGTCGCGGCCGGTCATCTGGGCGACGGCCTCCAGGACCATCGGGCCCGGGTGGGATACGACGAGCAGGGTGAGACCGCCGGTGTGCTGGGCGTCCACCAGCGGGAGGAGCTGGAACGCGCCCGAGAGCTCGGGCGTGATGGTCGACGCCATCGTGAGGTCGGGGTCCCAGTTCCCGCCCTCGGGGAGCGCGTTGATCCCGTAGAAGCGAGACAGGATGTCCACGCCCGCGTCTTCGGTGATCGCGCCCTCTTCCACCAGCACGTCGACGATGCGGGTGGCGGTGCGGAGGGAGACCTGGCCCGCCTCCTTGACGGCGCGGTAGCCCGCGACCTCGCTCTCGAGCAGGAAGTCGAACAGAGGCCCTCGGTCCACCGACGTCTGGGGGATGCCCGGAGCCGACCGGAGGATCTCTCCGAGCACGAGCACCGGCACGCCGTGCGCCTGGATGGCCTGCCACCAGAAGTCGCGGCCTCCGCCCGTCCCCTCGGGCACCAGCCCCATCGCGGTCAGGCGCGCGGCCACCGGGCCGTCGGCTCCGCCGTGCCGATCGAGGTACTCGTCCACGGTGTAGCGGGGCACGTCCCCGAGGTGCTCGGCGATGGCGCGGACGGCTTCGTCGGGGGTGGAGGGGCGGTCGTCGCCGCCCTGGGCCATGCTCGCCGCCGCGTAGGTGCCCGTGCCTGCGCCGTACGTGCCGGTCTCGGCGGCAGCGTCGGAGGAGCGACGGCCGGATCGGCCTCGGCCCGGGGGGCTGCGCCGCGCGGGGGCGGCGGGGGCGGTGGGGGCTCGGGCGGTGGGGGCCGACCCCGGGGGTCCCGCGAACTTCGGGACTTCGATCTTCTTCGTCAAGCCCTTGACCAGGGCACCCCAGAGTTGCTGTTCGCCGGCCATGAACGCTCCTCGCTCCATACCACGAGGAGTGTCCTCCTCGATTTCAGCCCCCCCCTGCTCTCCCCTGCAGGCCTCCCCGGGGGCGGGCTGAAGATGATAGCCCACCGCATCGGCCCGGTGGGGCGGCCGGAGCGATCCCGGGGGGCCGGTGCTACCATCCGGCCGTGCTCGCCTCCCTCCTCCAAGGCCGCGTCAGGGCCGCGCTGAGGCACGGTCTCACCCGCGCTCTATGGGGTCGACGGCTGCGCCGCCACGACCGGCTGGAGGTGCTCGGTCACCCCCTCGAAGTCCCCCCGGGCGTACACCACCCGAAGGCCGACGGGAGCTCGAGCTTCCTCTACCGGACGGTGGGGCCCATGGTGGCGCCGGGACATCGCATCCTCGACCTCGGCACCGGCTGCGGCCTGGGCGCGCTCGTCGCCGCCTCGCGGGGCGCCGACGTGGTGGCGGTGGACGTGGACCCCGCGGCCGTGGACGCGGCGCGGGCCAACGTCGCGGCGGGGTGCCTCGAGGACCGGGTCGAGTTCCGCGTGGGGGACGTGGTCGACGTGGTGGGGGACGAGTCCTTCGACCAGATCTGGTGGAACGCTCCCCAGCGACCGGTGGACCCCGCCGACCCGGCGCGTCCGGGGCAGGCCGCGGGCCGGGGCTTCGCGGGGGTGGCGCCGGTCCTCGAGGCGCTCCCGCGGTGGCTCGGAGAGCGCGGCCGCATGGTCATCTCGATCGACCTGGACTCGGATCTCGGCGACTTCGTCCGAGCCCGCCTGCCCGAGGGCTTCCGCAGCGTGCAGCTCGCCTCGAGCCTGCCCGTGGGCAGCCGCTTCATCGCGCTGTCGCTGGGGTGGGACCTCGAGGCCGCCCGCAAGCGTCGCCACGAGGAGAAGAACCTGCAGCGCACCGCCGACCAGAAGGCCGCCGTCTCCCGACGTCGATGGAACGAGAAGGGCGTCGCGGCCCCGTCCGGCGAGGAGGTGAGCCCGTGAGGCCTCGACGCATCGCCCGCCGCTTCATCGCCCGCGCGCGCCACTGGGGCATCCCGCACGTGCACTGCCCCGGGTGCGGCGCCGACAACACCGTCCCCGATGACACGGACGTCCGCACGTGCTTCACCTGCCGGATCGACTGGTTCCGCCACGACCTCACCGGCGACGACGAGGCCGACCTCGCCGCCATCAAGGAGCGCGCCGACGGCTCCTGGGCGATGGCCTGGCGCCCGCTGCTCGTCGACGCCCCCGCCCCCGGCGGCGGCAAGCGCACCGTGCAGCTCCCCTGCGCCTTCATCTACCGCCTCGAGACCTGACCCCCCGATGTTCGTGCTGGTGACCCCGGCGCGCGACGAGGCCGACAACGTCGCGGGCCTCGTCGCGTGCGTCCGACGCTCGCGGTGGCGCCCCGACCGCTGGGTCGTCGTGGACGACGGCTCCACCGACGGCACGGGCGACCTCTTCCGGACCCACGGGGCGGACCTCGACTGCCTCGATGTCGTGCGGTTGGAGGGTCGCGCCGGGTACATGGGGTTCCACTACGCGGACGTCGTCGCGGCGGGCTACGCGGCCGCCGCCGACGCGGTCGCGCAGGCCGACTACGCCGGGATCCTCGACGCCGACATCCGGGTGGGCCCCACGTACTGGTCCGCCCTGCGCGCCGCCCTGGAGAGCGACCCGGAGCTGGGCATCGTCTCCGGCGCCCTCGCCGCCCAGGACCCCGACGGCACGTGGCGCCTGGAGTCGGGGCAGCGGATCGATCTGCCGCGCGGCGGCCTCCGCCTCGCGCGAGGGGAGTGCTTCCGCGCGGTCGGGGGCGTCCGCCACGCGCGGGCGCCCGACTCCGTCATGACCGCGGGGGCCCGCGTGCAGGGCTGGAAGACGGCGCTGTTCGAGCGCGTCGTCGCCTACAGCACCCGCCCCACGGATGCGCGAGGCGACGTCTCCGGAGCCGAGAGCCGCGGACGGCGGGCCTGGAACATCCACCAGCCGGGGTGGCAGGTACTGCTCCGGGCCGCGGGCATGTCCGCGGGCGGACGCGTCGCCGAGGGTCGCGGCCTCGTGCGCGGCTGGTGGGCGGAGCGGCGCGACGGGGGCGAGCGGGTGGACGCCCCGGGGGTGCGCGACTACTACCGCACCGAGCGGCCCCGGGAGTGGGCGCGCTCGCTCCGGAGCCGGCTCACGGGCGCGCCCGATCCTCATCGGTTCGTCGCGGCGGCGGCGGTGGCGCCGCTCGACTTCGACGAGCCGCGTTGATACACCCCCGACCATGCCGGACGTTCTTCGACCCCGCGTTCTCGTCACCGGCGGCGCGGGTTACATCGGGTCGCACTGCGTGGTGGCCTTCCTCCAGCAGGGCTGGGACGCCGTCGTCATCGACGACCTCAGCAACGGGCACCCGGGGGCCGTGCACGCCGCCGCGCGGCTCGGAGGTCGGGACGTCGAGCTCGTCGTCGGGGACGTCGGCGACCTCCGGCTCCTCCACAACGTCCTGAGCCGGCGGCGGTTCGACGCCGTCGCGCACTTCGCGGCGCTCAAGTCCGTGCCCGACTCCGTGGCCCGCCCCGAGGCCTACTGGCGGGTGAACGTGGGGGGCACGGCCACGCTGTGCGAGGCGATGCGCGCGGCCGGGGTGCGGCGGCTCGTCTACTCGTCGTCCGCGTCCGTCTACGGCACGCCGGACCACTCGCCGATCGACGAGGACGCCCCGCTGCGGCCCGAGAGCCCGTACGGGCGCACGAAGATCCTGTGCGAGGAGCTGCTGTCGGAGTTCGTCGCGAAGGGCGGCTGGTCGGTGACCGCGCTGCGGTACTTCAACCCCGTGGGCGCCCACCCGTCGGCGAAGCTCGGGGAGCACGCGCGGCGGCTCGAGAACCTCGTCCCCCTCGTATTGGAGGCGGCCGCGGGTCGCAAGGGCCCGGTGGTGATCGCCGGGACGGACTACCCCACGCCGGACGGCACCGCGATCCGCGACTACGTGCACATCTCCGACCTCGCCGAGGTCCACGCGACCGCGCTCGAGTACACGGCGAAGTCGCCGAGCGGGATGTTCGTCTGCAACGTCGGGACGGGGAAGGGGACGAGCGTCCGCGAGGTGGTGGACGTGGCCCGGCGGGTCACCGGGATCGACATCCCCGCCGTGGAGGGCCCGCGGCGTCCGGGCGATCCCGCCGCCGTTTGGGCAGACACGACGCGCGCCCGCGAGGACCTCGGTTGGTCGTCCCGGTTCAGCCTCGAAGACATGATCGCCTCCGCCTGGGCGTGGCGCACGTCGCACCCCCAGGGGTATTCGACGATCTGACCCGTCGGGCCGCCGATGGCCCGGGAGCGGATGGCGCCTTGGCCCACCGCGAGGCCGTTGGTAGGGTCCGCCGAATGTGCTCCGGAGTTTGTTCATGATTCGCGGTTTGTTGCGCTTTGCTGCCCTGTTCGGTTCGGGCGCCCTCGTGGTTCTCCTCACGGGCTGCCCGACGGACGGTCGCGGCTCGGACGACGACGATGCGGTCGACGACGACGACGGTACGGACGATGACGACGCGACGGACGACGACGACGGCACGGGCAGCTGCCTCGATGGCGACCGTGTCTTCCGCGGCGAGCTGGCTTTCGGACCCTTGAGCTCGCCCAGCGACTTCGAGGCCTTCTGCGCCGACTACGACGCCGTCGACGGCAACCTCGGGATCAGCGGACTCAACCTCACCACGCTCGAGGGCCTCGACTGCCTGTGCGGCGTCAGCGGCTTCGTGTGGCTCTTCGAGAACCAGTCGCTGGTCACGCTCGACGGCCTCCAGGGGCTGGAGTACATCGGGGGGTCCCTGCGGCTGGAGCGGAACTTCGCGCTCGCCAACATCTCCAACCTCGCCGCGCTGGGCACGGTCGGCGGTGAGCTCCGCGTCGAACAGAACCACTCCCTGCAGAGCCTCACCGGCCTGAACAACCTCGAGGTGGTCGGCGAGGGCATGATCATCGTGAGCAACAGCCAGCTCGCGGACACCACGGGCCTGCTCGGCGTCACGAGCATCGGCGGCGACCTGATCCTCGACAACAACGAGGTGCTGAACAACTTCTCGGGGCCGCCGAGCCTGCAGACGTTGGGCGGGATCATCGAGATCACGAACAACGCGGGGCTGAACGCGGTCGCCGGGTTCAACGAGCTCGCGCAGATCGCCACGGAGATCCCGATCGGGAGCACCGGGTACGAGATCCGGATCGCGAACAACCCGAACCTGATCTCGTTCGCGGGCTTCCCCCAGATCGCCAACCTGCCCGTGGGGCTCTACGTGCAGGGCGGCAACTCGATGGCCTATTCGGCGTTCGCGGGCGTGTCCGTCATCCAGGGCAAGCTCGAGATCCGGGGGTTCGGGGCGAGCAGCGAGATCACGGGCCTGAACAACCTCCGGTCGGTGGTGGGCGACCTCATCATCGAGGACTTCCTCGACACCACGCTGCCCCTGTCCCAGGTGGCCACCGTCGGGGGCACGATGCGGCTGCGAAACGCCGAGCAGATCGTCGACGTGAACGGCTTGGCGGGCATGACCAGCATCGCCGCGGACCTGATCATCGACAACAACGACAGCCTCAACACCCTGCTCGGGCTGCACGGCCTGGCGACCGTGGGCGGCAACTTCCAGGTCACGAACAACCAGCAGCTCACCAACGAGCAGGCGCAGGGCCTCGTGAACGCGATCGGCGAACAGAACATCGGCGGCTCGATCGACATCTCAAACTAGGGCTCCCGCATGAACGCACGCACCCTCTCGCTCCTCCTCGCGGCCACCGCCCTGGTCGCCTGTTCGGACAACGAGCTGCGGCAGATCTACGAAGAGCCGGCGTTCTTCGAGCAGCCCGACGCGCTCGGCCCCACGGAGTGGGAGGACGCGTACCAGCAGCGCACCGTCGCCCAGTCGGACATCCTCTTCGTGGTGGACAGCTCGTGCTCCATGGAGGGCGAGCAGGACGAGCTGGCCACCAACTTCGACGGCTTCATCAGCAACTTCATCGGCTCGACCGTCGACTATCACATCGGCGTCGTGGACGGCGATCTCAGCAGCATGAGCGACTCCGAGCAGGGCCGCCTCGTGGAGAAGAACGGGGTCCGCTGGATCTCCCGGGATACGCCCGATCCCGTGGGCACGTTCAACGAGATGGCTCGCCTGGGGTCCGGCGGCAGCGGCAGCTGCGAGATGGGGCTGCAGGCCTCGTTCACCGCGCTCAACGCCCGCGCCGGCCAGGGCGGCTGGAACGACGGGTTCACCCGGCCCGACGCCCTCCTGTCGGTCATCATCGTCACGGACGAGGACGACAGCGGCAGCTTCGTGCCCCCGTTCGGGCTCGGCCCCGACTGCGACGGGATCGGCCCGGACGAGTACATCCCGTGGCTCCAGGGTCTGCGGCCCTGGACCTGGCAGGACCAGATCATCTTCACGGGCATCGTCGGCGACGAGCCCAACGGCTGCAGCGTCCTCGACAACGAGGGTCAGTACGGCGAGGCCTATCACGAGGTCATCGACGCCATGGGCGGCAACTTCTGGTCGATCTGCTCGACCGACTGGGCCGACTTCCTCGTGGAGCTGGGCCTCGAGGCCGCGGGCCTCAAGCGCTCCTTCTACCTCCGTCGCGTGCCCGACGAGAGCACCCTGCAGGTGTGGCTCGACGACGTGGAGGCCGAGGACGGCACGTGGGCCTACGACAAGGTCGCCAACTCGGTGACGTTCCCGATCGAGCACATCCCGGACCCGCTCACGCGCGTCCGCGTGACCTACACGCTCATCGAAGACCAGGGCGCGGCGGTCGTCGAGTAGGCGTCCTCGAGCGGGACCTTCCCGCGGCCCCCGGGCAGATCGAGCACGTACGTGGGCATGCACAGGCCCGAGATCCGGCCTCGCAGCTCCGCCATCAGCGCCCGCCCGCGCTCCACGCCCACGCGGAAGTGACCCGTGCCCCGGGCGAGGTCCGGGTGGTGCAGGTAGTAGGGCTTGATCCGCGCCCGGACGAGGGCCCGGAGCAGCGCTTCGAGGACCTCGGCGTCGTCGTTCACGCCCCGCAGCAGCACGGACTGGGAGAGCATCGGCAGCCCGGCGTCGACGATCCGCGCGCACGCCGCCGCGGCCGCGTCGGTGAGCTCCCGGGCGTGGTTCGCGTGCAGCACGATCCACGTGGGGGTGGCGCCGCCCAGGGCCGCGACGAGCTCGTCCGTGACCCGGTCGGGGGCCGCCACGGGCACGCGGGTGTGGACCCGCAGCGTGTCCACGTGGTCGATGGCCGACAGGGCCGAGACCAGCCCCCGGAGCCGCCGCGGGGAGAGCACGAGCGGGTCCCCGCCGGTGAGGATGACCTCGCGGATCCCCGGGCGGCCGCGGACGTAGTCCAGCGCCGCCTCCAGCTGGTCGTCCGAGAGCGAGCCCCCGCCCGGGCCCACCACCTCGCGGCGGAAGCAGAACCGGCAGTAGACGGGGCATACGAGCAGCGGCTTGAGGAGGACCCGATCCGGGTGGCGGTGGACGATGCCCTCCACGGGGGAGTGCGCTCCGTCGCCGATGGGGTCCGCGAGCTCCTCGGGCCGGACGACGAGCTCCGCCCCGCGGGGGACGTACTGGGCGGCGATGGGGTCGGCGGGGTCGGCCGGGTCGATGAGATCGAGCACGTGCGGGGTCGCGGCCACGGCGTACCGCTCGGCCACCCGGCGCACGGCGGGGAGCTCGCCCGGCGCGATCAGCCCGCGGCGCTCCAGCTCGGCGAGACCCACCGTCGCGTCAGATGTTGCAGACGGGGAGGTTGAACGAGATGAAGAAGGTGAGGCTCTGGTTGGACCCGATCGTCGAGTCGTACCAGTTGCCCTGCAGCTGGGCCCAGCCCTCGACCGTGCTGCCCACCCCGTCGATCGCCCCGGAGATGATGGTCCCCGACTGGAGCTGATCGGCCACCTGGTAGGGCGCGGAGCCCGCCCCGATGTCGAAGTACTCGTTCAGCTGCATGTTCGCGCTGTTCACCGGACCCGGCACCAGCGGACCCGCCGTGGTCACGTCGAAGGAGCCGTGCCAGCCCGGCTCGAAGTAGTCCTTGAACAGGCTGTCGCGGCTCTGGTTGAACAGCTCCGGATCGAGGTTCAGCGCGATGAGCTCCTCGAGCTCGACGGACCACGCCTGGAAGTCCGCGCAGCTGACGCCTTCGCCCGCCACGACCTGCTTCACCACCTGCTCGCCGACCTCGTACACGAAGAAGGCGCTCAGGGCGGGGATGTCGAGGCCCACGGGGAGCTGGTTGAAGACGAGCGCGTCGCCGGGGACCGCGTCGTCGTCGTCGGTGGCGTCGTCGTCGTCGCCGGTGGCGTCGTCGTCGTCGACCGCGTCGTCGTCGTCCACGGGGGCGCTGTCGTCGTCGTCGTCGCCGGGGGTCCCGCCGCTGCCGCGCCGGTCGTTGCAGGCCACCATGGCGAAGAGGCCGAGGGCGACGGTCAGGGTCAGGCGATAGATCGACATCGAAGACTCCAAAGGATCCGAGTGAGACTGCGTGGCCCGGCGGTCCCCGTCAAGGCACCGGATCGGCCCGGTCGCGCCGCCGTCGGCCGGTCCACAGGATCACTGCAAGGGCCGCGAGGGCGCCGGGCGGGGCGACGGGCCCCGCTCCCGAGCAGCGCACGAGGCAGCCGTAGGGGATCCCCCCGGCTGCGTCGTCGTCGTCGGTGGTGTCGTCGTCGGCCGCGTCGTCGTCGTCGACGGGGTCGCAGTCGAGGTCCTCGTCGGCCTCGCCGTCGCAGTCGTCGTCGACCTCGTTGCACACCTCCTCGGCGCCGGAGTGGACGGTGGCCTCTTCGTCGTCGCAGTCGCCCGCGCAGGGGGCCTCGTCGTCGCCGTCGCCGTCCCGCTCGTCGTCGGGCACGTCGCCGTCGCAGTCGTCGTCGATCGCGTTGCAGCGCTCCTCCGCGCCGGGGTGCACGTGGCGGTCGGTGTCGTCGCAGTCCCGGTCCTCGGGATCGGGCGCGGGGCCGGGGCAGAACCCGTCGCCGTCGACGTCGTCGCAGGGCGGATAGAAGGTGACCGCGAAGCCCGCGGAGAGGACCGCCTGATCGCAGGAGAAGAGCAGGGGGTCGCTGTCCGCGTTGGAGATGCCCACCGCCGCCGTCGCGCCGCCGTTGCGCGAACCGTCGCTGGTCTGGGTGTCGGCGAAGTGCAGCTCCACGCGACCGTCCGTCTCGAACAGCTTCACCTCGAAGCTGAGCGGGTCGGCGACCTCGTACAGCGGGATCTGGAACCACTCCACGACGAACACGCGGTCCGGGGCTTCGCCGACGACGCTGCTGTACACCCCCGGCAGCGGCGTGACGAGGGGGATGTCGGTGGGGTCGAGGTCGTCGTACCAGACCCAGATCCGAGGGCTGAGGGACAGGAGCCCGCCGCACTCGCGGTCCCAGGGCAGGAACCCGCTCGCGCCGAACGTCAGCGCGCCGTTGCTGTGGATGTCCACCGAGCCGTGGCTGGTCCCGTAGAAGGTGAACGGGAACGGGAGCTGGACGGTGCGGAAGTCTTCATCGAGCAGGGCCCGGTACGTGCCGCTGGTGACCGACGTGTAGGAGTACGGCGACCCGCCGTCCGTGCTGCTGCGCGCCGTGTAGCCGAAGGCGTCGGTGTCCCCGGACGCGGCGCCCGCCGTTCCGGGAGCGACGAGCGCGGCGACGGCGATCCACAGCGCGGTGCGGGCGAGCATCGGCGCAGTTTAGCGGCGGCGGGCACCGGCCGACCGGGCACGCCCCGTAGGATGGCGCGGTGCTCCCGCGAATCGCCGCCCTGCTCGTCCTCGGTCTGGCTTGCGCCGCGGGAGCGCCCGCCCAGCCCCCCACTCCCGAACCCCTCCCCGACGGAGCCGTCCTCGTGAACGATGTCGTCTTCCATCCCCTCCCGGGCGCCGAGTCGCCGGACGACCCCCTCCGCCTCCGCCTCGCCGAGCGCATCGCGGGCAAGCCCCCCGAGTGGCGCCCGCGCACCCGGCACGTCGACGGTCGCGGCCGCCCGCTGTTCACCAACCGCCTCGCGCTCGAGTCGAGCCCGTACCTGCAGCAGCACGCGCACAACCCCGTCGACTGGCACCCCTGGGGCGACGAGGCCTTCGAGAAGGCGAAGCGGCTGGGGCGGCCGGTGTTCCTGTCGATCGGGTACTCGACCTGTCACTGGTGCCACGTGATGGAGGAGGAGTCGTTCGAGGACCTCGAGATCGCCGAGGTGCTCAACCGCAAGTACGTGGCGATCAAGGTCGACCGGGAGGAGCGGCCGGACGTGGACTCGGTGTACATGTCCGCGGTGCAGGCCCTCACCGGGCGCGGCGGGTGGCCCATGTCCACGTGGCTCGCTCCCGACCGGCGACCCTTCTACGGGGGCACCTACTTCCCGCCCCGCGACGGCGACCGGGGGACCCGCACCGGGTTCCTCACGCTGCTCCACGCGCTGCGCGACCACTACGACACCAACCCGGAGCGCGTCGCCGCCGCGGGGGAGCAGCTGGCCGAGCGGATCCGCCAGATGTCGGCGCCCCCGGCGGCGGTGGGGGACGTGGACGTGGAGGCCGCGGCGGAGACCGCGATCCGCGCCTACCGGACCAGCTTCGACCCCAAGCACGGGGGCCTCGGCAACCGGGGCAACAAGTTCCCGTCCAGCCTGCCGATCCGGTGGCTGCTGCGTCGCCATCGGCGGACGGGGGAGGCCTCGCTGCTCGAGATGGCGGAGCTGACCCTGCGCAAGATGGCCGACGGCGGCATGTACGACCACGTGGGCGGCGGCTTCCACCGGTACTCGGTGGACCCCCTGTGGCTCGTGCCCCACTTCGAGAAGATGCTCTACGACCAGGGGCTGCTCGTGCCCGCGTACCTCGAGGGCTTCCAGGTCACCGGCGACGCGGGGTTCGCAGCGGTGGCCCGCGACGTGCTCGGCTACGTCCAGCGCGAGATGACCGCGCCCGGGGGCGGCTTCTACTCCGCCACGGACGCGGACTCGCCCACGCCCGACGGCCACCGGGAGGAGGGCTGGTTCTTCACGTGGACGCCGACCGAGCTGGCGGCCGTCCTCGGCGACGACGTGGCGGCGGCGGTGTCGTCCCACTACGGCGTCACGCCGAAGGGCAACTTCGAGGGGCGGAACATCCTGCACCCGGTGCGCGCCCTCGCGGAGACGGCCGCGGGCCTCGGGACCACCGCCGAGGACCTGGGCCGCACGCTCGACGCCGCCCGCGCGAAGCTCTACGCCGCCCGGTCCGAGCGCCCCCCCCCGCTGCGCGACGACAAGGTCCTCGCGGGCTGGAACGGCCTCTTGTTGTCGGCCTTCGCGCTGGGGGGGCTGGTGCTCGCCGAGCCCGCCTGCGCGGCCGCCGCCGCCGGGGCGGCGGACTTCGTGCTCGGGACGATGCGGCGCCCCGACGGACGCCTGTTCCGCAGCTGGAACGCCGACGTCTTCGGCGCCGAGGGGGTCCTGGACGACTACGCCTTCTTCATCGCCGGGCTGCTCGACCTCTACGAGGCGACGGGCGATCCGGGGCGCCTGAAGTCGGCCATCGAGCTGGACGCCGTGCTCGCGGCCCACTTCGAGGACGCCGAGGGCGGGGGCTACTTCCGCACCCCGGCCGACGGCGAGGCGCTCCTGGTGCGGGAGAAGCCGGCCCAGGACGGCGCGCGACCGTCCGGGACGTCGATCCAGCTGCTGAATCTCCTGCGGCTCGCCGAGTTCACGACCGACGACGCCTACCGCGAGCGCGCCGACGCGACGGTGCACTCGCTGTCGGGGATGTTCACGCGCGCGCCCCGGGCGCTGTCGGACGGGCTCGTCGCCCTCGACTGGCGCGCCGATCGCGTGCGGGAGGTCATCCTCGTGGCCCCCGCCGGGACCGACGCCTACGCCGCCGCTCGGCCCCTGCTCGCCGAGCTGCGGCGGACGTTCCTGCCCAACCGGATCCTCGTCGTGACCGACGAGTCGCGGCTCGACGCGCTGGCCGAGGTGGTCCCCCTGGTGGCGGGCAAGCGGGCCCGGGGCGGGGAGGTCACGGCGTACGTCTGCGAGCGGGGCACGTGCAAGCTGCCGACGAGCGATCCGGCCGTGTTCGCGGACCAGCTGAAGGCCGACTGACCGGGGTTGTCAGCCCACGCGCACCAGGCGCAGGCTGTGCCCGCACTGGACGAGCCAGCCGCCGTCGTACTCGAGCACCGCGCAGCAGGCCCGGGCGTGGTCGAGCTCGGCGAAGGACCAGCCCCGGTCGTCGACCACGGCCGCGACGCACGCGGTGGACTCGGGGCGGGCGGTCTGCCCGTCGCCCCCGAGGATGAGCAGGCGCCGACCGTCGCCCAGATCCTCCACGTCGGCCACCGCGGGCGGGAGCTCGGGATCGTCCGGCATCGCCTCCGCCACGAGCACCTCCCGCACGTCGCGCAGGGCCGCGCCGACCACGCGGCCCACGACGAACCGGGACGGCGTCGCCCCCGCGAGGACCAGGTCGTCGAGGGTGCCCGTCCAGGCGGTCCAGCGGCCCCCCTCCGGAGGCGGGGGGAGGCGGCGACGCTCGTCGATCTCGCCCCGTCGGCCGTGCACGGCCACGAGCTCCCCGGCGTCGGTCATCCCCAGGGCCCGCGGCCCCGCCCAGCGCATGCGCCGGAACGCCGTCCCGTGCGCGGTCTGCCAGAGCAGCTCGCCGGTGGACGCGCGGATCGCCATCGCGCCCCGGGCGGTCACGGAGGACCGGTCGTAGACCAGCACGGAGTCGGACCGGCTGCCGCGCACCATCGACCAGGATCCCCGCCCCAGGGGGATGCGGAAGGGGGGCACGTGGGTGTCGGTGTCGCGCGTGGGCAGGTACAGCAGCGAGGTCGGCGCGGGCTCGCCGTAGTCGCCGGCCGCCTCCTCCCCCAGCAGGATCAGCCCCGTGCGCCCGATCTGGACGCCGAGGCAGATGCCCGGGAACAGGTCCGGGACGCGGCGCCCGTCGGCGAGGCGGAGCGTGCCGTCGGTGTAGATGAGGACCCCGCCGCTGCGCAGCCCGAAGGCCAGCTCCGGCCCCGCGACGGCGACCGCGCCGGGCAGCGAATCCGTGGGCGCGGGGGGGAGCGGCTCGACCGTCAGGGGCGACGTGATCACGGCGCCGAGGATAGCGCGACGACCATCCGGTACGCGCCGGCCCGCCTCCCCCCGCGCGACTTCTCTAAGATGGACTTCTCAGGAGGGCCTGATGCATCTTCGTTCCTTCGCGCCGGCGTTCGCCGCGCTCGTGATTTCCGTGTCGCTGACCGCGTGCCCCGAGGCCCGCGAGCCCGTCATCCAGGTGCAGGAGAACGCGATCGCGAAGTCGCAGTTCGAAGGGGAGTGGTACTTCCAGCGCACCGTCATCGACACGCCCTACGAGACCGAGTTCACCTTCATCGGGGACCAGGGCGAGCTCGAGCGCATCCGCTGGCGCATCGAAGAGAACCTCCTCATCGCGCTGCGTTCCTACCAGCGCATCGAGGGCTCGGACCCGGACGTGGCGCCCGACGGGGAGTACGAGGGCTCGCCGGTGGCCGCCTGGCCCATCGAGTCGCACTTCGACATCCGCCGGGACTACAACCCGACGACGGGCGAAGAGGGCAACGTGCTCGTGGAGAACAGCAGCGACCGGCTGTGGCACGAGCGCGAGTACATGCGCGTCGACTGGACCAGCAACGTCATCACGAACTGGAACTTCTACGCCCAGGAGTCCGTCGCCCTCGAGCCGATGAGCTGGGCGGTCACCGACAGCACGTCGGGCAACGCGCCGATCGTGAGCGAGGACTACCTGGAGATCACGTCGGCGTTCCTGGCCGAGCCCATCAGCGAGGTCGACCCCAACTGGCCCGAAGACGGCGCCATGCCCCTGTGCTGGTTCTTCTATCACTTCGACGACTGCACGGCCGCCGAGGTGGTGGTGCGCAACAGCTTCCTCAGGATCGAAGACCGCGACTACGAGGCCATCCGCTGGTCGGGCACGGACATGGAGCTGTTCGGGTACTTCGACGTGCAGCGCTGGACCTACGACGAGGACTACGAGACGACCAACACGGGCCGTCGGCGGCTGCAGGGCACCTGGAACCTGTGGACGAACTCCCACGACGGCCGCGCGTGCGAGGCCCCCGAGGAGGGCGCGTCGGACAGCTGCTCGGACGTCGTCGGCTCCCGGTGCGACACGCTGGAGGGCGAGTGCACCACGCCGTTCCGCGAGCGCGGCGTGCGGAACATCGCGTACCACGTGTCCCCCGGGCTCGACGAGCGCCTGTACGACGCGATCGCCGAGGTCGTGGACCAGTGGAACGTCCCCTTCCGGGACACGGTCAACGGGCTGCGGTACTGGGAGTGCCTCGACGCGGGCGGTGAGGACTCGGCGTGCGCCGGCGCCGACGACCTGGACCTCGAGATCGTGGTGCTGTGCCACAACCCCGTGGAGGCGGGCGACCACGCCGCGTGCGGCCCCGAGGGCCTGTCCCCCCGCCTCGGCGACCTCCGCTACAACCTCGTGTGGTCGGTGGAGAACCCGGGCCGCGGCAACCCCTTCGGGTTCGGCCCCGCGCAGCTCGATCCGATCACGGGCGAGGTGGTGTCGGCCGCGGCGATCATCTACGAGGCGCCGATCCGGTCCTACGCGGCCCGGTCCCGGGACATCGTCCAGCTCCTCAACGGCGAGATCGACGAGGACGACTTCATCGTCGGCAACCACGTCGCCGACTGGGTGGGAGAGCGCAACGCCGAGCTGCTGGGCAAGACCCCGCTCACGCCGGACGAGGTGGCCGATCTCGCCGACGACGTGCAGCTGCGCCACCGGGCCGCGATCCCCCGGTACGAGGGGATGGAGCGGACGTCCGCGGGGGCCGCGCGCGCCAAGCGGGCCGTGCAGGAGCTGCTGGTGGACTTCGCGCCCACCGCCGCCTCGCGCGACCGGTCCCAGGAGCGCCTCGATGCGCTCATCGGTACCCCGATCGAGTCGATGCTGGTGGACGACGAGGCCGTGATCCTCGCCGGTCGTCGGCCGGGCGACGCCATCAACGAGGCGATGATGGAGGCCGCCTCGCCGCTCCGGCACGTGCGGGATCAGCGCCGCCGGTTCGCGTCCAAGAAGCGCATGGAGCGCAACGCCGAGCGGTGCGTGTACCATCGCGAGTACGCGGACCCGTCGCTGGTGGGGTACGCCGCCGAGTACGCGGGCGTCGACCCCGAGGAGATCGCCTGGGACATCCTCGCGGGCGTCTACAAGGGAACGGTGGCCCACGAGATGGGCCACACCTTCGGCCTGCGCCACAACCTCAAGGGCAGCGCCGACCCCCTCAACTACGGCCCGTCGTACTGGGAGCTCCGAGACGACGGCGACCGCGCCGTCCGCTACCTGGACCCGGAGACGCCCGAGGAGATCGCGGCCGGGATCCGCCAGTACCAGACGTCGTCCGTGATGGACTACCTCAGCCGCTTCAACTCCGACCACGAGGGCGTCAAGCCCTACGACCGCGCGGCGATCAAGTACGGCTACGGGCGCCTGATGGAGGTCTTCTACGGCGACGAGCTCGCGGATACGAACGGCTGCCTCATCAACGACCTGTACCAGTCGCAGCTGTGGGGCGAGTCCGTCCCGCTCCTCTACGACTGCGAGGACGGCGAGCCCCGGCCGTTCCACTACACCGAGTACCCGGACGTGCTCGGCTCCCTGGACGATCGCCTCGACGTGCCCCAGCGGCTGCTGTCGGACGAGTGGGACATCTCGGGCTTCTGGGGCAGCAACCACGACTACATGGTGTGGAACGACGACGGCTTCTTCTGGTGGCCGGTCGTCCCCTACAAGTTCTGCAGCGACGAGTTCGTCGGCTCCGACATCGACTGCCTGTACTTCGACGAGGGCGCCGACCTGTACGAGATCCCGCTCGACCTCGTGGGTCGCTACGAGCGGAACTACATCCTCCACAACTTCTCGCGCGACGCGCAGTTCTTCAACGGCGACGGGCACACCTGGTGGATCTGGGACGCCTTCTTCGACCCGATGATCAACTTCAACCAGTGGTGGGTCCTGGACGCGCAGTTCAACGCCTCGTACCTCAGCGAGGAGGACTACGCGGCCTACTACGACTCGGACGAGGCCTACCGTGTCCTCACGATGGGCGCGCGCGAGACCTTCAACGTGTTCGCGCGCAACCTCGCGCGTCCGATCCCGGGCACGTACTCGAAGGTCGAGGACCCCGAGGGCACGGAGGCCTGGCAGGAGTCGTTCTCGGGCACGGAGCTCGTGGGGCTCGCCGACGGTCGCTTCCTCTCCACGGCCTGGGACTTCGACGAGGGCTACTTCTGGGACGACGCCATCCAGCGTCTCGGCTTCATGGGCGAGAAGATCCTCGCGCTCGAGGCGCTCTTCGATCCCACGACCTACTTCCTGGGGCAGGACCAGTCATCGGATCTGCGCCGATACCGCGTGAACTACGCGCTCGACTTCGGCCCCCAGCTCGAGGACCTCGTGGGGTCGCTCATCACGGGCGAGCGGCCGGCGTTCGCGCCCTACGAGCTCGACGGCGACGTCTACTTCCCCGACTACGCCGATCCGGATCGCGCCCTCCCGCCGCTGGCGGTCCCGATCAACCCCGCCGCGGACTTCACCCTGCAGCTGCACACGATCGTGCTCGCGCTCACGCTGCTGCCGGATACGTTCGACAGCTCCCTGATCAACTCGACGCGCATCTGGCTGGACGGCAGCGGCGACGAGATCGAGACGACGCGGCCGGTCGTCGCCCACAACGATCCCGACACGGGCCTGACCTACGAGGCGGCGTCCTACATCGAGGGTGAGGGCGAGGACGCGGTGGAGACGGGGATCGCCGCCCGCATGGTCGGTCGCGCGAACCGCCTCGTGAGCCTCATCGACCACGCCCTCGCCGCGATCGAGCTGCTCGACCCGACCGCCGACGCCGAAGAGATCGCCGAGCTGGAGGCGAACGTCGCCGCGCTGCGGCTCGAGCTCTCCCTCCACCGGGAGAACCTCAACCTCCTCCGGGCCGTCCACCTCGAGCTGGGGATGATCGACTTCTAGGCCGGGGCGCCGTCGATCGCGCGACCATGGTCGCGAATGCCCGGTCCGAACGTCGACGGGAGCCGTAGGCTTCCGCCGCTGGAGGTGTCGATGTCTCGCTCGCTCGTCGTCCTTGTCCCCGCTCTGATCCTGCTCGGGGTGTTCGGCTGTCGCGGCACCCTGGTCATCGATACGACCGCCCCCGCGGCCGACGACGACGACGCCGCATCGGACGACGACGACGCCGTGGACGACGACGACGCTCTGGACGACGACGACGCCTCCGAGGCCGACTACTCCGACTACATCGGCTACTTCGTCCTCATCACGGGCGAGGTCTCGGGCCAGCACTACTCGGGCGGGTGGGGCTACTTCTACGAGGAGCTGGAGGGCTTCCGCGGGCCCGGCTGCGAGGTGACGACCCCCGACGCCCCGGGGCAGGGCGGCTTCGCCGTCAACGGCCCGCGCGGCCCGGGCGCCCTGCCGGTGGACGCGGGCCCGTGGGTCCGGTTCTTCGAGTCCAACGGCCCCTGGGACATGGAGATGCCGCGCTGGGACAACCCCGAGTGGCCCTACTACTGGGCCAACGGCGAGACCGGCGCGCCCCCGGAGATCCCCGACGAGGTGCCGCTGTCCCTCGAGTGGGCGGGCGGCACCCAGATGCTCGAGGGCGAGGCCTCCCGGGTGATGTACATGCACCCCGAGTACCGCATGGAGTCCCCGTCGTTGCCCCGGGGCGGGGAGCGGATCGTCGCCACCGAGCCCGACGACCTCGAGTTCGAGTGGACCCCGGGGGACGCCGAGATCGTCGAGATCGCGATGTACTTCGTGGACGAGCAGGCCGGCCTCGAGTACCAGGTGGTGTGCGAGACCCCGGACGACGGCTCGTTCACCTTCTCCGAGGACGACTGGGAGGCCATGCCCACCGGGCTCCCCGGCGCGGCCTGGATCCGCCGCTACCTGCCCCGCTGGACCGAGGCGGAGCCGGGTGCGCCGAACCTGTACCTGGTGGGGGGGCGCGAGTACCGCTGGCCGCTCACCCTCGAAGCCCCGCAGGGCGACGACGACGGCGACGACGACGATCCCGACGACGACGATCCCGACGAGGACCCCGGAGGACCCGGCAACGCCCCCTGAGGGGTCGGGTCAGGGCGCGGCGTAGGGGCTCAGCAGGACGTCCGCCCGGCCGACCGCGGACGCGCCGTCGTCCCACCCGCGGCTGCCCACGAGCAGATCGTCGAGGCCGTCTCCGTCGAGGTCGCCGAGCCCCGCGACGGCGGAGCCCAGCAGCTCGCCCGACTCGGCGCCGCTCCAGGAGGACACCCCCGCGCTCAGGGTGAGGACTCCGCCCGCCACCGCTTCGCAGCCCAGGACGACGGTCGCCATCCCCGCCTCGCTCGCGCTCAGCTCGCCCCCGAGCAGGATGTCGTCGCGCCCGTCGCCGTCCACGTCGCCCGCGTTCGCGGCCGAGAGCCCGAGCCGCGCGTAGCTGTTGGGGCCGATGAACCGGGCGTCCGCGTCGCCCGCCCCGATCGCGCCGCCCGCGCTCAGGGAGGAGCCCAGCAGCAGGTACACGCTGCCCGCCTGGGTGCCGTTGGACGCGCTCTGGCTGGACGCGACGAGCACGTCCCCGAGGCCGTCGCCGTCCACGTCTCCGGCGGACGCGACCACCGAGCCCGCCCGATCGAAGGACGCCGCCCCCTCCAGCGACGCGAGGGCGTCGCTCACCGCGAACTCGCCCCCGCCCCGCACGTCCCCGCCCGACCAGACGTAGGCGCGTCCCGCGTCCCGGGGGGACGATCCGGCCCACTCCGCGCCCGCGACGACGTCGTCGCAGCCGTCACCGTCCACGTCACCCGCGCCCGAGACCGAGTCGCCGAGGCTGTCCCCCGCTTCGGCGCCCAGGAACGAGATCGTCGCGTCGCCCGCGTCGAGGATCGCCCCGGACAGGATGCGGGCGCCCCGGAATACGTAGACCTTGCCGCCGTTGACCAGGCCGCCCGGGTCGTAGCCGGGGGCCCCCACGACGAGGTCGGTCAGGCCGTCGTGATCGACGTCGCCCGCCGTGGCCATCGCCGTGCCGAACGCGTCGAGGGTGACCTCGCCGTCGAGCAGCAGGTCGGCGTCGGAGAGCGTCAGCGGCACCCCCCGGGCGATGCCCGAGCCGAAGAAGACGCCCACCGCGCCCGCGTTGGAGCCGCCGGGTCCGTCGACGCCGGTCGCGCCCACCGCGAAGTCGCCCCGGCCGTCCCCGTCCAGGTCCCCGAGGGCGGCGACGGACGAGCCGACCCGGTCTCCGAGGGCGTCGGCGCCGATCGTCGTGAGGGGGTCCACGGCGCCTCCGAGCAGCGCGTCCGCCCCGCTGATCACGAGCAGCCGCCCCTCCGAGCCGCCGAGCGCGCCTTCGTACAGGGGCGCGGCCACCGCGAAGTCGTCCACGCCGTCCCCGTCGACGTCGCCGAGGGAGCCCAACACGTCCCCCATCCGCTCCCCGGAGGTCGTGCCCGGGACCCGCGCCGCCGAGTCGGTCGCGATCGGGCCGCCCGTGAAGGCGACGCACGTCTCCGGGGTGGGGGGCGGCAGGGGATCGCCCGCCCCGGGGTTCGTGGCCGGGTCGTGGGGCGCGCAGTCGTCGCAGTCCGTCACCCCGTCGCCGTCGCTGTCGAGGCTCTCGTCCAGGGGCACCGAGCCGTCGCAGTCGTCGTCCTCCCCGTTGCAGGCCTCGACGGCCCCGGGGTTCGCGTTCGGGTCGCCCGGCGCGCAGTCGCCCTGGCAGGGCCCGTAGCCGTCGCCGTCGACGTCGATCTCGGCGGCTCCGAGCGCGCCGTCGCAGTCGGTGTCCCGCCCGTCGCAGACTTCGTCCGCCCCGGGATGGACCTGGGGATTCTGGTCGTCGCAGTCCGCGCAGGCCCAGGAGCCGTCGCCGTCGAAGTCGACCTCGGTGGGCAGCGCCTCGCCGTCGCAGTCGGTGTCCACGCCGTCGCACGCCTCGGCGGCTCCGGGGTACACGTCTCCGTCTCCGTCGTCGCAGTCCGAGCAGGCGGGGAACCCGTCCGCGTCGACGTCGATGTCCTCTTCGGGGGGCACCGAGCCGTCGCAGTCGGAGTCGAGCCCGTCGCAGAGTTCGTCGGCCCCGGGGAAGATCGTTCGCGCCGCCTCGTTGCAGTCGCCTTCGCACGCCGCGAACCCGTCGCCGTCGATGTCGATCTCTTCGTCGGGCACGGCCCCGTCGCAGTCCGTATCGCGGCCTTCGCAGACCTCTACGGCCGTGGGGAACACGGTCGCTCGACGGTCGTCGCAGTCGCCCTCGCAGGACGTCCAGCCGTCGTCGTCCTCGTCGAGGTCGTTGAGCACCGCGCTGCCGTTGTCGCAGTCGCGCACGTCGGGCGTGCCGTCGTTGTCGAGGTCGAACGGGTTCCCGAAGAAGACGCAGCCGCCGAGGGCCCACGCACAGACCGAGAGGGCGACGAGTCGGAGCTTCCCCATGCCCGCGAGCTTAGAGGTTGCGGGTGCGCGTGAGCAGGTCGAGGACTTCGGCGAGGTCGGCGTCCTGCGGGAAGGCCAGGACGGCCTCCTGCACCACCTGCAGCGCCGCGTCCATGCGCTCGAGATCCTCCGACGTCCGCGACCCCCGGGGGAGCGCCTCCGCGTAGGCGACCAGGGCGTCCGCCTTCACCAGCGCGCGGACGTCGCCCCCGAGCAGGTCCTCGAGGAGCAGGTCGCGCTCTTCGCTGCGCTGCTCGCGGGTGACGGGGTCGGTCCACGTGATCGTGAAGGTGAAGCGCGTGTCGCGCTCGGCGGGCGCCTCGGGGCAGTCCACGAGGGTGAAGTGGTACTGCATCGAGTCGTTGGGCGCGAGGTGCTGCGGCTCCACGTCCTCGGGGTTCTTGCTGATCTCCTCGCCGTGGAACTCGTCGATGACGAACCCCGCGGGGACCTCGACCGCGAGGCGCACATCCAGCGCGGCCACGTCGAGGTTGGAGATGAAGCGGCGGCCCCGGAACTGGTGCTCGGCCTCGTCCTGGTCGTCGATGTAGATGTACGAGCCCTTGCCCATGTCGGTGACCTCGTTCATGAGGTCGTGGGCGTAGTTGCCGGGCGTGCTCGCGCCGACGCCCACGAGGTACGTGCCCGCGGCCTCCGAGTCGTCCGCGGCGGCCCCGATGATCTCGGCGGACGTCTGGCCGAGGTTCGCGCCCCCGTCGCTCAGCAGCACCACCCGGCTGAGGCGCTCGGGCGACGCGTGGGACGCGGCCACCTCGTAGGCGTGGACCAGGCCGTTGTGCAGGTCCGTGCCGCCCCCCTCGCTGATGCCCCGGATGATCTGCACGAGCGTGGCGTCGGACGCACCCTGGACGACGTGGCCGTCGATGATGGTCGCCGCCTGCGCGCTCCACTCCACGATCGAGACGATGTCGCCTTCGCGCAGGGAGGCGGTCATCTGCTCCATCGACTGCTTCGCGAGGTCGATCGGCAGGCCGCCCATCGAGCAGGAGCGGTCGATGCTCATCACGAGGTTGAGGTCTGCCCGCTCTTCGATCGTGCGCTCTTCGGCCACCGCCGCGACGAGGACCGAGTAGCCCCCCTCCGTGCCCACGATCGGCCGCATCTGCGCCTCGAGCCGGACGCTGCCCGGTTCCGCGGGCGCGAGGTCGAAGTCGTAGTAGTTGAGGAACTCGTACGGCGCCCCCTGGCCGGGCGAGCGCATGCCCGCGTCGATCATGTGGCGCGCGAGCACGGGCGCGGCCTGGGAGTTGGAGTCGTCGGCGGACATGTACAGCGTGACCGGTACGTCCGCGGCGCCCTCGCACACGTCGTCGAGGCCGTCCTCGGGCGGCTCGGTGGGCTCCTCGTCGTCGGGGCCGTCGTCGTCGTCGTCGTCGTCGTCGCCCCAAGCGCCGTCGTCGTCGTCGCCCCCGCCCCCGCGGCCGTAGCCGGCCTCGTCCATCTCGTAGGCGGGGCACCCGGCGGCGATCAGAGCGATCAGGGCGAAGGGAAGGGGACGACCGAAGGGACGAGACATGATGAAGACCTCCGCCGAGGGAGCCTGCAGGATCGAGGCCCGCCCCGGCGGGCTTCGCGGCGCCCGGTCGGCCCGGTTCGGTGAACCGCGCGAGTTGTTGCCGCAGAGGCGGCAGAAACCCGCCCGGTTCGGTGAAACGCCCGAGTTGTTGCCGCAAAGGCGGCAGAAACCCGCCGGGTTCGGTGAACTGCCCCGGTTCGGTGACATCTCGCCGCTGCGATGTGGGCGCTCCGGCGCTGCCACGCATCGCTTCGTGGGGGTGGTCACACGCCTCGCGCGGGTGGTTCCCGGAGTCCTGAGCTGAGCCTCGTTCTGGTCGTTGGTCCTCGATCGACGCGGCTGCGAGCTACCCGGGACAGTTTCTGTCCCGCCCCTCAGTAGGCTGATCCGGAGGCGCGCGCGACACGGGGCTGAATAGCCCTGGGCGGGTCCCGTCGAACGTGTAGGAGGACCGCGGTATGCAATTCAAGGACAAAGTGATCGAGAGACGAGCGGACTTCGAAGGCCTCTTCAAGGGCTTCACGAGGCTGAAAGCCGTCTCCTACGTGACGAGCCCGAAGACCCTCGTCGATTGGATGGAGAAGCTCGGGTACGAGTCCATCGAAGTCGTCGTAGGCGAGAACCTCAGTAATCGGGAGGTTCAGGATGTGGCGAAGGAGGGCACGGACTTCGTCGCGAAGCTCGGGGTCCTCATGACCGAGGGCAGGCTGCGAGTGCACTCCCCCAAGAAGAAGAGCCTGCACACGAAGTTCTACATCCTGGAGGGTGACGGGAAGCGCCGCATCATCCAAGGGAGCCCGAACCTCACGGAGTCCGCCCGGCGAGTCAACCAGGTCAACTACGTCTGGTACCTGGACGATGTCGCAGACGATTCACCCGTCCTCGCAAGGCTTCTCAAGAGCTACGACCGCCACCTCACTCGAGGCCCTTCTTGGGAGACTTGAGGGAGCTGCTGGCGGACCGAGACGGCAGCGAGCAGCCTCACTCAATCGCGGAGCGGTGGGTGAAGGCGATCTTGTCCGAGGGCGACGACGAGCAGGTCATGCGCGTGGTGCAAGCGACCCTCCAGGAAGTGACCACGAAGGCGCTGGTGCCGCACGACGGGCAGGCCCTTCCCGAGGAGATCATCGAATTCGCGTTGCCCAGCGATGCAACGCGGAAGGCGAAGGATGCAGCGTTGCAGGCGCTCTCCCCGTACAAGGCGACGGAGGCTCCCGACGGGACGGTCCGACTGCGCCGTTCCGACCTCCTCGGATTCCGAAGTCGTCGAACAAGGGTTCCGGCCATGCAAGTCGATCTCGAGCGGCAGATGGTCTACCTGGGCCTCGACTCGGAGACGGACACCCGCCGCACCGCGCCGCTGCCCACACCCGAAGTACTCGATGCAGCCCTCAGGAATATCGAGGACTACTTGGCAACGGTGGACCTCGGAAGCTCCCTCTACCCGAAGAGGGCCAAGATGGCGATGTTCGAGGCCTTGCTGTGCATTCTGTCGGCCCCCTTCGCCACGGAGCTGATGAAGCTCAAGAGGAGGCGCTTCGGTCAGGTCGATCTGCGGGGGCCCTTGTTCCTCTTCATCCACGGGCCGAGTCACACAGGCAAGTCCACGTTCTTGACGTTCGCGCTCCGGCTGCTTACGGGGCGGCGCTGGCGGCTCCTGGGCAACGATGCCTTCAAGAAGGCGAACATCCAGAGTCTCGGTCAGACCCGCACCACGTTCCCGCTGGTGTTCGACGACGTCGTCCTGTCTTCGAAGAAGGGAGACTTGGAGCGCGTCTACAAGGAGTACTGGGAGAAGTGGTGGAGCGAGGAGCGCGTATTCCCGGCCATCATCGTATCCAGCAATAAGCTGCCCACGGCCAACGACACCTGGGCGTTCAGCCGGATGCGGATGCTCGACTTCGACGTCCTCTTCCCCGACAACGCGGAGACGAAGGACCACCTCAAAGCGGTGCTCGAGCAGCCGAACGACATCTTCAAGTGGTTCTCCTTCCTCTATCTCAAAGAGCTCGCGGATCAGGACGTGACCGACGGCGATGATCTTCTCGCCGCACGCCGGGTCTTCATGAAGCTGTACGACCAGGCTCACAGAGAGGTTCCGGCGTGCTTCCCCCGGCAGCCGATCCAGGAACTGTTCGACTCGGGTCGAACCCAGTGGGTCGATGCCATCCAGCTCGGTAAGGCCGAGATCCGCTCATGGGGGCGGGACCGCAAGCGGATCATCTTCGCTGAGAACTACCAGTCCTACGAGGTCAATCGGTTCGTGGCGAAGCTCCCCGCACGCATCAAGGCGAAGGCGCAGGGCAACATCGTCGTCGTCGAGACGCCGCGTGAGTTCGCCACTTGGCTGAGGAGCGGCGAGGATGGGCTGAGGCAGTCGTGGTGGCAGCGACTGATGGTCGGTTAGCGAGAGAGGCGACGCTCTCGTTCGGGCCCGGAGATCGGCGCCCACCAGGTGGAGGGGAGGGGTCACCGGCGACCTGCGGGGGGGGGCCTACTCTTCGGGCGGCGGGGGCTCGAGGCGCGGCCACTGCGTCCACTCCGTGAGGCCCTCGGTGGCCTCGAGCGTGGCCTCGTCGATGGGGAAGCGCCAGGCTTGGAAGAGCCCCACCACGTCCACCCCGGCCTCCGCCGAGAGGCGGACGATCCACTCGTGCAGCTTGGCGGCGCCGTCCTCGGGCTGTTCGTCGCCCGGGAGGGCGCGCAGGTCCGCGATGACCGTCAGGATCGGATCCCAGCCGAACTCGTCCCGGACGATCAGGAACAGCTCGAGGGTGGTCTCCAAGCCCGCGTCCCAGCCGCTCGCGTCCCCCGCCAACCAATCCCCGCGACGGATCTGCCGGCTCGTGTCGTTGATGTTGCCCTGCCACGCCTCGGAGCCGGGCAGGCCCGTGGCCTCCTCGAACGCGTACACCGCGGCCAGCGCCTCCATCGCCCCCCGCCAGCCGGCGGGGGACCACACGTCGCGGCGATAGGTCGCCCCGAGCCTGCGGAGCAGGTCGAAGAGCGCCTCGTTGCCGAGCTGCAGGTCCTCGAACACCAGCCCGCGGGTCCACGCCTCGGCCATCTCCAGGGGACGCCCCGACGCGAACCCCGTGGCCTGCCGCGGGTCGGCGACCACCCGGTGCGGGAGCGCCTCCGACGCGCGCCGCAGGCCCTCCGTGAGCGCGGCGAACGTCTCGTGGGCGGCGACCGCGGCGTCGAACTGGGCGGCGAGGGAGCTCGGCGTCTCCACCAGGCGAAGGACGGCGGCGGGCCCCGATACGATGAGGTGCTGTCCGCCGATCTCGGCCCGGGCGCCGGGGTGCGCGACCTGCACGTCGCCCCACTCGTCGTCGGTCGTCTCCGGGCGGAAGGTCGGCATGCCGACCACGCCCTCGAACTCCAGGGTCACCGGGCCCCCGCCGTCGCCCTGGGGCACGTCCACGTAGATCGGCCCCCCGAAGGCCGTGGCCACGGCGACCTCGGCGCGTTCGAGGCGGGCGGCGGTCCAGGGGCGGGGGAAGCGGGGCGTCTCGCCGGGGTTCGCATCGCCCACTCCCGGCATCGTATCGAGCAGCGCGTCGCCGATGCGCAGGTGCAGGCCGCGCTCGAAGGCCGTCGAGGGCACCGTCACGACGACCGTCGAGCCGGGCAGCGCGTACAGCCCCGTGCTCCGGCGGTGCGCGCGCAGGGGCGCGAAGGTGACGATCCGGGCGCTGCCGCTCCCCGGCTCGGCGTCGTCGAGGATCGGCCCGGGGAAGGCGACCGCCGACTCGTGCACGCGGGGGTCCCCGGGCTCGAGGCCCCCGGTGAGCACGTAGTCGCCCCTCAGGACGAGGTCCGGGAGCTGACCGCTGCTGAAGTCCAGGGGGTCGTCCACCGAGATCGTGAGGCCGCCGAGCTCCCGCCGCAGCGCATCCGTGGCGGCCGCGAGTCGGCCCCAGCGGCTCCCGCGCGTGCCCGCGCTGCCCGGGGCCGCGGAGTCGCGGCGGAGCGCCTGCCACGTCTCGAGCTCGAGCTCCTCGAGGTCCTGCTCGGCGCGGCTCGCGAGCTCGAGGGCGGCGGTGAGGTTGTGGAACGCGCCGGGTTCCGCGGTCGGCGTCAGGTCCACGTCCGTGGCCGCGCCGTTCGACGTCGACCACGTCCAGGCCACCCCCGCGGGGGCGGCGGCGGCGACGGTGCGGTACTCGTCGAGGGGCTGCACGGCGGTGTACGCGTCGGCCGGGTAGGCGTCGCGGGCCAGGAGCAGCCCGCCGCCGTCGCGCAGGAACTCGTGCAGGACTTCGACCTCGGCGGGGTCGAATCCGCCCCCCTCGCGGTCGCCGACGATCAGGATGTCCAGCCCCGCGAGCGAGCCCGTGAGCAGGTCGACGCCCGGGGTGGCCGTGACGCCGAGGTCGCTCAGCCAATCGGCCCCCGTCGCGTCGGGGCCGAGGCCCACCACGGGGTCCTCGTCGTCTCCGAGCCACGCGAGGACGCGGCCCCAGAAGAGGGCCCAGCTGTCGTTGGGGTCGCTGCCGCGGATCGCCCGGGCGGAGCCGAACGCGACGACCCGGCCCGCCCCGATCGACCCCGCGACGACCACCGGCGTGCCCTCCTCGCTGAGCAGCAGCGGCGCGGCCCCGGCCTCCACCGCGGCGACGGGGTTCAGGGGCACGGGCACGCGCATGGGGCCCAGCCCCTCGAGGAAGCTCGGATCGACGGCCGCCCGTCGCGGCTCCACCGCCCACCGCTGGTCGGGGCCGTCGTCGCAGCGCTCCACGGTGGGGAACACGGTGCGGTCGACCACGTGAGCGCAGTCCCAGGTGTCGGCGCCCTCGAGCAGGGTCCTCAGCCGGCCGTCTGCGTCGTGGACCCAGCGCTGATCCGAGCCGCCGTCGCAGGCCGCGGCGTGGATCGCGGAGCCCCCGCCGTCGAGGCACAGGCCGTCGTTCGTGAGGGTGAGCGCGCCCGCGTCGTAGGTCCAGCCCCGCCCGTTGCCCAGGTCGCACAGGCCCAGGGCCACCGCGTCGTCGACCTGCACGGCCAGGCACCGTCCGGTCTCCGTGCCGCTGCCGAGCACGAGCTCGCCCCACCACGCCGCCGCCTCGAGGGCGCCCGAAGACTCCGGTGCGTCGGGCTCGGTGGGGGTCGGAGCGACGTCGTCGTCGTCGAGGATCGCGGCGCCCGGACACCCCGCCGCGAGCAGGGTGAGCGCGAGCAGCAGGGGCCTCATTGCGCCAGGGCCGCGGGCGACAGCGTGATGTCGAAGTACAGCTGCGTGAAGCGATTGCCCAGGGGCAGGTACCAGCCGCCGTCGGGGCGCATGCCCCCGGGCGTCCACGCGCCGACCGACAGGCCGAGGAACGGGTGGACCTGGAAGGAGACGTCGAACACGAGCGAGTAGGACAGCGTCCATGGGTCTCCACCCGCGTTGGCGGGGGGGGACAGCGAGGCCTCGTCGTACCGGGGCGACGGGCTCTTGGGGTGCAGCTTGGCGTGGGCGAGCTGGAAGACGGCGGAGACGCTGAGCCGCTCGTCCATGCCGGTGACCGAGAGCGAGAAGTCCTGGACGATGCGGATCGCGGTGTTTCGGTAGCCGGTGTCCGTGGTGCCGGTGGGGCCGAAGGTGCAGCCCGCCGCGGGCGAGCACGGCCGGGGCGTGAGGTTCGACCAGGTCGTGTAGCGCTGCAGCCGCGGCGACGGCGCGATCGTGTAGCCGAGCGCGATCCCGTCGAGCACGGGGGCGGTCACGGTCCCGCTGAAGTAGGGGCCCAGACCGAGGATCAGGGACTCGGCGCGGGACACCTTGCTCGTGGGCAGCTCCAGCCCGATGCCGACGCCCCCGGAGAGGGCCTCGATCGGCGGCGTGGGGAGGGACGCGTCGAGGGACCACTCGACGTTGCCCACGACGAGCTCGTCGTCGAACGTATCCCCGCCCTCGGTCAGCTCTTCGGTGAGGGGGATGCGCAGCGACGTCGACAACGCCTCGGTGAACGCGAAGGACGGCGTGATGATCCACGACATGCTGTAGACGCGGGAGGCGTCGGGAGCGAGGTCGCCCCCGTGCCCGATCGAGAAGGCGTTCTCGTACAGGAAGGTCGTGCCCGCGAAGCGGTCCGCCGCGCTCATCGGCTCTTCGGCCGGGGGCGTCGCGGGCGCGTCTGCCTCTTCGGCCGCGGCGGGGGTCGCGCCGAGCATGGCTCCGGCAGCCAGGAGAGCGGCGCAGCGGAGGGGACGAGCGAGCATCGCCCCACTATAGGGGGTCGGGCTCAGCCGACGCTGCGAAGAGGCTCGGTCGTCTCGCCGATCCGTTGGAAGTACGACCCGACGCGCATCGCCGACATGCCCTTGGCGAACAGGTAGCCCTGCCCCTGCACGCACCCCATCGCGCGCAGCAGGCTCAGCTGCTCGCGGTTCTCGATGCCCTCGGCCACGACCTCCAGGCCGAGTCCGGAGGCCATGGCGATGATGGCGGAGACGAGCCGGTGAGCGTCGCCGGTGTCGCCCAGGCGCGCGATGAAGCTCTGATCGATCTTCAGGGTGTCGAAGGGGAAGCGGTGGAGGTGCGCGAGTGAGGCGTAGCCGGTGCCGAAGTCGTCCAGGGCGAGGTGGAACCCGCGCTCCTTGAGCTTCGACAGGGACGCGGCCGCCTCCTCGGGGCGGTCGATGAAGGCGCTCTCCGTGACCTCGATCCGCAGCGACTGCGGGTCCGCTCCGGTCTCGGCGAGGATGTCGTCGATCCAGGTGGGCAGCTCCGGGCGGGCGAGCTGCTTCGCCGAGAGATTGACCGCGAGCACCACGTCCTCGGCGATGGGATAGGTCTTGCGCCACAGCACGCTCTGGCGGAACGCGTTGCGCAGCACCCACTCCTCGATCTTGAAGATCAGCCCGGCCTCCTCGGCCGCGGGGATGAACTCGGACGGGGGCACGAAGCCCCGGGCCTCGCTGCGCCAGCGAATGAGGGCCTCGAGGCCCACCAGCTTGGGCTGGTCGAGCCGGATGATCGGCTGGTAGTGGAGCAGCAGCTCGCCGCGCCGCAGCGCGTGGTGCAGGTCGAGCTCCATGGTGACCTCGCGCAGGGGCCTCGGTGCGCATGGTGCTCGCGAAGCCCTGTCGTCGCCCGCGGCCCGCCGCCTTGGCGCGGTTGAGGGCGGTGAGGGCGTTGCCCAGGAGGTTCTCCGGCCGCTTCACGCTGCCGTCACCCACCGTGAAGCCGAGGCTGGCGGACGCGAACAGCGTGTGCGAGTCGAGCTGGAACGGGCTCGAGAGGCCGTGCTGGACCCCCTCGGCGAGGGTCTGCACCTCGTCGTCGTCGGCGATGCCGTCGAAGAGCATCGCGAACTCGTCCCCGCCGATGCGCGCCACGGTGTCGCCGGGTCGGAGCCAGCTCGCGAGCCGCTCGGCCACCCCCACGAGCAGGCCGTCGCCCGCCTGGAGCCCGAAGCTGTCGTTCACGGACTTGAACCGGTCGACGTCCACCACCAGCACGGCGACGCGCCGCCCGGGCGACTCGGCGCACACCTTCAGGGCCTGGCCCAGGCGGTCGAGGAAGACGCGGCGGTTGGCGAGGCCGGTGAGGGGGTCCCGTTGGATGCGGCCCGTGATGTCGCGGGTATTGAGGATGAGCCCGCGCACGTGAGGGTCGTCGAGGCAGTTCGACACCAGCGTCTCGACGTGGATGTGGGCCCCGTCCTTGCGCTGCATGCGGTACTCGATCCGCACGGCGGCGCCCTTCTCCCGGGCGCACCGGTCGATCACCTCCTTGAGGCGGGGGAGGTCGTCGGGGTGCACGGGCGCCCACGCCTCGGGCCCCCGCAGCTCGCTCGCTTCGTAGCCGAGGATCCGGTCGATGCTCCCGCCGAGCCACTGGGGAGGGCCCGACAGGGGGATGATCGTGAGCATGTCGAGCGCGTTGCGCGTGATGGCCCGGAGCCATCGCTCGCGCCGCTGAAGCTCGCGCCGCTTGCGGGACTCTTCGGTGACGTCCCGGACCGTGAGCAGGACGCCCGACGGTCGCCCCTTGAACTCGCAGGGGATGGCCTCCGCGGCGAGGCGGAGTCGGCGGCCCTCGCCGTGTTTGTAGCGGCATCGGAAGCGCAGGGAGCTGTCCGCGTCGGCGCCCAGCTCGCGGAGCTTCTCGAGGACCCCGACGCGCTCCGACGGGTGCACGCGGTCGAAGAAGGAGGTGCCGATCAGCTCCGAGGACTTGAGCCCGAGGCGGGGCTCGCAGGACTCCCCGACGAAGCCGATGTTGCCCACGTGGTCCAGCACGAAGAGGATGTCGGTCGACTGCTTCGAGAGCGCACGGAACAGGCGCCCCTGGCTCCGCAGCGTTGCGGAGAGGTCCGGGCCCAACGTCGGCTTCGGGTCCACGCTCACCGGGGGCGTCCTCCTCCTCTCGTGTCGGCTCCTTCTCGTACTTCTTTAGGGTAGCCCGGCGGGGACCCAACGAAAAGCACGAGTGAGGCGGGCCGGCTATGATTCGGGAGCCGCCTCTGCGGTGGGAGATGGATATATGGCTCGGATCGCTTCGTGGTTGGGGTGCGTGTTGTTGGTCGCGGTCCTGGGGTCTCGAGCCGACGCGAGCTCCGACGAAGCCGAGCCCCCCACCGACCCCGCCGACGCGCCCGCGGCCGAGCCGGAGGCCCCCCCCGAGCCGCCCGAGGCGCCGTCCCTGCTCGCCCCGCAGACCCCGGTCGGCGACCTGCTCCGCGCGCTGGGGGACCCGCCCGCCGAGCACTGGATGCCGCCCGCCCCGCAGCTGGCGGCCCAGGGCGAGGCCATCGTCCTGAGCGGACGCGGCGAGGACCCGTTCGGCAAGGCCGGCCCGCGGGTCTCGGCGGCCTTCGACTGCACCGACTGTCACAACGTCGTGCGCGAGGACCCGTCGCTCGCGGTCAGCGACCCGGAGGCCCGCCAGTCGTACGCGCTCGAGCACGGGCTCAAGCTCCTGCCGGCCACGACCCTGTGGGGGATCGTCAACCGCGAGGCCTGGTTCAACGACGACTACATCAAGAAGTACGGCAGCCTCGTGAAGTCCGCGAACAAGAGCCTCCGCTGGGCGATTCAGCTCTGCAGCGCGGAGTGCTCCCAGGGTCGCACGCTCGCGGACTGGGAGATGGACGCCGTCCTCACGTACCTGTGGACGCTGCAGATGACGGTGGGGGACCTCGCCCTGAGCGACGAGGCCCGCACGATCGTGTCCGCCGCGCTGGAGAACACCGACCACCGAGCCGCAGCCGTGGCGGCGGTCAAGTCGCACTACCTCCGGAAGTCGCCCGCCCACACGGGCGAGCCGCCCGCCGATCGGGAGGCCGGGTACGCGGGGGCCGGCGACGCGGCCCGGGGCGAGTTCGTCTTCAAGGAGGGCTGCCTCGTATGCCACGACCGGGGAGGACCCGGCACCTACCGGCTGGGGGCGAACAAGGCGTCCTACCGGGAGCTGCTCCGCTTCCGTACCGCCGAGGACGGTCGGAGCTTCTACGAGACGGTCCGGCACGGGACCCGCCCCTACGGCGTCCCCATGGCCTACATGCCCTTCTATACGAAGGAGCGCCTGAGCGACCAGCAGCTCGACGACCTGCTCGCGTTCCTGCAAGCGGAGGTGGCGAAGTGACGAACCGACTCCTCCCGGGCCGACTGTCCCTGCTCGTCGCCCTGTTCCTCCTCGCCGCCCCCCGGGCCGAGGCGGCCGACGGCTTCCACCTCGACGTCGACCTGAACGTCGCGGCCTCGCTCGCCGACCTGTCCCCGGGCAACGCCGCCACCGCCGACAACCCCGCCGAGCCGGGCGGGGACTCGTCCCCCGAGGCCCTGCGGGAGACTCTCGACCGCCTCGAGGTGCGCCGCAACATGCTCACCGCCCACCAGGTGCTCGCGTGGACCTCGCTGTCCACGCTCTTCGCGGCCGAGACCGTGGGGATGATCAACCGGGTGTCGCTGCAGTCGGGCTCGCCCAAGCGCGCCTCGCTGGAGCCGAGCCTCGCCCTCCACCGCGTCCTCGCGGGGACCTCGATCTCGACCTACTACGCCGCGGGCGTGATGGCCTGGCTGGCGCCGGGGCCCGGGGGCACCCTGCGCGTCGCGGACAAGGGTCTCTCCCAGTGGGACAACACGCGCGACAAGCACATCGCGCTGTCCATCGCCCACGGCATCTCGATGGGGCTGACCATCGCCACCGGCGCGCTCATGGCCAACGCGTTCGCGGCCAAGGACTGGGACGGGCTGGTCGTCGCCCACACCCTGTCGGCCTTCACGACGGGGTTCCTCATGATCCCGGCCGCCGTCATCATCTCGAGGTTCTGATGGGCACGCGCACCTCCCTGTGGACCCTCGCCGCCGCCGTCGTCGTGCCTGCGCTCCTGTTCCCCGCGCAGGGCTGCGAGCCGAACCTGCCCGAAGACTGGGCGGCTTCCGGGACTGCCGCGACGCGACCGCCGCCGGCGAGGACTACTACGAGCTCGAGATGAAGCCGTTCTTCGAGGAGTACTGCTTCTACTGCCACGCCTCGGACAACGACGACCGGCACGGCGCCCCCGCGACGCGGAACTACGACACGTTCGCGGCCGCCAGGACGTCGCCCAGCCTCACCTGGACCCGGGTCTCCTCCTTCGAGATGCCCCCCCTCGGCCGACTGCCCGACACCGGCGAGCTCGACAAGCTGCTGGACTGGCTCAACTGCGTCTCGGACCCGCCGCTCGAGGTCCCCGAGGAGATCGGCGAGTGCCCCGACGGGTCGACCGTCACCTCGGCGGACGTGGAGGCCGTGCTCGCCGACAACTGCACGCGCTGTCACAGCGTCGACCGCGCGGGCGACGAACGCAACGGCGCCCCCGACGGCATCGACTGGGACACCGCCGAGGATCTCCGCGGCTTCGGGGACGACGCCTTCATCTGGGGTCGGATCTACGCCGGGGAGATGCCCGAGGACACCGACATGTCCGACGAAGAGGCCTACGTCCTGTGGGAGTGGTTCAGCTGCGGCTCGCCCTGATCGCGCCGGCGTTGATCGCGGCGGGCCTGATCGCCTCGATCGCGGCCGCGGAGGAGCGGGACCCGGAGGTCCGCGTGACCGTCGTGCCGTCGGCGGGGGTGGTGGAGCCCGGGGGCACGCTCACGGTCGCGGTCCATTACGTCGTGGAGCCGGGGTGGCACATCTACTGGGAGAACCCGGGGGACTCCGGCCTCGCCACGACCGTCGCGTTGTCCGCGCCCGACGGCTGGACAGTGGACCCCGTGCAGTACCCCGCGCCCCACCGCTTCGTCGACGCCGCGGGCCTCGTGACCTACGGCTGGGAGGGCTCGGTCGCCCTGCTCGTGGACCTGACCGCGGGCGCCGATCCCGGGCCCGCCGAGCTCCGCGTGGCGACGCGCTGGTTGGTCTGCAAGGAGTCCTGCGTCGTGGGCGACGCGGAGCGCGCCTCGACCGTGGTGGTGGGAGCGGTCGCGGACTCCGCGCCGGTCGTCGCCGGGCGAGAAGCACGGTTCGCCGAGTGGAGGGCCGCCCTGCCGTCGCCGCTGCCCGAGACGAGCCGGTGGGTGTGCACCGAGCTGGGGGCGATCCTCCACCTGTGGGGTCGGGAGGCGACCGTCGGCTTCGTGCCCGGAGCGCGGTTCTCGGAGGCGGGCGGCGCGGTGAAGCTCACGTCGCCCACCGTGGGGCTGCGCCACGACCGCACCGACGGCTGCTCGGTGGTGGAGAACCCCTCGAGCCACCACGTCGAGCTGCGGGTGGCCCCCCCGTTCGATCGGGGAATCCAAGCCGGTCCTTGGGGGATCCTCACACTCGACGACGAGTCGTACACGCTCTCCCCCTCCTGCACCCCCGTGCCCCTCCCTCCAGGAGACTCCCCATGATCGCCCGCCGCACCTTCGTCCTCGCGCTCGCCGCCCTCGGCCTCGTCGCCCTCTCCCCCGCCCTCGCCGACGACGCCGCGGGACCCGGCTCGGCCGCGCCCGACTTCACCCTCCCCGATCTCGACGGGGCGACCCACTCCCTGAGCGCGTTCCGGGGCAAGACGGTGGTCCTGGAGTGGTTCAACCCGGGCTGCCCGTTCGTGAAGCACGCGCACGGCGACGGCCCCCTGTCCGACCAGGCCGCGCGGTACAAGGACGACGTCGTGTGGATCGCGATCAACTCCGGCGCGCCCGGCAAGCAGGGCCACGGGGTGGAGGCGAACAAGAAGGCAGCGGCGGACTGGTCGATGGACCACCTCGTCCTCATCGACGAGGCGGGCGACGTGGGCCGAGCGTACGGAGCCAGGACCACGCCGCAGATGTTCGTGATCGACGCGGGCGGGACCATTCGCTACGCGGGCGCGCTCGACAACGCCCCGCTGGGCAAGGTCGAGGGAGGGGCCCTCGTCAACTACGTCGACGCCGCCCTCGCCGCCCTCGCGGCGGGGGAGACCGTCGCCGAGGACTTCAAGAAGCCCTACGGCTGCAGCGTGAAGTACGCCAAGTAGCCGCGGGGGCTCAGTCGTCTTCCTGCAGGGCGACCGAGAACTGCAGGACGGCTTCGAAGATCGACGCCACGCGATCGGGGTCGAGGTCGCGGTCGGCGGCCCAGGCCCTGCGGACGGCGAGGAGCGCCTCCTCCCGCGACGGATCCCTCACCCCCCGGCCGATGCGGGACTTGGCCCTGCGCGCGCGTCGGGCGAGGCGACCCCGACGGGCGAGCAGCGCCACGAGCTCGAGGTCGAGCTCGTCGATCAGGTCGCGGACCTCGGCGAGCTCCGGGGACTGCGGTCCGAGGCCCGGGATGCGCACGGCCGCGGCGGCGTCGGTGGTGGTCGCAGGCTCCGGGAGCAGCAGCACCCGATCGATCTCGTCGAGGGCGTCCAGCAGCGACCGCCGGGCGTCCGCGGCGAAGGGGTTCGATCGGTGCAGCGCCTCGAGCAGGTGCCCCGCGTCGGCGCGGACGGTGCGGATCGCCCGGGCGACGCCCCGGGTCGACGGCGGGAGCGAGTCGGCCCCGAAGTCCGCTCCGATGTCCAGCAGCCCCTTGGCGAGGAAGAACGTGAGCGCGTGAGTGGCCGCCATCGAGCGATCGTGAGCCTCGGCGGACATCCGCTCCACCCGACAACCGATCCGCTCGAAGAGGGCCTGCGCCTCGTCGGCGGCGCGGGGATGTTCGGGGGCGGGGCAGAGGACCACCCGGAGGGGTCGCTCGCCCCGGGCGAGGCTGGCGGGCCCGAACAGGGGATGAGTGCCCACCCAAGGCACCCGGTCCCCGAGCGCGGCGCGGAGCACGTCCATCGGGCCCACCTTCACGGACCCGACGTCGATCACCAGGTGCTCGGGGGTCCAGCGGCCCGCGAGCCCGGCCAGCAGCGGCTCGAAGCGCTCGACGGGGATGGCGAGCACGACCACCCGCGCCGACTCGACGACCGCGGTCGGGGAGTCGACGCGGCGGTGGGCGGGCACCTCGCGAGCGGGGTCGAACGCGACGCACCGAAGGCCCGCGTCCTCGATCAGGTTCGCGAGGGCCGCCCCGAAGCGGCCGTGACCGAGGATTCCGACGTCGCTCACGCTCGCTCCTCCAGCGCCGACCATCGATCGTACAGCCCCTCGAGCTCGGGTCCGACCGCGGCGAGCCGTCGGGTGAGCGCGCCCACGTCCGTGCCGTCCCGGTAGATCTCCGGGGAGCCGAGCCGGGACTCGATCGTCGTCTGCTCGGCCTCCAGCGCCTCGATCCGCTCCGGGAGCTCGGCGAGCTCGGCCCGCTCCTTGAACGTGAGTCTCTTCGCCTTCGGGGTCGACGTCGTGCGCTCACGCGGCTTCGACCGAACCTCCGCCGGGGCCTCGACCTCCTTCGCCGTCGCGCGACGCTTGGCCTCGAGCACCTGGACGTATTGGCTCCGAGAGGCGTACGGCACGACCCGCCCTTCGCCCTCGAACGCGAGCACCGACGTGCAGACCCGATCGAGGAACGCGCGATCGTGGGTGACGACCACGGCGGTCCCCTCGAATCCGATGAGCGCCTCCTCGAGCACGCGCAGGGTCTGCAGGTCGAGGTCGTTGGTGGGCTCGTCGAGCAGCAGGAGGTTGCAGCCCTCGAGCAGGAGGCGCACGAGCAGCAGCCGGGCGCGCTCTCCTCCGCTGAGGCTGCTGACCCGCTGGTGGAACATCCGTCGGTCGAACAGGAACCGCTCGAGCAGCGCCGACGTGTGCACGACGCGCCCGCCGATCTCGACGTGCGTGGCCCCCCGTCCGGCCGCGTGCAGGACCGAGTCGTCGGGATCGAGCCCCGTCCGCTCCTGGTCGAGGACCCCCACGGAGATGCGTGCGCCCCGCCGGATCTCCCCCTCGTCGGGCTCCTCCTGCCCCAGCAGGAGCCGGAGCAGCGTGCTCTTCCCCGCGCCGTTGGGGCCGAACACCCCGATGCGCTCGCCCGGGAGCAGGGCGAGGTCGAGCTCGTCGATCAGCGGCCCGCTCCCGTAGCCCTTGGAGACGCCGTCGAGTTCGAGGACCGTGCCGCCGACGTCTCCGACGTAAAAGTCCAATGAAAACGAGCGCTCACGCGCGAGACTCCGCTGCGCGCGGAGGGCGTCCAGCCGCTGGAGTCGCCCCTTCTGCTTCGTCGTCCGGGCCATCGGGGACCGCGCGGCCCAGGCCGCCTCCCGGGTGATCAACGCGAGCCGTCGGTCTTCGCTCCGCTCCTGGCGGGCGCGGCGCTCGGCACGGGCCACGAGGTAGTCCCCGTAGCTCCCCGAGTAGGGGACGCAGACGCCGTCTTCCACCTCCACGATCCGCTCCGCCACGGCCTCCAGCAGGTACCGATCGTGGGTGACGAGCACCACCGCCCCACGCCAACTCCGCAGCACCCCCTGCAGCCAATCGACGGTGTCGGCGTCCAGGTGGTTCGTGGGTTCGTCGAGCAGGAGCAGATCGGGGGCGTCCAGGAGGACCCGCGCGAGGGCGACGCGGCGGGCCTCGCCGCCGGACAGCTCGTCGATCCGCCGATCGCGGGGCGGGGCCCCGAGCCGGGACAGGATCGCGTCCACCCGGTGGTCGACCTCCCACCCGTGATGGTCGAGCCGGTCCTGCAGGGCCGACGACGTCGCGAAGTCCTCGTCCCGCAGCGCGGCCTCGTACCGGGCCAGCAGCCGCCGATGCCAGGCCACCGCGTCGTCCGCCGCGTCGCCGACCGTGAGGCCCGGGAGGGGCGGGTTCTGGCGCAGGAGCCCGAGGCGACCGTCGTGCTCGACCTCCCCCCCGTCGGGCGCGAGATCTCCCGCCAGGATCGACAGCAGGGTGGACTTGCCGCCCCCGTTCACGCCCACCAGCCCCACGCGGTCCTTGGCGCCCACCCGAACGTCGCAGCCGCGGAGGATCACGCGGTCCCCGAAGGACTTCTCGATGGCGCGGGCGACGAGCTGAACCATGATCGGGCGCGGTATACCAGTCGCGCGCGTGCGGGGGCGCCCGCGGTCGACGATCCCGAAGTCAGCGGCAATACTGCGACCCAACGCGCCTCCCCGGGCGCGCCGAATGCGCATGCACGTCACGATCGTCAGCCGCCAAGATCTCCTCCCCGCCGTGCACGGCGCCGCCGTGAAGATCGTGCGCACGGCGGAGGGTCTCTCCCGGCACGGCGTCGACGTGACGGTCGTGACCGGGGACCGCCTCCGCTACCACCGGTACGTCGACGGGCGGCACGAGCTCCTGGAATACCCCCCCCGCCTCGTCGCGGCGACCCGGGTGGGGACCCGGCGCTCGCGCCTGCTCGAGCTGCTCGGGGCGCCCGACTACTGGCAGGCCGTGGAGGCGCTGCTCGATACGCTCGGCTACCCCCGGGACGAACACATCCTCTACCGCCCCGTCGTCGACCCCGACTTCTGGCTGCGCACGGTGTGGGTCGGGCGCAAGCACCGCACGGACTGGTTCCAGGCGGAGTTCCCCGGCTTCGCCCTGCCGTGCTGGGTCGCGGCGCGTCTGCTCCGCCGCCGGTGCTCGCTCGTGCAGCACAACGTCGAGTGGAAGCGCATGGCCGACACGATCGACCTCCACCCCGACGTCCTGGAGCGCGTGCGGGGCATCGAGCTCCAGCTGTCCCACCTCATGGACGAGGTCATCGTCGTGAGCCGTGAGGACCGTGAGTTGATGCTGGAGGACGACTTCGAGGCGGACGAGATCACGATCATCCCGCACGGCGTCGACGTCGCGACCTTCTCGCGCAAGACCGGGGCGGGGGTGCGGGAGCGGTACGGCATCGCCCCGGAGAAGACGCTGATCTTCTTCCACGGCACGCTGAACTACTGGCCCAACACGGTCGCCTGTCGGATCTTCGCCGAGGAGCTGCTCCCGCGGATGAAGGCGCGGGGGCTGAACGTGACGGTCCTCGCCGCGGGGATGAACCCGCCCCGGGACCGGTACGTCCACGAAGACCTCGTCTACGCGGGCTGCGTCGACGATCTCGCCACGCACATCGCCGCGGCGGACCTGTGCGCCGTGCCGCTGCTGGACGGTGGTGGCACCCGCCTGAAGATCCTGGAGTACTTCGCCGCGGGCAAGGCGGTCGTGAGCACCCGCAAGGGCGCCGAGGGCCTCCTCCTGGACGACGGGCGCGACATCCACCTCGTGGACGACGGGGACTGGGACGGCATGATCGATCGCGTCGCTTCGCTCGTGGAGGAGCCGGGCCGGGCCCTCGCGATGGGGCACCACGCGCAGACGTTCGTGCGCGCCTACGACTGGCACGCCGTGACCGCGGCGTACATCGAGCTCTACGAGCGCCGCGCGGAGGTCCGCGGCCGCGACTACAACGAGCTGCTCGCCCACTCCGTCAACCGCGACCCGCGCGAGCTGGAGGTGCTCGGCAGCTCCCTGGCGGACGAGCGACGGAAGTCGCGCCTGAAGGTCCTGCGCAAGGAGCGCAAGGGCAACGCGAGCGCCCTGCTCAAGGGGGCCGAGCCGGAGGTCGTGCACTGGGCCGAGGACGCCGTGAGTCGCGAACTCACGGAGGCCGAGATCACCCGGCACATCCCCGGCGAGATCACGTGGCAGAAGCCCCGCACGATGATCCTGTTGCTGAACAAGCGCTGCAACCTGCGGTGCGACTTCTGCGACCTGTGGCACTACACCGACATGATGCCGTTCGAGTCGGCGATCACGATCATCTCCCGGGCCCCCGCGGCGGGGGTGAAGACCCTCGTGATCACGGGCGGCGAGCCGTTCGTGCATCCGCGCATCTACGAGATCATCGAGTTCGCCCGGAACCTCGACCTGGGCGTCAACATCACGACCAACGGCACGCTGCTGCTCAAGGACATCGACCGCCTCCGTGAGTCCCGCGTGAGCAGCCTGAGCATCTCGATCGACGGGTTCGAGGACACCCACAATCGGCTCCGCGGCGTGGACGGCTGCTGGTCCGAGACGATGGGCGCGATCGAAGCGATCCAGGCCCGCACGGACATCCACCTGAACATCTACTTCGTCGTGACGAATCGAAACGTGGGCGACCTGGCGAAGGTCTACGACCTGGCGCGGGAACGCGACATCGCGTTCGACTTCTGGCCCGTCAACGGCTACCCCCACCTGTACATCCGCTCCGAGAGCGAGCGGGCGACCTACCAGGCCGCCATCGAGCACATCGCGGCCACCAGCCCGACGGTGCGGCAGCGGATGGACTACTACCGCTACGGCGTGGAGTACATGGACGGTCGCCGCGACCACTACCGCTGCCTGGGGCTGATCGAGCAGTTCGGGGTGAACCACGAGGGCAAGCTCGTGCCGTGCTGCGTGTGGGACCAGAAGGGGCTCCAGGTCGGGTCCGCGCTCGACGAGCCGCTGGACCAGCTCTTCTACAGCGAGCGCGCCCAGGCGATGCGGGAGCAGATCTTCAGGGAAGGCTGCGTGGACCAGTGCTTCAACCACAGCCTGTACGAGTTCCAGTCGGCGACGGGCCTGCCGTTCGTGGTGAAGCCGGCCGACGAGCCGATCGACGCCGAGATGGCCCTCATCAAGGAGTCGGGGCAGGCGCGCGGCGAGCAGGCGAAGGCCGCGCGGCGGGCCGCGGCGAAGGCGCGCAGAGCGCGTGAGCAGCGAGACGTCGAGCGCTCACGCGTCGAGGAGGCGAGTTGACCGCCCACTTCGAAGCGGCCGGCCGACGGCTCGACGTGGCCAAGCTCAACCTGCCCGGGAGCTACCTCGTCCTCGAGGTCACGAACCGGTGTCCGCTGAAGTGCGGGCACTGCGCCGTGAGCGAGGCCGACGACGGGCACCCGCACTATGCGGTCTACGAGCACATGCCGGTGGGCATGGTCCGTGAGCTGATGCAGGATCTGTCGGCCGCCGGGCTCACGTACGACGCCCTGATCCTCTTCTGGCTCGGCGAGCCGCTGTCCCACCCCCGGTTCACCGAGATCTACGCCACGGTCCTGGAGCACAGCGGCGACGGAGAGATCTTCGGGAAGATCGAGGTCCATACCAATACCTTCCCGCTGAGCGAGCACATCGCTCGGTCGGTCCTCAACGACCGCTCGGTCCCTCAGGTCTGGCACCTGACCCTGGACGCGATCCGGCCCGAGACGTTCCACGTCATCAAGGGCCTGGATGCCATGGAGAAGTCCACCCGCAACGCGCTGCGCATGGTCCGCCTCAAGGGGGCGGCCCGGGCCAGCCGGCCGAAGCTGGCGATGCAGTTCATCGTCTCGGACGTCAACGCGGCGGAGGCTCCGGAGTTCGTCGACTTCTGGGTGAGGGCGTACGAGGACGCGGGCCTGCCGATCGAGACGACCGGCTTCCACGTGCCCGCTCACGGTCCCGAGAACTACATCTTCCTCAAGAGCCTCGACTGCCCCACGCCCGAGGAGCAGGACCGCCAGAACCGGGTGTACGTCGACCTGATGACGTCCCTGGGGCTCCGGTCGCCCATCGACCCGGACGCCGAGCGTCGCGTCGGGACGGAGGTCCCCCGCACCCTGCTCACGACGTGCTCGGGGTTCTTCAAGTCGCCCACCATCGCGTCGGACGGGCGCGTGACCGTCTGCACCCGGGACAACACCTACCACCTCGTGGTCGGCTCCCTGGCGGACGCGTCCTTCTCGAAGGTCTGGCTCGACTCGCCGGTGCTCAACCGTCGTCGTCAGCTCACGGCCCGCGGCGACTACTCGGAGCTGGACTTCTGTCGCACCTGCTTCATCCCGTCGTCGGTCAACTACTCGGGGATCACGCGCGACGAGGTGGACCAGTTCCTCGCCGGGCGCGGCCTCGACGGCGACGACATCCCCGCGGTGCCGGGCCTACCCTTCGGGGCGCGACCCTACCCGGAGGTCTACCGAGGCCCCGGCCGGGACCAGGTCTACGAGGACCGCACCGGGTCGCGTGAGGAGGGGACGTAGAGCATGTTCATGAACGACGTGGCGAGGTTCGCCTCCACGGCGGCGGAGACCCTGAAGCTCCGGGCGGCGCCCGGCCTGCCGACGCAGATGCACGTGAGCATCACGGACCGCTGCTGCCTGCCCTGCCGCATGTGCGACATCTGGCGCATCAAGCCGGGCGAGGAGCTCACGACCAACGAGTGGAAGGGCATCTTCAAGCAGGTGGCGGACTGGGCCGGGCCCGTGGGCCTGAACTTCGCGGGCGGCGAGCCGTTCCTGAGGAAGGACCTCATCGAGCTGATCCGCTACGGGACGGATCTCGGCTTTACGGTCACGTCCAATACCAACGCGACGCTCTTCAATGCGAAGAAGATCGACCAGCTCGCGGGGGCCGGTCTGGACATCCTCTACGTGAGCCTCGACGGGTCGACGGCGGCCACTCACGACTACGTGAGGGGTGAGGCCGGGACATACGACAAGGTGATGCGGACGCTGGACCTCGTGGACATGGTCGAGAAGCCTCGCGTGGTGATCGCGATGATCATCAATCGTCGATCGATCTCCGAGATGAAGCAGATGGCCGACTGGACCCTGGAGCGGGGCTATCAGGTGGTCTATCAGCCGCTCTTCAACAACTTCGGTCGCACGTACGACCCCCAGTGGTTCGTGAAGTCTCCGCTATTCCCGCGTGAGGAAGACCTTCCCGCGCTCGACGACGCCTTGGACTACCTGATCTCCATCAAGGAGGCCGATGGACATGTGTGCAACTCCGTCGGTCAGCTGAAGGAAATGAAGAGGTACTTCCGATCGCCCAGCGTGAGCAACGGTCTACCGTGCAACGCGGGCCACTCGGACATCTCGCTCGACCCCTACGGAAACCTGCTCCTCTGCTTCTGGCTGCCCCCCGTGGGGCACGTCCTGAAGCAGCCGATCCCCTGGATGTGGAACAGCATGAAGAGCAAGCGCCGACGCTGGGAGGCACACAACTGCCCCCGGACCTGCAACATGCTGAACTGCAACTTCGAGCACCTGTAGATGAAGGACGGGTCCCTGCCGCGGGGGACCCACCGCCTGCGGTTCCGGCCCTGGACCGTCGAGGACCTCCCCGTGGCCCGAGCGCTGTGGGGCGACCCCGAGGTGATCCGGTTCATCGACTCCCGCGACCGGCTGGACGACGACGCCGTGCGCGCCCGGCTCGACGACGAGCTGCGGTGCCTCCACGAGCACGGCGTTCAGTACTGGGTGGTCGAGCGCACCGAAGACGGAGGGGTCGTGGGGTGCGCGGGGCTGAGGCCGTCGGGCCGAGACGACGCACCGTGGGAGCTGGGCGTGCACGTCCTGAGGGCGGAGTGGGGGCGAGGCTACGCGTCGGAGGCGGCCCGCGACGTCCTGGCCTTCGCGTTCGGGCCCCTGGGCGCGACCGCGGTGTTCGCGGGTCATCACCCCGACAACGCGGCCTCCGCGCGCCTGCTGGAGAAGCTCGCCTTCGCCCGCGCCGGAGAGGACCTCTACCCTCCTACCGGGCGCATGCACCCTTCGTGGATCCGGCGGTCCCCCCGTGCCGTGGGCGCGGCCGCGGCCTACGACTTGGTGGCCGACGCCTACGCGGAGAAGCTGGCCTCGGAGCTCGACGGGAAGCCGTTCGATCGGGGGTGGCTGGCCGCCCTCGCGAGTCGCCACCGCGACGGCCCGGTGCTCGACCTGGGCTGCGGTCCGGGCCACGTGACCCGGTTCCTCGCGGACGCGGGCGTCGCGGAGGTGGTCGGGGCGGACCGCTCCGGGGGCATGCTCGAGCAGGCGCGGGCGGCTCACCCGGACCTGCCGTTCGTGCTCGGGGACTTCGCGGCTCCGGACCGCGTGAGCGATGGACGTCTCTGGAGCGCCGTGCTCCTGATGTACGCGATCGTGAACCTCCCCGCCGCCCGGCTCGAGGGCGTCTTCCGGTGCCTCGCCGAGGTCGTGAGACCCGGGGGCGAGGTGGCGATCTCTTTCCACGTCGGGGGGCGCGTGGTGCCGGTGGACGAGTGGTGGGGGCACGAGGTCCTCGTGGACTTCGTCTTCCACGATCCGGAGGCCGTCGAGGCCGCGCTCGGGGCCGCGGGGTGGACGGCGATCCAGCGACGCGAGCGCGAGCCGTACGGCGAAGACGTGGAGTACCCGAGCCGTCGGGCCTACATCACCGCCCGACGCCGCAGCAAGGCGACGGCGACCGCGACGCCGACGACGCAGGGGGCGTCGATGTAGACGAGGTTGTACCAGGCCCCGTGAGCGATGGACGCGAGCGCATCGGGGATCACCCACGCGGCGATCGACGTGGCCACCGCGGCCCGGACCCACGGGGCCTCGGGCGCCGCGCGATGAGCGCCCAGCAGGAGGACGAAGTGCGCGAAGACCGTCCCCCCGATCGCTCCTCCCAGGAGGCGCTGGACGCGCTCGGCCTCGACCGTGAGCACGCCGGCGAGCAGGTGGCTCTCCATGGCCGTGTTCCACAGCAGGAGAGGCAGGCTGCGAGGACCGAGGGCGAACAGGAGGCCCGTGCCCGCGAAGAAGACGAGGATCGCCGAGACCACCGCGTCGGGGCGTGCTCGGGGGGGCGTCTTCGGCGCGACGGTGCCCGGGCCCGCGGCGAGGAGGCACCCGCCGACGACGACCAGCGGCAGGAGGTTCACGAGGGTGACGTTGAAGCCCGCGCCGAGGGCCGCGGACACGCCCGAGTCCAGGGCGAACCAGGCCAGCAGGCCGGCCCAGGAGAGTCGCCAGAGGGCCCGGTCCCGAGTGCGTCGCAGCATCTCCGCGATCCAGCCCGCAGCCACCCACTTCCCGGCGATGGAGCCGCCGAGGATGCCGAACAACAGGGCCTCCAGGCGCCTCGTCTCGGGAGACGGCGCCGCCCCCAGCCAGGCCGAGAGCGCGTCGTGCCAGGGCTGCATCCACCCGGCGTCCCACCCCCACGGCAGGGTCCAGCCGAGCAGCACGAAGGCGGCGCAGAGGAGCGGGAGCAGCTTGAGGGCCACGGTCGCCAGGGGGACCTCCTCCTCGAGGGTATCCGTCCTCTAGAATCCCTGCCCATGACCGGACGTTCGAACCTGGCCGTCGTCACCGGGGCCTCCAGCGGGATCGGCCGTGCGACGGCCGTGAAGCTCGCCGCCGCGGGCTGGCGAGTGGTCGTCTGCGCCCGCCGCCGGCCGGTGCTGGAGGAGCTCGCCACGGAGATCGGCGCCGCCGGCGGTACGGCGGTCGTGGAGCCGGTGGACGGGGCCGACGGGGACGCGGTGGTGGCCCTGGCGAAGCGCGTGATCGAGGCTCACGGGACCCCCGACGTGATCGTCAACTGCGCGGGCGCGGGCCGCTGGCTCTACATCGAGGACACGGCGCCCGCCGAGGTGAAGACGATGATCGGGGCGCCGTACCTGTCGGCGTTCCACGCGACCCACGCGTTCATGACGGCGATGCTCGAGCGTCGCTCGGGGCTGATCCTCCACATCAACTCGCCCGCGGGGATCATGCCGTGGGGGGGCTGCACCGGGTACGCGAGCGCGAGGTACGCCCTGCGCGGGCTGCACGAGGCTCTGCGGATGGACCTGCTGGGGACGGGCGTGCGCTCTTGCCACGTCGTGCTCGGGGAGGTCACCAGCAGCTACTTCGACGTCAACCCCGGCAGCCGGGAGCACATCCCGACGATCGCGCGCCTCATCCCCGTGAGCTCCCCCGAGCGGTGCGCCGACGTGATCCTGTCCGCCATCCGCAGGCCGCGCGACACCGTGGTGTCGCCGTTCATGCTCCAGCTCTTCATGTGGACGCACGCCGTCGCGCCCTGGCTGGTGCGGTGGCTCGTGCGGGCGACGCAGCGCAAGCGCGGCTGAGCCGGAGCTCGGTCAGGGAGCCTTCGGGTTGACCGTGCGGAAGATGTGGTCCCAGAACCCGGTGCTCACGCCGAAGCCGCGCTCGGGGTCGCCGAAGTGGTGCGTGAGGTGTCGCTTGCGCTGCTTGCGCATCACCGCCGCGACCGGCGCGAGGAGGGGGTGCTTCGGGGGGGCCACGTGGTGGGTCGCGTAGTGCGTGTAGTCGTAGGCCAGGTACCCGAGGGTGAAGCCCGCGAAGGCGGCGTGAGCGATGCCCGCGGGCAGGATCGCGGCGAAGAGCAGCCAGAAGACGACCGCCAAGGGGATCGAGATCGGCGGGACCATCACGAGCCGCCACTTGTCGTCGGGGAAGAGGTGGTGAATCCCGTGGGTGTAGAAGTACAGCCACTCGGACAGGGGCCCGAGCCGGGGGAAGTGGAACAGGAAGCGGTGCAGCAGGTACTCCTGCGTCGTCCAGAAGAAGAGGCCCCCGAGCACCCCGGCCCCGACGGCGGCGGGCGTCACGATCGATGTGGCCGTCCACACCATGAACGCGACGATCGGGACGTAGAGAAGGGCGGGCACGGCCGGGTGCACGCGCGAGAAGAACTCCAGGAACCCGGACTCGAACATCCGCGCGATCGTCTGCCGCTGGATGCGTTCTTCGCTCTTCGGTCCGGGGCCGCTGACCACCGAACTCTGGACCAACTCCTTCACGACACCTCCATCGGGCGGCTCTATACCAGACGAACGCTCAGCCCGGCGCGGCGATTCGCTCGACGAGCGGCTTGAGGCCCTGGATGGCGGTGCGCTGGAGATAGAAGTCGAGGCCGCGCAGCCCGCCGAGCTCCTCGCCCCCGCCCGCGCGGCCGGGGCCTCCGTGCACGAGCTGGGGGAGGACCGTGCCCGGCCCGGTGGAGTGATCGGCGATCTTGCTGCTGCCGATGTGGAGGCGCCCGTGGTACGGCGCGAGGCCCATCACCACGTCCGCGGCGAATCGCTTGTCGTCCGTGTAGATGGACGCCACGAGGCCGCCCTGTCCCCTGCTCACGCCCCTCACGGCCTCGGCCGCCGAGCCGTCGTAGGGGACGATCGTCTGCACCGGGCCGAAGACCTCGAGGTCGTGCACGGGGCCCCCTTCGTCGATGCTCGACACCTCGATGAGGGTGGGACCCACGAAGTACCCCTCGTCGGTCGCGCCGATCAGCTCGCCGGGGCCGCCGTCGCCGTGCACCAAGCGGCCCGCGGTGGCGAGCGCGCGGACGCCCTCGCGCACGTCCTTCAGCTGCGAAGCCGTCGCCACGGGACCCATCTGCACGCCCTTGACGGCGGGGTCGCCCACGCGGACGGCCGCGTATCCCTCCCGCAGGTCCTCGCGCACGCCCTCGAGCGAGTCGCGAGGCACGAAGATCCGGCGGATCGCGGTGCACTTCTGCCCGGCCTTCTGGGTGAGATCCTTGAGGACCTCGCGGAGGAAGAGCTGGTAGCCCTCGGAGTCGGGGTCCAGGTCCGCGCCCAGGACGGCCGCGTTGAGGCTGTCCGCCTCCACGTTGACCCGCACGCCCATGCGCCGCACCCGCTCCATGCCCCGGATGAACATCCCGGTGTCGGCGGAGCCGGTGAAGGCGAGGACGTCTTGGCACTCGAGGTGCTCGAGGAGGTCGCCCGCCGAGCCGCAGACGAGCGACAGGACGCCGTCGGGGAGGACCCCGGAGTCCGTGAGGATGCGGAACATCCGGTGCGTGAGCACGGCGGTGCTCGTCGCCGGCTTGGTGACGACCGGCATGCCCGCGAGGATCGCGCACGCGGCCTTCTCGCCGAAGCCCCAGGCGGGGAAGTTGAACGCGTTGATGTGCACCGCGACGCCGTGGCGCGGGACCTTCACGTGGCGCCCCACGAAGCGCGGGTTGCGCGCCAGCAGGATCGTATCCCCGTCGCCGAAGAAGCGGCCCTCGAGGGTCGATCCCAGCTTCGCGTACCAGGCCATCGTGCCGGTGCAGCCGTCGACGTCGAACTTGGCGTCGCCGCGGGTATTGCCGCCGCTCCGGGTCGACAGCGCGAGCAGCTCGTCCCGGTGATCGTGCAGGGCCGACGCCATCGCCCCGAGGAGCGCTCCCCGCTCCGCGAAGGTCATGCCTCGGAGGGTCGGTCCGCCCACGTCGCGGGCGTGCCGAAGGGCCTCCCCGAAGTCGAGGCCGTGGGTGGACGTCTGCGCGATCGCCTCGCCGGTCGTGGGGTCGTGCAGCGTTGCGTGGGGGCCCCGGCCGTCTTGCCAGCGCCCCGCGAGGAAGCTCCCGAGAGTGTCCATCGAATCAGCCTCGCACGTAGGGGTCGTCGGCGAACTTCACGTACTCGAAGTCGAAGCCCTGGTGGTTGATGCCGTGCTTCGGCGGGGCGATCCAGCTCGCGATCTTGCCGGGCTCGTACACCGGCTTCATCAGCGACTGGATGTACGCTTCGTCCTCCGACGCGGGGAGCCATGCGCTCCGGCGGCGCATCCACTCGGTCTCGCCGACCCACTCGCCCGAGGGCGAGAAGGGCATGCCGTTCCACAGCCCCATCTTGCGGTGGAACCGCTCGGACGGGAGCGTGAAGCGGAAGGACATGCCCGCCTTCTCCAGGGCCTTGTTCCACTTGCTCACGCCGCGCATGCAGTCCTTCTTGTAGCCGTCGCGGAGCACGAGGTTCATGGCGCGACGAAGCGGCACCTCCCGCCTGGCGACCGTCCCGTCGTCCTCGGGGACGTCCATGACGTAGACGCCCTCGAGGGCCGTGTGGTCTTCGTACTTGCCCTTCTTGCCCTCGTCGAAGCGACCCTTCAGCCCGGCCGCGAAGTAGGTGGCGGCGTTGCTGCTGTCCTCCCCGCCGAAGAGGTCCATGGAGACGCTGAACCAGCGGTTCACGTACTTCTGCACGACGTCGAGGGGAATGCCGCCGACCTTCCGCACGTCCTCGTTCTCCTTCATGAGCTCGATCGTGCGCTTGACGATGCGACGGATGCCCGTCTCGCCCACGAACATGTGGTGCGCCTCCTCCGTGAGCATGAAGCGGCACGTGCGCGCGAGCGGGTCGAAGCCGGACTCGGCGAGGGCGCCGAGCTGGTACTTGCCGTCCCGGTCCGTGAACATCGTGAAGCAGTAGAAGGAGAGCCAGTCGCCGATCGGCTCGTTGAACGCGCCCAGGATCCGGGGGCTGTCGGGGTTGCCCGAGCGCCGCACGAGCAGATCCTCGGCCTCCTCCCGGCCGTCGCGCCCGAAGTACTTGTGGAGCAGGTAGACCATCGCCCAGAGGTGCCGGCCCTCCTCGACGTTCACCTGGAAGAGGTTGCGCAGGTCGTACAGCGAGGGCGCGCTCTTGCCCAGCATCCGCTGCTGCTCGACCGACGCGGGCTCGGTGTCCCCCTGGGTGACGATGATGCGCCGCAGCTCCTTGCGGAACTCCCCGGGGACCGAGTCCCACGCGGCCTTGCCCTGGTTGTCTCCGAAGTGGATCAGCCGGTCTTCGGCCCCGGGCGTGAGGAAGACGCCCCAGCGGTAGTCCGGCATCTTCACGTGCTCGAAGTGAGCCCACCCCGACGGCTCCACGCTCACGGCCGTCCGCAGGTAGATGTCGTCGGCCTGGAACCCCTCGGGGCCCATGTCGCACCACCACTCGATGAAGTTGGGCTGCCAGGCCTCGAGGGCCTTGCGCAGCTTGCGGTCGTCGCTCAGGCCGACGTTGTTGGGGATCTTTGCGTCGAGGTCGACACTGGCCATCGAGGGCTCCGATTCGTCGCGGCGTGAGCCGCGTGAGTGTTGTAGGTAACGGTCGTTGCGGGGTCAGGTGCGGTCGAAGTCGAACTCCGCCGTCTCGGGTCGCCCGTAGAGCGTGAGCGCCCCCTTGGGGCCGACGGCGTTGGGGCGCTGGAAGATCCAGTTCTGCCAGGCCGTGAGCCGCCCGAAGATCTTCGTCTCCAGGGACTCCGGCCCCGCGAAGCGGAGGTTGGCCTCCATGCCCGTGAGCGCGTCCGGCGACAGCGACGCGCGCTCCTCGAGGGCGAGGCGGATCTCGTCTTCCCAGTCGATGTCGTCGAACGCGTCGGTGACGAGGCCCGCGTCCATCGCTCCGTCCGAGTCGAGCAGCTCGCCGTTGTGCTCGAGCATCGACTCGGCGTGCCCGGGGTCCCCGAGGAACCGCGTCTGCAGTCGCGTGAGCCCGTTGCCCATGGGGAGGGCGCCGAAGTTGAGGGGCGTGAGTCCGACGCTCACGCCGTCCTCTTCGAGCATGTAGCAGCGGTCGGCGGAGAGCGTGAGCTCGAACAGCGAGCCCACGAAGCAGGTGCCTTCGTCCGCCAGGGCGAAGAAGGACTTGGCCGTCATGTCGAGGCGCTTGAGGACGCGCTTCATGTGGAGGAGGACCTCGCGCACGAAGTGGTCGTCGGCGTGCTCGGCGAGCATTCCGTCCATCGTCTGGACCACCTCGGGGTCGCCGAGCGCCCGGAGGACGACGCAGCCCACGTCGGGGTGGTTGAAGCGGAGCCGCAGGAGGGCGTCGTCGAGCTCGCGGAACATCGCCAGCGGGTACCAGTCGGCGCCCAGCGTGTGAGGCTCGGCGGGGACTTCCGGGAGCGACTCGGGGACCCGGACCTCGAGGCGGGCGAGGCGCGCCTCCGGGCCGAACGACAGGGTGACGTGCTCGTAGGTGAACGCCCCGTCTTCGCCCTCCGTGGGCGTGATGGGCGGCAGCACGACGCCCTTGCCCGCGAGATCGGGCCGACCCCCGTCCGCGACCTCCGCCGCCCGGGCGGCGACCGCGTCGGCGAACTTGCTCGGGGGGAACACGCCGTCCACGAGGTTCCACTGCACGGCGCGCTTGCCTTTGATGCCCTCGGCGAGGGTCGAGAAGATGTCGGCGCGATCGCGGCGCACCATCCGCTTGTCGACCACCCGCGTGAGCCCGCCGGTGCCCGGAAGGACGCCCAGGAACGGGACCTCGGGGAGCGCCACGGCGGACCGGCGATCGTCGACCAAGTAGGCCTCCGCGCACGCGAGGGGGAGCTCGTAGCCGCCGCCCGAGGCGATGCCGTTGAGCGCGGCGATGTAGGTCTGCCCGCTGTGGTCCGTCGCGTCCTCGATGTAGAGGCGCGTCTCGTTGGTGTACTTGCAGAAGTTGACCTTGAAGGCGTGCGTCGAGCTGCCGAGCATGAAGATGTTCGCGCCCGAGCTGAACACGCCGTCCAGCCCCGACGTGATGACGACGCAGGTGACCTCGGGGTGCTCGAAGCGGAGCCGCTGCACGGCGTCGGCGAGCTCGATGTCCACGCCCAGGTCGTAGGAGTTGAGCTTGAGGACGTAGCCCGGCCGGAGGCCTCGATCCTCTTGGATGTCGATGACGATCCGGGCGACGGCGCCGTCGAGCTCGATCTTGAGGTGGATGTAGTCCTCGGGGCGCGTCTGGAAGGAGACGGAGGGCTGCGGAGATGCGTCTTCGGCCATGGCGCGGAAGATACGCAGCGATCTCGGGAGATGCAAGATAATGCTTCCATGACGATCGACATAGCAATATACTGCGCACCCATGACCCCCGAACCCCGCGGGAGGGCCCCCCGGCCCGAGGCCGTCGCGATCCTTGCGCGGGTCGCCCGCCGGGTGCGTGAGCGACGGATGCAGCTGCAGTGGACGGCTCGCCGGCTCGCCGCGGAGTCGGGCCTGAGCCCCCGGTTCGTATCGGAGCTCGAGGCGGGACGGGGGAACATCTCCATCGGACGTCTCGCCTCGGTGGCTCGGGCCCTGGACGTGGACGTGGCCCGGCTCGTAGAGGAGCGGCCGGGCCGGGTCGTCGAACCGCCGCCGGAGGTCGTCGCCCTGCTCGGCTTGCGCGGGGCGGGCAAGACCACGCTCGGGCGACGGCTCGCGGGGGCTCTGGGCGTCGACTTCGTGGAGCTGGACGAGGCGATCGAGGACGTCGCGGGGATGTCCGTGGGCGAGATCTTCTCCCTGCACGGCGAGGCCTACTACCGTCGCCTCGAGGCCGCGTCGCTGCGCCGCCTCCTGGACGAGGGGCGTCCCCTGGTGGTCGCGCTCTCGGGGGGCGTGGTCCAGAACGCGCCCGCCTTCGACGTCGTGCGATCGCGGTGTCGGTCGGTGTGGCTGCAGGCGAGCCCCGCGGACCACATGAACCGGGTCCTCGCCCAGGGGGACCGCCGGCCGGTCGCGGGGCGCGCCGACGCCATGCAGGAGCTGCGCGCGATCCTCGGCGCCCGGGAGCCGCTGTATCGCACCGCCGAGGTGCACGTGGACACGTCGCGCGCCGACGAAGACGCGACCCTGAGCGCGCTCCTGGCGGCGCTCGCCTAGAGGGCTTCCCAGCGATGTGAGGCCCCTCCAATGGAGAGAGGGGCTCGAAAACGACAGCCAATCGTGAGAGAAGGGGGTTGCGACACCATCCACCCCGCACGGAAGGCTGCCGTGACCCCCATCGTAGTGAAGATCCTCGCCCTGGAGGACGACCTCGTTCTCCTCCGAGACCACTCCCCGTCCTTCGTGGAGCGACGACGGGCTTCCATTCTGCTGGCGCGGGCTGCGGGCCTGTCGCAGCGCCGGGTTGCTTCCGTCCTTGCTTGCGCTCGCTCGACCGTTCAGCGGACCGAGTATCTGCTTCGTGACGGAGGTCTGGATGGTCTGCGAGACCGCCGCCGGGCGGGTACACATCGGCTGGCTCGTCGTATGGAGATCGTCGCGGCTCTCCCCGCGCTGGTGGCCGAGCAGCCCGGACGTTTCGGGTGGATGCGCTCCACATGGTCCATCGAGCTGGTCTGCCACGAGGTGCGACGGCGGTACGGAGTCGCAGTGAGCGTCTCGCAGATGGGTCGCTGCTTCGAGAGGCCGGGTGCCGTCGAGTCCGACCACAGCAGACCATCGCCCTCGCTCCCGCGGACCAAGCCGAGCAGCTCCGACGACTGGCTCGGTGGCTCGCGGCCGTCCCGAAAGGCGACGTGGTCCTGTACGCCGACGAGGTCGACATCCACCTGCTGCCGAAGCTCGGCCCGGACTGGGCGCCTCGGGGCCTGAGAGAGACCGTCATGACGCCCGGCAGGAACAAGAAGCACTACATCGCAGGCGCCTACAACCCGGCCACGAAGACCCTCGTGGCCGTCGATGGCCCCAGCAAGGCGAGCGACCTCTTCATCAAGCTCCTGCACGAACTCGCGAGCCGCTACCGCCTGCACGGCACCGTGCACCTCGTCGTCGACAACTACATCATCCACCGAAGCAAGAAGACCCGGAGGGCCCTGAAGGCGCTCGGCGGCAAGATCGAGCTCTGCTTTCTGCCGCCCTATTCGCCGGAGGGGAACCCCATCGAGCGTGTCTGGCTCGACGTCCACACCGCCGTCACGAGGAACCATCGATGTCCCGACATCGAGACCCTCGTCCGCGAGGCCAAGCGCTACCTCGAGGCCTACACACGAACAGGAGCGCAGGCAGGGCTGGGGAGGGCTGCTTGATTTGTGTGAGGCAGCAAACCGCTGTTCGGCCGTTTAGAGGGCGCCCCGGAAGAACCCACCCCGGTTCGGTGAAACGGCGGAGTTCTTGCCGCAACCCCCGGCAAGAACCGGCCGGGTTCGGTGAAACGCCCGAGTTCTTGCCGCAACCCCGGCAAGAACCGGCCCGGTTCGGTGAAACGCCCGAGTTCTTGCCGCCTGCCGGGAAGTCTCGGGTCCTACCGAGGAGCCGACCCGCCGGGAGGGTCGCCCCGCGCGGCGTCAGGCAGCGAGCGCAGCGAGCGGAGCTGCGGCGGGGCGAGCCCTCCCGGTTCGAGGGGAGGCGTTCTTCAGCACCCTGCTGGAGCCGATCAGACCTCGTCGAGCTCCCGGAGCACGCGCTTGGCGGCGACGCCGTCGGAGACCTCGGCGAGATCGCGGACCCGCCCGCGGGCCTCGTCGTCCAACAGCTCCACGCAGCGGTAGGCCAGCCGCTCCATCGCCGAGGCGTCGAACCCGGGCACCCACTCGGGCAGCTCCGCGAGGGCGGCCGTGAGGGCGGCCTCGGGACGCGCGAGGAGGAATCGCTGCAGGGCGGGGCCGCTCGGAGATCGGTGGATCCCGGACAAGAAGATCGCCGTGATCGCCTCGACCGCGGCGTCGCCGTGCACGTCCGCGAGGGCCCGGACCATCTCCCGACAGAGCTCCGCGTTGCGGCCCGCGCGGGCCTCCCGCATCACCAGCCGCGCGGCCGCGACCAGGGCGGCGCCGTCCTGTCGCCCCGACAGGGCCCGCCAGGCCGTGCGCAGCACCCGATCCGCGGCGGCTCCCCGCAGGTGGGCGCGGCGGACCACGTCGTCGTCGAAGAACCCGCGCACCAGGGACGAGGTCGGCACCCGATCCGCGAGGTCGGCGAGCATCGCGTCGTCCCGTCTCCAGGGGGACTCCCGGGCGATCCGGGCGAACAGCTGGGCGTCCATGCACTTGCGCGCCACCCGCTGGATCGTCGCGGCCTCGTCGCGGTCGGGCTGCAGATCGCGCAGGAGGCGCTCCAGGGTCCGCGCCGCGCGCCACCGACCGCCGCGCCGGACCATCGCCTCGAGCGCGTCCACGGACTGCCCCCACCCGACGATCGCCGCCTGGGCGCGCACGAGGTCGGAGATGCGATCGACGGCGTCGTCGTCGTCCAGGAACCCCGGGGCGCCGAGCCAGTTCAGGGTGACCCGGAGGTCCGCCCGCTCCACCCAGGGCAGGAGCTCGTCGGCGAACGTCCGGGCCTGCGCGTCGGTGTCGAAGGGCAGGACGTAGGGCGGGGGCACGTGCCAGACGAAGGCCTCGGGGGAGGTCTTCGCGAGCGCGAGCCAGCGCGACTTGGGGATGGCGCGACCCTCGTCCGTGGCCGCGCCGAGGCCGTAGACCTCCCCGGACAGCAGCGCGCGTCCGAACTCTCGGGCCTCGGCGCCCTCCGCGAGGAACTGGTCGACCGTCGGCGACCCGCTCGTGAGCGCGTCGGCCACCGCCGCCATGTCGGGGCCCTCCGCCCGGGTCCAGCTGCGCAGGATCGCGACCATCGTCATCGCCGGCGAGGCGGGGACCGTGAGCCCCTCGGCGCCCCCGCCCCACTCGGAGGCGACGGCGTCGTCGGTCACCGCGGCGTGCGTGTCCGTGTTCACCTCGTCCTCGGTCGAGGCGTCCGGGTCCAGGGACAGGTCGGGCAGGTGCTCGGGGTCGGGCATGACGCTCATGCTACCGGCGTGGGCGCCCGGCGCGAGCACCCGCAGGGGGGGCGGCCGGGGCGAAGGCGAGGACTGCGGGACGATCGAGAGGGCGCATGGGCCTGGAACTCCGGGGTACGGAGCACGGTATACACTCGCGCCGTGTCCGCTCGCCGCCCCCCCCCTCGATCCGCCCGACGGTGCGCCGTCGCCCTCGCCCTCGCCGCGGCCCTCGTCGGTTGCGGCGCAGACTCTTCCGAGCCGAAGAGCGCGCCTGCGCCCGACGAGACCGCGGGCCTCGAGCCCGGGGCCGACCGGTTCACGACCGTCTGGGTCGGCGACATCCTCCTGGCCGACGCGTTCGTGCGCAAGAAGCTGAAGAAGCACTCCTACCACTGGCCGTTCCAGCACCTGCTCGAGGAGCTGAAGGCGGACTACACGGTGGGCAACCAGGAGGGCCCGATCACGGCCGACCGCAAGCGGTACTGGCCGAAGCAGCGGTGGCACTACAACGCCGCGCCGGAGACGGCCCAGGTGCTCGCCGACGTCGGCTTCGACGCGCTGAGTCTCGCGAACAACCACCTCCTCGATCGCGGCCCGAAGGGGGTCGAGGCCTCCCGCGAGCACATCTCCGCGGCGGGCATGGTCCCGTTCGGCGGCGGCAAGGACCACGACACGGCGATGGTCCCGCTCATCATCGAGACCGAGCACGGCAAGGTCGGCGTCGTCGGCTTCGGCATCAACTGGCGCAAGCAGTACAAGGCCGAAGCGGACCGGGCGGGCCTCCCCCCCCTGAGCCGGACGAACCTCGCCGAGGGCCTGAAGCGGGCGCGCGCGGCAGGCGCGAAGTGGGTCGTCGCCTACCCCCACTGGGGCGGCAACTACAGCCTCGTGCGCGATCGCCAGGAGAAGTGGGGGCGACGGGCGATCGAGGCGGGGTACGACGCGGTCATCGGCCACGGCTCCCACATGGCGCAGCGCGTCGACGTCATCGACGGCAAGCCCGTCTTCTATTCGCTGGGCAACTTCGTCTTCGGCACCCCCGGGCGCTACGACGAGGAGTTCCCCGGGTGGGGGCTGATGCTGCGCACCTACCTCGGACCCGACGGCTTCGACGGCTTCGAGCTCACCTGCATCCTCACCGACAACAAGAAGATCCACTTCCAGCCGCGACCCTGCGAGCCCGACGCGGCCGGGGGCTTCTTCGCGCAGCTCGGCGGGGGCAAGAACCTCGAGCACCGCGCGGGCACGGCCAAGGCCGTCGTCACCTGGGGACCGTAGCCGCCGCCTGCGCGCGCGAGTCCCCCCCCTCTCCGGCATGTCCCGCCTCGTCTCCCTCCTCGCCCTCGTCGCCGCCGTCGTCGCGGGGACGCCGACGGTGGAGCCCGTCGGTCGGCTCGAGGCCCCCGCGCTGGACGAGTCGTCCGGGCTCGTCGCGTCGACGATCCGGCCCGGGGTGTTCTGGACCCACAACGACTCCGGGGGCGGGCCCGTCCTCTACGCCATCTCCTCCACCGGCGAGCACCTGGGCAGCGTGCGGGTCACGGGGGCCTCGGCGCGGGACTGGGAGGCGATCGCGGCCCACGGCGGCAAGCTCTACGTCGGCGACGTGGGCAACAACGCGAACCAGCGCAAGGACCTCGCGGTGCACGTGGTCCCCGAGCCGGACGTGACCGCCGAGACGGTCGCGGTGGAGCGCACGGTCCGCTACCGGTACCCCGATCAGACCGAGTTCCCGCCCGCCGCTCGCAACTTCGACGCCGAGGCGCTGTTCCACGACGGGGAGAGCCTCTACCTGCTCACGAAGCACCGCGGGGACACCGAGACCACGCTGTACCGCTTCCCCCGCGCGCCGTTCTCGGGCGAGCTGCGGGCGACGGTCCTCACGAAGCTCTCGACCTTCGACGTGGGCGGGGCGGGCGCGCCGTTCCCCGGGATGGTGACCGCGGCGGATCTCCGAGCCGACGGCGAGCGCCTCGCCGTGCTGACCTACCACGCCCTGTTCGTCTTCGACCGGCCCGCGCGCCCCGAGGAGTGGCTCGGGACCCCGCGGCTGGTCCTGCCCCTCGACCCGGCGGTGGCCGCGCAGTGCGAGGCCCTGGCGTGGGACGGCGACGATCTGCTGTTCACGAACGAGGGCCGCGGCGTCTTCCGGGTGGCGAGCCCGGGAGGGTGACCCGGCCGGGGCGGTCCCGGCCGGGCGGCACCCCTCCCGACTCGGCCCGGCGCAGAGCGCGAGCGCGGAGTGCGACGCCCCCTTTGAGGTCTCCCCTACCTTAGCTCACCGGATCGCACCGACAAATCGAGGGCGGCGAAGGGCGTGACGCAGGGTGGTCCGGGGGCGTAGTGGAACCGGAAGTCCCCGCCCGGGCCCAGCCGCACGACGCTCGAGGACCGCGTGCCGTAGGGGAACTCCCCGGCGTGCACGCACGGTCCGTCGAACGGGTCCGGCGCGTGCCTGCGCAGCAGCTCGCGCAGGCGGTCGACGTCGGGCTCCGTCCGGGCCCGCAGCAGGTCCTCCGCGCGCAGGTCGAGCTCCCGGGTGGGGGGCATGGGCACGACGGGCCCCATGGGCGTGTCCACGGCGGCCGTCTCGCCGGGCGGCCGCAGGCTGCGCTCCGTGACCACGTGTACGCCGGGCGAGAGCCGTCGCCGCCGCAGCATCTCGCCGTCGCCCCACAGCAGCTCGGCCCGGTCCCCGTCGACGACGACGAGGTGGAACCCGTTGTAGTCCACGCCCCGCTGGGCCCCCACGGCGTCCGCGGCCGCCTCGGCCGTGGGGTGGGCGAGCGCGTCGAGCACCAGCCGGCCGCGGGACCGCCGGTCGTCGCGACTCGCGGCGGGCCATCGGTTCGTGATGGCGGCGAACAGGCCGGACTCGTTCACCCCCAGCCAGGTGCCGCCGGCGGTGGCGTCCTTGCCCGCGAAGACGCGCAGGGGGCCGTCGTCGCGCCAGGCGGGGGCCAGCGAAGGTCGGGCGAGGAACTCGTCCCGGTTGGCGGCCACGAGCAGCGGGACCCCCTCGAAGTGTCGGAACGCGACCACGAGCGTGCACATGCGGGAGCTCCTTCAGGGGACGGCGAGGGCGTGGCGGCGCTTGCTGCGCAGGCGCTGGTGCTTCTTCGCCCGCGCGCGGTGCTTCTCGGGGGTCAGCGTGGGGTCGTTGGGCGGCGTGAGCAGGTCCGAGCGCTTCCCCCGCCGGTCGTATTGCTGGTAGCGATCCCGCCGCAGCCGCGGGTACATCGACCAGTCCACGACGGCGTCGTCCGGCGCGCGGTCGCGGCCGATGTACAGCGCCAGGTCGCCCCGGCCGTCGACGGCGGTGGCGGCCAGTCGCGTCGTCCCCTCGGCGAGCGTGACCACGTCCCCGTCCCGCACCGGCCGGGCGTCGACCTCGGCCTCGCCCGTCCAGCCGCCCAGGAAGCGCACCGTGTACTCCCCGGGCACCAGCACCTCCATCGTGCCCTCGGCGCCCTCGTCGCCCGCCGCGCGGATCCGTCCGCCGAGCAGGTAGAGGTTGGGCCGGTAGGGGAGGAAGTGCCGCCACACCCAGCGCCGCTCGGCGGGCCTCAGGTACAGGTTGCGGGTCATGTAGTCGCGGATGAAGAAGCGGGGCTTCTCTTCCCGGGCGAGGCGGACGTACATGTTGCCGGGGCTCTTCTTGCGCTTCGCCGCGCGGGTCGGGCCCGTCCCGAAGAAGGTGGTCTCGGGGTACCCCGGCAGGAGGCCGATCGAGTCCCAGTAGGGCACCGGCTCGGGGAAGGCCTCGGCCGCGTCGGCGACGACCTGGAGCTGCTTGCCGTTGTCGGTGGCCAGGAGGGCGGCCGCGCCGTCTCGGTTCATCCAGGCGGTCCCCGCGGCGGGCAGGATCAGCAGGGCGCACCCCGCCAGGACCCCGGCCCTCCCTCCGACCCGCCGGCAGAGGCCCGCGCCCAGCGAGCCGAGGGCGCCGCCCGAGAGGACGGCCAGGTAGGGCTCGAAGGACGCCACGAAGTACGGTCGAAAGCCGCGATGCACCGCGATCGTCGCGACCATCGCGGCGGCCATGGCGCCCACGGCGACCTGGGTGGGGCGACGTCGGCCGCCGGCGACGGCCCCGATCAGGGCGAGCGGCGCGAGCCCCCACAGCACCGGCGCGCGCGCCCCCCGCCCCCGGGGCCCCCCCCGGGTGGGGGTGGGGGGCCCCACCGCGGGGCAGCCCGGCTTAACCGCCGGCCCCCCGGTGTCCGC
>CAZEKB010000029.1:66177-67530 GCA_964512225.1 uncultured Rickettsiales bacterium | reverse complement strand
CTCCACGAACCCAGGGCGAACGAGCCGTTCACCCCTACTTCGCAGAGGAAACCCTCCACGAACCCAGGGCGAACGAGCCGTTCACCCCTACTTCGCAGAGCCGTCCCCTCCTACTTCGTGCCCCCCGCCTACAGCCGACCTACAGCCGACCCTGGACCTGGAGGACGAGCGAGCTGTTCGGCGTGTTGTGCCCGGGGCTGAGCTCGAGGCGGTGCACGTAGAAGAGCTGGACCCGCAGTCGGCCGCTGAAGGCGTTGCTGTTGAGCCCGACCGCGATGTCCATGCGGTCGCCGGCGTCTTCCACGGTGCGGTTGTCGTTGTATCCGTCGACCCGGAACGCGAGCTCGAGGTACTCGGGGAAGATCGCGAGCCCGAGACGGCCGTACCAGCCGAGGGCCTCGCGGGCCTCCTGCAGCGTGGGGATGCCCTCGGTGTCGAACGCGGGCTGCGCCGACGCCCACATCAGCTCGCCCTGGAGCGAGAACCGCCACACCCGCACGCCGACGTCGGCGCCGAGGGAGAGCGTGTTCGCGTTCAGCCCGCGGTTGTAGGATGCGCTGCCCCCGACCGACACGGCGGCCTTCTCCGGCAGCGCCCAGGCCGACTCGTCGTCGCCCCAATCGTCGCCGAGATCGAGGCGCGCGCGGCCCGCGAAGCGCGGCTGCGGGTCCACGTCGCCGAACCAGTCGCCCGAGCCGTTGGACACCCCGAACGCCCAGTGGAGCGCCGTGGCGGGGAGGACCTCGTGGCCCTCGGGACCCAGCGCGCCGCCGATCACCACGCCGGGCTCGCGGCCCTTGCCCATGTGCTCGCTCGCCATCGAGCGCTCGTGCATCAGCAGCGTGGCGGACGACGCGGTGGCCTCGCGCCCGAAGGGCACCTTCTGGAACCCGCCCGACACGCCGATCGCCGACACCGGCGTGAACGCGACCGACGCCTCGACGAGCCGGAAGCCGGCCTGCACGGAGTGGATCGCGTCGTACCGGTTGTCCCAGCCCCCCTCGATCGCGAGGCGGAAGCACTCGCCGACGACGCCCGACACGCCGATGCGCGCGCGGCGGATGGACACGCCCTCGCGCAGCCCCGGATCGCCGTACACGACGGGATCGTTGTTGGTCGCGTCGTCACCGTCGAAGAGCGTCGCCCGCATCTGGGCGCGACCGATGATGGTGAGATCCAGGCCGTCCACGGGGCTGAACGTCAGCGGCGCCGACCCGATGGCCGCCACCACGGGGTGCATCATCTTCTTCTTCGCGGGGGCGGGCTCCGGCTCCGGGGCGGGCTCCGGCTCGGGGGCCGGTTCGGGCTCGGCGACGGGCTCGGCGACGGGCTCCGGCTCCTGCTCGACGGTCT
>CAZEKB010000029.1:0-66077 GCA_964512225.1 uncultured Rickettsiales bacterium | reverse complement strand
CGCCGCCCTCGGAGGTCTCGCCGCCCTCGGAGGTCTCGCCGCCCTCGGAGGTCTCGCCGCCCTCGGAGGTCTCCTCGGCGAAGGCCGGGGTCGTCAGGAGCAATCCGGCGCACAGGAACCCGAGTCGTCGGTACATCTCACATCTCCACAAATCAGTACAGCTTCTTGATCCGCAGCGGCGCGTTCGGACGTGACGCTACCAGGGTGTGCAGCGCCGGACCGAGGGTCACTCGGGGGTCGTCGCCGGGTTCGACCGTCGCCACGATCGCGTGGCTCGCCTTGAGCCCGCCGAGCCATGCGCGACCGTCCGACACGTACAGCAGATCGCCCGGCTCGGCGTCGTCGAGCGCGCCCGCGAGCGCGGCGGTGATGGTGACGGACGGCACCTGGGCCACGCCGTGCAGCTCGTCCGTCCCGCCCGCGACGGGGAAGGCCGCCGCCCAGCTGCTCTCGCGCTCCTCGCCCGGAGCCCCCTTGTAGTGCGCGATCGCGTCCCGGACCGTGCCCCACACGAGCCCGCGGAGCTCGTCGAGGGCCCGGGGCTTGGAGGCGTACGTCGCCACGACGCCGAGGACGGCGCACACGCCGAGGCCGAAGAACCCCCGCATGAACTTGTACTGGTCCTTGCCCGCCAGGAAGGTGTCGGGGTCGACCTCCTTCATGGGCACGCCGTGGGCGAACGGAGTGATCATCTCCGGCCACAGCATCGACGCGAAGATGACCGCCGAGCCGCCGACCATCGTGACCATGGCCGCGGTGAGCGTGTAGCGGCGCCAGAAGACGCCGAAGAGCAGGGCGACGACCAGCGGGGGCGTGACGGCGGCCGTGAAGGCCCCGTGGGCGGAGTAGATCGACCCGAAGGTGAGGAACACGGGCACGAGCAGCACCCCGAACAGGGTGATGCCCACCGACGAGAACCGGGCCACGCGGAGCAGGTCCTTCTCGGTCGCGTCGGGCCGCGAGGGCTTGTAGATGTCGTTGACGACGATCGCCGCGATCGCCGTGATGAGGGTGTCCACCGTGGACATGAGGGCCGCGGTCAGGGCCGCCATGATCAGGCCGAAGACCCCGGGCATCGTGAGGAACTCGGCGGCGATGAAGAACGCCTCCTTCGGGGGGATGTCCGAAGGCAGCACGCCCGCGCCGACGAGCGCCTTGGCGACCCAGCCCCCCGACGCGACGACGACCGCCGCGATGGGCATCAGGACCACCAGCATGGTGATCGTCGCCTTGCGGCTGTCCTTGACCGACCGCGCCGACATGAGGCGCATGACCATGCCCTGGTTCAGGAAGTAGAACATCGCCGAGTTGGCCATGCCGTCCTGCCAGAACACGCCGACGGAGTTGTAGCCCGGGTCCTCGTTGAAGTTCACGAAGGCGCGGCGATGCCCCCGGGGGAGGAACTCCCAGAACTCGGTGGGGCCGCCCAGGAACTTGATGCCGAGGATCAGGAGCAGCAAGCCCGTCGCCATGAGCATCACGCCCTGGAACAGGTCGGTCATGATCACGGACGTCTGGCCGCCGAAGGTGACGTACACGGCGGACACGGAGGCCACGAGGACGGCCGCCAGGAACGTCGGCCAGCCGAGCAGGATGTTCAGGGCCTGCCCCATGGTGAGCAGGTTGATGCCGACGTAGCCCACGAGGTAGGCGAGCAGCAGCCAGGTGGCGACGACGCGCGCGGGGCGCCCGAAGCGGCGCTCGAAGTACTCGGGGATCGAGACGACCCGCGAGAAGTAGAGGATCGGCAGCCAGCCGAACAGGAGCAGGGGGATCCAGAACCAGTCGTTCAGGTACGTCTGCGACGACGCGATCCCGAACGAGAAGGCGATCTTGCTGTACTTGACGAAGCTCGCGGAGCCGATCGTCGTGGCCACGAGGCTGAAGGCGATGAGCCACCACGCGAACCGCTGGCCGCCGAAGAAGAAGTCCTTCGTGGAGGTCTGGTTCCGACCGAACCAGGTCCCGATGGCGAGCATGGCGACGAAGTACCCGACCATGATCGCGTAGTCGAGGCCGGTCCCGATCGTCTGCTCGCGCTCCCAGCCGCCGGCGTACGGCACGGGCGGCGCCTCGGTCATGGGGGCGTACTCGAGCCAGCCCTGCAGGCCGAGGAAGAAAGCGAACCCGCCGAGGCAGACGAGCGCGTTGCGCAGCCCACTCCCCGACGTCCCGACGTAGCCCTGCCGCGCCGCGTACACCATCCCGACGGCGAACACGAGGCCGCCGACGGCGTACTGGTAGACGAGGGGTTCCACGCCCTAGAAGGCCACGACCAGGCCGGCCGACACGCGGACGGCTGCTTCGCCTGCCGCGGGGTCGGGCCCCACGGAGAGGGTCGGCATGGCGAACAGCCGATGGGGCGTGACCAGCTCCTCCCGCAGCTCGAGCGTCCACACGAGCCCCGAGGCGGCGAGGCCTCCGGCCGTGCCGAGGAAGGCGACCGCCGTGGTGCCGTCCAGGGGGCGGTACAGGTCCGGGTCGCCGACGGTGCCGTTCAGGCCCTGGGAGTCGCGAACCGCCCAGGTGACGGCCGAGAACACGCCCGCGAAGCCGGTGAGGGCGGCCCCCAGGAACGCGCCGTCGCGCATCCACCGCAGCGACTGGATGCGCCAGCGACGCAACACCTTGAGACGCGACATGGCGGTGGGCGCGGGGCCGTTGAGCGCGTACTCGCCGAGCAGTCGCGTGGACAGCACGACCTGCGGCACCCCGACGATGAGCAACCCCATGCCGAGGGGGACCCCGATCGAGGCGACATAGGGACCGAAGCCGGCCTGCTCGCGCAGGCCCTCGATCGCGGCGACGCCGAGGGTCACCCCCGCGACCGCACCGCCGGCCGCCAGGAAGATCGCGCCGTCGCGCTGCATGGCGCGGGCGTAGCGGACCGCCCCGTCGTCGCGATCCAACCCCTTGATGGCGGCGGCCAGCTCCTTGGGGGTGAGGTCGGAGGGGTCCCGGACCTTCTGCTCGGCGTCGGCCGATTCTTCCGCCGGTGCCTCCGAGGCGCCGTCGGCGGCGGCCGCGGGCGACAGGAACGAGGCGAGCGCGAGCGCGAGCACCAGACCAGCGACGCGGGTGGACTTCCGGAGGGCCTTGACCATCGTCGGATGGTAGCGAAGCCGGGGCCCGTTGCCCCGGCGGGGAATCCGTTTAAGATGCGCCGTTCCCGTGAAATCGGAGTCGGCATGAACATCTCCTCGCAGTACGAGGTCGTCAAGGGAAGCATCTCGGGTGTGACCCACACCTGTGATCGCGTCTTCCGGCGCGGCTCGACCTTCGTCTGGAAGCACTACACCCTCGATCCCGGCATCGGCGCCCCGTACGTGTGGGGCGTCGCCGTGTGTCCCACCTGCAAGCGCCTGTTCGTCCAGCCGCCCCGGTTCCCCGCCAGCGAGCTTCGGGAGACCCTGCGCGAGGCCGTCCACCGGTCCCTCGGCAACCCGCACATCCACTTCGCCTGGGAAGAAGAGGACGAGCCGGCCGCGTGAGCGGGTCGGGGACCATGCGCTTCGTTTCGCTGTTCCTGGCTGCACTCGCACTCTCGCTGTCCGCCCCTGCGGCCGCGTCGGCCGACGATCTCGAGGTCGTGCGGGTGCGCAAAGCCGACGGCAGCGTCGTGCCCGGGTTCATCCTGGAGAAGCGCGACGACGGCATCCTCGTCCGCGGGGCCGACGGCGACGTCTTCATCCCGTTCTCGGAGATCGAAGAGGTCGAGCAGGTCTCGTCGCCCATCGAGTCCGCCCCGGCCCCCGAAGCGGCCCCTCCTCCCCCGCCGTCGAGCAGGGCTCCGCAGCCCCACCTCGTGGACCCGGCCGACGTATTCCTCTCGCACCCCGGGTGGAACGCGTACGAGCGCACGCGCATCGTCCTCGTGGACAAGCGCGGGCGGATGATCGGCCCGGCGTACCTCGGGTTCTCGTCCCGCGACTTCGGGCGTGACGACGACGAGGACTACTACGCCCTGCGGGGCGGTCGACACCTGAGCCTGCCGGAGTTCGTCGAGATCAGCGGATCGGACGACCTCGCGGACAAGTTCGACCACCAGCTCGAGAAGGCGCGGATCAAGACGGACTTCGGGTGGGGCTTCCTGGCGCTGTCGGGTTCCCTGGGCGTGTTCGGGTGGCCACTGGCAATCGGGGGCGCGAGCACGGGCGACCTGGAGGCGAGCTTCATCGGGCCGGGACTCATCGGGTGGTCGGTGGGCACGCTGGTCATCGCCGGCATCCTCCACAAGAGCGGATACGGCCGCCTCAAGGAGCTGCGCGGCACGCAGTTCGAGGAGTTCGTGGACCGCCGGGACCTCTGGCCCCACGTGCAAGAGCACAACGGAGTCGCCCGCCGCGCGGCCGGGCTCCCGGACGACGAAGAAGCGGACGCGCAGTAGGCCCGCTCCGGTCGTCCACACGCCCAGGACGACAATCCTCGGTCACCCCCGCCCCCTCGGGCGAGGTGCCGGAGGAAGCGAGGCGGGTCGGGTAGCGGCGAGGACCCGGCCCGGATCGCGACGACGGTGCCGAGTCCCCGGGTGAAGGCGTACCCCTGGTACGCCGAAAGTCGGGGCGAGGTGCCGGAGGAAGCGAGGCGGGTCGGGGACCGCCGCTAGGGGTTGCAGTCGAGGTGGGCGGTGTACTCGCCCGCATCTCCGTCGAAGCCGTCGATGACGAGGTAGTACGTGTGGCCGGCGACGGCCTCGAACTGCATCGAGTTGAACCCGCTGTCCAGGCACTGGTTGTTGATGCAGGTGCCGTTGTCGCCGTCGAGGGCGAACAGGTCGTGGTTGACGGAGGTCGGGTCGGGGTTCACGAGCCCGAACTCGACGGTCCCGGTGACGGACGACGTCCACTCGTAGGCGACCTCGGGCCCGGAGTAGTTGCCGACGTTGCAGGGGTACCCGCCGATCTGGTTCGTGGCGCCCGCGTCGGTGGCGGTGTTGCCGTACACGACCTGGCCGCAGCTGATGTTGGCGATCGACACGCACTCGCTGCCGCACGACGGGCTGTTTTCGCACTCGCTGTCGTCGCAGTCGACGTCGCCGTCACCGTCGTCGTCGATCCCGTTCGTGCAGTTCTCGCCGCCGATCGGGTTGCAGGACACCGTGATGGAGTAGGGGCCCGGCTGACTCGTGGTGTAGGTGTCGACCGCGACCCAGTAGTCCGCGCCCGCGATCGTGTTGAAGTTCGCCGAGAGCAGCCCGAACTCGATGCAGCTGCTGCTGTCGCACGGGATGCCGTTGTCCTCCATGACGAAGACGTCGAAGTCGTACTGCCAGTCGTAGGACAGGCTGATGGTCACCTCGTTGGCCTGGTCCGTCGGCGCCTGGAAGTAGTAGCCGACCTCCGGGCCGGTCTCCTGCCACGTCGAGCAGGCGTAGCTGTCGACGTCGTCCGTCGCGAGGCTGCCGTCCGTGCCGTAGAAGTCCGTGAAGCCGCAGGACAGCACGCGCGACTCGGTGCAGATCGACGTGCACGCGAGGTTGCCCGCGCAGTCCGAGTCGTCGCAGTCCACGAGGCCGTCGGCGTCGTCGTCCGTGCCGTTGTCGCAGACCTCGGCGGTGGACGGGCAGGTCACGTCGATGTCGTACGTCGACTGCGCGCCCTGGTAGCCGTCGACCACGAGGTAGTACGTCTCCCCCGCGACCGCGTCGAAGGTCGCGCAGTTGTGCCCGTACTCGACGCAGTTGGCCCCGTCGCAGCCCCCCGCGACGTCCGCGACGATGAAGATGTCGAGGTCGTCGTTCATGTTGGACAGACACACCTCGACCTCCTCGGAGGCCTCGGGCCGGAACACGTAGGTGTACTCGGGGCCGCTCTCGTCCCACGGCGAGCAGTTGTACTGGTCGATGTTGTCCGTGCCCGCGATCGAGTAGTTCATCCAGCTGTCGCCGTCGCCGCACGAGAGCTGCCACGCGTCCTGGCACACGCCGCCGACGCCCGGGGGCGACGAGCACATGTCGAGCCCCTGGCAGTACGCGTCGTCGCAGTCGATGTCGCCGTTGCCGTCGTCGTCCACGCCGTTGTCGCAGACCTCGCCGCACGCCGGATCCACGCCCGCGCACTCGTCGTCGTCGCAGTCCACGTCGCCGTCGCCGTCGCCGTCCACGCCGTCGGTGCAGTCGCCCTCGGGGTTGCACTCGGGCTCGGACGTGCAGTCGGTGTCGGCGCAGTCGACGTTGCCGTCGCCGTCGTTGTCGAACCCGTCGTCGCACGACGTCTCGGTCGTATCGCAGCCGGGCGCGCCGGTGCAGTCCGAGTCGTCGCAGTCCACGTCGCCGTCGCCGTCGTCGTCCACGTTGTTCGTGCAGTCCTCGGCGCACGCGGGCATGCCCACGCAGTCGGCGTCGTCGCAGTCCACGTCGCCGTCGCCGTCGTTGTCCGTGCCGTCGTCGCAGACCTCGCTGGTGGAGATGCACTCCGGCTCGCCGGTGCAGTCGGGATCGCCGCAGTCCACCAGCCCGTCGAGGTCGTCGTCGATGTCGTTGTCGCAGGCCTCGGGGTTGCAGGCGCCGAAGTTGACGCAGCCGTCGTCGTCGCAGTCCACGAGGCCGTCGCTGTCGTTGTCGACGCCGTCGTCGCAGACCTCGCTGTTGCACGAGGGCCACCCGGCGCACTGGTCGTCGTCGCAGTCCACGAGGCCGTCGCCGTCGTCGTCCGCGCCGTTCCAGCACAGCTCGTCGCCGCAGTCCACGGACGACGCGCACTCGCTGTCGTCGCAGTCGGCGTCGAGGTCCCCGTCGTCGTCCATGCCGTTGGAGCAGTTCTCGGGGATGCACACGGAGGCCGTCGCGCAGGACGCCTCGGCGCAGTCGATCAGCCCGTTGCCGTTGTCGTCCACGTCGTTGTCGCAGATCTCGGCCGCGCTCGCGCACACCGGGTTGCCCGCGCACTCCGCGTCGTCGCAGTCGAGGTCGCCGTCGAAGTCGTCGTCGACGCCGTTGCTGCAGATCTCGGTCACGCAGTTGGGGTCGACCGAGCACTCCACGTCCGCGCAGTCCACGGCGCCGTCGGCGTCGTCGTCGATCCCGTTGTCGCAGACCTCCGCGACGCACGCCGGGGCGGTCGCGCACTCGGAGTCGGAGCAGTCGATGTCGCCGTCGCCGTCGTCGTCGATGCCGTTGTTGCAGGCCTCGGGGATGCAGTTGGGGTCGCTGTTGCACTCGCTGTCGGCGCAGTCCACCAGCCCGTCGAAGTCGTTGTCCGCGCCGTCCGAGCAGTTCTCGAACCAGCAGAACAGGGAGAAGAGGCAGAGGATGTCGTCGCAGTCGATGTCCCCGTCGCCGTTGTCGTCGATGGTGTTGGTGCAGTTCTCGCCGCCCGCGCCGCCGCAGGCCACGTCCGCGGTGCAGTTGGAGTCCGCGCAGTCGATGTCGCCGTCGCCGTCGTTGTCCACGCCGTCGGTGCAGTTCTCGGTGGGGGTGCCGCCGCACGCCGGGTCGGAGAAGCAGGACGGATCGTCGCAGTCCACGAGGCTGTCGAAGTCGTCGTCCACGCCGTTGCCGCAGATCTCCACGGGCGCGCCGCCGCAGCCGGGATCGCCGGTGCAGTCGGTGTCCGCGCAGTCGGCCGCGCCGTCGCCGTCGTCGTCGGTGCCGTTCGTGCAGTTCTCGAGCGTGGTGCCGGGGTTGCAGACGGGGTCGCCGAGGCAGTCGCCGTCGTCGCAGTCCACCGCGCCGTCGCTGTCGTCGTCCACGCCGTTGATGCAGTTCTCGGAGCCGCAGCCCGGGACGAGCGCGCACTCGGTGTCGTCGCAGTCCACGTCGCCGTCGCCGTCGTCGTCCACGCCGTTGCCGCAGTTCTCGGCGACGCAGCCGGGATCGCCGGTGCAGTCGGTGTCCGCGCAGTCGACCGAGCCGTCGCCGTCGTTGTCGATGCCGTCGGTGCAGTTCTCGGACTGGCAGCCCACCGCGCCCGCGCAGTCGGGGTCGTCGCAGTCCACGAGGCCGTCGCCGTCGTCGTCGAGGCTGTTGGCGCAGTCCTCGGGGACCCCGGTGGCGGCGCACGCGAGCGTCACGTCGTACGTGCCGTTGGTGTTGTTGAAGCCGTCGACCACCACGTAGTAGGTATCGCCGGACGTGACCGTCAGGGTGATGGACTCGGGGGTGGTCCCGCCCGCCGTCGAGCTGTCGAGGCAGTCGGCGCCGTCGCAGCCGTTGCCGGTGTCCTGGACGACGAAGAGGTCGAGGTCCGCGGACAGGTTCTCCAGCGTGACCGTGATCTCGCCGCTGGTGGCGGCCACGAAGCTGTACCCGTCCTCGTTGCCCGTCTCGCTCAGGGGCGTGCAGCTGTAGGTGCTGAGCTGGTCGAACGGGGACGCGGCCGTGTCCCCGCCGAGCGTCTGCTCGCAGGCGATCGAGTCCAGGGGCGTGCAGGTCTGGGCGCAGGCCGCGTCCGCGGCGCACTCGCTGTCGTCGCAGTCCACGTCGCCGTCGCCGTCGTCGTCCACGCCGTTGGCGCAGATCTCGATGATGCAGTTCGGGTTGATCGCGCACTCGGGGTCCGCGCAGTCCACGAGGCCGTCGCCGTCGTCGTCGATCGAGTTCGTGCAGTCCTCGCCGATGCAGCCCGCGGTGCCGAAGCACTCGTCGTCGTCGCAGTCGATCAGGCCATCGCCGTCGCCGTCCAGGCCGTCGTCGCAGGGGCCCTCGGGGATGCAGTCGGTGTCGCCGTCGCAGTCCACGTCGTCGCAGTCCACGAAGCCGTCGCCGTCGTTGTCGATGCCGTCCCGGCACTCCTCGGGCGAGCAGTTCGGATCGCTGAAGCAGAGCGGGTCTTCGCAGTCGATCCAGGTATTGCCGTTGTCGTCGATGCCGTTCGTGCAGTCCTCGGGATCGCACGCGGGGTCGCCGATGCACTCGTCGTCGTCGCAGTCGACGTAGAGGTCGCCGTCGTCGTCGAAGAGGTTCCCGCAGTCCTCGGGGATGCACACCGGGTCGAGCGCGCAGTCCGCGTCGTCGCAGTCCGTCGCCCCGTCGCCGTCGTCGTCGAGCCCGTTGTCGCAGATCTCGCCGTCGCCCCCGCCGCTCGGGCACAGCAGCTCGATCTGGAAGTTGTCCGCGCCCCCCGCGTAGCCGTCGACGACCACGAAGTACTCCTCGCCCGCGTTCGCCGTCCAGTGGACGTTGCTCGCGCCGTAGGCGATGCAGTTGGTGCCGTCGCACTCGTCGGCCGAGCCGTCGAGGATGAAGACGTCGAGGTTGCCGTGCCCGGAGACCGTGAGGGCCGCCGTGACCTCCTCGGTGACCGTCGGGTTGAAGCTGAAGGTGTACTCGGGCCCGCTCTCGTCCCAGGTGGTGCAGCCGTAGCTGTCGATCGCCTCGGTGTGCCCGGGGCCGCCGTTGTTCGCCGTGACCGAGTCGCCGCAGCTCAGCTCCTGGATCGCCACGCAGCCGTGGGCGCAGGCCGGATCCTCGGTGCAGTCGCTGTCGGCGCAGTCCGTCGCGCCGTCGCCGTCGTCGTCGAGGCCGTTGGAGCAGTCCTCGTTGTCGAACGTCGTGGCGTCGTCGTCGTCCGGAATGACGAAGCTGTCGTCGTCGTCCACCGGGGATTCGGTGATGCCGCACTCGCAGCCGGTGTTCGCGAACACGGTCGCGAGCAGCAGGGCCGCGGCGAAGAGGCGCCCGAAGGCGTGCGTACAGAAGGAGATGCGGGTCATCGAGGGCTCCGGGAAAGCGCGCTCCGATCCTGCCACGGCGGCGCCGAGAGAGGGGGAGACCCGTCGCTTATGTCAAGGGCCTGTCAAGGGGTCAAGGGCAGTCACGCGAGGGGCGCGGAATTCCACAAGAACCTCCGGACTTGTTGTGTTCGTGTGACGGCGGGGCATGATCTCGACGTCGCGCGCCCCGCGGCCCCCCGTCTCCATGATCCGCTTCGTCGACGTCACCAAGACCTACGGTTCCATCTCCGCGACCGCGGCGCTCGAGTCCGTGAGCCTCGAGTTCGAGGCGGGCGAGTTCGCGTTCATCACGGGCCCGTCGGGCGCGGGCAAGTCGACGCTGCTCAAGCTCGTCTACGCCGCCGAACGCCCCACCCGGGGGGACGTGCTCGTGGAGAACCGGTCCGTGGGGCGGCTGCATCCCCGCTCCGTGCCCTACCTGCGCCGGAACCTGGGCGTCGTCTTCCAGGACTTCGAGCTGCTCCCGCGCCGCTCGGTCTACGACAACGTCGCCCTCGCGCTCGAGGTGTGCGGGGTCGGCCGCGACGAGATCGACCGGCGCGTCCGCGACGTGCTCGCGAAGGTGGGGCTCGGGCGCAAGGCGGAGCGGCGGCCGGGGGAGCTGTCGGGCGGCGAACAGCAGCGCGCGGCGATCGCCCGTGCGCTCGTGAACGAGCCGAGCATCGTCCTCGCCGACGAGCCCACCGGCAACCTCGACGAGGCGCTCAGCGGCGACATCCTGGGGCTGCTGCGCACCCTCTGCGACGAGGGGGGCGCGACGGTCCTCGTCGCCACCCACGACCCGGTCCTGCTCGCCGAGCCCGACTCGCGGATCGTCCTCCTGGAGCAGGGGCGCGTGGTGGCGGACGGCAGCTCCGACGACTCGATGCGCGACGATCCCGACGATCCCGACGAGACCGTGCGGGACGACGCCTGATGCGCTCCCTCCGCCGCGCGCTCGACGGACTCCGCGAGTACCCCCTGCTGGCGCTCGCCACGGCCTCCACCGTGGCGACCGTCCTCGTGCTGCTCGGCGCGTTCGTGGGCGTGATCCTCAACCTGTCGTCCGTCCTCGACCGCTGGGGCCAGGACGTGCAGGTGTCCTGCTACCTGCTGGACTCCGTCGAGGACGAGGACATCTTCCGGCTCAAGGCCGAGCTCGAGGCGATGGAGGAGGTCGCGGCCGTCTCGTACGTGAGCAAGGAGGAGGCGCTCGAGCGCTTCGGCCGCACCGTCGAGGGCATGGAGCGCATCCTCGCGGATCTCGATCACAACCCGCTGCCCGCCAGCCTCGAGGTGCGACTCCGCGAGACCTGGCAGTCGCCCGACGAGGTGAAGCGGCTCGCGGGCGCGCTCGCGAGGCCGGAGTTCGAGGAGCTCGACTACTCCCGCGAGTGGGTCGAGCGCTTCCACACGTTCGTATCGCTCATGCGCCTCTCCGCCCTCCTGCTCGGCGGGCTGCTGCTCGCGGGCGCGGTGTTCCTCGTGGGCAATACGATCCGGCTCGCGATCTACGCCCGTCGCCACGAGCTCCGGATCGTGCGGCTCGTCGGCGGGACCCGCTGGTTCGCTCGGTCGCCGTTCCTCGTCGAGGGCGGGGTCCTCGGTCTCGCGGGCGGGGTCCTCGCCGCGGCGCTGCTCTTCGCCCTGCACCGATACGCCCTCGGCCGACTCGAGGGGCTGCTGGATGTCTTCGTGGGCGCGGACCTGCTGCCGTTCCTGCCCCCGTCGGCGCTGGTCGCGCTCGTCCTCGCGGGCGGCGCGGTGGGGCTCCTCGGCGCGTTCACGTCGGTGATGCGCGCGGGCGAGGACCTGCGGTGAGGGCGCTCCTCTTCACCCTCGTCCTCGTGGCCGCGGCCGTGCCCGCCCCGGCCCGGGCCGTGTCGGTGTCCGAGCTCGAGGCCCTCGAGGTCCAGCTGATCCACGCCGACTCGGAGCTGGCGTCGGCGACGACGCGCCTGCGGGAGCTCGAGGGGCGCGTGGAGGACCTGGAGCGACGGCTCGAGGCCGCGCAGGCGTCGCTGGACGAGCGACGGGAGCGCACGGCGCTGCGGCTGCGGGCGATGTACCGGTTCCGCCACCGCGGCTTCCTGCCCCTCCTGTTCGCCGCCGAGTCGCCGCACGAGCTGCTGCAGTCGGCGCGCTACTTCCTGCGCGTGGTGCGGGACGACGAGCGCGCGCTGCATCGGTGGCACCGGAACGTCGCCGAGGCGAAGGCGCTGGAGGCCGAGCTGGACACGGAGCGGGCGGCGCTGCTGCAGGTCGCGGGGGAGGCCCACCTGCGCCGCGAGGAGACGCGACGGCTGCGGGACGAGCAGCGCGGCCTGCTCGCGCGCGCCCCGGTGGTGGAGCGGGAGACCTATCGGCGGCGACGCGTCGAGCGCGCGGGCGCGGCCCTGGAGCTCAAGCTCGACCTGACGCCCGAGGACGCCCCCGCGGGGATCGCCGTGGAGTCCGTCACCCCGGAGTCGACGTTCGCGCGCAGCCGGGGTCTGTTGAACATGCCCGCCATCGGCACCGTGAAGCGATCCGGCCGCGGCGTCGTCATCCTCGCCAAGGAGGGCGCGAAGATCCGCGCGGTGGCCGACGGCGTCGTGATGAAGAGCCTGTGGATCGGCCACTACGGGCGGGTCCTGATCCTCGATCACGGGGACGGCTGGACCACGATCTACGGGCACGCCGAGCGCTTCGAGCCGGGCGCGGGGGAGCGGGTCTTCGCGGGCGACGTGCTCGGCCTGGTGGGCGACACCGGGTCGCTCGACGGACCCCGGCTGCACTTCGAGGTGCGCAAGGGCACGCAGGCGGAGGACCCGCTCGACTGGCTCAACATCCCGTCGGGGGTCCGCGTCCAGCGCTGACCGAGCCCGTCAGCGCGCCCGGCCGTGCTCCCGGGCGACCTCCACCGGCAGGCGCAGCAGGTACCCGTCGTCCTTCGCCACGTCGATGAAGTCCTCGGCGAGGCCGGGCCCGTCGCCGGCGGCGTCGACGGTCACGACGCCGTGCCCCCAGCGCACCGCGAGGTTGCGACCGAGGACGGCGGCCTCGGGGGTCTCGAGGTGCGCCGCCCGCGCGACCAGCGGCGGACCCGACGGGGTGGGGGCGCCGGGGTCGATGCGGCCGTCGAGCAGGAACAGATCCCGACGCGCCAGGGCGGTCCGCAGCGCCTCGTCCGCGGCCTCCGGCAGCGGCGCCGTCACGAGGGCCCCCGTCACGCCCGGCAGCGCCACGATCTGCTCGTCGACGTCCTGCGCGGGGTCGATCTCCACGATCACGTCCTTGCCCGCCTTGATCGCCTTCGCGGCCGCCCGCTGGGACTCCGGACCGAACGGCTCGAGCGACACGGCCATGGGCGACTTCCACTTGAGCACCCGCCCGAGGGTCGCCGGCTCCGCGGGCACGAAGCGGAAGACGAGCCCCAGCTCCGGGGGGTTCTCCGCGCGCACCGCGGGCCGCTCGGGCATCCAGCGACGGAGGTCGCGCAGCGTCAGCAGGTCGGAGCCGTGGAAGACCCGGAGTCGGTGGCTGAACGGCCCCGTCTCGGTCACGTAGATCGTGGTGGCCTCGAGCTCGGGCGAGGCGCGCAGGGCGTCCTGCAGGGCGCGGGGGGTGCGCCCGCGGGGGAGCCGCAGGGGCTCGTCCCGGCTCCCCAGATCCGCCCCCCACGACGCGACCAGCCGGTCGACGACCTCCCCCACGATCTGCTCCGACGGAGCCTCGGCGGCCGCGGTCTCGGCGGCCGCGTCCAGACCCTCGCCGGGGCGGGGGAAGAGCCGAGGCCACAGCCACGGGACCACCTGGACCGCGGCGAGACCGACGACCACGGCGGACGTGATCCAGAGCGCGGCCGTGAAGCCGTGGCGGCCCAACACCTCAGTCGACGGCGGGAGCGACCACGTCGACCGAGCCGGCCATGTCCGCGGGGGGCTCGCCCGCCTCCTGCGCGGCGTGGTCCTCGGCGTGGTCGGGGTCGCGGCGGAAGTACTCGACCGCCGCCTCGGGCCGCGCCAGCGTGGCGAACGCGATGTGCAGCGCGGCGTCCTTCACGACCCACTCCGGCGCCGGGGCGTCCCGGAGCAGCGCGGTCGCGTCCTTCCACGGCTTCCACTGCATCCGATCCCCGAGGGTCACGTGGGGCGCGATCCCCGAGCCGTGGATCGAGGCGCCGCTCGGCGTGTAGTACTTCGCGGTGGTGAGCTTGAGGGCCGAGCCGTCGGGCAGGTCGATGAACTGCTGCACCGAGCCCTTGCCGTACGTCGTGAAGCCCACGAGGTGCGCCCGCCCCGTGTCCTTGAGCGCCCCCGCGAGGATCTCCGCGGCGGACGCGCTGTCACCGTCCACCAGGACCACCAGGGGCGTCTCCTTGTCCGTCCCCTTCGCCCGAGCGAGCTCCTGGTCGGCGGCCTTCTGGCGACTCCGCGTGGACACGATCGGCCCCGCCGCGATCCAGAGGTCGGCGACCTGGACCGCCTGGCTGAGGTAGCCGCCGGGGTTGTCCCGGAGGTCCACGACGATGCCCGCGAGCGGACCGTCGCGCTCCTCCTGGAGCTCCGCCAGGGCGCGCTTGACCTCGTCGGCGGTGTGGGACTGGAACCGCTTGATCTTCAGCCACGCCGTGCCGTCGCTCAGCAGCCGGCGCTCCACCGATCGCGTGCGCACCCGGTCCCGGAGCACGCGGATCTCCTCCTCCGCGCCGTCCCGAAGCACGGTGATGAGGACCGCCGTGCCGCGCTTGCCCTTGATCTTCGCGAGGACGTGCTCGCCCCCCGCGACCGACACGCGGATGCCGTCCACCGCCACGATCTCTTCGCCCGGCCGGAGCCCGGCCTCGGCGGCGGGCGATCCTTCCATGGGGGTGAGGATGAAGACGCGATCGTCGCGGCTCTCCACGGAGATGCCCACCCCGTAGTACTCGCCCCGCGTCTTCTCCAGCAGCTCCTGGTAGGCCTCGGCGGACAGGAACACGGAGTAGTCGTCCAGCCCCTGGGTCAGGCCCGAGATCGCGTCGTAGATGAGCTCCTGGGGCTCCCGCTCGACGACGTACTCGGCCTCGATCTTCTGCAGCGCCGTGGAGAACACATGCAGCAGATCGTAGGGGACCTCCTTGGCCGACGCCGTGAGCGCGGCCCCGGTGATGAGCCCCGCGGAGAAGAGCGCGACCCCGGCCACGGATCGGCGGGCCCAGCGGCCGGTACGGGCGATCAGGGAGGGGCGCGACGGGGACGGATCCTGCATGGCGAGCATGATAGTCCCAGGATCTCGCTCAGGATCGTTCGAAGCCCTCCGATAGACCTTGTGAACGTCGAACCAGGACGTCGCCAGGAGCCGCCATGAGGGAGCATCGAAAGCACGAGCGGGTACCGTTCCGCACCCAGATTCAGTACCGCGGAGACGGGGGCGAGCACTTCCTCCTCGAGGACAGCTGCAACGTCTCCGAAGGTGGGATCTTCATCGCCACGCGTCGGCCGGCGCCCATCGGGGCCGCGCTCGAGGTCTCGTTCGACATCCCCGACACCGGCGATCACATCGTCGCGTCCGGGACGGTCGTGTGGGTGAACGAGTGGCGGGACGACGGTCCCAACCCGAACCCCGGGATGGGGATCCGCTTCGAGCGGATGTCCGACGAGCACCGCCGCGCGATCCAGAGCGTCGTGCGCCGGATCGCGATCGTCCCGTCGATCCCCGAAGCGCCCGCCGCCTGACGCCTACCCCGCGGCCTCGGCCACGAGGTCGTATCCGGCGACGTCCGTGACGCGCATGCGCACGATGTCGCCGTACCCGGCGCCTCCCGCGTCGGCGATGAGGGTCAGGCCGTCGATCTCCGGCGCCTGCTGGGGCGTCCTGCCCACCCAGAGCAGCTCCGTCTCCGGATGCTCGCCCTCGATGAGCACGTCGCGCTCCGCCCCGACCAGCCCCTCGTTCTTGGCCACGTGGATCTCCTGCTGCAGCCGCATCAACGCGTCGCGGCGCTCCTGCTTCAGCTCTTCCGGCACCCGATCCGGCAGGTCCGCCGCCGGCGTCTCGGGCTGGGGGCTGAACGTGAACACGCCCACGTTGTCGAACCGCTGCTCCGCCACGAAGTCGTACAGATCCTGGAACCGGGCGTCCGTCTCGCCCGGGAACCCGACGATGAAGCCGGTCCGGATCGCGAGGTCCGGGATGCGGGAACGCAGCTTGTCGAGCAGGCGTCGCGTTCGATCCGAGCTCACCCCGCGGCGCATCGCCTTGAGGATCGGGTTGCTGATGTGCTGGAGCGGCATGTCGATGTAGGGCAGCACGGACTCGAGCTGCACGAACGCGTCGATGAGCGCGTCGTTGAACTTCGCCGGATACGAGTACAGCAGGCGCACCCAGTCGATGCCGTCCACCGCGTCCAGGGCGGTCAGCAGCCGGGGCAGGCGGTCCGCGCCGATGTCCCGGCCCCAGGAGTTGCTGTCCTGCCCCACGAGGTTGATCTCGCGCACGCCGGTGGCCGCGAGCGCCCGCGCCTCGTTCACGAGCACGTCCAGGGGCCGCGACATCAGGTCGCCCCGGAGCTTCGGGATGATGCAGAAGGTGCAGCGCTGGGGGCAGCCCTCGAGGATCTTCAGGTAGGCCGACCACGGCGTGAGCGTATTGACCCGCGCCTCGGCCCCCTGCACGTAGACCGGCTCGCCGACCACGTCCGCGACCTCGTGGGGCGAGCGGGCGACCACGTCGAGGATGCGGTGGTAGTCGCCGGTGCCCACGAACGCGTCGACCTCGGGCAGCTCCTTGCGCAGCTCGGTGTGGTGCCGCTGGGCCATGCACCCGGTGACGATCAGCTGCTGGGCGCGCCCCGCCGCCTTGTGCTCGGCCAGCTCCAGCACCGTGTCCACCGACTCCCTCGTGGCGGCGTCGATGAAGGTGCAGCTGTTGACCACCAGGACGTCGGCGTCGGCCGGGTCGTCGCTGAGGACGAAGCCCGCGCGGGCGAGGCGCGCGAGCATGACCTCGGAGTCCGTGCGGTTCTTGGGGCAGCCGAGGCTGACGAAGTGGACCCGGCGCCCGCCCCCGCGCAGCTCGGCGGGGATGTCCGGCGCGGCGGCCCCGCCGAAGTCGTGGGGCTGAATGATGGGGAGCCGTCCGGCCATGGCGCGCGGACCTTGGTGGACCCGACGACGCAGGTCAAGAACTGTCAGTCCAGATCGACGATCGTGAAGCCCTCACGGGGCGCGTAGACGAACCCCGCGTCGGGGAGGTCCACGCCCGTCTCCAGATCCCCGAGCACGGTCTCGGTGCGGTCGCCGAACGGCGTCGTGGTCACCACGCCGTGCACGAAGCCCGTCTCGGGGTGCACGCGCACGAAGACGAGCGCGATCCCCGCGTCCGGCGACTTCGGCTTCATGCGCAGGACGTCGAGGCCGTCGGCCTTCTCGTCGCCGGTCTCGACGGTCACGTCGAAGTCCTTCTTCACGTCGCCGGAGCCCGTGAGGAAGTCGAACATGCGCCCCAGCGCCTCGCTGTTGCCCTTGCTGCGCTGCACGACCTTGTCGGCCTCGTCGACGATCCAGAGCGTGGTCCCGTCGCTCAGGTAGGTCTTGGCCCGCGGCGACGTGTACTCCATGCGGATGCTGCGGGGCTTCTTGAGCGCGAGCGTGCCCTTCATCACCAGGGGCTCGAAGTACGACATCCCGGTGTTGGTCTGCACGAACGACGCGCGCACCGACGTCTGCTCGGTGTAGGCGGCCCGCATGCGCGCGAGCACGTCGTCCACGGCGACCCCCTCCGCGCCCCGCGCCACCTGCGTGGACATGCCCACGACCAGCAGCGCCGCCGCCAGTAGGAGGGTGAGGGCCGCGATCACGCTGCCCGAGCGGGTCCCGGGGGTGCTGGTCACGGCATCTCGAAGGGGCGGATGTAGACCTCGCGCGGCCGGGCCCCGTCGGCCGGTCCGACCACGCCCGCGGCCTCCATGGAGTCGATGATCCGAGCGGCGCGGTTGTAGCCGAGCTTCAGGCGACGCTGCAGCAGCGACGTGCTCGCCTTCCCCGCCTCGGCGACCACGGCCACGGCCTGGTCGTACATCGCGTCGCGGTTCTCCGCGTCCACCTCGGGGTCGTCGCCCTCGGGGGCCGCGAGGATCTGCTCGACGTACTGCGGCTCCCCCTGCTCCTTGAGGTGATCGACGACCTTCTGGACCTCCTCGTCGGAGACGAACGCGCCGTGCACGCGGGTGAGCTCGCTCACGCCCGGAGGCAGGAACAGGCCGTCGCCCATGCCCAGGAGGTTCTCGGCCCCGTTCGCGTCGAGCACGGTGCGGGAGTCGACCTTGCTCGACACCTTGAACGACAGCCGCGTGGGGAAGTTGGCCTTGATCAGGCCCGTGATCACGTCCACCGACGGCCGCTGCGTGGCCAGCAGCATGTGGATGCCCGCCGCCCGCGCCATCTGCGCGAGCCGCACGATGCTCTCCTCGACCTCCTTGCGGGCGACCATCATCAGGTCGGCCAGCTCGTCGATGATGATGACGATGTAGGGCATCTTCTCCGGCGGCCCCACCGGGTCGCCGCCCTTGCTGCGGAACTCCACGGTGTCGGCCCCGAGCGCCCGCCCGCACTCCGGCTTCTCCAGGGGCGTGCCCGCCTTGCAGGACGCCTCGTACGCCTCCCACTCGGCCTGAATCTTCGCGGCCTTGTCGTTGTAGTTCTTGATGCTGCGGGTGTTCATCGCCGCCAGCACCTTGTAGCGCCGCGTCATCTCCTCGACCGCCCAGTTGAGGGCCATCGCGGCCTTCTTGGGGCTCGTGACGACGGGCACCAGCAGGTGGGGGATGCCGTCGTAGATCGAGAACTCGAGCATCTTCGGGTCGACGAGGATGAGGCGCACGTCCTCGGGCGAGCGACTGAAGACGAGCGACAGGATGATCGAGTTGACGCACACCGACTTGCCCGAGCCGGTCGTGCCCGCCACGAGGATGTGCGGCATCTTCGCCATGTCCGACGTGACGGGCGCCGCGTCGATCCCCTTGCCGAGGGCCAGCGGCAGCGCCTTCTTGCTCTTGCGGAACTCCCGGTGGGCCATGATCTCACGGAGGTAGACCGTCTCGCGCCGGGGACTGGGCACCTCGATGCCCACCGCGCCCTTGCCGGGGATGGGCGCGACGATCCGCACCTTGAGGGCTCGCAGCGCCATGGCGAGGTCGTTCTCGAGCCCCGCGATCCGCGACACCTTGATGCCGGGCGCGGGCTCGAACTCGAACATCGTGACCACGGGGCCGGGGAGGATGTCGGTCACCCGCCCGGCGACGTTGTAGTGCGCGAGCGTCTCCTCCAGTCGCGTGGCCTGGTTCTGCAGCGCGACCTCGTCGATCTCGCGGTCCTGCGCCGGGGGCTTGTCGAGCAGGGCGAGGCCCGGGGGCTCGTACTCCTTGTCCGGCTTCTTGTGGATCCAGCGCCGGGCCGAGACCACCCGGTCCTCCCTCTCGGGGGGCGGCGCCGCGGCCGGGGGTCGGATCCGCGGGGTGAGCTTCGGCGCGGGGGTGTCGGCGCCCTTCAGCCGGAGCTCGGCGTGGACGACGCCTCGGCCGGTGGCACCGCGCATGCTGTCGACCTGCTCGCCCGCGTCGCGCTCGGGCGCCTCGGGGGGCTCGGCGACGGGGGTGGCGACGGGCTCGGCGGCGGGGAGGGCCTCGAAGGGCGCGGGCTCGGCGCTCGCCGCGGGGGCCGTCAGGCCGCGCTCCAGGCTGTCTCCGGATCGGCCCAGCGCGATCGGCTTGCGGATGTTGGACGGCCGGCGGCCCGCCCCCACGGACGACCCCCGACGCTCGGGATCCTCGACCTCGGGGTTGGGCGCGGGCTCGATCTCGGACGGGAGGCGCACGGCCTCCACGAGCACCGAGCCGTCGTCGTCCAGGCCCATCTCCTGCTCCGCGAGCCGGGCGAGCCGCTCCTTGCGCAGCCATCGGGCCTCTTCGCGAGCGATCGCCCGCTCGTCCTGCCAGTCCTCCCAGGCCTCCCGGGCCCCGGAGGTCACGTGTCCGAGCATCCCGCGGAGCCCGCGCCCCATGCTCTGCGTCCCCGCCCCCGCGCCCGCCACCAGCGGCTCACCGGCCCGGCGCAGCTTGCGTCCGATCGAGCGCAGCAGGGCCAGCGGCCGGAGCCCGAACGCCAGCCGGGACGTCACGAGGAGGCCCGTGAAGCCGACGATCCAGGTCCCGGGCGTGGAGAGGTTGGGGCGCAGCAGCCCGTCCAGCAGGCCGCCGATGAAGCCGCCGCCGCTGATCTCGCCACCTCGGAACGCGAGCGCCGGGACCAGGAGCTGCACCACGAGGGCCAGCGACCCCAGCACGCCGACGAACCCCGCCAGCTCCCAGATCCGCACGCCGCGGTGGCGACGCTGGATGAGGCCGACGGCGAGGAGGAGGAGGAGGAGGGGGGCGGCGTAGGCCGTCAGGCCGAGGAGCGACACCGCGGCGTCCGCGAGCCAGGCCCCGAACGGACCGATCCAGTTGCGGACGTCGCCGACGGACTCCCCGAAGACGCCCACGAGGCGGTCCTTCGGGTGGTAGCTGAGCAGGCTCGCGAGGACGAGCGCGCCGCCGCCGAGCGCGATCACCGCGCCGACCTCTCGGCGGGCCGCGTTGCGCCGGAGGCGGACGGTGTGGACGGACGTCTGGTAGCGGTCGGAGTCGTCGGGGCGGGCGAGGACGGCGGCCCCGCGTCTCAGCCGCGTCGTCGCCTTCGCGCGGACGGGGGGCTTCTTCTTGGCGCGACTGCGTGTGGTCTTGCCCTTCGGCATGGGTCGCTCGCTCTTCCCCTCGGCGTCCCGCGATGAGCGCGGATCGCGTCAGTATAGGCGTTACTTACCATGCTGCGTAGACGAAGTGCGGACGACACACTCCACGCGCTCGCCCGTCCTGGCCTTCACGGCACGACGCAGGGTGAGACGGATCCGGGTGGCCGGATCTTCATCCCCCGCGTCCGGACGACTCAGCTCGGCCCGCGCGGCCTCCGCGAGCTCGGCCTCCACGGCCCCGCGTTCGGCGGACGGGAAGACACCCACCGTCACGACGGCGACGTCGCGCCCCCGCACCGTCGCGACCACCACCCCGGTGCGGCCGATGCGGCGACGTGCGCGCAGCGCGGGCTCGTCGGGCGCCCACAGCTCGCGCCCCACGCCCGCCGAGAACCCCGCCGACGGGGCGGTGGAGACCACCCGGGCCGCGCCGTCGCGGAGCTCGACCGCGCCCCCCGACCGGAGCGACAGGACCCGCGCGTCGCCGGCGCCGAGCAAGACCCGCCGGTGCTCCTCGAGGTGCCACGCCTCGCCGTGGATCGGCAGGACGGCGCGCGGTCGCACCCAGCTCAGCCACTCCGCGACCTCGTCGCGCCGGCCGTGGCCGCTGGTGTGCAGGCTTCGGCCCGCTTCGCTCCAGGGAGGCACGACCGTCACCCCGAGGTCGATCAGGCGATTGACGACCATCCCGATCGCGCGGTCGTTTCCGGGGATCGCCCGGGCGCTCCACAGGACCGCGTCGCCGCGCCCGAGTCGGATGCGCGGGTCCTCGCCGCGCGCGATTCGGCTCAGCGGCGCCCGCCACTCCCCCTGCGTGCCGGTGACGATGACGAGCCCCTTGCGTCCGAGGCCCGCGACGTGATCGACCGATCGGAGCGCGTCGCCGTGGTCGCCGAAGAGCCCGAGGTCGCGAGCGATCGACACCGTCGCCTCGACGCTGCGCCCGTACAGGGCCGGGGTCCGTCCGCATCGACGCGCGGCCGCCACGCACGCCGCCACCCGCTCGACGTGAGACGAGAAGGCAGTCACGAGGACGAGGCCGTCCACGGACGCGACGGCGGCGGCCAGGTTCTCCGCGACCGCTCGCTCGGAGCTCGTGCGTCCCGGGCGAGCCGCGCCGGTGGAGTCCACGAGGGCGAGGTCCACCCCTCGATCGCCGAGCGCCCGCAGGCCGCCCACGTCGCTCGGAGGGCCGAGGAAGGGGGTGGGTTGTACCCGGAAGTCGCCGGAGTGCGCGACGGTCCCCCAGGGCGTCTCCAGGGCCAGGGAGCAGGCCTCGGGCAGACTGTGGGTGACGGCGAACCAGGTGGCGGTGCCGGCGCCCAGGGCGACCGGCTCCCCCGGCGAGACCACCCGGGCATCGAGCGAGCGAGCGTCGTCGCCCAGGACCCGCCTCAGCAGCGCGATCGTGAAGGGAGTGGCGTACACCGGCAGCCCCGGGGCGCGCCGGAGCAGGTGATGGACCGCGCCGATGTGGTCCCGATGGCCGTGGGTCAGGAGCAGGCCGCGCAGGCGCCCTTCCCGAAACCGGCGCACGGCGGGCTCCAGGTCGGGAGCCAGGTGGTCGATGCCCACGTCCCACGGCGCGGGAAAGAGCACGCCGCAGTCGATCAGGAAGGAGTCGTCCCCCGCGTCCACCACCGCGTGGTGAGCGCCCATCTCGCCGAGGCCGGCGACGGGTTCGACGCGGATCACGCCCCGAGGCAGCTCAGACCCCGTCGTGGGGATCCAGGGCCGTCAGGACGTCGCCGTCCTCGCGATAGCGGTCGCCGCAGTCGGAGCAGGTCGGCGTCGCCCCCGCGGGCAGGCGCACCCCACAGCGGCAGATCCAGCCCAGGCGACGGGCGGGCATGCCGACCATGAGCGCGTAGGCGGGCACGTCCTTCGTGACCACGGCCCCCGCCCCGATCATGCAGTAGTCGCCCAGGTCGTTGCCGCACACGACCGTCGCGTTGGCGCCGATCGACGCCCCCCGACCCACGCGCGTGGGCTTGAACTCGGTCTTCCGCTCGATGAAGCCGCGGGGGTTGATCACGTTCGTGAAGACGCAGGACGGCCCCAGGAAGGCCCCGTCCTCCACCACCACCCCGTTGTAGACCGAGACGTTGTTCTGGATCTTCACGCCGTCCCCGAGCACGACGTTGCGGTCGAGGTTCACGTTCTGCCCGAGGATGCAGCGCTCGCCGACCTTCGTGCCGCTCTGCACGTGGGAGAAGAACCAGATCTTGGTCCCGGCACCGATCTCGGCGCCGTCGTCTACGTACGAGCTGGGATGAACGAAGTAGTCGGCCATGGGGCGCTCGGGTCTCGAGGTGGAGGCTGCGCCCGCCCGCCGTCGCTACTTGAAGCCGAGGACGACGCCGAGCATCACGCGGTTGTCGATGTACTCGCCCGTGTCGGGAACCGCGGGGTTCACCATGCTGAAGCGGTAGTCGACCGTGGCGTGCAGCCACTGGGTGATGAGGATGTCGACGCCCGCGCCCGCGCTCCACTGGTGCTCGGTCTTGCGGGGCTCGGCGATGCCGAGGACGCGGAACAGCCAGGAGAAGTCGGCCGTGATCGCGAGGCGATCGAAGAGCAGGCCCTTGTACTTGACGTACGCCTGGGTGTTCACGATGCGGGACGAGTAGTACTGATTGCCCAGCCCGCGGTCGAACCCGAAGGCGATGCGGTGCGTCAGGACCGGGCGGATCGCCAGCTCGACGCGACCCATGAGCCCCTCGACGGCGATGAGGTTCGTGGTCGGGCCGCCGCCGTCGAAGTACCGGTTCGCGTACCCGATCTGCGCCATGAACGACAGGACGCCGCCCCGGGTGATGTCGCCCTTGAGGCCCCCGAAGAAGGACCACGTCCACGAGCTGATCTGCTCGCCGGAGAAGGCGCTCGCGTTGTCCACCCAGATGCTGCGCGCGACGTCGAGGTCCAGCAGCATCGTCGAGCGCGGGAAGAAGCGCCAGGCGACGCTCATGCCGCCGTTGATCGTGTGGTGGTTGCCCGTGACGAGGGGGTTCGGGTTGAACGCCGCGGAGCCGCCGAAGTACGTGCGCCACCACTGCCAGCCGAAGTTGACGTCGATGTTGAACGCCTTGCTGGGCCGCAGGCGGAGCTGCAGGGGCGTGGCCACCGTGAGCTCTTCGTCCGCGCCGGTGGCGTCGACACCGCGGAGGACCGGCCGGTTGGCGAAGTACGGGCCGAAGAAGAAGCCGACCTTGCCCTGGCGGTTCACGTCGAACGACGTGCCGAGGTTGAAGTTGGTGAGCCGTCGGAGGTGCGAGTGGTCGTTGCCGCCGAGGTTGAAGTACGAGAAGAAGAGGTAGCTCGCGTCGAGCTCCCACCGGAAGTTGTTCCCGGGGTACACGACGCCCAGCGCGGGCGTGACCTGCACACCCAGGTCGCCCTGAGGATTCTGCTGCACGCGATCGACGTTCGAGTCGTAGAGGAGGTGCACGCCGATCGACGGCTTGACCACGAGATCGCCGAGGGGCAGACCCTCTTCGGCGGCAGCCGCGGGCGACACGAGCGCGAAGCACAGAACGAGACCGAGCACGGCGCCCAATGACGCTGCATTCAATCGCAGGGTTCCACTCCGGCTCACCTTGTGCTGGTCTCCTTCGCCCTCATCGGCGTGGCCCTTGGTTTCTGAAGCGCTCGGCTCGCGCAGGGGCACGCGACCCCCCCAGGGGGAGCAAGGCGCCCCTTCTGCCTCATTCTTCAGGTCGGGTCAACCGCCTCCACTCGGTTGTGCGGGCCCCGCAGGGCCGGGAAGCCGTCGTGCGCGTTCGACGGGTTCGATCTTTGATGCATGAACGCGGTCAGTTGTCCGGCGACGAGTCGGCGGGCCGCGTGGCGGAATCGCTCGGACTCCCGAACTCGTCGTCGCCTTCGGTGTTCTGCCCGTCCACCGTGACGCTCACGATCGTCTCGCCGGACTGGCTGTACCCGAGGTCACCGACGCAGGCCTCGGCCTCCGCGATGAGGAGCCGCGCCTGATCGTCCGCGATGGCGACCTTGCGGAAGTTGTGCTCCTGCATGTCCTGGTTCTCGCGAGCGATCGACTCCGCGAGGTTCAGCTTGCTGTCCTCGGCGACCTTGAGCAGTCCGCGAAGGGCGATGAGCTTGTCGTTCAGGCAGTTGAGCAGCAGGACGTCCTTGCGCTGCTGCGCCTCGGTGATGAGGTCGAGGATCCGGTTGGTGGCAGCGCTCAGATCGGCCGCCGTGGACTCGGCGAAGTCGAGCTTCTGCTGGGGGGTCAGATCCGTGCCCGAGAAGTCCCTCTGGCCGACGGTCTCTTCGTCGGCGGCCTGGGCCACGGACGGTGCGCCCATCGATCCGAAGGAGAAGGCGACCGCGGCAGCGATGGCCAAGAGCCCCCTACCCGAGAGGCGATGAGCAGTTCCGGCACGCATGACTATCCTCCGATGCCGGGCAGGGCACACGTTTGAGTATGTGGTCGGTCCCGGGGCCTGTCAACGCGACCTGCAACCCGGTGTTGAAGACCCTCGATGGGCCTCGATCCGAAAGACTCTCTATGTGCCGCGCTCGCTCCGCGGGCCTACTGAGACGAGAAGATGAACGGGTAGCCCGCGACCTCGATCTCGTCCTCGTCCTCGTCGGGAGGCTTGAACTTGATCTTGTTGATTTCGCGGACGATGCAGGAACCCAGGGCGGAGTTCCCGGTGGTGTTGGCTTCGACGGCCGTGTCGTCGGCGCGGCCGGACTCGCCGATGATCCAAGAGACGGTGACCTTGCCCGCGAGATCCGGCTCGCCGCGGAGCTCTCGCTCGTAGCAGGCCTTGATCCGAGGCAGGTAGCGCTTCATCTGTGATCGGACGTCGCTCGCGTTGCCGCTGGTCAGCTCGACGGGCCCCTGGTTCAGCACCGGCTTGGGCGCGGTCTGCACCTTCTCGACGGTACCGCCGGCGCCGCCGCCGGCCGCGCCGAGGTCGCCGATCCCGGCCGCGCCGTCGCCGCCACCGCCGCCGCGCAGACCCGCCTGGTCCACGTCGCGTCGGGCGATCGTCACGCCGCTGGATCCGCTGAGGGCGTCGCCCACGTCGCCGGACAGGCCCGAGGTATCCGCCAGGAGATCCGCGATCTCGCTGCCGCGACTCGCGTCGCCCGTGGTGCCGATGAGGGCGAGGATGCCCTTGTCCGCCACCGACTGCTCGAGCCGCTCCCGCCGCTCCTCGGCGGTCTCGACGTCCTCTTCGCCCCCGGCCTCTTCGCCGCCGCCGGCCTCACCCGGGGTGGGCTCGGACGTCGCCTCGCTCTCCTGGGGGGTGGCTTCGACCTCGACCTCGCCGTTCTCGCTGATCTCCTCGACCGGCTTCACCGCGTCCTCGGGGGGGATGATCAGGCGCACGAAGCGATCCGGAAAGTCCTGGAGACGGACGCGCCGGGGCGGGGGCTGGCTCTCGATCCAGATGACGGCCGCGGTGTGCACCAGGGCCGAGAAGAGGAGGATCCCGAGGAACAGCCAGTCGACGTCCTGCCACCGCCAGCCGCGGAAGTCCGAGCTCCGGTGGCGGACCGCCTGGGGCGGGGGCGTGACGAACTGGAAGAGGACCGTGTACTCGCCGACGTAGACCTTGCCGCGGTTGCGGTCGTTCAGGTTCAGGCTGAAGTAGTTGCCCCGCTTCTTGGCCCGACCCCGCTGCGACAGCGAGGCGAGCGTGACCACCTGGTCCGACACCGCGACCTTGCCGTGCATCTGCGTGGTGAAGTGCAGCTCGTACTTGCCGCCCTTGGCGGCGAAGAGCTCGAACTTCTTGGAAGGGACGGCGCCCGGGGGGATCACGACCGTGCATTTCGGGCTCTCGCCCACGGTCACACTCTGGCCCGACGGGATCAGTCGTTCTTCGACGATCCGTCCGCTATGAATGATCCCGATGCGAAGGATCTTCGCATCCGGTGCTCGACTCTTTTGCGCTTGGACGCGCCGCGTCTGCTGCTTGCGGCGTGCCGTCTGCGCTCCCTGAGCGGCCATTCAGGTCCTCTCGCCCAACACGGCCACGGGGGTAATCCCATCCTGGGCCGGGTCGGTCTGCGGCACGGGCTTCCTCGTTCGTCGGGAGGGCATCATCGCCTTCCCCTCTCTGAGCGCTTCCGCGAGTTCGGACTACCTATTCGGACTTGTAGACCACGAACTTGAACTCCGCGAACTGCGACTGTCCAGCGGTGTACATCACCTCGCGAACCAGACTGAACGGAATCTCGCGGTCGCACTGCAGGAGAAGTCTACCCTGAAACTTGTTCGCGGGGTTCCGCTCCGCCAGGGCCTTCGCCTCGTCCGCCTTTTCCTTGAGGATGTCGAAGAGCGGCGCGATCAGCGTGCCTCGCTTGAACTCGTCGCCGACCGAGCCGCCGGCGACGTCCACGACCTTGACGCCGTCGACGATGATGCCGGTCTGGCTGACGACCGCGTTGACCGCCAGCTCGGGCGCCTTCTGGGCGCTCGAGTTCGGCAGGCGAAGGTCGTCCGACGGGGCGACCTGGATGTCCTCGGTCGAATACGACTTGAGGAGGAAGACCAGAATGATGGTCATGATGTCCATCAGCGAAGTGATGTTCAGCTTCGCTTCTTCCGGCTTCCGGTGCGGCATGGGCTTGGCCATGGCTTCTCCTCGCGCTCCCGGGGTCTACTTGGCGCCGCCGGCGACCACGACGTAGGGGAAGAGCGTCTTGCGCTCCTCGCTGCCTTCGGGCTTGTGGTCGCGCGTCGAGTCCATCACGCCCACGAGCACGTGGTACGGGATCTCGGCGTTGGGGGCGATGATGACGTTCTCTTCTTCCGGATAGTCTTCCTTGACGCGGACGACCAGCTCCTGGAGCGCCTTGTAGTCGTGACAGGGCGTCTCGTGCCGGCAGCCGGGCTCCTCGCCGCACTGCACCTTGCGGCAGTACGTGTCGTCCGAGGTCAGGCCGATGGTGGGGCCGCTCTCCTCGGAGACCGAGTTGGGGCCGCCGGTGCCGCCTCCCAGGACCGCGGCCGAACCGGCGACGGTGAACCCTTCGCCCGTGATGCCGACGGTGAGGTTCAGGGGCGGCTTGTCGTCCTCCTTCTTCTCCGTCGTCGTCTGCGGAGCGCCGATGGCGGGGAGCGAGGAGTCGATGACCGCGAGCGTCACGAACTGCACCGATACGAGCAGGAACGGGATCAGCAGCGTCATGAGGTTCATGAACGGCAGGAGCGTGAGCTCCGGATCCTCGAGCTTGTTCGCTCGGCGCCGCGACGAGGGACTGGATGCACCCATCTGAGGTTTCCTCTCCGGTAGAGAATCGCGCGCTCTACGGTCTCAATGACCGCAGAGCGCACTCCGAGGTTCCCGGCGGACCGGGATCAGCCCTCGGCGCCCTCTTCCTTGAGGGTGCCCCGCTGGCGCGCGGCCAGCAGGTTGATGAGCTTCACGCTGTACTGGTCGATCTCGTCGATCAGCTTCGTGGTGCGGTTCGAGATGATCGAGTGGCAGATCATCGTCGGGATGGCGACCACCAGGCCGAACGCCGTGGTGTACATGGCGACGGAGATACCGGCGGCGAGCAGGGTCTGCTTCGTCTCCGGGGACGCGGAGGCCACGGCCTTGAACGCGGTCACGAGACCGGAGATGGTCCCGAGCAGGCCGATCAGGGTGGCGACGTTCGCCCACATCCCGAGGTACGGCGTCCGCTTCTGGATCATAGGGATGACCTCGAGCGTGGCCTCGTCGACCGCGTTCTGGATCTCCACCGTGGAGCGGTTGGCGCGCGTGAGGCCCGCCTTCAGCACCTTGGTCAGCGCCGCGTTGCTCTCCGCGTTGCAGAGCTTGATGGCGCGGTCGATGTTGTTGGCCATGATCAGCTTCTGGATCTGGGCCATGAACGCTGCGCCGTTCAGGTTGTAGCGGAAGAGCACCATGTACCCGCGCTCGATGATGGTGGCCATCGCAATGACCGACACCACGAGGATGATGTACATGAAGGGGCCGCCGTCGCGGAAGAAACTCAGAATGAAGTTCATCTTTTGGAACCTCCTCAGGGGGACGAAAAGCACCGGTTACGGCGGCCGCAGGGACCGGCGCCGGAGCGCGAGATGGTGGTCGAGAGATCGGGGCCCGTCAGGGTCCCCCGCCTGGCCCGTGGGCTAGAAGGGGGGCTTTTCGACGGACTTGACGATCTTGGGGATGAAGCTCTCCTTCAACTGGAGCGTCTCGAGGTCTTCTTGCTCCTGACGAGTCAGGAAATAGGTCAACTCGGGCTTATGGACATTACCGGTGATCTTGTAGTCGTCCTCGTTCAGCGCGTCCTCGTCGAACCGAATGACTTTGCGACGCTGCTGAGCTTCGGCGTCCGCAGTGTAAAGAGGAACGGCGAGGAAGCCAAGGAGCGCGACCGCGATCATTCGAACGAACGGCGAAGCGCTCCAAGTGCCCGAATTCACAGTGGTTTTCTCCATGGACGTCGGATTATAGGGAAGCGCACCCTGCTGGTGCAAGCGGCAGCGACTCACTGTCCGCCCCCTTGTGTGCCGTCCGGACCGCCGGATCCACCCGCAGGTTCCCCGGAATTCGGCGTGGTCGCCGCCTCGGCGGCCGCCTTGCGGGCCTTCTCCGCTTCCTTGGCGCGCTTGCGCTCCTCGCGCTTGCGGCGGCGCTCCTCGCGCTTCTTCGTCTTCTCGACCTCGGCGATGTACGACCGGACCGGCGCCTCTTCGCCCACGATCCGACCCGCCGCCTCCTCGAGGGAGATGTACTTGTTGTACTGGATCAGCGCCTCGTCGAGGTCCTTGAGCTTGTCCGCGTACAGGATGCCGAGGTTGTAGACCGCGTCGGCCTGGTACCGGCCCGGGCCGCTCGCGATGTCCTCCAACAGGGCCTCGGCCTTCTTGAACTCCCCCGTGCCGCTGTAGGCGACGGCGAGATCGAGGGCGATCGGGACGTCCTTGGGCCGACGCTTGTGGGCCTTCTCGAGCAGGTCTCGGGCGCCCTCGAAGTCGAGGTTCTGCAGCTTGAGGTACCCGAGGTTCACCGACGCGCCGACGTGGTCGGGATCCAGGGCGATCGCGCGCGTGAACCGCGCCTCGGCTTCGAACTCGTCGCCCTTCTTGAAGAACACGAGCCCGAGGTTGGCCTGAATCGAGGGGTTGTCGGCGCCCCCGGGCACCGACGCTTCGGCCTTCATGAAGACGAAGCGGGCGAGCTCGATCTCGCCCAGGTCCATGTAGGCGAGCCCGAGCGTGTTGTAGGCGTCGACGCTGTTCGCGTTGACCTCGAGGATCTTCCGCGCTCGGTCGCGCGCCGCCTCGGCGTTGCCTCGCTTGCGCAGGACGCGCGCGATCCCGTTGTCGAAGTCGACGTCGAGGTCGTCCGCGATCGAGTCGCCCTTGAGGTACATCCGCTCCGCGACGCCGAGGTCGCCCGCTCGCTCGGCGGCGATCGCGAGCGCCAGCAGCGCGTCCCGCATGTCCGGCTTGTAGTTGATCGCCTTCTGGAAGCTCGCCCTCGCGTCCCGCAGGTAGCCCATCTCGAGCTGGACCAGCCCCAGGTTGTAGTGAGCCTCGGGGAAGTCGTCCTTGAAGGACAGCGCGTCCTTCAGCCGGCCCATGGCGCCCACGAGGTTGGGCGGCGCGCCCGCGAAGCCGCGGCTGAGCATCACCGCCTCCTCGAAGAGCTGGTTGGCCTTCTCTTCGGGCGTGGGCTCCCAGATCGGGGTGCCGTCGGGGTTCCACAGGGGGTACCCGGCCGCGTCGACCTGCTGCATGCGACCGTCCTCGGAGACCAGCGGCGCGGGGATCTCGTCGCTCGACGTGGACGCCGTGGACGTGTTCGAACCCGTCGACGCGGCGGTCGTGGTGCCGGCGTCGCCGGACGTCGTGGTCGCCCCCTCCTTCGGGCAGCCCGAGGACAGCAGGAGGCCGGAGAGGAGGACGAAGAGCGCGGCGCGACTCATCGGCGGATCCCTTCGGCACGGGCGTACCTGGGACGCCGGTCCACCGGCAGCGCCGAGGTCTGATCGACCGCCTCGACCGCGGGCGGCAGGTCGAGGGCGTCGGACTCGATGACGGTGGACTTGGCGGGCTTGGGCACGCTGTAGAGGTTCGGATCGATCCGGCTGAGCTCGAAGAGCGCGCGGTCCACCCACTCGGTGTGGCGCTTCTTCGTCTTCGCGGCGTCGACGACGGCCGTGAACGCGACGGTGGCGGCCTCGTACATCGGCTTCGTGCGCTCGTCGATCTTCTCCATGATGATCTCGAGCAGCTCGGGGTCGTCTTCGATCTCCGGGGGGATCGGGTACTTCGACCACTGGTCCGCGTGGGTCTGGAAGGACAGGCCCTTGTAGAAGATCGCGGCGGACTGCCACTCGAAGTCGGAGTACTCGACCACGAAGGCGTCGAAGTCCTCCTTGAGGCGCCGGTTCCACTCCAGCTTCTCTTCGATGATCGGAGCGTCCTTCTCTTGGTCGCCGGTGTACTCGTACGCCGCGAACTCTTCGTAGTCCGCCTCCAGCGGTCCGAACGCGATCTCCGCGGCGATCTTCACGCCCAGGCCGCCCAGCTCCGACTTCATGGTCGGGTAGCTGTCGTGGATGAGCGTGAGCAGCTTGACGGCCTCACGCCCCTTGCCCTCTTCGTCGAAGAAGCCCGCGAGCTTGTAGTTCGTCTCGACCCAGCGGTCGGCGTCCTCGGCCCCGTAGAGCCCGAGCCACTCGTTGTAGACGCGACGCGCGTTCCGGCGATCGGCCGCCGTCTCCCACATCTGCGCGGCGCGGTAGAGGACACCCTTGGCGTCCTTCTGCTCGGTGAAGTTGCGGTGGTACAGCTCGTAGTCGCGGGCGGCCTCGGCGAAGCGCTTCAGGCCGACCTTCAGGAACGCGGCGTTGAACAGCGCGCTCGCCGTGTCCTTGTGCTCGGGGTGGTACTTCACGAGGTCTTCGTAGTACCGGACGGCCTTCTCGAGCTTGAGCACGCGCTCGTAGTTGGACGCCATCTTCCAGAAGGTGGCGGGCGCCTGCTCGGAGTGGGGGAAGTCGGCGAGCAGCTTCTCGAAGAACTCGTTCGACTTCTCGGTGCGCCCCAGCTTCGTATACGCCTGCGCGACGTTGTAGAGCACGAAGTCGATGTTCTGCGGATCCTCGTCCGTGCCCTCGTGGCCGTACTGCGCGTAGTAGTCCTCGAAGGCGTCGACGGCGCACTGGTACTGCGCCCTGTCGTAGGCGATCTCACCCTGCTTGAACAGGGCGCTTCGCTCGAGGCTCTTGAAGTTCTCCTCGCGCTTCAGCGCCAGCTCCGAGCCGCCGCCGAGGCCCATGGCCGCGTACTTCTTGGCGGCCGCGCGCATGCGGCCGAGCTGCCCGGTGTAGAGCCAGGAGTCGACGATGAGGCCCGCGGAGTAGGAGGCGTACTCCGTGTCCGGGAAGCCGTCGATGATCTCCACGAAGATCTCGCGGGCCTGGGGGAGCCAGTTTCGGTAGTAGTAGATCTGCCCGATGTCGTAGAGGAGCACGACGGCCTGCGAGTAGTTCGGGTCGAACTCGAGCAGGTCGCGCGCGGCGCCGACGTAGTCCTTGTCGAGATCCGTGAGCGGGATCTTCGCGAAGTCCACCGTCTCGCCGAGCTTCGGCTTCATGTTCTCCAGGGCGCCGGGGAGCGTCGAGACGTCCGGCTGCTCCAGCCACAGCTCGCGGTAGGCGGCCATGATCGACTCGAGCGCCTCGCGCTGCTTGCTGTCCTCGGGGAAGCCCGCGAGGCTCCGGTACTGGGCGATCGCCTCTTCCCACTTGCGGCCGTAGAAGAGGCACTCCGCGAGCCAGAAGTTGAGCTCGTAGGCGTTCTTGGCGAAGGGGTAGGTGTCCAGGTACTCGCGGTACCGCTCGGACGCGAGCAGGAAGTCGTTGGGGTCGTTCGTCCGGATCGCCTTCGTGTGGTAGCTGATGGCCACCCACTCCAGCGAGTTGAGGATGTAGTCGCTCGCCTTCGACAGCGCCTCGGGGTTGTCCCCGTTCGCCTTGTTCCACTTGCTGTTCGGGCCGTACTGCTCGGTGAGGTGCACCCGCGCGAGCGACGACGCGTCGGCGTCGGGGACGGGCATGTTCTGCCAGATCTCGACGATCCGGTTCTGGAACTCGGGCGCCTCGGGCCGCAGCGGGAACTTCTGCTGCAGCATCGCGTAGGCGTCGATCGCCTCCTCGTAGCGCGCCTGCTCGACGAGGACCGCCGCGAGCTCGGTGAGCACGTCGAACTGCCACGGCTTGTCCCCGAGCTTGTCGAGCCAGAGGATCGCGTACCGCATCGGGTCGGTCGCGAGCTCGGAGGACAGGTCGGCGAACGAGATCGCGACGTAGCGGATCGTCTCGGGCCGCAGGTCGGCGGACTGGTTCTCGGCGATCAGCGACTCCGCCCAATCCAGGAGCGATACGAACTTGGTGATCGCGAACTCGAGGTCGTCGTAGTCGGGGCGGTCGAGCTTGTAGTAGGCCCACGCGTACTTGTAGAGCGCGCCCTCGAAGAGCTTCTGGTCGCGGACGGACCAGTTCTTGGCGGGCTCGTCCACCGCGCGCCGGTCGAAGTACTCGATGACGTCTTCGTAGTACCCGATCGCCACCTCGAGGGGGTGCGCCTCGCCGGGGACGGGGTTCTCTTCGAACGCGATGTTGCCGAGCCGGAACAGCGCCTGGTTCGTGTAGATGCTCTCCTCGACGTTGTTGACGAGCGCCTCGTACGTCTCCTTGGCGCGCTCGGGGTCGAGGTGCCGCGCGGTCTCGTCGCTGTAGCAAAAGCCCAGCATGTAGTAGACGGCGCCGAGGTCCTCGTAGTCCGAGAAGCGCTTGATGATGTCCTTGTAGAGCTTGATCGACTTCCGGTAGTCCTTGAGCGGGGGCTCCGGCAGGTAGTCGATCTTCCCCTCTTCGAAGAGCAGATCGAGCTCGCCGTACTTCTCGTTGTCCACGAGGTACTTCTCTTCGGACTCCTCGAAGTAGAGCTCCGCGAGCCGGAACATCCGCCGCGGGGTGTGCGTAGAGTTCGGGTGCTCGTTGACGAAGCGCTCGTGGGCGCGGATGGCCTCTTCGCGGAGCAGCCGCTCCTCGAGGTCCGCCTTGCCGACCAGCCGGTCGTACCCGCCGCGCAGCTCGGCGACCTCCACGTCGTACTTGTTGTAGATGATCCGCGAGACCTCGCTCGCGAACTCGTTGGCCCGGTCCTGGAACCGCGCGGCCGCGGCGCGCCAGTTGTCGAGCTCGATCTCGTCGGCGGTCGCGCTGCCGTCGCTCACGACCTCCGCGGGCCCCGTCGACGTCTCCACCACTTCCCGGGCGGCGGGATCGAAGTCGTCGCCCGCGTCGGAGAGATCGTCTCCGCACTCGTCGACCGCCTGGGGGCCCGTGGCCGACGGCTTGGCCGGGGCGGGGGCGGGCGCCGGGTCGGCTTCGACGGGCTCCGAAGTCTCTGTAGCCTCGGTCGTCTCGCTGGTCTCGCCCTGGGCGAAAGCGGACGACGCGACGAGGAACGCGAGCAGGGGCAGGAGGCGCGCGGCGATGCGGAGGATCACGACTCGTCCTCCTCGAGCACCGAGCCGAAGGCGGCTTCCAGCGCCTTGAGGCGCTTGACCTTCTCCCGCTGGAGGTTCTTGCGCTCCTGCGACGTCTGCTCCTTGCGGTACCAGTACACGTCGCTCACGCCCATGTCGGCCCGGGTGAGCATGTCCTCGTAGAAGCCCGCGACGTCCGCGAACGCCTGCTTGCCGATGCGGCCGCTGACCTGCTCGTTGTCCCCGGCGATCTCCACGCCTTCGCCGTCGAGGTTGCGGACCATCCGGCGCTGGAAGTCGACCTCGCGCTTGATCTCGCCGATCTCCTTGCCCTCGGCGTCGTCGAGCTTGCGGCGGGTCTCGGCGGACTGGCCCGCGATCGCCTGGATCCGGGTGCGGGCGGTGTCGATGCGGCGCAGGACGTCGTCCCCGGAGACGCGACGGCGGAGACCCGAGAGGCGACTCTCGAGGCTGCTCACGGACGCGCCCGCCTCGTCGCGGAGCTTGTTCTCGTCGATCGCCGACTCCGCGAGCAGGCGCCCCGTCAGCAGGCGCGGCTCGAGCCGACGACGGAGGCGGATGAGGATCGCCTTCACCTCGCCCAGCTGGGCGCGCTCCGCGTCGATCTCCTTGCGCGCCTCGAGCTCGCTCTCGCGCGTGCGCTCGCCGCGGTTGCGGGCGTCGACCAGGTACTCCTCCATGCCCACGAGCCGACCGAGGAGGTCGTTGACGACGAGCTCGAGCGTGTACAGGCGGCCGCCCACGGCCTGGGCCTGGAGCCCGAAGTGCTCGGCCTTGTCGACCGTGGTCTGGCGAGCCGACGCGAAGCCGGTCGCCGAGCTGCCCGCCCGCTCGCGGTCCTTCTGGATCGCCTCGAGCGAACCCAGCGAACCGGAGGGGAGCACCGTCGCGAGGTAGTCCATCTCGAAGTCGACGAGCCGGTTGCGCAGGAGCAGCGCGGCCGCGTCCGCCGTGGACAGCTGCTGGCGGTGCAGGCGGTAGGTCTGGATCAGATCCACCGACTCGCTGCCGTACAGGGCCTCTTCGAGCAACCCGAGCAGGATGTCCGCGTCCTCGATCGCCTCCTGCTGCCGGTAGAGGTCGCCCGAGATGCGCACGGCCTCGGCCACCCGCTCGTCCGATGCGGCCTGACGCTTCGCCTCCTTGGGGACGGTCAGGTCGGCCTCGGCCACGAACTTGTCGTCGTCGACGAGCTGGTTGAAGTAGACCATCGGGTCCGCGCCGGAGCCGACGATCTCGTCCACGATGCGCTTGAGGCCGCGGAACTTCTCTCCCGCCAGCTCGTACCGCTCGATCGCCTCTTCGTACTCCTCCATCCGCACGCGGACGTGGCCCGCGAGCAGCCGCAGGGCGGGCTCCCGGACGTCTTCGGGGAAGGCGAGGTTGAAGATCTCGATCGCGCGCAGCGCTTCGTCGTACTTCCGCTTCGACTCGAACTCGAGCTCCTGCTGGGTCGCGGCCTCGATCGTGGCCCAGATCAGCTCGTAGAGCGCGTCGCTGTAGACCGGCGAGTCGCTCGCGATGCGCGAGTAGTAGCCGACCGCCTCGGGGATCTTGCCGTTCTGGTAGTGCAGACGGGCGATGGCGAGGCGGGTGAGGTCCCGGACCTGCTCGTGGGCGGACGTCGAGGTGGGCAGCGTCTCCACCTCCATGAACGCGGTGATCGCCGACTGGAACTTCTGGATCGCGGCGTTGCGCTCCTGGCCCGCGGCCTGGTTGCGCCCCTGCGCCTCGAGGTCGATGGCCGCGTCCAACGCGTCCTGACCCTGGCGGACCAGGATCACGCCGCTGTGGTAGCCGGCCTGGGGCGTGTACGTGGAGCCCCGAGGGAAGGCGCCGAAGATGCCCTGGGCCTCCGCGAGCTTGCCCTGGCGGTAGAGCGTGCGGCCCATCTCGTAGCGGATGCGCAGCGAGGTCGGGCTGTCGTCCCGCGATTGCAGGACGAAGTTGTTGTAGTAGTAGTTGAACTCGCGGACCTCGCCCGTGCGCCCGTAGATCTCGATCAGCTTGAGCAGGCTGTCCCCGTAGAAGGGGTGGTTCGGGCCCGTGTCGACGATGCCCCGGAACTCGCGCTGCGCGGGCAGCAGGTTCCCGTCCAGGAACAGGCACTCGGCGAGGTACCACTCCCCCTCGGGCTTCCGCGGATCGCCGCGCAGGTCGTCGTTCTCGAGCAGCGAGTAGAAGATCAGCGCACAGCGCTCATAGTCCTCGACGAGGTAGGCGTAGCGCGCCTCGCGATACCGCTCCGAGATGAGGCGGGGGCTCCGCGTGAGCGAGCCCGAGGACAGCTCGCCGCGGAGGCTCAAGAAGCGCCTCTCGAGCTGGCCGAGCTCGTTCTCGATGAACTGGAGGCGGTTGGTATCGACGCGCTGCGCCGAGGCCGACGACGGGCTCCACGCCACCGCCAAGAGGAGCGCGAAACCGAGCCCCCCGAGGAATCGACCGAACCGAACCGGAGTGGTCACGTCCGCCTTTTGCACCCTCTACTGACCGGCTCCGCCGGAGGAGGCGTCCGCGGGCTCTTCGCCGCCCGCCTTCTCCCCGAGGAGCTTGAACTCGTACGCCGGACCCTGGACCCAGTCACCGGCCGGGCCGCCCTGCTTGAACAGCTCTGCGTCCAGGCGGGTGGTGCGTCCGTCCTCGGCGAGGAACGTGTACGACGACGAGATGTTGAACGAGTAGTCCGACAGGTAGGCGAAGAGGCCGCTGCCGCGACCCTTGATGACGCCCGTGACCGACAGCGTGTGGTTCCCCGGGGGCACGTTCGCCTCGAAGATCTCCAGCTCCTTCTCCTTGGCGAGGCCGTTCCCGGTCGGGTCGGTGCGCTGGAAGATGGGGTTGCCGTCGAAGTAGTAGGTGATCGACTGCAGGCGGTAGGCCGGGCCGAGCTTGTTCACGTGGCGGATGACCGCCTTGGCGCCGGAGACGACGCCGCGGATCACCTTCTCTTCGAGGAGGAGGAGGCGGGCCTTGCTGCGGAACACCTTCTCCTTGAGGTCGTTGACCTGGGACTCGACCGTCTTGAGCTCGCGGTAGATCGACAGCTCGGCGTCCTCTTCGTCGGCCGAGGAGGACGCGCTCCCGGGCAGCGAGGGGCCGGACGGCGCCTTGCCGTCGGTCACGCCCTCTTCGGCGGTCTCGTCGGTGCCTTCGTCGCCGGCTTCTTCGGTGGTCTCTTCGTCCGCCTCTTCTTCGCCCTGAGCGAACGCCGGGCCGGCGCCGAGGGCGACCAGCAGCGCGATCAGGAGAGCGTGGATCCAGCGGTTGGGCATCAGGGTCCTCCGGGGCCGGCACGTGTGCTGCGTTCGGTGCGTTTCGTGTCGATCGGACACACGACCGCCAACCCGTGCGAACACGGGGTTCGACCGTACCGCGCCCCGCCGTCCGGGTCTAGGCTCTGGGCCGCACATCACACGCATGCTCCCGTATAGACGACCACCATCGGCCGATATTCAAACGACCTTGAGTCGGCGGAGCTTTCTTGGGGCGCTCGGCTGCTCCGCGGCCGCGACGTACCTCGGTTGCGGGTCCGCGGCCCCGCCGGTGGACGAGCTGGTCTTCGCGCTGGCGGGCACCCCCACCAACCTCGACCCCCGATTCGCCCAGGACGCCTTCTCCGATCGCATCGCGCGGCTGGTCTTCTCGACGCTGCTGCAGCGCGACGTCGAGGGCGTCGCCCGCCCCCACCTCGCGGGCGCCCTCGACCGCCCGGACGATCGCACCTGGATCTGTCGGCTGCGCCCCGACGCGCGCTTCCACGACGGGACGCCGGTCCGGGCTCGCGACGTGGCCGCGACGTACCGCTCGATCCTCGACCCCGCGGTCGGCTCCGTGCGGCGGCTCAGCCTCGAACCCATCGAGGCGATCGAGACGCCGGACGAGGGCACGGTGGTCTTCCGCCTGCGGCGCCCCCACGCGCCCTTCCCCCAGACCCTGGCGGGCGGCGGCGGCGCGCCCGCCCGGGCGCTGGACGAGCACGGCCCCGACTTCCGCGACCACCTGATCGGGTCCGGGGCCTTCCGAATGCTCGAAGAGGTCCCCGACTCGCACGTCCTCCTGGAGCGGAACCCGGCCTGGTTCGGGGGGACGACCGGGGTCCGTCGGCTGCGGTTCCGGATCGTCCCGGACGCGACGGTGAGGGTCCTCGAGGTGATGCACGGCAGCGCCGACCTCACCCAGAACGACCTCCCCGCCCACGTGCTCGAGCGGCTCCGGGGCGAGCCGGACCTGCGCGTGAACTCGGCCGAGTCCACCCTGGTGAAGTACCTGGCCTTCAACCTCCGCCACCCCCACCTGAGCGACGTGAGGGTCCGGTGGGCGATCGCGCACGCGCTCGACCGCGAGCCGATCATCCGATACAAGCTGCGCGGCACCGCCAGCCCGGCGACGAGCTTCCTCCACCCCGATCACTGGGCGTTCGCGGACGACGCGCCGACCTACCCCCACGACCCCGAGCGCGCGCGGCGGCTCCTGGACGAGGCGGGCCTCCCGGAGCGCGACGGGGCCCGCCTGCGGCTCGTCTACCGCACCTCCACGGACTCCACGTCGGTCGCCGTGGCTCGGATCATGCGGCGCCAGCTGGCCGACGTCGGCGTCGAGATGGAGCTGCGGACGAACGAGTGGGGGGTGTTCTTCTCCGACATCAAGCAGGGCGCATACGACCTCTTCACGCTGTCCGCCGTCGGCGTGACCGACCCCGACTGGTACGCCTACGTGTTCGACAGCCGTCGGATGCCGCCGGACGGGGCCAACCGCACCTTCTACGACGAGCCCGCGGTCGACCGGCTGATCGATGAGGGGCGCCGGGTCGTCGATCGGGCGAGTCGCGCGCCGCTGTACCGCGAGCTCCAGCGCATCACGGGCCGCGACCTGCCGCTGCTCCCGCTCTGGTACACGCACAACGTCGTGGTCGCGGGGCGCAACGTCGAGGGCTACGCGGCGGTGCCCGACGGGGACTTCGGCGCCCTCGTCCATGCGCGCAAGACGGGGCCCCGGTGATCGGCGTCCTGGTCCGCCGCGCGCTGCTGGCGATCCCGCTGCTGTGGGTCGTGTCCACCGCCGTCTTCGCCCTGCTGCACCTCATCCCGGGGGACCCGGTCGACTTCATGGTGGGCGAGAACGCGACGCTCGACCGCAAGGAGGAGCTGATCGCGGCCTACGGTCTCGACCGCCCCCTGTTCGTGGACGTTGCGGCCCTCCGGGGCTCGGGCAGCCCCCTGCAGCGGGCCTCGCGCGCGGTGACGGATACGCAGTACGCGGGCTTCTTCACGTCGCTGCTGACGGGAGAGCTCCGGTCGCTCCATACGCGGCGCTCGGTGTGGGACACGCTCGGCATGCGCTTCCCCCAGACGCTGAAGCTGGCGGGGGCGGCCCTGCTCGTATCGATCCTGCTCGCGGTCCCGCTCGGGACCCTCGCCGCGTGGAGGCGGGGGACGTGGGTCGATCAGGCGTCGATGGCGGGCGCGCTCCTGGGGGTCTCCATGCCGAACTTCTGGCTGGGTCCGCTGCTGATCCTGATCTTCGCGGTGGAGCTGGGCTGGCTGCCGGTGTCGGGGGCCACGGCGCCGGGCGCGATCGTGCTCCCCGCGATCACGCTCGGCCTGGGCATGTCCGCGATCCTCACGCGCATCACCCGCGCGAGCGTCCTCGAGACGCTGCACGCCGACTACGTGCGGACGGCGAAGGCGAAGGGGCTGTCGGAGCGGGCCGCGCTCTTCAAGCACGCCCTGCGGGCCGCGCTGCTGCCGGTGATCACGATCGTGGGGCTGCAGTTCGGGGCGCTGCTGACCGGGTCGATCATCACCGAGGAGATCTTCGGGTGGCCGGGCATCGGTCGGGAGATCATCCAGGCGATCCGCTCCCGCGACTTCCCGATGGTGCAGGGCTGCGTGCTCCTGATCGCCGCGACGTACGTGGCGGTCAACACGGCGACGGACGTCGCGTACACGATCGCCGACCCCCGGGTCCGGCTGGACGAGCGATGACCGCGATCCGCATCGGCGCGGGGCTCGTGCTGGGGCTCGTCCTGTGCGCGGCGCTCGCCCCGTGGGTCGGCCGACTCGACCCCGAGGACTGTCGCCTCGCCTCCGAGCTGGCGGGCCCGTCGGCGCGCCACTGGCTCGGAGCCGACGCCGACGGCTGCGACATCTACGCGCGCATCGTGCACGGCTCGCGCATCAGCCTGTGGGTGGGCGTGACCGTCGTGTCCGTGTCGGCGTTCCTGGGGACCGCGATCGGCCTGCCCGCGGGGTGGTACGGCGGGCGCGCGGACCGGGCGCTGATGTTCGTGCTGGAGTGCTTCCAGGCGTTCCCGGGGATCCTGCTGGCCATCGCGATCACGGCGCTGTCCCCCACCCGCTCGGTTGGGCTCGTCGTCCTCGCGCTGTGCGTGTCCGGCTGGGTGTCCTACGCGCGGCTGGTGCGCGCCAAGACGCTGGAGCTGCGGGAGGCGGAGTTCATCACGGCGGCGCGGGCCATCGGGATGGGGCCGCGCCGGATCATGCTCCGGCAGATCCTCCCCAACGTCGTGCCGCTGCTGGTGATTCAGGCGACGTTCGGGATGGCGGGCGCGATCCTCGCGGAGGCGGGGCTGTCGTTCCTGGGGCTCGGCGCCCCGCCGGGGGTGCCGTCCTGGGGCTCGATGCTCAACGACGGCCGCGAGTACATGCTCGTGGCCCCGCACCTGTCGGTGTTCCCGGGGGCCGCGATCATGCTCACGGTGCTGGGGTTCAACTTCCTCGGAGACGGCCTGCGCGACCGCCTGGATCCGCGGACTCGCCGCGCGCGGTAGCGGGCTCAGCCGCCGGCGGAGTCGTCGTCGTCGACCGCGTCGTCGTCGTCCGTGGCGGAGTCGTCGTCGTCGCCCGCGTCGTCGTCGTCGCCCGCGTCGTCGTCGTCGCCCGCCGAGTCGTCGTCGTCGCCCGCGGAGTCGTCGTCGTCGCCCTCTTCGGGGGTCGGCTCTTCGGGCTCGTACAGGTCGGGGATGTACTCGAGGGCGTTGCGCCAGCCCGCCGAGCAGGACGTGCGGAGGGCCGCGGTGCTCTCGCGGCAGGCGCTCAGCGTGCCCTGCTCCACTGTGTTCTGGCAGTCGCGGAGGGCGTCGCCTTCGGCGCCGTCGCAGGTCGCTTCCTGGTCCGCGAGGATCTGCTCTTCGATGCCGGTCCGGCACTGGTTCACGAAGTCGCGTTCGTTCGTGTACCCGTCACCGACGTCCGCCCAGGTGATCTCGTAGTCCTGCAGGCAGCCCCCGAGGAGGTCGCCCGTGTCCTGGCAGTAGGCGCGGCAGTCGTCGGCGCAGCCGGAGCTGAGGAACACGGGAACGAGGACGGCGACGACCACGAGCAGGGAACGAAGGGTGTGCATCGAGTTTTCCCCTGTAACGGCGGGGGCTTAGGGTCGCCCGCCAGCAAAGACGCGGCATCTTATGGCAAGCACTCCGGCGAATCAACGGAAGCACCCGCCGGGCGCTACTCGATCAGGGTCTCGCAGTCGGTATCGGACTCCGCCCGCGCGAGGTTGCCGTCGCAGATCGCGAGGAGCTCGAGGTACTCGTCGGTGCCCTCATCCTCCGCGTCGAGCTGATCCCCGTAGACCGCCCGGCAGCGTGCCAGGTAGTCCTGCTTGGAGTCGTAGGAGTTCTCTTCCCACGTGGTCCCCCAGGTATCGAGGCAGCGCTCGAAGTAGTCGGCCTGCGCGGAGCAGGCGGTGTCGCACTCGTTCGCGCAGCCGGGCGCGAAGAGGGAGACGATCAGGAGCAGCAGGAGCGGTCGCATCGGCGGCACCTTAAAGGACCGAGAGCGCGCGTGCTCGGGTCCCGTGACCGGTTGACAGCGCCGGAGGCCCTTCGTACATTCCGCCGCGCTTCGCGGGGCGGACCGGATCCGACGCGCGACGCGGGCAGGTAGCTCAGTCGGTAGAGCAGGGGATTGAAAATCCCCGTGTCGGGGGTTCAATTCCCTCCCTGCCCACCATCCCGCATCCAGAACGACGAAGGGGAGCCCCGCGAGAGGCTCCCCTTCGGTCGTCTCCGGGGATCGGGCTACTCGGGAGCGGCTCCGTCTTCGGGCGCACCCTCGGCGGCCGCGCTCTGGGCCTTGATGAAGGCGACCAGGGCGTCGAGCTCCACGTCCTCGAGCGGCACCGGCGGCATCGACGGCGCGAAGCCGTCCGCGATCTGCCCGTTCGGGTCCGTGATGGACGACCGGAGGTAGGCGTCGTCGATGGCGACGGTCGAGCCGTCGACCAGCTTGCGGTCCACGCCGAGGACGTCCTTCCACGACGGACCGACACCCTTCGTGCCGTCCAGCGAGTGGCAGGCGATGCAGGTCTTGCTGGCGTAGAGCTCTCGGCCCTTCGTCACGAGCGGGTCCTCGTCGGACGCGACATCGGTGCCCGCGCCCGCCATCGCCACGCCCTCGAGCAGGGAGGGGTCGCCCGCGACCTGCTCCATGGCGGCGGCGAGTCGCGAGTCGTCCATGGCGGCGGCCTCGTGGGCGTGCACGGCGGCCAGGGCCTCGGTGGAGGCCGGGACCGTCGAGCCCTCCGTGCCTCGGGCGCGCAGCCCCGAGAGCTCGAAGGCGATGCCGATGAACAGCGCCGTGCAGACGAAGAGGAAGATCAGGATCGACGCGATCGGCGGATCGGAGTCGACGAAGCTCGGCTTGGCGGTGTCGGCCACGGAGCCCTCCTAGAAGTTCTCGAAGGAGATGGACGCGGGGAGCCGCGGGTCCTTCACCGGGATGAGCGGGGCCTTCTTCATCGCCAGGGTGGCGACGCCGAAGAAGATGCCGCCGACGCCCACGAACGCCGCGACGTCCACGGCCGCGAAGTGCACGCCCGCCTTGTGGAAGCCGGGCATCACGATGTAGTAGATGTCGACGTAGTGCATGACGAGCATCCACAGGGCGCCGAACATGAGCGTCCCGCGATGCCGCTTGACCTTGCGCTGGATGAGGAACAGGAACGGCAGCCCGAAGTGGCCGACCATGAGGATGATCCCCATCGTCTCCCAGCTGGAGCCCGCGCGGTGCGCGAACCACATGGTCTCTTCGGGGATGTTCGCGTACCAGATCAGGAAGTACTGGCTGAACGCGATGTAGGTCCAGAAGACCATGAACGCGAAGATCAGCTTCCCGAGGTCGTGGTAGTGCTCCATGTGCACGATGCCGCGGAGCAGGCCCTGCTTCTCCATGAGCAGGTGCAGCACCGCGAGCAGGGCGTTGAAGGACACCCACGCGCCCGCGAAGTAGTAGACGCCCCACATGGTGGAGTACCAGTGCGGGTCCAGGGACATGCCCCAGTCCAGGGCCGCGAACGTCAGTGAGAAGGCGAAGAGCGCGACGGCCGGGCCCGCCATCTTCTGCATGCGCCGGGTGAGGTCGACGCCCCCCTCGGTGTCCTGCCTGCGGCTGGTGCGCCGGAAGAAGAGCGACAGCCCCGCCCAGACCCCGAAGTACACGAGCGCGCGCGCGAGGAAGAAGCCCTGGTTCAGGTAGGGCTCCTTCCACTGCAGGATCTTGTCGTTGGCGACGGCGTCCGCGTGCGTCCAGTGGTAGAGGTCGTGCATCCCCAGGACCACGGGGATGAAGAGCAGCAGCATGACCGGCAGCGGCGCGGTGAAGCTCTCCGCCGTCCGGCGGACGACGACCGACCAGCCCGCCTTCGCCGCGAACTGGACGATGACGAAGAAGAGGGCGCCGAGCCCGAGGCTCAGGAAGTAGAGGAACGCGACCAGGTAGCTGTGATACAGCTGGCCCTTGTCGCCCTGCCCGAGGGCGAAGGTAGCGGCGAGGCCGACGACGCCGAGCACCAGCCCGACCATCGGGAGCTTGCCCCAGGAGTGCCCGGCGGGAAGCGTGACTTCCTCGGCCGTCGGCAGCGTGATTGCGTGTCCGTGTGCCATCGAAGTATCCCCTCGCCTACTCGGAGGTCTCGACGCCGGCGACCTGGAGCGCTCGCACGTAGGTGGCGATCGCCCAGCGGTCTTCCGCCGGAATCTGCGCGGCGTACGAGGGCATCGACCTCACACCGCTGGTAATCACGTCGAAGAGCTGCCCGACCGGGAAGCTCTTGAGGTACGCCGAGTGGAACGTCGGCGGCTGGGTGATCCCCCGGCTCGCGACCGTCCCGTTGCCCGTCCCCGCCGCGTCGTGGCAGGGCGCACAGAAGATGTCGTACCGGTCCTTGCCCCGGGCGACGAAGGCCGCGTCCAGGGTGAGCGTGGGCGGCAGGGCCTTGGCGAACTCGCCTTCGACCTTCCCGCGCCAGTAGTGGTCGTCCTCGCGGAGGCTGCCGACGGCGATCGTGCCCTCGACGGGCGTGCGCATGCCGCGGCCGTCCGGGAAGACGTCGCTCGGCGCGGGCTCCTGGGGGTCGATGCGGAGATCCTGATCCATGTTCCAGTTGGGGTGGATCGGGCTCTCCTTCTTGATCGTCTCCTGGCAGCCCAGGGCGAACACCGCGACGAGCGCGGCGAGGATGAGGGTGGGACGCATCGTTTCAGTCCTCCACCAGCTCGACGTGGGACGAACCGAGGCCTTCGAGGAAGGTGACGGTCGCGGCCGCGTCGAACTGCGGATCCTTCGCTTCGATCGAGATGAAGAAGCGGTCGTCCGAGAAGCGCTCGAAGCGCTCGCTGTGGAACAGCGAGTGGTACAGCTGCGGCAGCTTGTTGAGGGCGAGCATCCCCACCAGAGCGCCCACCGAGCCGAACAGGATGCCGAGCTCGAAAGTGACGGGGATGAAGGCCTGCCAGGAGAGCATCGGCTTGGCGGAGATGACCGACGGCTGGGCGACCATCGACACCCAGGCCTGCATCGCGAAACCCGTGACGGCGCCGGTGATGCCCGCGACGAAGACGATGTAGGGCACGAGGCTGCGTCCCAGGCCCATCGCCTTCTCGAGACCGTGGACCGGGTACGGCGTGTGGGCATCCCAGACCTTGAAGCCCGCGTCGCGGACCTTCTCACAGGCGTGATAGAGCTGCGCCGGGTCGGTGAACTCGGCGAGCGCCCCGAAGTGCTTGACGTCGGACATCAGTGCGCACCTTCCTCTGCGTGGTCTGCGTCGTGGTTCCAGCTCGGGTGGTGCGGGCTGGCCTCGGGCAGGACCGCCTTCACCTCGGCCATCGCGACCTGCGGGAGGAACCGCACGAACAGCGTGTAGAGGGTGAAGAAGAGGCCGAAGCTGCCGACGAGGCAGCCGAGGTCCCAGATGGTGGGGCTGAAGTAACCCCAGGAGCTCGGGAGGAAGTCGTTGGCGAGCGACGTCACCGTGATGACGAACCGCTCGAACCACATCCCGATGTTGATGAAGATGCTGATGATGAAGACCGCGACGACGTTGGTGCGGATCTTCCTGAACCAGAAGAGCTGCGGACTCAGGACGTTGCAGGTCATCATCGTCCAGTACGCCCACCAGTACGGGCCGAACGCGCGGTTCACGAAGGCGAACGACTCGTAGTCGTTGCCCGAGTACCAGGCGATGAAGAACTCCATCGCGTACGCGTACCCGACCATGGAACCGGTCAGCAGGCAGATCTTGGCCATGTTCTCGACGTGGCGGATCGTGATGACGTCCCGGAGGTCGAAGATGACGCGGCTCGGGATGAGCAGCGTCAGCACCATCGCGAAGCCGGAGAAGATCGCGCCCGCGACGAAGTAGGGCGGGAAGATCGTGGTGTGCCAGCCGGGCAGCTGGGAGATGGCGAAGTCGAAGGAGACGATGGTGTGCACGGAGAGCACGAGGGGCGTCGCCATGCCCGCCAGCGTGAGGTACGCCGACTCGTAGTTGACCCAGTGGCGGTGCGAGCCGCGCCAGCCCAGGGCGAAGAAGCCGTAAGCGAGGCGACGGTACTTGCTCGTGGCCCGGTCGCGCATGGTGGCGAGGTCCGGGATGAGGCCCGCGTACCAGAAAAGCAGCGACACCGTGCCGTAGATGGACACCGCGAACACGTCCCACAGCAGCGGCGACCGGAAGTTCGGCCAGACCCACATCTGGTTGGGGTACGGGAACACGTACGGCAGGAGCCAGATGCGGCCGACGTGGATCGTCGGGAACGACAGCGCGCAGGCCACGGCGAAGAGCGTCATCGCCTCGGCGGCGCGGTTGATGCCCGTCCGCCACTGCTGCCGGAAGAGGAAGAGGATCGCCGAGATCAGCGTCCCTGCGTGGCCGATGCCGACCCAGAAGACGAAGTTGACGATCGCCCAGCCCCAGCTGACGGGGTTGTTGAGACCCCAGACGCCGGTGCCTTCCCAGACCAGCCAGGCGACGGAGATGCCGTAGACGCCCAGCAGCGCGAAGGAGATGAGGAAGGCGATCCACCACCCGGGGGGCGTGGGGCGCTCGACGGGACGGGCGACGAGCTCCGTGAGCCCGTGGAAGTCGAGCCCTCCGAGGACGAGCGGGGCACGTTCCGCGACGGGATCGGCGAGCTGGTCGGCGTCCGTATAGACCGTGGTCGTCATGACTACGCGAGCTCCGGGTTCGGGTTGCGGACGCGCGCGAGGTACGTCGTCCGCGGGTGGACGTTCAGGTCTTCGAGCACGCCGTAGTCACGCGGCTGAGCCTTCAGCTTGCTGACGAGCGACTCGGGGTTCGCCACGTCGCCGAAGACGATCGCGTCGGTGGGGCAGGCCTGCTGGCAAGCGGTGGAGATCACGCCGTCGGGGACGTTGGAGTCTCCGCCGACCTTCGCGTCGATCTTCGCCGCGGTGATGCGCTGCACGCAGTACGTGCACTTCTCCATGACGCCGCGGAACCGAACCGTGACGTTCGGGTTGCGCTGCATCTGCACCATCGGGTTGGCCGCCTCGTTCTCCTTGCTGTAGGCGAAGAAGTTGTAGCGCCGGACCTTGTAGGGGCAGTTGTTTGCGCAGTACCGCGTGCCGATGCAGCGGTTGTAGGTCATGTCGTTGAGGCCTTCGGGGCTGTGGATGGTGGCCCCCACGGGGCACACCTGCTCGCACGGCGCCGTCTCGCACTGAGCGCAGGGCATCGGCTGGAAGATCGCCTCGGGCTCGTCCCGATCGCCGGTGAAGTAGCGATCGAGCCGGATCCAGTGCATCTCGCGGCCATCCCCGACCCGGTCCTTGCCCACGACCGAGATGTTGTTCTCGGCGTTGCACGCGATGGTGCAGGAGTTGCAGCCCGTGCACGCGTTCAGGTCGATGGACATGCCCCACTGCTGACCGGTCCGCACCGTGGTCTGGTCGTAGATGGAGACGGGCTCCATCAGCGGGTGGGGCAGGATGTTCAGGCGGCCCTTGCCGACGATCTTCTCGGGCGCGTGGCTCTCGCCGTGACCCCCGCCGTGATCGCCGCCGTCGCCGTGACCGTCGCCCTTGCCGTGACCGTCGCCCTCACCGTGACCGCCGCCCTTGCCGTCGGCGTGCAGCTCGGCGAGGGACTTGACGTAGTCGGCCGCCGGCACCGCCACCGCGATCGGGCGCGCGGGGTACTCGACGGTGATGTCGAGGACGGGGATGTGGGCCGTCGCCTCGAGGCGACCCGAGGGCTGCGCCGAGACCAGCTCGTAGTCGCCCGAGCCCTTCTCCACGTCCGCGGGCGCGAACCAGGGAGCGTCGCTGCCGCGGAGCTTGCCCGCGTCGAAGCCCCTGCCGGTGCCGTAGGTGCCTCCGGCGGTGCGGCCCCAGCCGAGCTTCGCCACCACGACGTCCTCGGTGATGCCGGGGACGGTCCAGGTTGGGAGCGCCAGGGAGCGACCGCCGCTCGTGATGTTCACGAGGTCGCCGTTGGCCACGCCGAGCTTCTTGGCCGTGGTGGGCGACATCTCGGCCGCGTTGTCCCAGACCAGCTTGCTGATGGGGTCGGGCAGCTCGAGGAGCCAGCCGACGTTCGCGTATCGGCCGTCGTAGACCGTGGGCGAGAGCTGGAAGACGAGCTCGAAGCCGGCCGCGCCGGAGGCGGCGGGCATGGCCGACGCGAGCCCGGCCCAGGCCGCGGCGAACGTCGGGGCGGAGGGAGCGGGGGTGGCCTCGGCCGACCCGTCGCCCGCGGCGAGCGTGTCGGCGGCGGCGCCCGTCGCGTCGTCCGTGGGGGGGGGCTCGGGATCGTCCGAGGGGGCCCGACCGGTGGGGTCCACGGCCGCGTGCGCGGAGTCCGCGATCACGCCGACGTGCAGCCAGCGGTTCCAGTCGCGCTCGAAGGTCGGAGCGCCCTCCCAGGTGGCGCGCACCTGCGAGTAGCCGTCGGTCTTCGCCGCGCCCGCGAGCCGGGCCACGACCTCGATGGCCGACAGGCCCCCGAAGATCGGGGCGACCAGCGGCTGCTGGATGGCGGCGGTGCCGTCTTCGGAGCGGCTGTCGCCCCACGCCTCGAGGAAGTGGGCGCCGGGCACGGCCCAGGAGGCCCCCGCCGTCGTCTCGTTGGGGGCGACCGTCAGGTGGACGCTGGTCCCCGCCTTGCCGAGCTTGGCGGCGAAGTCGAGGTCCGCCGGGGCGGTGTAGGAGGGGTTGCCGCCGAGCATCACCAGGGCCTCGACCGAGCCGCCGTCGAGGGCGGCCGCGAGGGCGGCGATCCCGCCGTCGAAGCGGGCCTGCGTGCGAGGCACCCAGGCGACCGTGTTGCCCACCGCGCCGAGCGCGATGTTCGCGAAGTAGGCCAGGGCGTGGACCGCCGCGGGCTGCTGCTCGCCCACCAGGACGACCGCCGCGCCGCCCGCCGCCACGAGGTCCTCGGCGACCACGTCGACCCACTTGGCGGCCGCGCCGTCGGCCTTCGCCGAGCCCGCCGCCGCGGCGACGCTCGCCCCGCCGGGGACCGAGGCCCCGAGCTTGCCCACGAGGGCCGCGAGGAACCCACCGATGTCCGCCGACTTCATGCGCAGGCGGTTGTCGGCGGTGGCGCCGGTGATGGTGAAGCCGGGCTCGACCACGTACAGACGCGCGTCCGCGGGCTCGTCCTGCCCCTCGATGCGCTTCGCGGCGGCCCAACCCCGGGCGTGCCGGACCGAACCCGCGCCGGAGCCGAGGAAGTCGGAGTCGAGGGCGAGGACCGCCTTCGCGCCGGAGAGGTCCACGACCTGGCGCAGCCCCGCGCCCGCGTCGTTCGGACCGAGGCCGATCAGGGAGGCGCCCGCGCGAGCGTTCTCGTCGTCGCCCGCGTCGTGCATGTAGACCTTGACGCCCGCGTTCTTCGCGCGCAGCTCGCGGAGCAGGCGGATGAGCGTCGGCGACGGGTCGTTCTCCATCAGGACGGCCGCCCCGGCGCCCGCGAGGGACGCGAGGGCCTGGTCGAAGTCGGCCCAGGACGCGTCCGCGCCCGCCTTCTTCGGCGTGCGCAGCCGGTCGCCGTCCCACATCCGCATGATCTCGGACTGGGTGCGCGCGTCGACGCCGCCCCCCGAGGCGGGGTGGTTGGGGTTGCCGTAGATCTTCGTCGGTCGGCCGTCCTGGCTCTCGACCAGCAGGCCGGCGACGTCACCCGACGCGTACGCGGTGGTCGCGTACTTGAGCGCGCGGCCGGGGACGAGGTCCTCGGGGCGCGAGCTGTGGGGGAGGATGTACTCCCGCGGCTTGCGCATGATCGCGGGGACGAGGGAGGAGTCGCAGCCGGTGAGCGCGGTCGCGGACGCCGCCGCCGCCGTAGCGCCGAGGAAGCCGCGCCGCGAGAGGGAGGGGTCGTGGTTCGAGTTCGTCATCGGTGGCACCCCGAGCAGTGTTCGGGCGGTTCGGGCATCCGGGTCCGGTGCGGGTCGGCGGCCGGGTCGTAGCTCGCGTCGTTCCAGGCCATGTTCGTGACCTCGGAGACGGGGCGGAGGCGGGGTCGCCGGTGGCACTCGAGGCACCAGCTCATGCCCAGGGGCTCGATCTGGGTGACCTTCTCCATCTGGTCGACCCGGCCGTGGCACTCGACGCAGCCGACGCCGTTGGCCACGTGGATGCTGTGGTCGAAGTACGCGTAGTCGGGGACCATGTGCACGCGCGTCCACGCGATGGGCGTGCCCTTCTCGAAGCTCTCGCGGACGGGCGCGAGCTTCTCGCTGTCGGGCTTGACCTGGGCGTGGCAGTTCATGCACGTCGCCGCGGGGGGGATCGCGGCGAGGGCCGCCTGCTCCACCGTGTTGTGGCAGTAGCGGCAGTCCATGCCGAGTTCACCCGCGTGCAGGCGATGGCTGAAGGGGACCGGCTGTTCGGGCTGATACCCGAGGTCTGTGAAGGCCGGCGCGAACCAGTAATACATGCCGAGGATGGCACCCAGCCCGACGAGGGGCGCGGCGAGCGCCAACGCGGTGGGAAGGTGGTTCAACCAACGGGGGAAGATGACGGCCACTGGCGTCTCCCTGAATCGAGGCTCCGCCTCGTTTCGGCTCCCCTGCATCCACGGACACAGTTCGGCCTTGGCGGAAAGATGGCGCGTTATCCGCTTCTCGACACGCGGGCGGAATGCAGCAGATCGTTGCAGCGAGGAGGAGCGGGGGGCGCCCCGAGCCGGGTCGGGGGAGGCCGCCGACTGTGCGAGTATGAAGGCCCCGGGCTCGAGCCCGGGATGGAGCGGCCGTGCGCGTTCAGGACTTGACCGACGCCGATTTCCCCCTCGAGATCGGCCGCTACACCATCACCGGCGTGCTCGGACGGGGAGGCATGGCGCGCGTCTTCGCCGCCGAGGCCGCCGGCGAGCTCGGCTTTCGTCGACCCGTGGCCCTGAAGTTCGTGCTCGCCGAAGACGCGGACCGGGATCGCCTGGTCACCCAGTTCGCCCAGGAGGCTCGCCTCGCGGGGCTGCTCGCGCACCCCGGGCTCTGCCAGGTCTTCGACTGCGGGCTGCACGAGGGCGTCCCGTTCCTCGCCATGGAGCGGGTCGACGGGGTCACGCTGGACGACCTGGTCCGGCGCCGCGGGCCGATACCGCCGACGCTCGCGGTGCAGGTCGTGGCCGCGGCGGCGCGGGCCCTGCACGCCGCGCACACGGCCGAGCACGAGGGTCGAGCCCTCGCCCTGGTCCACCGGGACCTCAAGCCCAGCAACCTGATGGTCACCCGCGCGGGCGTGGTCAAGGTGATGGACTTCGGGATCGCTCGGGCCGACCTCCCCGATCGCCTGCGGACCGCGACGGGCGTGATCAAGGGGACGGTCGTCTTCATGGCCCCCGAGCAGGTGCGGAGCGACCCGCTCGACGCCCGCACGGACCTGTTCGCCCTCGGCGCGGTGCTCTGGTCGCTCCTCACCGGCACCCTGCTCTTCGCGGCCGACTCGGTGCCCGCCGCCATCTTCCGCATCGTGCGGGTCGAAGAGCTCCTGCGCGACGAGGGCAGGCTCGCCGAAGCGGACGCGCTGCTCCCCGGCCTCGGCGCGCGCCTCGCCGAGGTGCTCCGCGAAGACCCCGCCGACCGGCCCGCGACGGCCCGGATCTGGGCGGAGCATCTCGAGGCGCTGCTCCCGTCTCGGCGGAGCGGGCCCCGACTGACGGACTGGGTCGCGGGCGCGGTCGCCGCGGAGCCCGCGCACGAGTGGATCCCCGCCCCGGATCGCACCCCGGACATCGACGACACGACCCAAGTCCCCGAGGCCGCGCTCGACGCCGAGACCGAGCCCTCGCCCGGTCCCATCGCGACGTTGGCGCTCCGGACGCCGCGGGGGTGGAGCTCCGACGAGCGCCGCGGCGGGACCTTCCGATCGGCCGCCCTCGCGTCGTCGAACCCGCACGCCCTGCTCGGCGTCGATCTCTTCTCCAACGCGATGGTGGAGTACACGCACGCCCTCCTGTTCCGGCCCCACCCGACCGTGCCGGGGGAGTTCCACGCCGAGGTCGCCCGGTCGATGAGGGTCGAGGACGACGGCCGAACCTGGGTGCTGGAGCTGCGCGACGATCTGACGTGGCACGCCCCCCGCGACGACCTGCGCGCGGGGACGTTCCGGTGGTCCGCGGGCGAGCACCCGGTGACGGCCCACGACGTCGTGTTCCTGCTCGACCTGATCCTGTCCCCGGACTCGACGCTCCGCCGCGACCGGTTCGGGAGCTCGCTCGGCCGCCTGGAGGAGTGGGAGGCCGTCGACGACCACACCCTGCGCGTCCGCTTCGGCGATCGCGACTTCGCCCAGATGGCGGCCCTCGGGGAGCTGTTCCCCGTGCCCCGGTTCCTCTACGAGCGGGGTCCCGACGGCCGAGTCCTCCCGCCCGAACAGGCGCGGGTGGACTTCGCGAGTCACTGGTACGGCCCCGTCCTGCTCGGTTGCGGCCCCTACCGGATCGTGAGCGTCCGTCCCGAGCGTCGGATCGAGCTCGAGCGCGCCCCGGGGTGGCCCCTGGGGGGCAGCCCGTTCGACCGGATCCGGTTCGATCTCCTCCCCGAGCCCGCGGCCTGGGCCGGGCGGATGAAGCAGGGCGACCTCGACTTCGTGGTCCTCCCCGCGGGGGTCTACCGAGCCGAGGTCCTGGAGGGGCCGCTGGACAGCCCCTTCCGCGACGGACGCCTCGCCGAGGGCACGTTCGATACGAACAGCTGGATGTGCGTCGCCCTCAACAACGAGCGGCCGTGGTTCCGCGACGTGCGGGTGCGTCGGGCGCTCACCAGCGCGTTCCGAGCGCGGCGGTTCCTGGTGGAGCGGGTCGGCGGGCTCGGGCGGCGGATCAGCGGCCCCATGCCCCCTCACTCGGCGTTCTACGACCCCGACGTGCGGCCGGTCCCGTTCGACCCGCTGGAGGCGGAGGACCTGCTCGACGCCGCGGGCTGGAACGACACGGACGGCGACGGCATCCGCGAGAAGGTCCTGGACGGTCGCCGCGTGCGGCTCGACTTCACCCTGCTCGTGGTCGCCGACAACCGCCTCTGGCAGGAGATCGGGGCGCGGTACGCCGAAGACCTCGCGCGGGTCGGCGTGCGCATGCGCGTGCGGGGCACCGAGATGGCGGAGGTCATCGAGCGGGGGCGGACGGGGCGCTTCGACGCGATGTTCTGCGGGTGGGGAGGCGGCCCGGACCCCAACTTCCGACAGCTGTGGCACTCCGACCACATCGATCGACCGGGGGGCGGGAACTTCGCGCGCCACCAGGATCCCGTCACGGACCGGCTCATCGACGAGATGGACCACGAGTTCGACCCCCGTCGACGGGTCGAGCTGGGCCGCTCCCTGCACCGTCGACTCGCCGAGCAGGCGCCCGTGATCTTCTTCTACGCGGCCCGCCACGCGTGCTTCTGGAACCCGCGACTCCGCGGCGTCGCCTTCTCCCGCTTCGTCCCCTACGAGAACGCGCGGGCGTGGTGGTTCGCCGACTGACCCCGCCGAGTCAGCGCGAAGCGGCCTTCTCGGCGGCCCGCTTTCGCTTCTTGGCCTCGCGCACGACGTGCTGGGCGCGGTGATAGACCTCGTCGCGGCCGACCTCGTCGTGGGAGTAGTACCCGCGAATGCCGCCCGCCTCGTCCACCAACGCGAGCTTCCCGGTGTGGGCGACCTCGAACATGTTCGCCTCGTCCCGCACCACGTCGCCCATGGCGACCTTGAAGCCGCCCTCGACGAGCCCCTTCATGTCGGCGCGGGTGCTGGTGACGAACGTCCAGTGCTCGTGGTCGGCGCCGTACAGCGCGGCCGTCTCCTTGAGCACGTCGGGGGTGTCGTGGTCGGGATCGACCGTGAAGGCCACGACGTGCACGCCCCGCTCGTGGGTCGCGAAGCGGGTGGCGAGCTTCGACATGTCCGCGAGCAGCGGCGGACAGATCGAGCTGCAGCGGGAGAAGAAGAAGCCCGCGACGAAGACCTGCCCCTCCAGCTGCTCGCTGCCGAAGGGCTCGCCGTCCTGGTCGACCATCGACCACTCGGGCAGGGAGTAGAGGAGGGGTGGCTCGTCGGGGACGTGCTCCGTCAGCCCCATCACCTTGACCATGGTGATGAAGGCGCAGCCGATCACGAACCCCCACATGTAGGGGTTCTTGTGCAGCGGCCAGTCGGGATCGGTGTCGGGGGGGCCCGGGGGCCGCTGCTCGGCGCGGGGGCTAGAGGAAGGCGACATCGAGGGCGAGGGTGAGCGTCAGCGCGGGGAGGTAGAGCAGCGAGGCGAAGAAGTAGCGGCGGGCCCACGTCGCGTCGCTCGCCCGCCGGAGGCCCACGACCGAGAAGCCGAGGTACCAGACGCCGAGGAGACCCGCGATCGCGCCGTAGACCGGGCCCGCGATGCCGAGGGGCACGAGCGACACCGACACCGCGAGCAGGACGACCGCCCACGCCACGGCCTGCCACACGGCGACGTTCTCGCCGCGCACGACGGGGACCGTCTTGATGCCCGCGCGCTTGTAGTCGTCGAAACGGAACAGCGAGATCGCGAGGAAGTGGGGGATCTGCCAGGCGAGGAGGATGCCGAAGAGGGCGAGGCCGGGCAGGTCGATCGAGTTGGTCGCCGCGGTCCAGCCCATGAGGGGCGGGATCGCCCCCGGCACGGCGCCGATGACCACCGCGAGGGGCGTGATCCGCTTCAGCGGGGTGTACACGAGGACGTACGAGATCATCGCGAAGAGGGCGAGGCCCGCGGTGAGCGGGTTGACCGCGACCGCGAGGACCGCGAGCGACGCGAACGCGAGCCCTCGGCCGAAGTGCAGCGCGATCTCGGGCTCCATCCGCCCCGTCGGCAGGGGCCGCACGGCCGTGCGCGCCATCAGCTTGTCGCCGTCGCGCTCGAGGTACTGGTTGAGGACGTTCGCGGCCGCGATCGCGAGGCTGCTCCCCACGAGCACGCCCACGATGACGGACCAGCCCGGGTTCGTGCCCGCCAGCGCGAGCCCCCCGGCCACCATCAGCACGTTCATGCGCGTGATGCCGGGCTTGCACAACGCCAGGAGATCCCGCAGCGCCGAGGGGGTCTCGGCGGCGGCGGCGGCGACGCGGTGGTCGAGGGTCGCGCTCACGGGGGCGGTTTCTCCGAAGGCCTGAACCTGAGGGAGCCGGAGTGTAGCGACGGCCGCCCCGACGTCAAGAGTCCTCTGCGCCGCCGCCCCGCCGTCCGTCGCCGACGCGTCGGGGTGATGATCGCCAGCGCGCGGCCCTGCGAAGCGCGGGATCTTCTCGGCATGCCTCGCCCCGTGGTCCCCAGCTTCGACGTCGCCCCCTTCCTGGTCATCTGGGAGACGACGAGGGCCTGCGCCCTCGCCTGCGACCACTGCCGCGCGGAGGCGATCGACCGTCGCTCCCCCGGCGAGCTCGACACCGCCGAGGGGTGCGATCTGCTCACCCAGGTCGCCGAGATGGGGACCCCCATCTGCGTCCTCACGGGGGGCGACCCGCTCCAGCGCGAGGACCTCGAGGACCTGATCCGGCACGGGGTCTCCAAGGGCCTGCGCATGGCGACCATCCCCGCCGCCACGCCCCGCCTCACGCGCGCGCGCCTGCAGTCGCTGAAAGACGCGGGCGTGGCCCAGATCGCCTTCTCGCTCGACGCCGCGTCGGCCGACGTGCACGACACGCTGCGCGGCGTCCCCGGCTCCTACGAGCGCACGATCGAGGCCGCCCGCACCGTGCGCGAGCTCGGCGTCCCGCTGCAGATCAACTCGGTCCTCGGACCCTGGAACCGCGACCTGCTCGCGCCCCTGGCGGACCTGGTGGAAGAGCTCGGGGTCTCCTTCTGGGAGGTCTTCGTGCTCGTACCGACGGGCCGGGGCCTGACGGCCGGCCGCCTCGACAGCGCCGAGGTCGAGCGACTCTTCGGCGAGCTCTACGACATCGCGCGGCGCGTCCCGTTCGTCGTGAAGGTCGCCGAGGCTCCCCACTACCGACGCTTCGTGACCCTGCGGCAGCTCGGCGGGGACGCCCCGGAGGGCGACGCGCGGGCCGGCATCCGCCGCCTGCTCGAGCGGCCGACCGGCCCCCGTCGCAGCATCGGCCACGCCCCCAGCGCCGTGAACGCCGGACGCGGCTTCTGCTTCGTGGACCACGAGGGCGAAGTGATGCCTTCGGGGTTCCTGCCGATCGCGGCGGGGAACGTGCGCGAGCAGTCGCTCGCGAGCGTCTACCGGGACTCCGAGCTGTTCCGCGCGCTGCGCGACCCGGGACGCCTCGGGGGACGCTGCGGCCGATGCGAGTTCGCGGCGACCTGCGGAGGATCCCGCAGCCGGGCCTACGCGCTCACCGGCGATCCGTTCGCCGAAGACCCGTGGTGCCTGTGGCAGCCGGGCCGCGCGAGCGTCCGACGCCCCGCGGCGGGGGAGAGCCGACCGACTCCCTAGGGGGGCGCCCCGGAAATAGACCGGCCCGGTTCGGTGAAACGCCCCCGTTCTTGCCGCAGAACCGGCAAGAACGAGCCCGGTTCGGCGAAACACCCCCGTTCTTGCCGCAGAACCGGCAAGAACGAGCCCGGTTCGGTGAAACACCCCCGTTCTCGCCGCCTGCCGAGATCGGTCTCGGAGCCCACGAAGGAGCCGACCCGCCTGGAGGCTCGCCCCGCGCGGCGTCAGGGAGCGAGCGCGGCGTCAGGGAGCGAGCGGAGCCGCGGCGGGGCGAGCCCTCCCGGTTCGAGGGGAGGCGTTCTTCAGCACCCTGCTAGAGGCCGCCGGAGCCCAGCAGGAGGTGGCCTGAGCCCCTCGACGCGGACGTGTACCCGGGCGTGGTCACCACGAGATCGTCGAAGCCGTCGCCGTTGTAGTCCCCCACGCCCACGACGACCGTGCCCGCCTTGTCGTTGGGCGTCGCCCCCTGGATCTCGCCGTCCGCCGTCGTGAGGTCGACGACGCCCGAGACCGGTCCGTATACGAGGTATGCCGAGCCCGCGTCGAAGCCCGCGGTGGCCGAGAAGGGCGCGCCGATCAGGTAGTCCTCGTCGCCGTCGCCGTTGACGTCGCCGGCGAACGCGACCGAGTACCCGGCCTCGTCGCCCGGCGCCGCCCCCAGGAACGTCGCGAGGGACTGCGTGGCCAGGTCCACGTCCCCGGTGAGCGTGCCGTCGACGAGGTACGCCGCGCCCGCGAGGGTCCCGTTCGTCCCCTCCTTGGGAGCGCCCACGAGGATCTCCGGCACTCCGTCGCCGGTCACGTCCACGCCGCCGTCCATCGACCAGCCCGCTTCCTCCCCGGCGGTGGAGCCGAGGAGCCGCGCCCGCGCGGTGGACAGCGACGCCGTGCCGGTCGCCGCCGCCGCGACGACGTAGACCGCCCCCGCGTCCACGGCGCCGCCGTCGGCCTGCCGAGCCGCCACGAGCAGGTCCTCGGACCCGTCGCCGTCCAGGTCGCCCGCGTTCTCGAGGCGCAGGCCGGCGTAGTCGTACGCGAGCTCGCCCTCGAGGGTGCCGGTGGCCGCCACGACGGCGTCGATGGCGGGGCCGCCGTAGGTGAACGGCCCGTCGTGCACGACCACCGCGCCCGCGTTCGTCGCCGCCCCGTCGTCCAGGTACAGGCCGATCGCCACGTCGTTGGAGCCGTCGCCGTCCCAGTCCCCGATCGCCACGGAGTGGCCCATGCCGTCGAGCTTGTCGCCGGAGAACCGGAGGTCGTACAGGACCGCCGTGTTGAGGGTGCCGGTGGGCGCGCCCTGCATGACATCGACCACGCCGTGGCTCGCGGAGGCCACCGCGATGTCGCCGATGCCGTCGCCGTCGAGATCGCCCGCGTCGGCCCCGTGCGCCGTGGTGCGGAGGCTGCCCGCGGCGGTCGTCAACAGCGTGTTTCCGCTGTACACCGGGCCGTAGCGGACGTACAGCCCGCTCCAGCTGCCGGTGCAGCCGAGGCTCCACTCGTCGAAGCCGTCGCCGTCGAGGTCGCCGAGCTCGTACGCGCGGCTGCCGCAGTACCGGCTGCCGGGGCCGATGATCGTCTGCTCCGCCTGGGCCACGACGTCCACCAGCCCGATGAGCTCGCAGCCGTTGTCCGTGAGGTCGCAGTCGTCGTCCACGCCGTTGTCGCAGATCTCCGGAGCCGACGGCCCCACCAGGGGATCCGTGTCGTCGCAGTCGCCGCCGCCGCACGCGAGGGGCGAGGCGCCGTCGCCGTCGTCGTCGACCTCGTCGATCCCGTCCTCGCAGTTGTTGTCGATGCCGTCGCACACCTCCACGCCGCCGGGGAAGGCCAGCGGCTCGGTGTCGTCGCAGTCGGTGCGGTTCGGCGCCCACCCGGGCACCGCCGCGCACAGGCGGAGCCCCACGGCCGAGTTGCCGAAGCCGTCGAGATCCAGGTCCTCGTAGTGCCAAGTGCTGCCGGAGATGCCGGGCGGGTCCACGAGCCCGTCGCAGTTGTTGTCGAGCCCGTCGCAGACCTCGTTGGCGTTCGGCCGCACCAAGGCGTTCGTATCGTCGCAGTCCGTGCCGCCGCAGTCCGCGTCGTCGAAGTTGTCGCCGTCGAGGTCGGCGGTGTCGATGCCGTCGCAGTCGTTGTCGATGCCGTCGCAGACCTCGTCCGCGCCCGGGTTCACGGCCGCCTCGGCGTCGTCGCAGTCGAGGCCGCGCTGGATCCAGTCGACGGGGGCGGTCGACGCGCAGGCGAGCTGGGTGATGTTCGCGTCGCCCCACGTATCCCCGTCGGCGTCCGGGTGGTACTCGCGGGCGTTCACCGCCTGGTCGTCGATCAGGCCGTTGCAGTCGGAGTCGGCGTTGTTGCAGCGCTCGTTCGCCGACGGCGACACCTGCGAGTTGAAGTCGTTGCAGTCGTCGCACAGGGACATCAGGCCGGGCTGCTCGAAGCAGTCGAGCGTAGCGCCCTCCTCGAGCCCGTGGCCGTCGCCGTCGAAGTCCTGGCACCACGTCCGCGGGGCGCCGAGCTCCGCGTCCGCGTCGTCGCAGTCGTCCGCGTTCAACACGTAGCCGTCGGGCGGGAAGCAGGCCTCGACCGTGCGGGTGGGGTCCCCGAACCCGTCCCCGTCGACGTCCGGGTGGAAGTCGTGCCGGACCCCCTCGTCGGCCGAGCCGTTGCAGTTGTTGTCGAGCTCGTCGCAGATCTCTTCCGCTTCGGGGTGGATCGTCGCGTCGGTGTCGACGCAGTCGCCGAGCTGCAGGATCCAGCCCGGGGGCGCCTCGCAGGCCGCGAGGCTCACGCGCGCGTCTCCCCACCCGTCCAGGTCGGTGTCGGGCCCGTAGATCTGCTCCTCGCAGTCGGGGCCCGGGTCCACTTCCTCCTCCTCCGAGGGGCAGCCGACGAACGTCAGGATCGAGAAGAGGGCGAGAAATCGAAGAGATGGAGTACGCATCGAGGCCTCCTGCGCCCTCCCCGGGCGCTCATCCCAGCATACGGCGTCGGACCGACACGAGGATCAGGATCGCGCCGAGCCACGCGCCCCGCGGCGAGCCGACGGCGCAGGTCGTGATCTCGTCGTCGTCGTCGGCGCCGGTCTCCGGGGGTGGGGGCGGACCCAGGACCGTGAACGTGCTCTCCACCCACGGGGAGGTCAGGCCGCCGGGATCCTCGGCCCGGGCGCGGAGGTACCAAGAGCCTGCTTCGGGTCCGACGATCGCGCCGTCGGGCGCCCAGCCGACCCCGTCGTCCGGCCCCAGGACCACCTCCACCTCGGGCGCCTCGAAGGCGTCGTTCGACGCGATCTCGATCCGCAGGGACACGGGGTCTCCGTCGGGGTCGGAGGACTCGGTGAGGAGCACCCGCGGGGGCGCCTCCTCGGCCTCGTAATCGGCCTCCGGCTCGACGATCTCGATGCCCGACGGCGCCTCCGCCACCGCGTCCACGACGAACTGCGCGACCGACGACCAGTCGCCCTCCAGGCCCCGCTCGTCCACGGCCCTGACGCGGCACGACCAGCGCGAGTTCTCGGGGTACGTCGGCGGAACGACCCACTCGATGGGGGCCACCGCGTCCGGGGCCGCGCCGTCGAACACGTCGTCCCCGCTCCAGGCCTGAATTAAATAGGTGACGGACTCCCGATCCGGATCCTCCACCGGCTCGAACCGGATCTCGGGCTCGGCCACGACCGATCCGTCCTCCGGCGACACCAGCACGGGGGCGGGCGGGGCGTCGTTGCGCGAGTCGACGAAGAAGGTGCGCGTCTCCGACCACGGGCCGGCGACCCACGGATCGGCGGCCCGAGCGCGCCACCCGTAGTCACCCCCCTCGCGCAGCCCGGGCGACACGACCCAGATCACGAACACACCCGCGAGCTCCAGGCCCTGCGCCGACGTCTCATCGAGGCCCGTGTCGAGGTCGATGACCGACACGTCGTAGGTCAGGGGATCGGCGTCGGGATCGGTGGCCGGCGACCAGGACAAGGTGGGGGTCCGGGAGGCGAGCGTCGACGCGTCCCAGGGCTGCGACAGCGCGGGCGCGTCGGGGCCGCCGAAGACCTGCGGATCGGAACCCGCCTCGTACTCGTCCAGGTTGGACAGGCCGTCGCCGTCGGGGTCCTCGGTGGCGTCCGCCGGGTCCGTGGGGTCGAGGCCGTTGGCGGTCTCCCAGTCGTTCGGGAGCCCGTCCCCGTCGTCGTCGGGGGGCGGCACGCCCGGCCCGTAGTCGAGGTCGTCCCACCCGAACGTCCCCCCCGGGAAGTAGATCCCGACCCACTGCACGTTCGCGAACCCCACGGGGAACGCATACGGCCCCGGCGCGGTGAGCGTCGCCTGGGCCCCGCTCGAGGACGTCCACACCGCGCCCGCGCCCACGTTCGCGACCACGATCTCCATCGTCGTGAGCGTGAAGGTCGCCCCGGACGCCTCGGTGATCTCGAAGTAGTTCCCGCAGCAGTTCGCGTGGCCCCAGACGTACCGATCGCCGGCCACCATCGACGAGTGCATGTGGCCCGGGGTGCCGGGGACGCCGGGGGGCCCGCCGGGGGAGTAGTAGGCGCTCAGCACGAGGTCCGCTTCGGTGTAGACGGCCGGGGTCCCCATGAGCGTGTCGTACGTCACCACCGTCGCCTCGGCGCCCGCCGGGAGCAGGAGGACGAGGGCGACGATCGAAAGGATGATCCGCACGGATCCAGTCTTCCACGGCCCGCGCCGAGGCCGCCCGGAGATCCCGTCCCCACGGGCATTCCGCGGTGGTAAGAGGCCGCCATGCTCCCGCGAACCGCCGCCGTCGCCGCGCTCCTGCTCTCCGCCTGCGTCCCCCCCGCCGAGGAGGAGATCGTCTTCCCCTCGGACGACGACGACGCGATCGAGGACGACGACGACGCCCGGGACGACGACGACGCGATCGGCGACGACGACGACGCCGGCGACGAGATCCTGTGGCCCTCCTTCCCGCACCTGGACGACGTCGTGGACCTGGCCCGCGGCGACACCCCGGTGTGGGCGTCCCTGACCCTGGTGCAGGACGACGCCCTCGGCCCCGTCTTCCGGGAGTACGCCTACGCCGACACCGCCGACCGCACCGACTTCTGGGTCGCCAGCACGATCAAGGTCTACACGGTGACGGCGGCGCTGGTCCTCCTCGATGAGTACGGACTGTCGCTCGACGCCGAGGCCACGTTCTTCCGTCGCGGCGACGGCGACGACCCCTGGACCGAAGACGCGACGGTGACCTTCCGCCGGATGATCTTCGACGTCTTCGACCACTCCTCGAACTCCGACTACACGCTGCTGCTCCGGTTCGCGGGCGTCGACTGGCTGAACACGGAGTTCTTCACGGCCCGACACGGCCTCGCGAACACCGCGCTGCTCGTGGGCTACGTGTCCGATCGGCCGTACCGGTACGGCCTGGGCGAAGAGCAACGCATCGTGGTCCGGGACGGCGACGTCGAGGTCGAGAGGACCCACCTGTGGTCGGGCGTCCCCTACGACGACGAGGTCGGCTGCGCGTTCCGCTACGGGACCCGCGCCAACTGCTCGCCCCCCGCCGAGATGACCGAGCACATGCGGCGCTTGATGTTCCACGAGGAGCTGCCCCCCGAGGAGCGCTTCGACGTCGACCCGGACCACCTGGACTGGATGCGGTGGGGCGACGGCGAAGACCTCGTGATGAACCACGGCGACTCGCCCTACGCGGCCGGGATCCGGCGGGTGTTCCCGGACGCCGAGTACCACCACAAAGCCGGGCGCGTGTCGAACTTCGCGCTCGACCTGCACTACGTCGACGACCTCGACACCGACACTCGGTTCGCGGCGACCGTCGCCACGGAGTCGACCACCACGGACGCGTACGTGAAGGTCTCCGAGGAGCTGACCCGCATGCTCGCGACGCCCTCGACCTACGTGCACCTCGACTGGCTGGTCGACCACGTGAACCCCGTCGAGGCGGACCTGTGGGTCCACACCGAGGTCGCGGGCCGCCTCGAGCTCGTGGGGAAGCCGTACACCGAGGACGGCATGGACCCCGGGAGCTGGACGCCGCTCCCGGGCATGGCGGTGGACGTGGAGCCGGGGCAGGACCACTACGCGCTGACGTCGGAGTGCCTCGAGGCGGAGTGGGACGACCAGCAGCACGTGCGCGGGCGGTTCACCCCCGACGACGGGGACGTCGCCACGTCCGACCTGCACTACGTGATCGTCGACGCCTCGCTGCCGTGCCCCTGAGGGCCCCCGTCAGGGCGTGAACTTGCGCAGCTTGCGCTGGAGGCTCTGGCGGTGGATGCCGAGCCACCGCGCGGCCTTGCTGATGTTCCCCTCGCACTGCAGCAGCACGTACTCGATGTACTCCCGCTCGTGGCGGGCGAGGCTCTCGCGACCGTCCGGGGCGGCCACCTCGCGCGGGTCGGCCTCGTCCGTCCACAGCGCGCGCTCGAGCCGCTCGACCGAGGTGGGCTTGCTCAGGTAGTTGACGGCCCCGACCTTCATGGCCTGCACCGCGGTGGGGAGGCTCCCGTAGCCCGTCAGCAGCACCGCGCGGACACTCGGGAAGCGGCCGGCGAGGTACTCCACGACCTCCAGCCCGTCGTCGCTGCCGAGGCGCAGGTCCACGACCGCGAACCGCAGCGAGTCCGGCGTCATGCGTCCGGTGACGTGCCGCACGCCCTCGAGATCCCGCGCCTGGTGCACCAAGTAGCCGCGATCCTCGAACTCCAGCGCGAGGGTCTCCCGAAAGCCGTCGTTGTCTTCGGCGAGCAGGATGGTGGGCGCATCGGGACTCATCGACGTTCCTCCGCGGGGCCCGCGAGGGGCAGGATGAACCGAGCGACGGCACCCCCGCCGTCTCGATCCTCGAGGTGCAGCTTGCCGCCCAGGGCGACGGCGAGCGTGTGCGCGTTGTACAGACCGAGGCCGTTCCCGTCCTCCTTCGTCGTGAGGAACGGCTGCCCGATGTTCTTGCGCACGAGCGACGGCCACCCTACCCCCCGATCGAGCACCGCGACGCTGAACCCGGGGGCGTTCAGGGCGACCTCCACGTCCACGGGCGCGGACGAGCGGGCCGCGTCCATCGCCTGCGACGCGTTGTCGAGCAGGTTCAGCAGCGCCTGGGTGAAGGCCAGGGGGGGCATCGCGCTGCGCAGCGGCCGCTGGATGAGGTCGTGCACCTCGGCGCGCCGGCCGCTCGACGACCAGGACCGGCAGGCCCGGCGGACGACGCCCACCACGTCCACGTCCTCCATGCGCGTCTCGGAGGGATCGAGCTGCCGACCCACGAGCGACTTGAGGACCTTCTCGCACTGCTCCGCCGCCGCCTGGGCCGCCAGGAGGTCCCGATCGCCCCGGTCGAGCCGGTTGCGACTGATCCGGTCGAGGCGCAGGCGGATGGTGTTGAGGGGGGTCGCGAGCTCGTGGGAGAAGCCCGCCGCCAGGGCGCCCGCCGCGCGCAGCCGATCGGCCCGCGTCTGCTGGTCCTTGAGGTTGAGCAGGATGCGCCGGTGGTCCGCGAGGCTCTGCCCGATGGACGCCGTGAGGGCCCAGATCAGGACAGCCACGAGCACGAACGAGGGGACGATCACGCCGCTGGGGGTGGGGGGCACGGGGAGCGCGGGGGGCAGCGCGGGCATGAGGCTGATGATGGTGGACAGGCCCATGAGCGCGCCCACGAGGACGAGCGAGCGCCACCCCGACAGGAGCAGCGCGCCCATGCCCGCGTGGATGAAGACGAGCGGGGCGAGCGGGTTCCACGCGCCCCCCGAGAGCAGGAGCAGCACCATGAGGCCGACGAGGTCGACGAGCAGCTGCACGAGCGCCTCGTTGGGGGACGGGTCGGGCGTGCGTCGGAGGCGCGCGCGACTGACCAGGTTGAAGGCCGCGAGCGCCGCGACGGTCAGCAGGTAGGGCAGGAGGAACTCTGGCGCCAGCCACCCCAGGTGAATCGCGGGCCACAGCACGGCCAGCTGCCCGCCCAGCGCGATCCACCGCAGGCGGATCAGCCACCCGAGCTTGACCGCCTCCTCGTCCATGCGGACCGGGGTGACCGACCTCAGGGTCGTGACGCCCGGGAGGAGCAGCCCATCGATCCGCTGCAGCAACCCCGGATTCGGGGGGGGCGCGCCGTCCGGTGTGCGTTCCTGAGTCGAGCTCATGGGTCCCTCGGCGACCACGATGGTCGCGCGCGCGAAGAGTGCCACGCAGCGGATCGTTGCGTAGCCTCGAACCGTGCTCGACCCCGCCGACGTCGCTCCGCCCCTGCTGGCCTGGTACGACCGCCACGGCCGCGACCTGCCGTGGCGACGCACGAAGGACCCGTACCGCATCTGGGTCTCCGAGATCATGCTCCAGCAGACGCGCGTCGAGACGGTGAAGCCGTACTGGGCGCGGTTCCTGGAGCGGTACCCGACGGTGCAGGCGCTCGCCGAGGCCGACGACGAGGACGTCCGCGCCGCGTGGGCGGGCCTGGGCTTCTACCGTCGCGCCCGCAACCTGCACGCGGCGGCCCGCCTCGGCGCGGCGGCGGGGGGCGAGCTGCCGACGACCGTCGACGGCATCCGGGACCTCCCGGGGATCGGCCGCTACACGGCGGGCGCGATCCTGTCGTCGGCACACGACGCGAAGGTGCCGATCCTCGACGGCAACGTCATCCGCGTGCTCGCGCGCCTCTTCCGGGTGCCGGGGGCGCCCGACACGTCGGTCGTTCGGAAGCGGCTGTGGGCGCTCGCCGAGGCGGTCCTCCCCGACGACCGGCCCGGGGACTTCAACCAGTCGCTGATGGACCTCGGGGCCACCGTCTGCACGCCCGTCGGTCCCCGCTGCGGCGGGTGCCCGCTCCGGGCCGGGTGCGCGGTCGGGCCGGCCGGCGACGCCGAGGACTTCCCCGCCCCGAAGCGCCGCCAGAAGGTGAAGTTCGTCACCCGCGTGGCGGTGCGGATCGACGACGGCGACCGCTTTCTCCTGCGTCGGCGGCCGGACGCGGGGCTGCTCGCGTCGCTGTGGACGCTCCCGGGGACCGAGGTCGCCCGGGCCGGCGTCGAGGCGGCCGAGGAGCTGGCGGGGAGGCTGGGCTGCCGCGACCGCCCCGTGCTGCGCGGGATCGCCGAGCACCGCTTCTCCCACCGGCACTGGACGACGCACGTGTACCGCGTGGACGGCGCGGGCGCCCGGCCGGGCCCGGAGGACCGGTGGGTACGGGTCGCGGATCTGCCCGCGCTCGGGTTCCCCACCGCGGCGCGCCGGGAGCTGGACGCGTCGACCGCCTGACGCGGGCCTCCTCTACTGCGGGGCGACGACGCGCAGGCGCTGCTGCACGAGCACGGCCTCACCCTTCATGCCGAACTGGATCTCGGCGAAGACGACCTCGCCCGCCCGGATCGACGCGACGCGGGCCCCGTCGGGGCCGACGACGGCGCCCTGGGTGACCGTGCGGGTCTCGCCCTTCGGCCCCTCGAGCAGCGCCCGCGACGCGGTCCCGTCGACCCACGTCTGCACGAGCTTCAAGCCCGACAGGGGGGTGGCGTCGAAGCCGGTGGGGGAGCAGGGGGCCGAGCTCGCCGCGGCCAGCTCGGTGTAGTCGGGCGCGGGCGGCGCGGGACGCAGCGCCGCGCGGTCCAGCGCCGCGAGCGCGCCCGCGTCCGACGACGGGGCCGTGGGCAGGACGTCGAGCCCGCGCTCCGGCTCCGCGCCGCCCACGGACGCGGGCTCGGCGGCGGGATCGGCGGGGGTCGCCTCCACGGCCGGCTCGGCAGCGAGTGTCGCCTCCGCGTCGCTGATCGGGGTCGCCTCGGGATCGCCCGGCGGCACCACGATGGGGTCGTCCTCGGTGCCCGCGGGGGCCCCGGAGCCCGCCAGCTCGCCACCGGGAGCGGCGGCGACCTCCGCGCTCGACGCCGCGAGCTCGCCCGACGGGGTGGGCTCCTCGGACTCCGCGGGAGCCGAGGCCACCCCCGCCCCCGCCCCCCCCACCCCCCCCCCCCCCCCCCCCCCCCCCCCCCCCCCCCCCCC
>CAZEKB010000028.1:7739-68163 GCA_964512225.1 uncultured Rickettsiales bacterium | reverse complement strand
GTCGTGGACATCCGTCATGTGGGCGAGTTTCGAGCGGTTTGCCGCTCATAAGTCGTGGACATCCGTCATGTCGGCGAGTTTCGAGCGGTTTGCCGCTCATAAGTCGCGGACATCCGTCATGTGGGCGAGTTTCGAGCGGTTTGCCGCTCATGAGTCGTGGACATCCGTCATGTGGGCGAGTTTCGAGCGGTTTGCCGCTCATAAGTCGCCGACATGACGGATGTCGCGGAGTTCCGAGCACATCGAACTGCGCCGCCCGAGCCCTGTAAGGTCCGGCGCCGCTCCTTCGGCAGCTAGCTAGCCGTCGATCTCTTCGCGGATCTCCTGCCAGTCGACTTGCCAGAGCAGCTGAAGCAGCCACTCCATCGTCTCGGAGCCGAGGTCGTCGCACTCCTCGTGCTCGTCCTCCTCGGACTCGAACCGGAAGATGTTCTCCTGCCCCCCGTCCGGCCGATGGTTCGGTTCGGAGTCGTGGACACCGAAGAGGTTGCCGTTGCCGGCCGTCTCGATGTTCACGCCGACGTTGAAGGGCACCACGTCCTCGACGTCCTGCGGTCTCGCGACCCCGGGGATGTCCCACGCGTCGGAGGCGTCCCAGATGTCCCACTGCCAGAAGACGCTGAGCGGCCAGTCGGAGCGGTTCTGTTCATAGAACCTCGAGGCGACGTACGCCCAGTCGTCTCCCAGCGTGTCGAGGGTCCAGCTGTCGGACTCCCAGCCCAGCGACTCGCCGTCGAGGTCCACCAGGAGGAGGACCGGCACCTCGGGGACGAGGTGCAGCGCGGTGTGCGACCAGACCGTCCCGTGCGAGTGCGCGACGACGATCACGACGGTGGGGTTGCTGAAGCCGTCGATCCAGTTCTCGTAGACCCAGTGCAGGTCTTCGACGAGCTCCAGGAAACCCCGGACGGGGGGATCCCAGCCGTCGGCCGTCGTGTACGACCAGAAGGAGTCTCCGTAGGACACGTACTGCACGTCGTTGCCGTCGGCGGCGACGACGCCCGCGATGGCGCCGAGGGTGCCCTGTTCCTCCAGGTACTCGGGGGAGTACGGCTCGGAAGGGCACGCGAAGCCGAAGCAGTGGCCCGAGACCCCGAGCACCAGGTAGTCGGGTGAGCCCTCGGGCCGCAGATCGGCGTCGCCCCCGCCGCCCCCGGAGCCGCCCCCGCCGCCCCCCGAGGGGAGGCACCCCGCCAGGACCAGGGCCAGGGCCGTGGATCCGCTCCGCCTCATGCCGCCTCCTCGCAGAGCGCAATGCCCACGCCTTCGACCCTACCCCCGCCGCTCCCCGGCGGTCCGGCCGCGGCTTCCGGGGGAGTCAGAGGCAGCAGGCGACGGGGCGGGCCACGTCGCAGTACATCGCGCTCGCAGTCGCGCCCGTGGGGACCATCACGTAGCCGCGATGGGACGCCGAGCTCGAGCTCCAGTTGGCGCAGTTCCCGCTCGTCGAGTAGCCCGAGTACCGACCCATCTCCGGGCTCCCGCAGTAGGAGTTGCCGAACACCCCCGAGCTGCCCTGCTTGAGGCCCGCGCTGTAGTCCATCCACGCCCCGGTCACGGGGGCCGTCGCCACCGGGTGACTGCGGAAGTACTCGGTCGTGTGGCACATGTGGCTGCCCGCGAACTCCGCTCCGCACACTGCGTGGGCGCCCGCGCGACCCGACATGTCCCCGTCCACCAGGGCCGACGTGTAGCCCGCGAAGATCTCGATGTACGGCGAGCTGCAGCAGGCGAGCGGCCGCGGCGTGTCGCAGTACATCGCGCTCGCCGTCGTCTGGTTCAGCTGCAGCGTGTAGCCGCGGTGGCTGGCCGAGTCCGACGTCCAGTTGGAGCAGTTGCCGCTCGTCGAGTAGCCGGCGTAGCGGCCCATCTGGATCGTGCCGATGTACGCGTTGCCGGTGATGTTCGACGACGACAGCCCGCAGCTGTAGTCGATCCAGGCCCCGCCGGCGGGCACCGCCGTGGCCGAGTTGGACAGGTGATACTCGGCGCTGTGGCACAGGTGGGCGCCCGCGAACTCCGCGTCGCACAGCGCGTGCATGCCCTCGCGACCCCCTTGGCTGCCGTCGTGGGAGGTGGTGGTGAAGCCCTCGAACACCGCGGCCTCTTCGCCCCACTCGTTGCCCGCCGGTCCCTGGGGGCCGGCCACGCCCTGGGCGCCGCTCCCGGCAGGACCCTGCGGTCCCGTGGCGCCGGTCGCTCCCGTCGGTCCCGCCGGTCCGGTCGGTCCCGCCGGTCCGGTCGGTCCCCCGGGCCCGGTCGGGCCGGTCGCTCCCGCCTGTCCGTCCATGGCCAGGACCTGCCAGACCGCCCCGTCGTAGACGTAGGACACCCCCGCCGTGGAGTCGTAGTACGCGTCGTTCAAGGCGGGCCCCGCGGGGGGCCCCGTCAGAGACCCGAGCCACATCAGCGACACACCCGCCGGGCCGGTCGCCCCCGCCGGCCCCGTCGGCCCCTGCGATCCCGCCGGCCCCGTCGGGCCCGCGGGTCCGGCGGCTCCGGCAGGTCCGGTGGCCCCGGCGGGTCCGGTCGCGCCCGCAGGTCCGATCGCTCCGGCAGGTCCCGGGGCCCCGGCGGGTCCGGTCTCGCCCACGGGGCCCTGAGGGCCGGTAGGACCCTGCGGTCCCTGCTCGCCGTCGGGGCCCGGCTCGCCCCGGGGCCCGGGCTCGCCCTCTTCGCCGGGTTCGCCGGGTTCGCCGGGTTCGCCGGGTTCGCCGGGCTCGCCCTGCGGTCCGCGCTCCCCAGCCGGGCCGGGCTCGCCTCCCGCCGTGGGGACGCAGCCGAGGAGCAGGAGGGCGAGGAGCAGGGGAGTCCGCGACATGGCGGGAATCCTACGCCACGGTCACGCGACCGCGCAGGCGGATGCGGCGGGCTCCACCGAGGGCGTGCCCCCGAGGGCGCCCAGGACCGAGTCGGCGTCGCTGACCTCGAACGGATCGCCGGGCACGTCCGGCTCGACGAAGACGCGCTCGATCACGCCGTCGGCGACCACCATCGCGTACCGCCACGAGCGCTCGCCGAACCCGAGGTCCCGCTTGTCCACGAGCAGCCCGAGCGCGCGGGAGAGGTCGCCGTTGCCGTCCGGGAGGTACGTGACGCGCGTCGTGCCCTGGTCCTGTTCCCACGCCTGCATCACGAAGGCGTCGTTCACGGAGACGACGATCAGGTCGTCGACGCCGACGGCGGCGAAGTCGGGCGCGAGCTCGTCGAAGCGGGGCACGTGGCGGGTCGAGCAGGTGGGGGTGAAGGCGCCCGGCAGTCCGAACGCGACGACGCGCTTGCCCGCGAAGAGCTCGGCGGTGGACGTCGACGCCCAGCGACCCCGCTCGCGCAGGCGGAAGGTGAGGTCGGGGAGGCGGGTGCCGACGAGGTCGGCTTCGGTGGGCAGGGACATGGAGGCTCCTTCGGGGTCGGGGGTCAACGGGGGAGGGAGGCCCGCAGCATCCACGCGGCCTTCTCGTGGGCGCGGAGGCGGTCGGAGAGCAGGGCGGCGGTGGACTCGTCGGTCGCCTCGGAGGCCTCGGCGAGCAGGCCGCGGAGTCGGCGGACGAGGGCCTCGTGCCCGTCGCGGAGGCGCTCCACCATCGAGGCGGCGTCGAGCTCGCCGTCCGCCTGGCCGAGCGCGGCGAGCGCGGCGAACTCGGCGAAGGAGCCCGGGGCCCGGATCCCGAGCGTGCGGATGCGCTCGGCGATCTCGTCCACGGACGCCCAGAGCTCGGTGTACTGGGTCTCGAACAGCGCGTGCAGCGAGGCGAAGAAGGGCCCCTCCACGTTCCAGTGGAAGCGGTGGGTCTCGAGGTAGAGGGTGAAGGTGTCGGCGAGCAGGCCCGCGAGGCCGTCGGCGAGGCGGGAGCGGGCGGCGGGATCGAGTCCGATGTCGAGGTGCATGGCGTCTCCGGGGGGGCCGCTGGGTCGCGGCGACAGGGACAATCTGCGCTCACGAAGGCATTCGATCCAATACATGTTCGACATGCCTTTGATAACTTCTAGATATGACTTGGGTCCCCACCCGGCGTCAGCTGGAGTACGTCGTCGCGGTCGCCGATACCGGTCGGTTCGGGCGCGCGGCGCGGGCGACGGCCGTGAGCCAGCCCGCGCTCAGCAAGCAGATCCGGGAGGTGGAGGAGGGGTTGGGCGTCGTGCTCTTCGAGCGCGGCGCGCGGGTGTCGCGACCCACGTCGGCGGGCCGGGAGCTCGTGGACCGGGCGCGTGTCGTCCTCGCCGCCGCGCGGGACCTCACCGACGCCGCGGCGGTGCTCCGGGACCCGCTCGCGGGTCGCGTGCGCCTGGGGGCCATCCCCACCCTCGCGCCCTTCGTCCTCCCCGCCCTCGTAGCCGCCGTCGCCGAGGAGCTCCCCGGCGTCGAGCTGCGCCTCGTGGAGGATCGCACCCACGGGCTGGGCGAGCGTCTCGCTCGGGGCGAGCTGGACGTGGCGGTCGTCGCGCTGCCGTTCCCGCGGCCCGGCGTGAGCGTCCTCGGCCTGTACGACGAGCCCTTCCACGTCGCCGTCCCGCCCGGCCATCCCCTGGACGACGACCGGCCCGCCCTGCCCGCGGAGGTCGCCCGCCACCCCCTCCTGCTGCTCGGCAGCGGCCACTGCCTGCGCGATCACGCCCTGCAGGCGTGCGCGCAGGCCCCCGGCGCGGAGGCGGCGGTGGAGGCGTCCTCGCTGGTCACGCTCCTGCTGATGGTCCAGCAGGGCCTGGGCCCCACGATCGTCCCGGAGATGGCGCTGCACCTCGTGCCCGAGGGGGTGAGAGTGCGGCGGTTCGCGGCCCCGGTGCCGACGCGAGGGGTGGGGCTGTGGTGGCGCCCGTCGAGCCCGCGCGCCGCCCTCTATCGTCGGCTCGGTGAGCTCCTGAAGGCCGCCCGGCCGAACCGCCCGCCGCCGGCCCTACGGACGATCTAGGCTGGGGCATGCCCGGTCTCCGTCGAATCTCGTGCGCGCTGGCGGCCTCGGCCCTCCTGGCCGCCTGCCCCGCCCCTACCGACTCGGAGCCCACGCCGGAGCCCCCCGCCGGCAACCTCGCTCCGTTCGCCCGGATCGTGGATCCCGCGCCCGGCGACCTGGTCGACGACGTCGTGCCCGTGCGGCTCCGGGGCCGAATCTCGGACACCGAGGACGCGCCCGATCAGCTCGCCGTCGTCTGGACGTCGGACGTGAGCGGCGAGCTGGGGACCGACCCCGCGGACGCCGAGGGCCTCGCCGTCGCCGAGGTCCTGCTCACCGCGGGCGCGCACGCGATCTCGCTCTCCGTCACCGACCCCGCGGGGCTCGAGACCACCGCCACCCTCGAGCTCGCGGTCAACGCCGCCCCGAGCGCGCCCGTGATCGACCTGGACCCCCGCCCCGCCACGACCGGCGACGACCTCGTCCTGACGTTCGCGACCGAGTCGGCGGACGAGGACGGTCCCGACCCCGTGGAGCACTACATCGTCTGGAGCCGGGACGGCGAGCCCGTGTCGGAGCTGTTCGGGGAGCTGGTGGTGCCGGACGACGCCACCGCGAAAGGGCAGGAGTGGACCGTCACGGTCTCCGGCTACGACGGGCAGTCCACGGGGCCGGAGGTGAGCGACAGCGTCCCCGTGGTCAACAGCCCCCCGGTGGCCGACGTGCCCGCCCTCGGCCCGATCGTGCTGACGGCGCTCTCCACGGCGGAGTGCACCGAGCTCACCGGGACGGACGCCGACGGCGACGACGTCGTGGTCGACGTCGGCTGGTGGATCGACGGGGTCGACATCGGGGCCACGGGCCCCACGCTGTCCGGAGCCTTCACCGCGGGCGACTCCGTCCAGTGCGTCGCGATCGCTCGCGACGACGAGGAGGCGGGCGTCCCCGTACCGAGCGAGGCGAAGGTCGTGGAGAACACGCTGCCCGGCGCCCCCGTCCTCGTGATCACGCCCCTCGCCCCCATGACGGTCGACCCCCTCGAGTGCACGCTCAGCGCGCCGATCGTCGACCCCGACGGCCAGCCGGTGTCCTACGACGTCACGTGGCTCGTGGACGGCGGCGCGGCGGGCATCTCGGCCCTGGGCGAGGACGAGAACTTCGCGCTCGGGGTGCCCGCGTCGTCCACCGAGGCCGGGGAGGAGTGGACCTGCGAGGCCGTCGCGTCGGACGGCGACGGTCAGGGGCTGGCGGGCTCGACGTCCGTCGTCATCGGCTGCCCGGCGCTGACCGGCGAGGCGTCGTCGTGCCCCGGCACCTCCTGCCGGCAGATCCTGGACGACGGCTTCTCCATCGGCGACGGGCCGTACTGGCTCGATCCGGCGGGCGCGGGCGCGGCCCTGTTCGACTGCGACATGACGACGGACGGGGGCGGCTGGACCGGCGTCTCTTTCGACGACGCGAACACGGTCCTCGCGGGCACGATGGTGGCCGTGGACGCCGCCGCCACGGTGGGCATCGATCCGGTGGACGGTCCCTACACCCGCGACGGCAGCGGCTCCCACACCTACCACTACACGTTCGACTTCCCGCCCGGCTTCGACGAGTTCTACCTCGGCGGGTGGGTGCTCAAGGCCTGGGCGGCGGCGGGGGATACGTCGGACATCTACCCGAACACGTTCCAGCAGACCGACTGGAGCCTCGCCAGCTGCGCGCCCGGTTCCTGCGGGACGGGGGACGTCGGCTTCGGCGACGCGGGCGCGGCGGGCCCGGTCGTGTCCTACGCGAGCACCCTCCCGGCGAACCTCACCTGCCGCCTGTGCACCACCGCGTTCCCCGCCGGATCGACCGTCTACTCGGTCGGCCCCGGGGCGACCCAGTTCCGCCTCGGCTGGGGCGAGGCGGGGGGACAGGCCGAGGGCTGGTACCCCTGGTGGGACGGAGCCGCGTACCTTCGCTGACCACGACCCTGTAACAGGTGATATATAGGATGTATCAATCGTTACACCAGTGAGTGGAGGTCCGGATGAGGTTCGTGAAGAAGTCGAGAGTCGCTGCGTCCGCGGACGCGGTGTGGGCCGTGTTCGCGCATGAGTTCGACAGCGCGTACAAGTGGATGGCCTCGGTTCCGCACTCCTACGGCGAGGAGGTCGGCGAGCGGTTCGACGGCGCCGAGTCCGCGGGTCGGGTCTGCGAGCTGAACTCGGACCCGAACGGGGTGAAGGCCTCCGAGCAGTTTCTCGCCTACGACGAGGACGCGAAGACCTGCACCGTCCGGATCGACTTCCTGAACACCCGCGCGGTCTTCCCGGTGCACCACAACCAGCTCGACTTCTCGATCGTCGACGTCGGGGACGACGAGTCCGAGATGACGTGGGTCTTCCGCTCCCGCATCAAGCCCTGGGCCTACCTGATCTGGCCGCTGATCCGGATCGGCTTCGGGGTCTTCGTGGGGCAGATCATGGAGGAGCTGAAGTTCTATGTGGAGAACGGGACCCCCCACCCGCGCAAGGTCGCGGCCTCGACCAAGACGCGGCTGGCCGCGAGTGCCTGACTCGGGCGGCGCGCCCACCCGGGAGCGGCTGCTGCGCTCGGGCGCCCGCCTGATCGCGAAGAAGGGGTTCGACGGCGTGTCGGTCCGGGACGTCTGCCGGGATGCGGACACCAGCGCGAACATGATCCACCACTACTTCGGGAGCAAGGCGGGCCTCCTCGATGCGATCGTCGAGCGCTTCAGCATCCACGTGTTCGCCGTGCCCATGCGACTCCTGGAGGCGCCGGCGAAGTCGCAGGCAGAGTTCCGAGCCCGGATCGAGATCCTGTTCGAGACCACCCTCGAGGCCTACACGGCGAACCGAGACGTGAGCCTGGTGGTCGCCCGGGAGCAGGCGGATCCTCCCGCCCTCGTGGAGTACATGACTCGGTTCACCGACTTCCTCGAGGACGCCAAGGCCCGGGGCTTCGTCCGCCGGGGCCTGGAAACCCGGATGGTCGCCGGCGCGCTGCTGGATCGGATCGCGAACCAGGTGCAGTTCGCCCCGTGGATCAAGCGCAACTACGGGGCCGACATCTCGGACCCCGAGTACAAGAAGCGCTGGTGCGCGTCGAACCTCGACCTCTTCCTGTTCGGGATGGTGCCCCCGAGCCCGAACGCGCCACGCGACTGATCAGCGGCGGCGGCGGAGGACGCCCGCGAGGGGGAGCAGCAGCAGCAGCGCGGAGCTGCGCCCGCCCGCGACCGACGCCTCGCAGGTGCAGCCCTCGGTGTCGGGGTTGTCGAGCCCGGAGTCGTCGTCGTCGTCGGCCGCGTCGTCGTCGTCGGTCGCGTCGTCGTCGTCTCCCGCGGAGTCGTCGTCGTCGGCCGCGTCGTCGTCGTCTCCCGCCGAGTCGTCGTCGTCGCCGCTGCAGTCCACGTCGTCCCCGTCCACGTCGTCGTCGCAGTCGTCGTCCATCGAGTTGTCGCAGACCTCGGTCTGGCCGGGGAACACGTCGATGTTCGTATCGTCGCAGTCCACGGCGGCGGCCCCGTAGGTGTCGATGCAGCCCTGCTCCTGGTCCGTGAACGCGCCGTCCCCGTCCGCGTCGAACGGGTCGTCGATCACCGTGTCGCAGTCCGTGTCGATCCCGTTGCAGATCTCGACCTGGTTGGGGGACGACAGCGGCTCGGCGTCGTCGCAGTCGACGTTGAACGTGCCGTACTGGGCGACGCAACCGGCGTCCGCCCCGTCGAACGCGCCGTCGCCGTCGCCGTCGAAGCCGTTGTCCACCACGCCGTCGCAGTCCTCGTCGGTGCCGTCGCACGTCTCGGCCGCGGCCACGCCCGCGCCCACGGTGTCCAGGGCGTCGTTGCAGTCGGTGTTCGCCGCCCCGTAGGTGGCCAGGCAACCCGCGTCGGTTCCGTCGAAGAAGCCGTCGCCGTCGGCGTCGAAGTCTTCGTCGATGTTGCCGTCGCAGTCCTGATCCACGCCGTCGCAGGTCTCGGTCGCGCCCGGGAAGATGAACCCCCCGGTCGCGCTGTCGTCGCAGTCGGTGCCGTCCAGCACGAGGGCGGCCGGGGCCGTGCCGCAGTACGCCGCGGCGGTCGCCGGGTCGCCGAACGTATCGCCGTCGACGTCCGCGTAGTAGACGGGCGTCGCCGACAGGTCCATCTGGACGCAGGCGACGGCGTCCACGAGCTGGACCGCCGCGAACGTATTGTCGGCGTTCTCCGGGAGGGTGTTGGGGCTCGGATCGCCCACGCCGTCGCCCGACGTGAAGGCGCCGAGGGCGACCGAGGTGGGGCTCGCGAGATCCGTCAGGGCGACGGTGAACTCGATGGCGTCCGGGGCGGCGTAGCTCGTGCCCGCGGCTCCGAGCAGGCCCGCGGCGACGGCCCCGAGCGAGACGTCGGTGAGGTTCGTGAAGTCGCCGAGGAAGGCGTAGTCGGAGGTGCTGCCGCCCACGCCGTCCGTGCCGAACCCGCGCAGGCCGCAGACGTCCGACGACGCGCAGGGATCGGCCGTGACGCCGAAGATCGCGTCGACGGCGATGTCCTGGGCGAGGGGGCCCGCGCCGAGGCCCACGTCGCCCGCCGTGATGTGGCTGTCGAGCGTGCCGGTGAGGTCCGTGCCGGGGACGACGGTCAAGCCGTTGCCGGTCCCCGGAGCCACGTCGAAGGCGACGTAGGTGCCGTTGACGGTCCCGCTCGTGTCGAAGAAGTCGCCCCGGACCCCGACCCAGAGCGTGTCCGCGACGCCGTCTCCGGTGTCGTCCACGGGCAGGGCGTACAGCTCGGTGATGGTGCCGTCGGGCCCGAAGTCGGCGACGGCGCCGGTGCCCGGCCCGTCCGCGGCGGAGACGGTGAGGGCGCCCGCGAGGGCGAGGTCCGCGAGATCGCCGTCGAGCACGAGCCGGTGCCGCCCGGGCGTGGGGGCGTCGATGACGAACGACGAGTCCCAGTCCTCCGTGGACTCGTCGTGGCCGGTGATGCCGTTGCCGCCGGTGCCGACCTCCGCCGTCTCGATGCCGTGGATGCGCTGAAGCGACGACCCTTGCGGGGCGTCGGGCGCGGCGACGGCGCCCCCCGCGTCCGCCAGGTAGGCCGAGGTCCCCACGACGATGCCGGTCTTGTTGATCAGCTCGGCGGTGTCCACCCAGCAGACGTGGTCGACGTCGGAGACGAGGTCGGAGCTGCCGTCCCAGTAGTAGAGGATCACGCCCTCGCCGCCGTTCGTGAGGCTGAGGTCGAAGGCCGTGAGGTTCACGTTCACGAGGTCCGGGACCGTGTCCGCGTCCACCGAGACCTCGAAGATCTGGGGGGACCCGGGCTGGGCCTCGAAGGCGGCGAGGCCGCCGGTGGGGAAGTTCTCGGCCGCGAACGTCACGTCGTCGCCCGTGATCACCAGGAAGGAGCGCGCGGGGAGGGTGGTCCCGATCGGGAAGGTGAGCGCCCAGTCGGAGCTGAAGGACGTGGTGACGTTCCCGGCGACGATGTCGTAGTAGACGTTGTTGTCGTCCGACACGTAGTAGGCGCCGGTGCCGTCGTTGAGCACCGCGTCCACGTCCGTCGGGTTGTAGATCTCGATGAACTCGTTGGGCTCGTTGGCGGTCGTCGTGTCGTAGTAGACCTCGGTGATCAGCAGGTGATCGGCCTGCGCGAGCGCGGTGGCGGGCGCGGCGAGGGCGAGGACGAGGACGGTCGGGGCGAGGCGGTTCATGGGGGCGTCTCCGGAGCGGAGCGGGGAGGTTGCCGGCTTCGGCGACTCGGGACCGCGTGATTCGCACGCCCTCGGACACTCTCCGTTCGGGAGCGCGCGAGTCCGTCGACTACGGGAGGAGGTCGAGGAACGCGGCGATGCGGGCGCGCTCGTCGGCGCGCTCGGGGTCGAAGTCGAGCTGGGGGAGCCGCAGCGAGAGGAGCAGGCGGTCGTCGTCCGATGGCGGCTCGGTGGCGGCGAGGATCGTCGCGATGCGGGCGTCGAGGTGATCGTCCCAGTGCGGGCGGCGGCCGTCGACGTCGGTGAAGCCGTACTCCCGGGCGAGCCCCCAGCTCGAGTAGACGCCGCCCGCGCGGCGGTGGACCTGCGGATCGGTCGCGAGCGCGACGATCGCCCGGCCGACGTACAGGGGGGTCTCGGACTCCGCGAAGCCGGCGTCCTGCTCCACGGCGTCGCGCCAGTTCGCTTCGGAGACGCCGAAGTGGTCGAGCACCGCCTCGGACCGGAGGAAGCCCGGCGTGATCGCGAGCGCGGTGACGGCCGCGCCCGCCTGCCCCAGCTCCGTCGCCATGGCGTAGGCGAGGCGGGTCACCGCGTTCTTGCACAGGTCGTAGAAGAGCTGCCATCGGTAGCCCAGGAAGGTGCCGTCGGTCACCTCCACGATCAGCCCGGAGTCCTGCTCGATCATCAACGGGGCGGCGTGCCGGCTGGTGATGATGTGGGTGTGCACGGCCCGCTCGATCATCGTGAAGCCGGGCGCGACGTCGACCTCCCAGAAGCGCTTGCCCCACTGGGTCAGCGCGTCGCCGCCCCAGATGTCGTTGACCAGCACGTCCAGTCGGCCATGGTCCGCGCGGACGCGCTCGAACAGGGCGACGACTTCGTCTTCCTGCGTGTGGTCCGCGCGGAACGGGACGCCTCGACCGCCGCGCTCCGTGACCAGCTCCGCGGTCTCGTCGATCGACTCGGGGCGGCCCTCCGTGGCCGACGCGCCGCGCACGCTGCGGCCGGTGCAGTAGACGGTCGCGCCCGCCTCACCGAGGGCGCAGGCGATGCCGCGACCGGCCCCCCGCGTGGCCCCCGCGACCACGGCGACCCGGTTCTCCAGGGGCTTGCTCATCCGGTCCTCCCATCGTCGGTGGACGTCGTCACGACCCCTCCAGTGACGGGGCCCAGCAGGAGTACCCCCAGGCCACGCCGTCCGCCGCGGTCGCCGCGGTCAGCTCGGCGTAGGGGCGGTCGGCTCCGTCCACGAGGCCCCAGTTGCTGTTCTCGCCGTCGAAGCGTCCGCCGGGGGGCTGATCCGACCACTTGAACCAGTGCAGGCCCACCACCCAGTCGGTGGACAGGTGCTCGTGGGCGTACCGGGAGAAGGCGTCCGCGCGCTGCTCCTGGGTGTCGTAGAGGGCCTGCAGCGGGGGGCTGGTATTGGGGAGCCCGGAGTCGCGGGCTCGGAACGCGAACTCGCTCACGAGCACCGGCCGCCCGGTCACCCGGTGGAAGGTCTCGAGCGCGCCGCCGCTTCGGATGAACGACTCGCGCCCCTGGAGCGCCTCTTCGATGCCCTCGACCAGCTCGTAGCGGTTGACCGAGACGACGTCCAGGTACGGACCCGCGGCCTCGACGACGGCCCGCGGGGTCGTCTGGCCGACCCACCTCACGCCGAGGATCAGGTGGTCGGGATCGACCGCGCGCACCTCGCTCGTGACCACGTCGAACCAGCGATCCGAGTAGCGCGCCTCCCACGCCCGTCGGTCGGCTTCGCCGCCCCCCTCGGGCAGGGCGTCCACGACGGCCAGCTCCTCCCAGCTCGCGGGCGCCCCGTCGATCCCCGGCGGGCTCTCCCAGGCGTCCGCGAAGGCGTCGTAGTCGGCGTGCCGCGAGCGCAGGAACGCCATCAGCTCGGCGCGCACGGGGGCGTCGGGCCCGAGGGCCCAGGAGAGCTCGGCGAGGTCCTCGACCCCGCGCCAGTCGAGCCCCCAGCGGAGCTCGTTGCCGAGGAACCAGCCGAGGACGAGGGGGTCGTCCGCCCGGGGGGCCACGCGCTCGTCGACCCGCGCGCGGACGGCGTCCCGCCAGGCGGGGTCGAAGGGGTCTGCGATGTCGCCGTCGAGCCAGCTCGTGCCCGCGAGGTCGAGCTGGGGGGCCTCCGGCAGCGCCGCGCGCAGGTGGTCCGAGCCCAGCCAGGCGCCCGCTCCGTTGAAGCCCCAGGTGTGCAGCCGGGTGGTCACGGCCTCGGCCCACGCGGCTTCGTCGGCGTAGAGTTCGTCGACGGACTCGCCGTACGGGCGGCGCCCGGTCTCCCGGTCGGTGTCGCCGGTGGGGCTGGTCGCGTTCACGGCCTGGGAGAGCAGCGGGGTGCCGTCCGGCGAGACGAACCACCAGCGCCTGCCGAGGCGCTCCACGCGGAAGAAGCCGGTCGCCTCCAGGGCGATCGAGGCGATGCCGCCCCACGCGTCGAGCTCGAAGGCGCGCTCGGCGGCGGCGCGGCAGTCCGGCGCGGCGGGCTCCTCGGGGGGCGGCGGGTCCTCATCCACGCAGCCCGCGGCCGCCGCGGAGACGAGAACGAGGACGACCCACGGCTTCATCGCCGGAGCCTATCCCAGCGCCCACCCGGCGGGCGAAGTCGCCGGCGTCTAGCATCGGCCGATGCGGGCTGCGCTCAGCGGGCTGATCCGACTCCCCCTCGCCCTGGGGGCGGCGCTGCTCATCGCGGCCGCCAGTCTGCCGCTCGTGCTCCTGGGGTTCGGCGAGCGAGCCTGGGCGGTGATGCGCCCGGCGTGGGGTCGCGTGACGCTGCGGCTGGCCGGGGTGCGGGTCCACGTCGTGGGCGCGGAGCACCTCGCGGGACCGGCGATCTTCTGCAGCAACCACACGGGGACCCTGGACTCGATCGTCGGCCCCGCGTACCTCCCGCCGTATACGAAGTGGGTCATGAAGAAGGAGTTCGGGAAGGTGCCGATCCTCGGGTGGGCGTGTCGCCACGGCGCGTTCTTCGTGGACCGGGGCGACCCGACGCAGGCCCGCGCGGCGATGAAGGAGGGGGCCGACGGGCTCGACCGGAAGTGGTCGATCATCATCTACCCGGAAGGGACCCGGCAGCGGGACGGCCGGCTCGCGCCGTTCAAGAAGGGTGTCTTCCACCTCGCCCTGCAGACCGGGTTGCCGATCGTTCCGCTGGCGTGCTTCGGCGGGACGGCGCTGATGCCGCGGGGCGCGGTCCTCGTGCGCCCGGGTCGGATCGAGCTGACGGTGGGGTCGCCGATCGCGACGGACGGCTGGACCGTCGACGAGTCGGACCAGCGCATGGGCGAGCTGCGCGACGCGGTGGCGGCCTGCGCGGAGGCGTCCCGGAGGCGGTCGCGGGGGGCCGCGCCCGAGGAGTAGGTCAGGCCCGCGGCTTCTCCGCCACGATGCGCCAGTTCAGGTCCGCGATCTTCGCCTTCTCGGCGGCGGTCCACGCCTCGCCGCCGCTCTGGAGGAGGGCGAGCGACTCCTCGACCCAGGGGGGCAGCACGCGGACGGCCTCGAGGGCTCGCACGAGCTTCCGCCCCAGGAGGATCAGGTCCCGCTTCTGCTCGCAGATGGGCCACGCCGCGCCCTTGGACGGGGCGGACAGGACGATGTCGAACCCCGCCCGACCGAGGGCGGCGCAGACGTCCGCCGGGTACATCGAGTGGGTGGCGGCGAGGGTGGGCAGGAAAGAGCGGTGCAGGCTCCGGTGCTCCTCGTCGTCCCAGTCGAAGTGAGGGGTCAGGAGGTACTCGGAGCAGGCGTATCGCGCGCCGGGCTTGAGGACGCGGAACATCTCCGCGGCGTGAGCGTCGAGCTCCTCCCTCTTGAAGAAGGGCCACACGGCCTGGAAGGAGAAGCAGCCGTCGAAGAGGGCGTCGGCGTAGGCGAGGGGCTCGTGGTGATTCCCGACCTGGAAGTGCAGGCGGTCGCTCATCGAGCACTCGGCGGCCCAGTCGACGGCGTTCTCGATCTGGTTCGGGTCGATGTTGTAGCCGGACACGTGCCCGCCGGTGAGCGTCGCGAAGTGGTGCGAGACGCGGCCGCGGCCGCAGCCCATGTCCAGGAGGTGCGACGCGGCGGGCTCGTCGAGGGCGAGGGCGTCGAGGACCGCCTGCTCCACGAGCAGCTGGTTTCCGTACAGGCCGAGCGACTCGTCCAGCTGCGGGGGGATGTACAGCTTCTCCAGGTCGAAGACGGAGAGCATGTTGTTCAGGACCTTGTAGTAGTCCGCGACGGCCCGGGTCTCCTCGGCGGTGTCGGTCGCTCCTCCGTCCTGCATCCGCTGGAAGAACCGGAACGCGTCCAGGGCGGCCTGCTTGTCGTCGTCGGACAGCCGCGCCAGCCGCTTGATCCCGCCCGCGGCGGTCCTGATCCGGTACCAATCCATCGCGGGACCTTAGCCGTCCGCGAGCGCCTCCCGGGGCGGCGGACCACTCATCGGGGGCGTCTTCGCCGGGCGACGACCAGGAGCGGCAGCGACACGGCGGCGCTCGCGGCCGCTCCGGGGATCAGCGAGGACTCGCATGTGCAGGCGCTCACGGTCGCGTCGTCGTCGTCGTCGTCGGCCGCGTCGTCGTCGGCCGCGTCGTCGTCGTCGTCGTCACCGACGAACTGGCCCCAGTCGCAGGGGGGGACCACCCCGTCGCCGTACTGGATCCCGGGCACGGCCCCGCAGTCGGCGCAGTCCGTCCCGTAGAGGCAGCCCCCCTCGCCCCCCGCGCCCGCGTCCTCGCAGAGGCCGTTGTCGGCGAGCCCGTCCGCCCGGTCTCCCCGGTTGCAGGTGTCCCGACACAGCGTGCCGGTGTCGAGGTCGTCGGGGCCCAGCGAGGCGTCGCCCCCGAAGTACCAGAAGCGCGTGGGCGCCAGGATGTCGTCCTCGAGCAGCTCCATCACCACGATCGGGAGGATGAAACATCCGTCCGCCTGCAGGACCGTCGGCGCCATGGTCGGGTGAAGCACCCGGCCGTCCCACACCGGATCCTCGTAGGTGAGGACCTTGGGCCCGTACAGCGCGCCGTCGGCCACCCGCATGCCCGCGACGTGCAGCTGGGGGGCGATGTTCGTGGACTCGCCGAAGGGGACCTGCTCCAGGACGCTCGTGGCCCAGGAGAAGAACACGTGCGACCCGTCCTCCGTGCGCGCGAGCTGGGGCTTGTTGTCCATGGTGAGCGGCGCGCCGGTGGACGGATCGGGCCGACCCCACTCTCCGCGGAAGGTGCCGTTGAAGGGCGTGTGGAGCGACACCGCCTCGAAGGTCGCTCCGCCGTCCGTCGACGTGGTGTCGACGACCAGGGTGGAGAGCCCGGGGCGAATGATGTAGCGCTCATCCCCGTCGTCCGCGCCGGTCGCGCGCTCGGCGCCCACCAGGGAGAAGAAGTGCGGGTTCCCGCCGGCGTCGACCGTCAGATCGGCGTGGAACGCCGTCGTCATGGTCTCGACCTCGACGTCTACGGGGTCGCCACCCTCCTCCGGCTCGGTCTGCCAGATCGTGGCGTCGTTCCACAGGGTCTCGAGATCGACGTCGCGGCCCCGGACGGGCAGGGCCGGCAAGTCGACCTCCACGGGTTCGCCCCAGGTGTCGCCGCCGTCTTCGGACTTCATGAGGACGGGGCTGTACCCCCCGGTGTGTCCGCCCTCGAGGTCGCCGCACCAGCTCAGCCACGCGGTCGCCCCGTCCGGGGAGAAGGCGATGTCGGGGGCGCACCCGAACTGGGGCACACCGGTGACGCTCGTATCGTGCGGCGGGTCGATCGTGGCGCTGCGGCTCCACTCGATCGTCTCCCCGGTCTCGTCGACGACGCCCTTGTAGACGGCGATCTCGGCGGCCGCCGCGGCGGTCCTCGCGGTGAACCAGAACTCGCCGGGCGCGCCCGCGGTCAGGCTCGCCGGGAGTCGCTCCCACAGCTCCGGGAAGACGTCCGCCTCGGAGCCTGCGGGGGCGGTGGTGTCGAGCGAACCGACGCCGGTGGCGAGGCCGTCCCACTGGTCGTCGACCGAGGTGGGGGCGAGCCACACCAGGCGGAGCCCGTCGGTCGCCCCGAGGTCGTGGAGGGTCGCGTTGGGGTACCGCGTCTCTCGGGCGTGCGCGGGGTTCAGCACCCCGACGTCGTTCGTGAACGTGCGCCCGCCGTCGGTGCTGATGTCGATGCGCAGCTGCCCGTTGGCCTCGGTGCCCCCTCCGTGCACGGTGACGTCCTGTCGGTGGACGAACACCACCGCTCCGGTGTCGCTGTTCGCCGCGACCATGTGCTGGTTCTTGCCCAGGGCGGTGTAGGCGTTGCTCGAGCGCCCGAGCTCCACGGGCTCGACCGCGGCTGCGGCCGTGGGCAGGGCCACGACGGCGACGATCCAGGTCCAACGGTGCATGACGATCCTCCGGTGGATCGGTCGCCCCGCGTGCTCGCCTCGGGCGCCGTCCGGCGGGCCGATTCGTTCGGCTCTCGTGGACGCTACCCACCCCGGGGGCGTCCTCTCCGGACGTAGCCGGATGTCCACAACGGGTCCTCGGGGTGGCCCCCGGTCGCCCCCGTCTCAGCCCGCTTCGAGCTCGAGGTCCGAGGCCGACGTCCGGCCGGTGTCGTTGCGTGGGGCTCATCGGCAGCGGTTCCTCCCTCGCCCCCCCCGGTCTCGTAGGATCCCCCCGTGCCGCACCCCGTCCGCTTCGTCCCCACCTGCCTCGCGGGCGAGCTGCGTCCGGAGGTCGCCGAGGCCGCAGTCACCGTCCTCCGCGCGCTCGGCTTCACGGTCGCCGTCCCCCGCGACGTCCTGTGCTGCGGGCAGCCCGCTTTCAACACGGGGTTCCGGCCGGAGGCTCGCCGAGTCGTCCGCCACGACGCGCGGGCGCTGGCCGACTCCGACGATCCCATCGTCCTCCCGTCGGGCTCCTGCGCCCACACGATCCGGCACGCTTGGGACGAGCTCGCCGAGGACGACGCCGAGCGGCGGACCTACGCCGCCATCGCGACGCGCACCCACGAGCTGACCTCCTTCGTCGTGGCCCGGGGCGGCCTCGCCCAGCTGCGCATGCGGGGCACGGGGCGCGTCGCCTACCACCCGTCGTGCCACCTGCTCCGGGGCCTCGGGGTCGACGCCGCGCCTCGCGCCGTCCTGGCCGCCATCGAGGGCGTCGAGGTCGTGCCCCTCCGCGACGCCGACGAGTGCTGCGGCTTCGGGGGCTCCTTCAGCGTCGACCGGGAGCCGATCTCGGCGGCGATGCTCGACCGCAAGATGGACGCGGTCGAGGCGAGCGGCGCCGACGTCCTCACCGGGTGCGATCTCGGCTGCCTGCTCCACATCGAGGGCGGGCTCCGTCGCCGCGGCTCGTCCGTGCGCGTCGTCCACATCGCCCGGCTCATGGCCGAGAGCCTCGCGTGAGCCTCGACGAGCGCATCGATCGCGCCGTCGCGGACGAGCACCTCCAGCGCGCGATCGGGACCGCCGCGGGCGCCCTGAAGGAGCGCCGGGGGCGGGCCCTCGAGGCGATCCCCGACGTCGAGTCCGTCCGCGACGCCGCGCGACGGTCCCGCCTCGACGCCCTCCCTCGCACCGAGGCCCTGGCCGCCGAGTTCACCGCCGCCGCGACCGCCCGGGGCGTGCAGGTGCATCGCGCCGCCGACGGGGCCGAGGCCATCGCGACCGTCGTCGCCATCGCCGAGCGCTGCGGCCTCCGGGCGGCCGTGAAGTCGAAGTCGATGGCCACCGAGGAGATCCACCTCAACGACGGCCTCGAGGCCGCCGGGATCGCTGTGCGCGAGACCGACCTCGGCGAGTACATCGTCCAGCTCGCGAACGACCGCCCCTCCCACATCATCCTGCCGATCGTCCACATGAACCGGGCGGACGTCGGCCGCGTGGTCGAGCGCGAGCTGCGCGTGCCCTTCACCGACGAGCCCGTGGAGCTCGCCGCCATCGCCCGGGCCCGCCTGCGGGCCGACTTCCTGGCCGCCGACCTCGGCATCACCGGCGGCAACCTCGCCGTCGCCGAGACCGGCGGCGTCGTGCTCGTGAGCAACGAGGGCAACATCCGCATGGTCACGTCCCTGCCCCGGGTCCACGTCGCCCTCGTCGGCCTCGACAAGCTCGTGCCGACCCTGCCGGACGCCGAGCGGATCCTCCGGATCCTCGCCCCGTCCGCCACCGGCCAGAAGTCGACCGTGTACACCACCCTCGTCCAGGGCCCCCGCACCGACGGCGACGAGGGCCCCGACGAGGTCCACGTGATCCTCCTGGACAACGGACGGTCGAGCATCCGCGCGGGCGGGCAGGCCGAGATCCTGGCGTGCATCCGCTGCGGGGCCTGCCTCAACGCCTGCCCCGTGTACCGCCGGATCGGCGGCCACGCCTACGACGCCACCTACCCCGGGCCGCTCGGGTCCGTCTTCATGGCGTCGCTCCCCCACGGCCGTCCCTGGGACGAGCTGCCGTCCCTGTGCACGCTCTGCGGCGCCTGCCGCGACATCTGCCCCGTGCGCATCGACCTGCCGGGCATGCTCCTGAAGCTGCGCGCCGAGAAGGTCGACGCCGGGCGGTCCACGTGGACCCGACGCCTCGCCATGTTCGGCTTCGCGGTCCTGATGACCCGGCCCCGCCTGTACCGGCTCGCCCGCCGCGTCGGCGCCTGGTGGGTCCGCCGCGGGGCCTCCGGGGGCTGGCGCCGCTCCGCGCCCGGCCTGCTCGGCCGATGGACCCGCGCCCGGGATCTGCCCGTCCCCGCGGCCCGCAGCTTCTGGGACCGCTTCGAGGACGCCCCCTCCCGGGACGTCCACCTCGTGGCCCCGCCCCCCTCCGAGCCTCCGTCGCCCGCGCCGCCACCCGGCTCCTCGGACCCCGTCGCCCGCTTCGTGGAGGAGGCGGCCGCCCTGTCCGCCGAGGTGTTCGTGGAGCCCGACGCCGAGGCGGTCCGGGCGCGGGTGAGGGGCCTGGTCGAGGGGCGCCGCACGCTGAGCTGGGCGGCCGATCACCTCCCGTACGGCGTCGCGGGCGAGCTCGAGCGCAGCGACCGGCTCGACGGGCGGGACCTCGACACCCGAGCCGGCGCGGAGGTCGGCGTCACCGGCGCGGACGGGGCCGTCGCGGCGACCGGAGCCCTCATCCTCGGCTCCCGCCGCGGGCGGCCCCGCGCTCCGTCCCTGCTCCCGCCGCTGCACGTCGCCGTGCTGCGCCCCGAGGACATCCACGCCGATCTGGAGGCGGCGCTCGTCGCCCGGGTCGACCTGCTCGCGGCCTGCTCCTCCGTCCACGTGATCGCGGGCCCCAGCCGCACCGCGGACATCGAGCTGCACCTCACGCTGGGCGTGCACGGGCCCGGCCGCGTCGTGATCGTCGTGGGGCCGGAGGGCGGCGGGTAGGAGCCGGCAGGCGGGTCGGCTCCTGGGGGAGGGCCGAGACCGATCTCGGCAGGCGGCAAGAACTCGGTCGTTTCACCGAACCGGGCCGGTTGTTGCCGGGGGCTCCCCCTACAGGTAGGGCGACTCGTCGTGGTCGATCTCGCCCTCGAAGTCGGCGCTCGCGGGCAGCTTCGCCATGGCCTCGCGGAGCATCCGCACGTGGTCCAGCTCCTCGTCCCGGAGCTCCGCGAAGAGCTCCCGCACTTCGGGGTCGGTGATGCTGGGCAGCGCCCACTCGTAGAAGTCGTGGGCCTTCTGCTCCGCCGCGAGCGCGACCTCGAACGCCTGCCGCGTGGACATCGTCCGGCGCGTGGACCCCATCTCCGGCGCCTCGAGGTCGAACAGGTCGTCGAGCTTCACGCGCGCGGGCGTGTCCCCGAACAGGGCCCCGCGTCGCTCGTTCAGCTCCTTGCCGTGCTTGGCCTCGTTCGCGGCCATCGACGCGAAGAACGTGCCGGGGTCGTAGCCGCCGCTCCTCCCCAGCTGCGACGCGAACATCAGGTAGCGCTCGTGCGCCTCGACCTCCATGAGGGTGGCGAGGTCGAGGGCGTCCATCAGGCTGAGCTTGGACAGGTCGAGACTGGTGGACATGCGGGGTCTTCCTGAGACTGGGTTCGGCGAGCCGCCGGAAGGGTAGATCACCCTTCGGGAACTCGAAATGCGGGTCACGGGGGGCCCGCGCTTGCACACGCTTACGCGGGCTGACGCGGCCGCTGTGGAGAGGAACCGGCGCGGGGCGCAGAGTCGAGGCGTCGGGGGGTCCCGCCCCCCGCGCCGGAGGAACCCATGCGACCCACACCCGCCGCCATCGTCCTCGCCCTGACCACCGCCGCCTGCGTCGCCCCCGGGGAGGTCGAGACCGAGTGGGTCTACACCGTCGCCGACACCGGCCAGACCGACTGCTACGACGACGCGGGCGCGATCCCCTGCCCCGACGCGGGGGAGGAGTTCGCGGGCCAAGACGCCCAGAACGTGGGCGCCGCGCCCTCGTATACGGACAACCTCGACGGCACCGTCACCGACGAGGTGACCGGCCTGGTCTGGGAGCAGGCGCAGAACGACGAGGTCCCCTACGAGTCCGCCGCGCCCTACTGCGACGGCCTCGTGCTGGGCGGCGCGTCCGACTGGCGCTTGCCGAGCGTCAAGGAGGCCTACTCCCTGATCCGCTACGACGGCGCCACCGGCACGGCCGCCCCCGAGGACACCGGCGCCCCCGCGGACGCCGTCCCCTACATCGACGACGTCTTCGACTTCGAGTACGGGTCGCCGCGCTACATCGACGTGCAGTTCGCGACCACGAGCGTCTACGTCAGCACCGTGTTCGCCGACAACAGCGGCAGCAGCGCGGGCCAGGAGTGCTTCTTCGGGGTCAACCACGCCGACGGCCGCATCAAGTGCTACCCCACGTCCGGCAGCTGGCAGGTCCGGTGCGTGCGGGGCAACGCCGACTACGGCACCAACGACTTCGAGGACCTCGGCGACGGCACCGTCGCGGACCACAACACCGGCCTCGTGTGGATGCAGCGGGACAGCGGCTCGCTCGCCGGGTCCGAAGGCGGCGCCCTCGACTGGGCCGGATCGCTGGCGTGGTGCGAAGACTCGACCGAAGCCGGGCACGACGACTGGCGCCTCCCGGACGTCAAGGAGCTGCAGTCCCTGGTGGACTATGCGAGGTCGCCCGATACGACCGGCTCCGCCGCCATCGATCCCCTCTTCGACGCGACGCTCATCCGGGACGAGGCGGGCGACGACAACTTCGCCGCGTACTGGACCGGGACCACGCACCTCGACGGTCGCGTGCCCGGCACCGACGCCGCCTACGTCGCCTTCGGGGAGGCGCTCGGCTACACCGAGATGGCGGGGGTCGAGGGCTTCATGGACGTGCACGGCGCGGGCGCGCAGCGGGGCGACCCGAAGACCGGCTCGCCGGACGAGTACCCCCAGTGGGGCCACGGACCCCAAGGCGACGTGCGGCGCGTGTTCAACCTGGCCCGCTGCGTCCGCGCCCTCGAGTAGGGGACCCGACCACCGACATAATCGGCCCCGCCTTCTCCGGGCATGCTCGGGAGTGGAGGGAGGAGGCCCGCATGGCCGGTCGCTCGGTGACCTGGGACGCGAACGAGGCCGTGGCGCACGTCGCCTTTCGGCTCAACGAAGTCGTGGCCATCTACCCGATCACCCCCGCGTCGCCCATGGGCGAGCACGTGGACGGCTGGGCGGCCCGCGGTCGCCCGAACCTGTGGGGCGACGTGCCCCAGGTCGTCGAGATGCAGTCCGAGGGGGGCGCGGCGGGGGCCGTGCACGGGGCGCTGCAGGGGGGAGCCCTGACCACGACGTTCACCGCGTCCCAGGGCCTGCTCCTCATGATCCCCAACCTCTACAAGATCGCCGGGGAGCTGACGCCCACGGTCATCCACGTCGCCGCGCGGACCGTCGCGACGCACGCGCTCTCCATCTTCGGCGACCACAGCGACGTCTACGCCGCCCGCCAGACCGGGTTCGCGATGCTCGCCGCGGGCTCGGTGCAGGAGGCGCACGACTTCTCGCTGATCGCGTCCATGGCGACGCTCACCTCCCGGCTGCCGTTCCTGCACTTCTTCGACGGTTTTCGCACGTCCCACGAGGTGGCCCGGACCGAGCAGCTGGCCGACGAGGACCTGCTCGCCCTGTTCCCCCACGACGCGGTGACCGAGCACCGCGAGCGCGCCCTGACGCCGGACCGTCCCGTGATCCGCGGCACGGCCCAGAACCCGGACGTCTTCTTCCAGGCGCGGGAGGCGGTCAACCCCTACTACGACCGCGGCCCCGACCTGGTGCAGGCCGCCATGGACGCGTTCGCCGCCCGCACGGGCCGGAGCTACGGCCTCTTCGACTACGTCGGCCACCCCGAGGCCGAGCGCGTGGTCGTGCTCATGGGCTCCGGCGCGGAGACCGTGCACGAGACGGTCGATCACCTGGTCGCCCGGGGCGAGAAGGTCGGCGTGATCAAGGTCCGCCTCTTCCGCCCGTTCTCCACGCGCGCCCTGCTCGACGCGCTGCCCGCGACCGCCCGCTCGATCGGGGTCCTCGACCGCACCAAGGAGCCCGGCGCCGCCGGGGAGCCGCTCTACCAGGACGTCCTGTGCACCCTCGCCGAGGGGGTCGCCGAGGGCACCGTCGCCGCCATGCCCAAGGTGGTCGGCGGGCGCTACGGGCTGTCGTCGAAGGAGTTCACCCCGGCGATGGTCCTCTCCGTCTTCGAGAACCTCGCCGCGGACCGGCCGCGCAACCGGTTCACGGTCGGGATCCACGACGACGTCGGGGGCACCTCCTTGCCCTGGGACGCCGAGCTGGACATCGAACCCGACGACGTCGTGCGCGCCGTCTTCTACGGCCTCGGCTCCGACGGCACCGTGGGCGCAAACAAGAACTCGATCAAGATCATCGGCGGCGCCACCGACTCCTTCGCCCAGGGGTACTTCGTCTACGACTCGAAGAAGTCGGGGGCGGTCACTGTCTCCCACCTCCGCTTCGGCCCCCGCCCGATCCGCTCCGCCTACCTCATCGGCCGCGCGAGCTTCGTCGCGTGCCACCAGTGGGGCTTCCTCGACCGCTACGACGTGCTCCGGCAGGCCGCGCCCGGGGCCACCTTCCTGCTCAACAGCCCCCACCCCGCCGACGAGGTCTGGGATCGCCTCCCCCGGGAGGTGCAGACGACGATCCGGGACAAGGAGCTGCGCCTCCACGTGGTCGACGCGGTCGCGGTGGCCCGCGGGGCGGGCATGGGGCGTCGCATCAACACGGTCATGCAGGTGTGCTTCTTCGCGCTGGCGGGCGTCCTCCCGCGGGACGAGGCGATCGCGCACATCAAGGCCGCCGTCCGCAGCACCTACGGCCGCAAGGGCGAGGCCGTCGTGGCGCGCAACCACGCCGCCATCGACGCGTCGCTCGAGAGCCTGCACGAGGTCCCCGTCCCCGACGCCGTGACGGCGACCCGACGTCGGCCGCCGCTGGTCCCGGCCCACGCGCCCGACTTCGTTCGCCGGGTCACCGGCCGGATCATCGCGGGCGAGGGCGACCTGCTCCCCGTCAGCTGTTTCCCCCCCGACGGGTCCTGGCCGACCGGCACGGCGAAGTGGGAGAAGCGCGCCGTCGCGCTGGAGATCCCGGTGCTCGACCCGGGGCTGTGCATCCAGTGCAACCGCTGCGTGGCCGTGTGCCCGCACTCCGCGATCCGCGCGAAGGTGGTGCCCGAAGAGGCGCTCGAGGGGAGCCCCGACGAGCTCCGTCACGCCCCCTGCCGAGGGGGCGACTACTCCGGGCGGTACGTGCTCCAGGTCGCCCCCGAGGACTGCACCGGCTGCACGCTGTGCGTCCGGGTGTGCCCCGCGAAGGACAAGTCGAACCCGCGTCACAAGGCGCTCGACATGGAGCCCTTCGCCGAGCACCGGGAGCGGGAGCGCGTCGCCTGGGAGGCCTTCCTCGCGCTGCCCGAGATGGACCGGGCGGAGGTGCGACGGCGGCCCAAGGACGCCCAGTTCCTGCTGCCCCTCTTCGAGTTCAGCGGCGCCTGCTCGGGGTGCGGGGAGACGCCCTACCTCAAGCTGCTGACCCAGCTGTTCGGCGACCGGCTGCTCATCGCCAACGCGACCGGGTGCTCGTCGATCTACGGCGGCAACCTGCCCACGACCCCCTACACAGTCGACGCCCACGGCCGCGGCCCGGCGTGGAGCAACTCGCTCTTCGAGGACAACGCCGAGTTCGGGCTCGGGTTCCGACTGGCGGCGGACGCCGCGGTCGCGCAGGCCCGACGACTGCTGCGGATCCTGGCGGACCGCCTCGACGCCGACCTGGTGGAGGGTCTGCTCGCGGGGGACGCGGCCGACGAGGCCCGCCTCGCGGAGCAGCGGGCGCGGGTGGAGCGGCTGAAGACCGCGCTGGGGGGCGTCGACGACCCCGACGCCCGGCGGCTGGCGGTGGTGGCGGACCACCTCGTCCCCAAGAGCGTGTGGATCGTCGGCGGCGACGGCTGGGCCTACGACATCGGCTACGGCGGCCTCGACCACGCGCTGGCGAGCGGGCGGAACGTGAACATCCTCGTGCTGGACACCGAGGTCTACTCCAACACCGGGGGCCAGCAGAGCAAGGCCACGCCGCTGGGGGCCGTCGCGAAGTTCGCCGCCGGGGGCAAGCCGTCGCCGAAGAAGGACCTGGGCCTGCTCGCCATGGGCGCGGGCGACGTCTACGTGGCGCAGGTCGCGCTCGGGGGGAAGGACAGCCAGGTCTTCAAGGCCTTCATCGAGGCCGAGTCCTTCCCCGGACCGTCGCTGATCATCGCGTACAGCCACTGCATCGCGCACGGCTACGACATGGCCGACGGGCTCGACCAGCAGAAGAAGGCCGTGCAGACCGGCTACTGGCCGCTGTGGCGCTACGACCCCCGCAACCGCGAGCGGGGCGAGCCGCTGCTCAGGTTGGACTCCCGCGAGCCCCGGCTCCCGCTGCGGCAGTTCGCCTACAACGAGGCGCGCTTCGGGATGTTGCTCAAGGCCGACCCCGACCGCGCCCGGATGCTCATGGACGCGGCCCAGGAGCACGTGAAGCGCCGCTACCAACACCTCGCGGAGCTCGCGGCGCTGTCGTCGCGGCCGGACTCGGAGGACGAATGAACCTCGACTCTCGCTGGCTCGGGCTGTCCCTCTCCAGCCCGCTCGTCGCGGGCGCTTCGCCCTTGTCGGACAGCGTCGACATGTGTCGTCGCCTCGAAGATCACGGCATCGCGGCGATCGTGATGCACTCGCTCTTCATGGAGCAGATCGCCCGCGAGGCGGACGCGATGGACGCGCTGCAGGCGCACCACCACGCCCACGCGGAGGCGAGCAGCTACCTCGCCGAGCCCATCGACTTCGCGCTGGGGCCCGACGAGTACCTGGAGCAGGTGCGCAAGCTGAAGGCCGCGCTCGGCGTGCCCCTCATCGGCTCGCTCAACGGCACGGTCACCGGGGACTGGACCCACCACGCCCGCCTGATCGAGGAGGCGGGGGCCGACGGACTCGAGCTGAACCTCTACTACCTGCCCCTCGCCGGGGAGCCCCCCGCCGAGGTCGAGCGTCGTCACCTGGACGTGCTCGCCGCGGTCGAAGCGGAGGTGTCGATCCCGGTCGCGGTGAAGCTCAACTTCTTCTTCACGTCGCCCGTCTACATGGCCCAACGCCTCGCGAGCCACGGCGCGGCGGGGTTGGTCTTCTTCAACCGGATCTTCCATCCCCACCTCGACGTCGTGGATCTCGAGGTGCGTCCGGACCTCCAGCTCCGGCAGCGATCGTCCCTGTCCCTGCGGCTCCTGTGGATCGCCGCCGCGTTCGAGCAGGTCGAGTGCGATCTCGCCCTCTCCGGCGGCGTGGTCGAGTGCGAGGACGTGCTCCGCGCCCTGATGGCGGGCGCCCACTGCGTGCAGATGACGTCGGCGCTGCTCGCCCACGGGCCCGGCCACGTGCGCGACCTGACGTTCGCGCTGCGCCGGTGGATGGAGGAGAACGACTACGAGTCGGTCGAGCAGATGCGGGGCAGCCTGAGCGTCGCGCGGTCCCCCGATCCCGAGGCGTACGAGCGGGCCAACTACATGCGCACGCTCAACACCTGGGAGCCCGGCGGCGCCTGGTACGGCTGAAACGGTCTCGGCCGACACCCCGGGAACCGGGTTGCGGGTTTCAGGGGCTGAGGTATCGGTGTGCCATCTGGCTCAGGGAGGCCCCAAATGGTGTCGAGCTCCACGAACCCGACCGGCCCGAGCGACGGCCCCGTTACGCCCGGCGCGCGTGCCCTCGCCGAGCACCGGCAGATCCTCGAGCTGGTCGCTCGACTCGAGTCCGGTCCCTTGTTCAGCGAGCTGGCCGAGACCCTCTCCGTCCTGTCGGCGCTGCTGGTGACGCACTTCGCGTCCGAAGAAGCCGCGGGCGGCCTGTTCGACAAGCTCGCCGCCGCGCAGCCCAACTCGTCGTCGCGGGTCGAGCAGCTGCGGACCCAGCACCGCCGGCTCTCGGCGAAGGTCGCCGAGCTGGCCGAAGAGGCGGCCGGCCTGCAGCAGCGGATGGACGGCCTGTTCGAGGGGGCGTCCGGCCTGGCCGTGAAGCTGCGGCGCCACGAGGCCACCGAGTCCCGCTACCTGGTGGACACCCTCTACATCGACTACGGCGGATCGGGCTGACCCGGCACTCCCCCGAGGACGCGACCAGAGCACGAGAGGACAGCGAGCTGATGAGCAAGACAGCCGGTCGGTTGCCTAGATCCCCGATCCCCCTGACCGAAGCCGCGCGCACGCTCCGGCCGGCCCCCGCGGACCGCGGCGCGGTCGAAGTGGAGCAGCACATCGTCGAGATCGTGAGCGACTCGGGCGAGGGCGCGCAGACCGCCGGGCAGCTGTTCGGCACGGTGTGCGCGAAGGCGGGCGCGGGGGTGTGGACCGTGGAGATCATCCCCGCCGAGATCGAGCCGCCGACGCGCGTGGCGGCGGGCGCGAGCGGGAACCGCATTCGGTTCGCGGCGCGCCCCGTCACGAACATGGGCGACGAGGCCGACGTGGTGGTCGCGTTCAACGAGCAGGTCCTGTACAGCCGCATCGATCAGGGCGCGCTGCGCGAGGGCACGCTCCTGCTCCTCGACGACCACTGGAAGGACGATCCCAGCGAGCAGATCCGGGCCGACTTCGCCGAGGCCGTCGCCGACTTCGAGGCCCGCGGCTACGACGTGGTGCCCGTGCCCATGCACGGAGAGACCCTGCGCATCGTCGACAACCCGCGCCGCGGCAAGAACATGTGGGTCGTGGGCATGCTCAGCGCCCTCTACTCCATGGACGTCGACCTGTTCCTGGGCGAAGTCCGGGCCGTCTTCGAGCGCAAGAACAAGGGCGAGAGCGTCATCCTCCCCAACCTGAAGCTCCTGCAGGCGGGGCACGAGTGGGGCAAGGCCCACCTGACGCGCCGCTTCACGATGCCGCTGAAGCCGTGGGCGGAGCCCCAGGTCGTCATGAACGGCAACGCCGCGATCGCGCTGGGCGCCATGGCCGCGGGCATCGAGCTGTGCTCCATGTACCCGATCACGCCCGCGACGTCGGCCTCGCACTACCTCGCGTCCTTCTTCCACCGCTGCGGGGGCTTCGTGCACCAGGCGGAGGACGAGCTGGCGGCCGTCGCGTTCGCCATCGGGGCCAGCTACTCGGGCAAGACCGCCCTCACGATCACCTCCGGGCCGGGCATGGCCCTCAAGACCGAGCTCATCGGCCTCGCCGTGATGGCGGAGCTGCCCCTCGTCATCGTGAACGTGCAGCGCGGCGGGCCGAGCACCGGGCTGCCCACGAAGGTGGAGCAGGGCGATCTGCTGTCGTCGGTGTTCGGCCACCCGGGCGACGCGCCGAAGGTGGTCATGGCCCCGTCGAGCATCGACGAGTGTTTCCACTTCATGGTCACGGCCCGGAAGATCGCGGAGGACTTCCGCACGCCGGTCATCGTGCTCACGGACGCCAACCTCGCCACCGGGCAGGCGCCCTACGCGTACCCCGAGCCCCAGGAGGCGTGGCTCTCCCCGCCGGTCGACCAGCGGCCCTGGCCCGAGGATCTCCGCCCCTACGACTGGGACCCCGAGACGGGCCTGTCGCGGCGCCCCGTGCCCGGCCAGGTCGGGGGCGCGTACGTCCTCACCGGGCTCGCCCACGACGAGGAGAGCCACATCGCCTACGTGTCGGCCATCAACCAGAAGGCGATGGCGATGCGCAGCCGGAAGCTGGCGACCCTCGCCGCCTCGCTGCGGCCTCCGGACGTGCACGGCGCCCCCGAGGGCGACCTGCTCGTGGTGGGGTGGGGATCGACGCGGGGCGCGATCGAAGAGGCCGTGGATCGGGTCCGCGCGGACGGCCACGCGGTCAGCTCCGTGCACCTGCGGTTCCTGTCGCCGTTCGAGCCCGGCCTCGAGGAGATCTTCGCGCGGTTCAAGCGCGTGATGACGGTGGAGATCAACTACAGCGACGAGCGTCACGACCCCCACGTGAGCGCCACGAACCGTCGGCCCGCGCAGCTCGCGCTGATGTTGCGGGCGAAGACCCTGGTCGACGTCGACTGCTGGTCCCTCGTCCCCGGCCAGCCCCTGCCGCCGGGCATGATCGAAGCCGCGCTGCGCGGTCGGCTCCAGGAGGTTTGACATGTACGGGCTCAAGACCGACTGGCAGGAAGAGACGCCGAGCTGCAGCTACTCGCTCGAGGACTACGAGGGCGGCGTCGCCCGCTGGTGTCCGGGCTGCGGAGACCACGCCGTCCTCACCGCGCTGCAGAAGCTCTGCCGCGCCGAGCAGCTGCCGCCGCACAAGACGGTGGTGGTGTCGGGCATCGGCTGCTCCAGCCGCTTCCCCCACTACATGAAGACCTACGGGTTCCACGGGCTGCACGGGCGCGCGCTGCCCTTGGCGGAGGGGGTCCTCGCGCGGCGGCCGGACCTCACGGTGTTCGTCGCCACCGGCGACGGCGACTGCTGCTCGATCGGGGCGGGGCACTGGATCCACGCGATCCGGTACAACATGAAGATGGTCGTGATGTTGTTCGACAACAACGTCTACGGCCTCACGAAGATGCAGACCTCGCCCACGACGGCCCAAGGCTTCAAGACGAACACCCACCCCCGCGGGGCGTGGCTCCCGCCCCTCGATCCCATCCAGACCACCCTCGGGATCACCAACGCGTCGTTCGTGGCCCAGACGGTGGACTGGAACCCGCCTCACCTCCTGGCGACGCTGCAGGCCGCGCACCGGCACCCCGGCCTCGCGTTCGTGCGCATCATCCAGCGCTGCCCCCACTACGTGGACGGCATCTTCGACTTCCTGCGCAAGGACAAGAACATGGTCGCGATGATGACCCACCCGGACGGCGTCCAGCTGAACCCGGCGGCGAGTCGCTTCTTCCCGCGCCAGGTCGAGCACGACCCCTCGGACCTGAACGCCGCCCGCGCCGAAGCCGCCAAGACCGACGGCCTGCGGATCGGGCTCTTCTATCGCAACCCGAACGCCGTTCGGTACGACGCCTATACCGTCGAGGGGCTGGGGACTCCGCGGGAGCAGAAGCTCGCCAACGTCCGCGCCGAGCTCGACCGGTTCCGGCTGTGAGCCGGGGAGGCGGCCGACGTGGGTGACGACCCCGCCGCGACGGCGCCCGCGGGCGCACCCTTGATCCTCTCCGCGGTGGAGGCGGTGGCCCGCCTGGAGGCCGCGCTGTGCGGTGAACCGCCCACCTCGAGCGTCGCGTCCGCGGAGGGTCTGGCGCTGACCGGCCACCGGGCCGCGAGCATCGTCAACGGGCTCCGCGAGGGGCCCCTCGTTTCCACCGCGACGCTCGCCGCGTCCTGCGTCCACCACCTCCTGGGCCGACCCCCGGGGAGCGGTGAGGGAGACGTGGGGTTCGAGCTCGTGGCGGCGACCGCCCAGGAGGCGGTCGATCAGAGCCTGGCGGCGCACCTGCTGAGCGGAGCGATCGGCCGCGCCGGGGTCTGCACGATCTCCGGGAGCGTCGCCCACGACCTCGCCGCCGTGGAGCTGCCCGGCGCGGACGTCCTCGACGAGCCCGCCGACGGCGAAGGCGACGACCCCGGCGTCGTCGGCCGGGCCCGGGCCGCCCTGCGCTTGGTCTCGCGCGCGACCGGTCGCCCGGGGACGCTGCTGCAGCGGGTGGGACCGGCGGACGCGGAGGTCGCGCTGCTCGCCTGCGCCGACCTCGCCGACGTGGCCGAGGCGGTCCGCGAGAGCCTCGCCGACGGGGGGCGGCCCGTCGCCTTGATCACCCTGCGGCTCGCGCGGCCCCTGCCCGTCGACGACCTGCGGGAGGCGCTCGCGGGCGCGACCGAGGTCGTGGTCCTGGGCGCCGCGTCGAGGCCGGACTTCGCGGCGGCCGCCGTCGAGGCCGCGGCCGCCGACGGCCGCACCGTGCGCGTGGACTCCCGCCCGCTCGCGGCGACGCCGGGGCCGAGCCTGTCCTCCCGCCTCCTCGCGACCCCCCCCGGTCCCTGGGCCGACGACGTGCTCCGCCGGACCGCGGCGCTGCTTGTGAAGGCCGGCTCCACGCTCGGCCCGCGGGTGGCCGACGAGGGTCCCGCCCTCTCCCTGGCCTGGTCGGGGTCGGGTGATGACGCGGGGGCGGACTTGCTCCTGGCGTCCCACCCCGGGGCGCTCGACCCGCGGACCGTGTCGCTCGTCCGATCGGGAGGGTCGATCCTGGTGCGCTCCGACGAGCCCTCGGACCGCGCGCTGGCCCGGCGCCTCGGGCCGGACGTCGGCGCCCTGGTAGCGGAGCGCGGCCTCCGGGCGGCGTGGATCCCCGCGACCCCGCTCGACGGCGGCGGAGGGGACGCCGCGGCCGCCGAGGCGCTGGCCGAGGCGGCCCGCCGGCTCCTCCAGGGCGAGCCCGCCGACGGCCCCGCCGTCCTGGACCCCTCGCTGCTGGCGCCGGAGTTCCTGGCCCGCGAGGTGGACTTCCGCGGGGACCGTTTGCTGCCCCGCATGCCCTCGCCGCCCGCCGACGCGGACGCGGCCCCCCGGTGGGCCCGCGCCGTACGGCGGTTCCACCTGCTGGGCGTCGCCGACGAACTTCCGGATCCCGCTCCGGGAGCGCCGGTGCGGTCCGCCGCGATGGTCGCGCTCGCCGCCGAGCTCGGCGCCGGCGCGGGCCTGCCCTTCGCGGTCCACGGCGACCCGGCGGAGCCCTCCACGGTGGCGGTCACCCCGCTCGACGAGCTGCTCCGCGCGGCCTGTCCGGCGGCGGCGGACGCGGGAGGGGGCGCGGGCGCGGTCGCGGTCAATACGGGCAGGCTGGCGGCGTCGCTGGCGGATGCGCTCGCCGCGGTCGGGCCGGGGGCCTCGCTCGTCGATCTGTGGGAGCCCGCCGTGGGCGGCTTCCTCACCGGACTGAAGCTCGACGAGGCCGTCCAGTCCGAGGCGCTCGAGACGCTCGGGTCGATGGCGGGCGAGCTGCCCGCGGACGCGGTGTTGTTCGACTCGAGCCCGGACTCGGCCCTTCGCCTCCACCTGCGGGTGTGCCGGGACGCGAGACGCCCCGCCCGCTCCCGGCTCGCGGCCTCGGTCGGGGAGCTGGCCGAGGGGCTGCGCGACCTCCGCCTCCTGCACCGCTCCGGGTCCGCCGAGGGGCGTGACCCCGGCGCCGTGTCGGCGGCGTTCGGCAGCTGGGCGGGATCGCTGCTGGATCCCGGGGCTCTGGCCGCGACCACGGGTCGCACCCAGGCGCCGCCCCTGGCCGAGGCCCGCAGCGCCCGCATCGAGGCGCTGCTCGCGGTCATCGAGGGAGCCATCGCGGAGCCCGCCCCCGCGGTGGTGCTCGTACACCGGCCCGGCGAGGCGCCCCCCGCGCCGATCCCGGACGACCTCGAGTGCGTGGAGCACCCGGATCCGGTGGCCGCGGCGGCGGGGGTCTTCGACGGGTGCGCCCGGCGTCTGCTGCCCCTGTTCCGGGCGATCCGGGCGGCCCGCTTGGAGCTCGCCGAGCGCTACGACCCCGCCCTGCACGACGACAGCCTCGCCCGGCTCGGCTGGGAGGCCCTCGCCGCGGACGAGCTCGCCTCGCTGCCCGCGGTGGTCGTCCGCACGACCGGCGCCCGCATGCGCGGCCGCGGGGGAGCGTCGCTCTCCGAGCTGCTGCGATCGAGCCGACCGGCGCACGTCCTCATCCACGACGAGCCCAGCCCCGCCGACGAGGCGACGGACCTCGGGCGCTTCCACGCGGACCTCGCGTGGCTGGTGGTCGCGCACCGCGAGGCCCTCGTCCTGCAGTCGAGCACCGCGCGCCCCGCCTCGCTGCTCGCCGGCATGAGGCACCTCGCGGGGGCGAGCCGCCCCGCCGTGGCCCTGGTGACGTTGCCCGCCGGGCCGCGGGGTCCGTGGAGCGGGTTGGAGGTGCACGCCGCCCTGCACGGTCGGGCCTGCCCCGAGCTCCGCTACGACCCGTCCGCCGGGCGCTCCTGGGCCGATCGCCTCGACCTGTCCGGGAACCCCGGCCCCGAGCTTCCCCACCCGCTCCGCACGATCCGCTGGGCGGGGGACGACGGGGAGGGCTCCGAGACCATCGCGTTCACGTGGGCCGATACCGTCGCCTCGTCGACGGCCCACCGGGCCCACTTCCGGATCGTCCCGACCGAGGCCTGGAGCGACGAGCAGGTCGCGCTCGCCCGCTGGCTGGAGGCCGACGACCCCGCCGGCGACCGGCGGATCCCGTACATCCTCGTGCACGACGAAGCGGGGGACCTGGCCCGCGCCGTGGTCACCCGGGATCTGGCCATGGCCGCCCGCGGCCGGCTCCGGGCGTGGCGGGTCCTGCAGGAGATGGCCGGGTTCGACAACGAGCACGCGCGTCGGGCCGCGGCCCGGGCCCGCGAGGAGGCCGAGGCCCGCGCCGACGAGCGCGTCGAGAAGCTGCGGGCCGAGCACCGCGTCGAGCTGACGCGGGTGGAGACGGCCGCCGCGCGGGAGTCGCTCGAGCGGCTGGCCGCGGCGCTGCTCCGGACCGACTCGGCGGGCCTGCCGGCGGTGGCTGCGGCGCCTCCGCGGCCGGCCGCCGCTCCGAGCCCCGCCGCTCCGAGCCCCGCCGCTCCGAGCCCCGCCGCTCCGAGCCCCGCCGCCGAGCCGGAGGCGTCCGCGGCGGGGGAGCCCGCCGAGGAGTCGATGGGCTTCGACGAGGCCTACATCGACTCGGACCTGTGCACGACCTGCAACGAGTGCACGAACCTCAACGGCCGCATGTTCCAGTACAACGCGGACAAGCAGGCCTTCATCACGGATACGAACGCGGGCACCTTCGAGGAGCTCGTCAAGGCCGCGGAGCTGTGCCCCGCGGAGTGCATCCACCCCGGAGCGCCCCGACCGGACGACGCGACCGCGACCCCCGACATGCTGGCCCGCGCCGCGGCGCTGGAGTAGTGGAGGCCGCTGCACCGTGGGCCCCGTCCTCACCGCGATCGTGATCATGACCGGCCTCGCCCTGCTGTTCGCGACGGTGCTGGCGGTGGCCGATCACTTCCTGGTCGTGGAGGAGGATCCGCGGCTGGAGGCCGTCTCGGACCTGCTGCCGGGGACCAACTGCGGGGCCTGCGGCGAGCCCGGCTGCGCGGGGTTCGCCGACGCGCTGATCGAGGGGCGGCGCCAGCCCGGCAACTGCACCGTGGCGTCGGAGGACACCCTCGTGCAGATCGCGTCGGTGCTCGACGTGGACGTGGGCGGCGGCGAAAAGGTCGTGGCCCGCCTCCGCTGCGCCGGGAGCGACGCGGTCGTCCGCCACCTGGCCGAGTATCGCGGGATGGGCTCCTGCCGGGCCGCGGCCGTCGTCGACGGAGGCAGCAAGGCCTGCCCCTGGGGCTGCCTGGGCCTCGGCGACTGCGAGCGCGCCTGCGACTTCGACGCGATCGAGATGAGCTCCGACGGGCTCCCGGTGGTCGCCGTCGACCCCTGCACGGCGTGCGGCGACTGCGTGGAGGTGTGCCCCCTCGACCTGTTCGTCCTGCAGCCCGTGGCCCACAAGCTGCTCGTGCAGTGCGCCTCCCCCCTGGAGGGCGACGAGGCCCGCTCCCGCTGCACCGTGGCCTGCGACGCCTGCGGGCGCTGCGCCCTGGACGCCCCCGAGCGGACGGTGGAGATGGTCGGGGGACTGCCCGTGGTCCACTGGGACCGCGAGCTCGAACCGTCGGCCGCGGCCACCTTCCGGTGCCCCACGGGCGCGATCGTGTGGGTCGAGGGCGAGCAGTTCGAGACCCCCGAGGTCGAAGAGCGCTTCGGCTGGAGGCGTCATGCCTGATCCCATCGGCGCGGGCCTCGCCTGGTTGCGACGCGTGGTGGCGAAGGGAGCCGAGGCGCCCCCCGCCGAGCCCGGGGAGGAGCAGGAGATCTCCCTCGCGGAGGCCCTCGCCCGGGTGGAGGCCGGCCTGTGCGACGCGCTGCCCGACCCCGCCCTCGCCGCGGACGACCGACTGGAGGAAGCGACCGGGCTCGCCCTCACGGGGGGCCGCGCCGCCGTCTTCGTGAGCGGGGGCGAGCTCCGGCGCGCGCTGGGCCCGCTGCACGCGGCGGCGGAGCGCCTCGCGCCCCTCACGGTGCACGTCCTCGAGCGCCCGGGAGATGCCGGGGAGGGCGGCGGCCCCGGGTGGTCCGCGGCCGCCGCGACGGGGGCCGTGGTCCTCGCCGCGTCGTCGCCCCAGGAGTCCGCCGACCTGGCCTCCCTCGCGCACCGCGTCGCCGAGGGCGGGATGCAGCCCGTCGTCCTGTTCAGCGACGGCCACGCGGTGGAGACCCTCCGGGTGCCGGACGTCGCGGCCGTGGCGGCGCGGCTCGGGGCGCCCGGGGAGCCCGCCCCGACCCCCACCGAGGAGCAGCGCGACCTGTTCGGGTTGGAGCGCCGCCGCGTGCACGCGTGGTTCGATCCCGACCACCCGGTGGCCGCGGGCGCGACCCCCACCGTCGCGGAGCGACGGCGGGCCGACGCGAGCCGACGCCGGTGGCTGGCCGAACCCCTGCCCGCGCTGATCGAGGCGGAGATGAAGGCCCTGAGCGAGGCCACCGGGCGCGAGGTCCGAGCGGTGCGACGGTGGGGCCCGCGGACCGCCGAGATCGTCGTCGTGGCCTCCGGATCGGCGGTGCGACCGGTGCGGGCGGCGATGGAGCAGGCGGGGCGGGGCCCGAACATCGCGGTGGTGGCGATCGCCTGCCTGCGGCCGTGGCCCCGGGCGGCCGTCGCCGAAGCCCTGGCCGGGGCTCGGACCGTCGCCGTGGTGGAGCCCGCGGCGGATCCCCTCGGGCCGGGGGGCCCCCTGTCCCAGGCGGTCGCGACCACGCTCACGACGGCCGTCGTCACCGCCGAGTACCCGCCCGGCGCGCGGGAGCCCGATCCGGCCCGCCTCGCCGGGCTCTGCGCCGGGCTGCGCGCCGGGGAGTTCTCGGGTCGCGTGCGCCTGTGGGACGACGGCGGCGAGGGCCCGACCGATCGGTTCCCCCGCCGCGCCGCCGTGGTCCGCTCCGGCGCGCCGGCCTCGGGACCGGTGGCGCCGCGCCTCGTCGACGGCGCGCCGGCGACGGACGAGAGCCCGTCCGCTTCGACGTCCGCTCCGACGTCCGTGGACTCCCCGGGGGCGCTGCCCGCCATCGCCCGCCGCGTATCCCGGACCCGCCGAGCCCCCGACAGCCTCCCCCGCTTCTGGGGCGAGGTGATCCAGCCCGCGCGGGCGGCGGCGGCCGTCACCGCCCCCGATCCGCTCACGGCGGCCTCCGTCGTGCCCGCCTGCGCCAGCGCCCTGAGCGACGTGGGTCGCGCCGCGAGTCCGCCCGCGGTGCTGCCCGTCCTCGACCCGTCCGCCTGCACGGGGTGCGGCGACTGCTGGGCGGCGTGCCCCGACTCCGCCGTCTCCGCCGCCGTGATCGGGATCGAGCCCCTGCTCACGGCGGCCGCGAAGATCGCGGGCACGCGCGGTCCCCAGGCCGCCGCCCTCGCGCGGAACCACAAGCACCTCGCCCGCCGCATCGCGACCGGCCTCACGGGCTCGGAGCGGACGGTCCTCGACGCCGACGCGCTGGCGGACGCGTACGCTTGGCTGGGCGGCCGGGTGCCGCTCGCGGGCGACGACCGCGCCCTGCGCGACGAGGCGTTCGCGGCCACCGCGGACGTCGTCGCGGGCCTCGGCCCGATCGTCGCGCCCGCGCTCTTCCACCAGGCGCGCGAGGCCTCGCCCGGCGCCGAGGGCCTGCTCGTCGTCGCCGTCGACCCCCGGAGCTGCCAGGGCTGCGGGCTCTGCGTGTCCGCCTGCGAACCGGGGGCTCTCGAAGCGGTCCCGCGGACCCCCGCGGTCGTGGACGCCGCGCGCCGCCGCCGGTCGATCTGCGAGCAGCTCCCCGACACGTCGGGGGCGACCGTCGCGGCCGCCGAGGCGCACCCCGATCTCGGCCCCATGCGCGGGCTGCTGCTGAGCCGTCACTGCGCCGAGGCCCAGGTGGGCGGCGCCGACTCGGACCCGGGGTCGGGCCTGCGCCTCGCGACCCGGCTGGTCACCGCGGCCGTGGAGCGGTCGGCCCAGGCCCGGGCCGTCGTCCTCGTGGCGGAGCTGGACGCGGCCGGCGCCGCGCTCGACGGTCGCTTGCGCGACACCTTCTCGAAGGGCCTCGCGGAGACGGACGCGGCCACGCTCGCCCGGGCCGCCGCCGGGGTGGAGCGGGCCCGCCTGGACCTGACCGGCTTCGCCGAAGCCCTCGCCGGGCAGGACGCCATCGTCTCCTTCGACCGCGCCGAGGTCCTGCGCATGGCGGGCCTCATCGCGGAGCTCGACCGCGCGCGGAGCCGGGTCGCGGAGGGCGCCGACGGCCTCGGTCGGGCCCGATTCGGGGTGGTGGTCGCGGGCTCTGTCGTCGCGGACGAGCTGCTCCGGCCCCCCCGGCACCCGTGGTACGCCCCCGCGATCGTGCGACCCGGCGGGGGAGGCGCGGCACTCGCTCGGGGGATCGCGCGCGGCCTCGCTCGGCGCCACGTCGGCCTCCGTCTCCTGCTGCGCGAGGCCGAGTTGCTGGCGAAGCCGCCCCGGGACCTCCCGGTCCGGCTCGCCGCGCTGGGCTCGCTGCGGTGGGGCGACCTGACGCCCGAGGAGCGGGCGAGCTGTCCGCCGCTGCTCGTGCTCGCGGACGAGGGCGCGCTCGTGGGGGGCCTCGGCGAGCTCGCGTCGTTGCTCGACGGCGACCTGCCGATCAAGGTCGTCCTGCTCGACGGGCTGGGGCGGCTCGGGACCGGTGAGGCGCCCGCCCTGGAGGCGGCCACGCGCCGGGGGGCGTTCGTGCTGTCGGCGTCTCCCGCGTTCCCGGACCACCTGGGCCGGGGCGTGGCCGACGCCGTCGCCTTCGGCGGCCCCGCCCTGCTCCACCTGCACGCCCCGAGCCCCGCCCGCCACGGCTTCGAGCCGGACCGCACGCTCGAGCAGGCCCGCGCCGCCGTGAAGTGCCGGGCCCACGTCCTCTTCCGGTACGACCCGTCCGCCGAGGGGAGCTTCGGGGAGCGCATGAGCCTGGACGGCAACCCGGGGGCGGACGAAGCGGGCGCCCCCGGGTCGCTGGAGGCCTGGGCCTCGGGCGAGCGCCGGTTCGAGGACACCGACCCGGCCCGGCTCGCACCCAAGCGCGCCGAGGTGTGGACCGTCCTGCGCGAGCTGTGCGGCATCGGCGGCCCGTTCGCTCGCCGCGCCCAGGCCCGGGCGGACGCCGAGCTCACCGCGCACGCCGAGGCGCGGGTCGCGACGGTCGTCGCCGGCTACGAGACCAAGCTGGCTGCCGCTGCCCGGGCGACCGACGCCGAGGCGGTCCGGCGCCTCACCGACCGACTCCTCGCCCTCGCCGGTTATTCGGCGGGGCCGGGGCCGAGCGCGTGAGCCTCACCTTCCGCCACGGCGTCCACCCCCCCGAGGCCAAGAGCGCGACCGCGGGCCGCCCCATCGAGCGCATGCCCTTCGTGGACGAGTACGTCATCCCCCTCAACCAGCACATCGGCGCCCCCAGCAAAGCGCTGGTGACGCCGGGCGAGGACGTCCGCCGCGGCCAGCCGATCGCCGAGCCCGGGGGGTTCGTTTCGGTCGCCCAGCACGCCCCCGTGACGGGCACGGTCCGCAGCGTCGGCCTGAAGCTGGACGCGGCCGGGCGGATGGTCGAGTCGATCGTCGTCGCCGCCGATCCCTACGACGCGCAGCGCTTCGAGGGGACCGGCCCCCTGGACTTCGAGTCGCTCCCGCGCGACGAGGTCGTCCGCGCGATCCAGGCGGGCGGCATGGTCGGGCTCGGCGGAGCCGCGTTCCCCAGCCACGTGAAGCTGTCCATCCCCGAGGGGAAGGTGGTCCGCACGCTCGTGATCAACGGCTGCGAGTGCGAGCCGTACCTCACGTGCGACCACCGGGTCATGGCCGAGCGGCCCGAGGCCGTCGTGCGCGGGACCCGGATCATGATGTCCGTGCTCGGTGTGCAGAAGGCGTGGATCGGGGTCGAGCTGAACAAGCCCGACGCCATCGCCGCGCTGCAGGCCGTCGCGCCGCCCGACGTCGAGGTGGTCGGGCTCGAGGTCAAGTACCCCCAGGGCGCCGAGAAGATGCTCATCGAGGCGATCTTCGGCGAGCAGGTGCCGCAGGGCGGGCTGCCCCTCGACCTGGGCGTTCTGTGCAACAACGTGGGGACCGCGGCGGCCCTGGCCGACCTCTTCGACCGCGGGCTCCCCCTCATCGAGCGGGTCGTGACGGTCACCGGGCCGGGCGTGGCGCGCCCGAAGAACCTGCTCGTGCCCGTCGGCACCCCGCTGCAGGCGGTCATCGACGCGTGCGGCGGGCTGGTCGACGCCAAGAGCGCCGTCATCCTGGGCGGGCCCATGATGGGCCGTCCGCAGAAGAGCCTGAACGTGCCCCTGCTCAAGGGGACCTCGGGGATCCTCTGCCTGGACGGGGCGGGGCGCGGCGGCCACGTCGAGCACCCGTGCATCCGGTGCGGCCGCTGCCTCGACGCGTGCCCCCTGTTCCTGAACCCCGCGCGCCTGGCGCGGCTGGCGCGGGCCGAGCGGCCGGACCAGCTGGAGGCGCTCTCCCTGATGTCCTGCTTCGAGTGCGCGTCCTGCTCGTACGTGTGCCCGTCGGCGATCCCGCTCGTGCAGTGGATGCGCGTGGGCAAGGCGATCGTCCGCGCGCGCCGGGCGGCCGACTCGTGAGCTCCAGCCGACCCTCGCTGGTCCTCTCCACCGCTCCGTTCGTCAAGGACCCCGTCTCGACGCCCCGGATCATGCTCGAGGTCGTCGCCGCCGCCGGGCTCGTGCTCGCCGCGGCGGTCCTGCACTTCGGCGTCTCCGCGCTGCTCGTCGTGGCCGCAGCCGTCGCGGGCTCGGTGGGCACCGAGTGGCTCGCATCCCGCCGCGCCGACCCGTCCCCGCTGCGGGACAACACGGCCCTGCTCACCGGGCTGCTGCTCGGCCTCACGCTGCCCCCGGGGCTCCCGCTGTGGATGGCGTTCTGCGGCGGCGTGGCCGGGATCGGCCTCGGCAAGCTCGTATGGGGCGGCCTCGGGCAGAACATCTTCAACCCGGCCCTGGTGGGACGCGCGTTCCTGCAGGCGGCCTTCCCCACGGCCATCACCACCTGGGCGGCCCCCGCCGGGACGGGGGGGCTCCTGGACGTGAACCCCTCGCTGCTGGCGGCTCCGCTGATGCGCCCGGCGGTGGACGCCGTCTCGACGGCGACGCCCCTGGGGCTGTCCAAGTTCGAGGGCGTCGCGACGGGGTGGGGCGACCTCCTCCTGGGCAACACGGCCGGGTCGATCGGGGAGACCAACGCCGTCCTGCTCCTCGCCGTCGGGCTCTGGCTCGGGGCGCGCCGGCTGTTCGACTGGCGCCTGCCCGTGGCGACCATGCTCTCGGTGGCGGCCTGCGGCGGCGTCCTCCACCTCATCTCCCCGGAGCGCTGGCCCGACCCGATGTTCCTGCTCCTGTCCGGCGGGCTGCTGTTCGCGGCGGTGTTCATGGTCACCGACCCGGCGACCACGCCGACTACGCCGAAGGGGGCCTGGATCTTCGGCATCGGGGTGGGCTTCCTCGTCGTCCTGATCCGGCTGTTCGGAGGGCTCCCCGAGGGCGTCATGTACGCCATCCTGCTCATGAACGCGGTCACCCCCCACATCGAGCGGCGCACCCAGCCGCGGGTCTTCGGGAGCTGACGGTGGCGGGCCCCGACGCCGGACCGGCGCGCATGCTCTTCACCCTCGGGCTCGCGGGGATGCTGTCGGGGACCGCCCTGGTGGGCATCTACGAGCTCACGGCGCCGCGCATCGAGCGGAACCGCGCCGAGGCCCTGGAGGCGGCGATCCACCGCGTCCTGCCCGGCACGACGACGAACCAGGCCTACGGCTTGGTGGACGGTGCCCTCGTCCCCTTGGAGACCGAGGAGGGGCGACTGCCCAAGGGCGAGGCGGTGTACGAGGGCATCGACGCCGATGGTCGCCGCGTCGGGTTCGCGATCCCCGCCGAGGGCGGCGGCTTCCAGGACACGATCAAGCTGATCTACGGGGTCGATCCGCAGCGCCGCCGGGTCGTGGGCATGGAGATCCTCGAGAGCAAGGAGACCCCCGGGCTCGGGGACAAGATCTTCAAGGACGAGTCCTTCGTGGCGGAGTTCTCCGACCTCGCCGTCGATCCCGAGATCAAGGCGGTGAAGCCGGGGGCGGGCGTCGCCGACAACGAGGTGGACACCATCTCGGGGGCGACGATCTCGAGCAAGGCCGTCGTCAACATCATCAACGACGGCAACGGCCGCTGGCTCGACGTGCTGCCCACCGACGAGGCGCCATGACGGGCAATCCCCCCGGCGCCCACGACGACCTGCTCCGCGGGCTGTGGCGGGAGAACCCCGTGTTCGTCCAGCTGCTCGGCCTGTGTCCGGCCCTGGCGGTGACCAACTCGGGCATCAACGGGCTGGCGATGGGGGCGGCGACGGCGTTCGTGCTCATGGGGTCGAGCATCCTCGTCTCGCTGCTGCGCGCCCGGATCCCCAAGCAGGTGCGCATCACCACCTTCATCATCATCATCGCCACGTTCGTGACGGTCGCCGACCTGAGCCTCCAAGCCCTGCTCCCCGCCGTCCACAAGGAGCTCGGGGCCTTCATCGCCCTGATCGTCGCCAACTGCCTGATCCTCGGCCGCCAGGAGGCCTTCGCCTCGCGACACCCCCTGGACCGGGCCGTGGCCGACGCGACGGGGATGTCCATCGGCTTCACGGTGGCGCTCGTGATGGTCGGCGGCATCCGCGAGATCCTCGGGAGCGGCTCGCTGTTCGGGGTGGCGCTCTTCGGCGAGTCGTTCGAGCCCTGGGTGATCATGATCCTGCCCCCCGGCGGGTTCCTCACCCTCGGCGTCCTGCTCATGGGCTTCGCGTGGTGGAAGGAGCGGGCGGACCGATGATGGGCGAGTTCCTCTGGATCTTCGTGGGCGCGGCCGTCGTGAACAACTTCACGCTGTCGTACTTCCTGGGTCTGTGCCCGTTCCTGGGGGTGAGCGGGCGCATCGACACCGCCCTGCGCATGGGCATGGCCAACATCTTCGTGCTGCTCGTGACGTCGGCCTGCGCGAGCGCGCTCGAGGCCTGGATCCTCCCCCACGCTCCCTTCCTGCGGCTCATCTCCTACATCGTCGTCATCGCGAGCACGGTGCAGTTCGTGGAGATGGCCATCAAGAAGCTGAGCCCCGCGCTCTTCCGCGCGCTCGGCATCTTCCTGCCGCTGATCACGACCAACTGCGCCATCCTCGGCCTCGCGCTGTTCCAGACCAACCGCGGCTACGGGTTCGTCGAGGGCCTCGTCTACGCGTTGGGCGCGGGCGTGGGCCTCACGCTGGCCCTGGTGCTCATGGCCGGCATCCGCGAAGAGAACGAGCTCGCGACGGTGCCCGAGGTGGTGCGCGGCGCGGCCATGAGCTTCCTCGTGGCGGGCATCCTGAGCATGGCCTTCATGGGCTTCGCCGGCCTGTTCAGCGCGGCCTCGTGACGCACGTCCTCGCCATCCTCGGCCTCGGCGCCGCCTGCATCCTGTGGTTCCTCATCCAGCAGGCGGCGGGCCACGGCGAGCCGGCTCCGCACGGCTGCGGGACGGACCCCGACGCGTGCGACGGCTGCGCGATGACGCCCGCCGCGCCCGCCCGGGGGCGGGGACTCGAGGTCATCGACGACGGTCGCCGACGCCCTTGAGGAGGGCGTCGATGCGGGCGAAGGCCGCCGCCCGCCGCCCCTCGGGGTCCCCGCGCGTCAGCTCGTCGGTCGCCCCGGCGAGGCCGCGGCAAGGGAGCTGAGCGGCCGCCATGGGGACGCTGCCCGCGCGGGTGTCCCCCTCGCCTGCGGGGAGGCCCGCGGGCGCCCCGACGGGCGCCGCCGCCACGAGCGCTCGGGCGAACAACTCCCCGGCCTGGTCGTCTCGCCCCGCTCCGTCCGCGAGCCACGCCTGCAGCAGCCAGGCGGTGGCCGCCCGCGGGTTGGTGGCGGTCGCGTGCTCCAGCCGCTCCCGGGCGAGGACGGAGTCGCCGCGGAGGAGCGCGGTCTCGCCCAGGCGCACCAGCGCACCCGTCTCCTCCATGTTGATCTGCTGGGCCCGCCCGAAGCGCGCCTCGGCCTCGGCGAGGTCCACCAGCTCGGGTCGCTCGAGGCACAGGCTCAAGTCGCCGAGACGCTGGTGCGCCCGCGCCGACCCCGGCGCCTCGTGGGCGAGCTTGGACCAGGCGTGGCGCGCCCCCGCCGCGTCTTCGAGGCTCAGGAGGACGTTGCCCAGGTAGTACAGCGCGTCCTCGTGGTGGGGGTCGTACGTCAGCGCCTCCCGATACCGCTCGGCCGAGTCGTCGAGGCGGCCCGCGATCCGCAGGCGCGTCGCTTCCCGCAGCGCGATCCAGAACCGGCGCACCCGCTCCTGGTGGTCTCCCGGGGACGTCGCCGCGGCGAGCTCGCCGCCCTGCTTCAAGCTCACCAGCCGATCCACCTCCAGCCCCTCGAACCGCTGGGAAGCGCCGTCGGGCCACCGCACCTCCAGCGCGTCCACGCGCTCCGCGTCCCCCAGCCCGAAGTGCAGGACGAGCTCGTTCTGTCCCAGGTAGGAGCTCTGGAGCCCCACCCCCCGCACGTGGCTGCGGCCCCCCGCCGTCACCCGGGCGGTCGCCCCGAGGGCCGCCGTATTGCCCCCGTCCGCCGTGAGCGAGACCTCGAGCCAGTGTCCGCCCTCGCCGTCGTTGCGCAGCAGCACCGCGGGCCCCCCGTGGTTGAGAACGACGAGGTCCAGGTCCCCGTCCCGGTCGTAGTCGGCGAGCGCGCCCCCGCGACCCACGGCCTCCTCCGCGAACCAGGCCCCGGCCGCTTCGCCCAGGTCGAAGAAGCCCTCCTCGGCGCCGCGGCCCCAGAACACCAGGTCGCGCATGGGGACGAGGCGGGTGAGGTCGTCGCGACGCTGCAGGGTGCTGCCGTTCACGACGTACAGGTCCAGGACGCCGTCGTTGTCGAAGTCGAAGAAGGAGGTCGCCCAGCCGATGTAGTCGAGGGCGACCTGGCCGAGGCCGAACCGGTCCGCTTCGTCCCGGAAACGCACGGGCGCGCCGGGCGGGTCCTCCGCCTTCAGGCTGCGGTAGAGCGCATTCTCCTGGGCGACCCAGTGGGTGACGAACAGGTCGAGGTCGGAGTCGCCGTCCCAGTCGCCCGCGGCGATCCCCATGGCCCCGCGGTAGTCCGCGACGTGGGCCGCGTGCCCCACGTCTTCGAAGGTGCCGTCGCCGAGGTTCCGGTGCAGCTCGTTGTCGGACACGTCGTTGGCGACGTACAGGTCCAACCAGCCGTCGTCGTCGACGTCGGCCCACAGCCCCTCGAGGCTGCGCCCCCGATCGCCGAGCACGCCCGCGGTCCTCGCCACCTCCTCGAACGTGCCGTCCCCGAGGTTGCGGAACAGGAGGTTCCGCTCGGGCGGAAAGGCCGACGGGTTCAGCGCCGGGGGCGCCTCCGAGTCGTAGCTGCCGGCGCCGCGCGCCGCGAACGTCGGGTCGTAGCGGACGTACCCCGCGACGTGCAGGTCCACCCACCCGTCGCGGTCGTAGTCGGCCCAGGACGCGCCCGCCCAGAAGCCCTCGAAGTCGCCGAGCCCCGCCGCGGCGGCCCGCTCCAGGAAGGTCCCGTCGCCCCGGTTCCGGTACAGGGCGATCCCGCCGTAGGACGTGACCACGAGGTCGAGCGCGCCGTCGCCGTCGTAGTCGGCCCAGGCCGCGCCCATCCCGAGCCCGGTGTGGTCCACCCCCGCCTGCTGCGCCCGCTCGGTGAACGTCCCGTCTCCGTTGTTGCGGAAGAGAGCCGCGCGGGGCGAGGGCGGGGCGGGCCGGTCGGGGGTCGGCAGCGGGCCCGCGTTCACGAGGTAGAGGTCCGGGAACCCGTCGCCGTCGTAGTCGCCCCAGGCGGCCCCCGAGCCCATGTCTTCGGGGAGCTGCGACGTGCGGGGCCCCTCGAAGTGCGCGAAGCGGACGCCCGCCTCCTCGCTCGCGTCCACGAACCGCCGGGACGGCCGCTCGCCGCCCAGCTCCCGGTCCAGCTCGGAGGTCAGCCCTTCGACGTCCTCGCCCGGCCGATAGACGCCCCGAGGGCTGTTGTTCGAGGCGACCACGCCCGCCGCGATCGCGACGAAGAGCCCGGCCCCCCACCAGGCGAGCCGGGCCCGTCGGGCGCGGTTGGACGGGCGCGCCACGCGGTCAGCCGGGCCGCACCGGGATCACCTTGCTGTCTTCGGACATCGCGGTGACCGGCGCGGTGAGGCCGGAGTCCTCGCCGAACAGGAAGTTCAGGAGGAACTGGTCCGCCTTGCGGTAGAGCAGCCGGGCCGTCACGTTCAGCTCGGTGACGTTCCCCGGCGCGACGAACTCGACGTCTTCGTCCAGATCGACGTCGGGCTCCCCCGCGACCGCATCGACGGCGTCGCGGATCTCGACGGTGCCGGGGCAGGAGAAGCTGTAGCTCGCCTGGTCCGTGAAGCCCGGGAAGAGCGCGCGCCGGTAGCGCACCCCGACCATCTCCCAGAGGTTGTGGCGGTCGATCAGCTGCCCGAACTGATCCACCGGCTCGGCCTTGAAGAGGAAGGCGCCGGGCTCGATGAAGTGGTCTTCGGTGCGCTTGCCGGACTCGAACACGACGTTGCCGTCCTGGTCCGTCACCTCGATCTCCACCCACGCCTGGATGATATCGAGGGGTCCGGTGGGGAAGTCGTGCCCGACCTTGTTGTTCGTGATGACCGCCTGGATGTGCACGGGCCCCCCCGCCTCGACGGCCTCGGGCACCACCAGCTCCACGGGCACGGCGGGCCCGGGCTTCCACTTGTGGGCGATCTCCGGGACCTCCAGCTCGCCCCGGAGCCAGCGCTCGGTGAGCTCCACCTGCTCCTCCGCGCCGTCGAGGTTCAGGGCGGTGGGCATGAACTGGTTCGCCGCGAGAAAGCGATGGCTGCGGTGCTTGCCGTCGCTGGGCGCGCGGTTGTAGTCGAGGTCGTCCCCCGCGGCCGGGTCCTGCGAGTCGATCAGCGGCATGTGGCACTCACGACACTCGATGGTCGTCTCGGGATCCCCGGGCTCGTTCCATCGGCTCTTGCGCCAGTTGTCGAACTGGTTCTGGAGCTGCACCCAGCCGACCTGGTTGATCGACTCGTCGATGAACTGCTTGTGGCAGGCCGCGCAGAACTCGGGGGCCTTGAAAAGCTTGTGCTGCAGCGTCTCCACGTGGTGCCGCGGGTAGGCGCGGATCAGGAAGTCGCCCGCCACGCGCGCCGGGCCGTCGTCCTCCAGCTCGAACAGGTAGCGGTCGGGCCGGTCGATGACGTAGGCGGCGTTGCCCTTCACGTCCGTCTCCTGGATCGCGTGGCAGGCGACGCAGGAGATCCCCTCCTGGAACCCGACCCGGCTGGTGAGGTCGTCGACGAACAGCCGCTTCGTGCCGGAGAACAGCGAGATCGGGTCGTGGCAGCCGCCGCAGTAGCGGGTGGACTCGGCCCCGTTCTGCTCGGCCATCACCGACTGGACCTTCTGGAAGGCCGCGTCCATGGCCGACCAGCGGTGCGCGCTCACCTGCCACTCGTCGTAGATCGCCTCGTGGCACGACGCGGTCCCGCAGGCGGCGGACCCGGACAGAGAGCGGTCGTCGAGGGCGCCGCCGGTCGCGGTGCGGGCGAGGCTCGGCGCGAACGGCTGGTCCTCGCCGTAGAGGTGGACGTAATCCTCGGGCAGCTCGTCGTTCCAGGCGACGGGCGTGACCGCCATGGACGCCGGCCACATCAGCGCCGCGAGGGCGACACACACCGCGGTGACGAGCGCGAAGTGACGGTCCGCCGCGACCGCGACGGCCCGCACGGCGGCGACGGCGGACCCTCGGGAGACCCGCTTCCGCAAGGCGAGCACGTGGGGCAGGACCGCGGCGGGCAGCGCGTACACCGTGACGACGTGGGCGGTGTCCCAGGCCCACCCGATGCGCGTCCCCCACAGCGCCTGGGCGGTGAGCACGAGCCCCGAGACGACCGCCACCAACGTCGCGAACATGGCGAGGTAGCCGGTGACCTTGACGTGGGTGCGCGGGCGGCTTCGGTAGAGGCGCCAGTGGCGCCACTGGTACCAGGCGACGGGCCCCAGGAACGCGAGGCCCACGGCCGTGTGCAGCAGCACGTTCAGCTGGTTGGGGACGCTGAAGGGCAGCCACTGGATCGCCAGGCCGCTGAGCGTCTCGAACAGGAGGACGCCGGAGGCGACGATCCCGAGGGTTCGGCGCCACTCGGCGGCGGCTCGGGGGCGGTCGGCGGAGGCCATGACGAGGGGCTACCAGAAGCCCCCGGACTGCACCATGCGGCTTTCCGCGGCCGGGCTGCGGAGCGGCGGCTACGCTCGTCGCGTGGATCCGCCGGACCCAGCCGCCGATCGTTCCCCCGGCGGGATCGAGGTCCACGCCCAGCGGGGGGGCGCGGGTCTGGCCCCCGAAAACACCATGGAGGCCTTCGAAGGCGCCGTCGCCCTGGGGGTCGACTGGATCGAGCTGGACGTCCAGACCTGCGGCACCGGCGAGCTGGTCGTCATCCACGAGCCCGACCTCCGGCGCCTCGCCGGGGCCGAGGAGCGGGTCGCCGAGCTGTCGCTGGCGGACCTGCAGTCGGCGGACGTGGGGTCCCACTTCAGCGCCGCGTTCGCGGGCGCCCGGGTCCCCGGCCTCACGGAGGTCCTCGAGACCTTCCGGGGGCGGGTCGGGATCCACGTGGAGGTCAAGGAGTACGGGGTGCGCGGCGACGGCACGGCGGTGGCGGCCGCCGCGCTCATCGCCCGCATGGGGCCCTTCGACCGCCTGCTCGTATCGTCCTACAACGTGTTCAGCCTGCTCCGCATCCGCGCGGCGGGCTCGCGGCTCCCGCTCGGGCTGGTGTACCCCCCGCTCGGCGGTGACCGGGGCCTGCGCCGGACGGTTCGCGACGCCGCGTTCGGCAAACCCCGCCTCGCGGGGCGGCTCGACGTTCGGGTGCTGTTGCCCCAGTCCCGGGTGGTGGGGGAGGGCGACGTGCGCGCGGCCCACGACGCCGGCCGCGAGGTGCACGTTTGGCCCGTGAACGAACCCGAGCAGATGCGGCGGCTCGCGGCCGCGGGGGTGGACGGGATCGTCACGGACCGGCCGGACATCGCCCTGCGCACGCTCCGCGGCTGACCGGTCCCCGGGGCCGGGGCGCCGAGCACCCCCGTCAGTCGTCTTGCTGCTTGCGGCTCAGTCGCACCAGGCGGTCGAGCGTGACGGTCTCCGCCAGCCGGGTCATGGGGGCCGTCGCCACGGACCAGAGGTCGTGCAGCGGACACGGGTGGTCGCCGCCGCAGTCGCGGTCGCCCATCGCGCACACGCGGCTGCGGGGCTCCCCGGGGCCGCCCACCGCGTCCAGGACGTCCGCGAGGAGGATGTCCGTCGGGGGCCGGGTCAGCTGATAGCCGCCGTGGTGGCCCCGCTCCCCGGCGATCAGCTTCGCCCGGCCCATCTCCCGGAGGATCTTCGCCAGGAACGCCGCGGGGATGCCCGTGCGCTCGGCGATCTTCTTGCCGCTCAGGCGAGCCTGGCCGTAGTTCGCCGCGAGGCACACGGAGGCGGCGAGGGCGTACCGGACGGTGAGGGGGAGATCGGTGATCAAAGGAGTCTCTGGTGGGGAGAGTACCCCGCAAAGTGAGAGGATGAATATATCTATTGATCTGGCTGGTTTACGGGTGCTGGCGGGTCAACTAGCGCAGTATTTCGCGACCTTAGAACCGATCAATGTCATATCCAGTGGATAAAGCCATCCATTAAGGTCGTTGCACTTGGCTGCGGAACTGGATCCGTCGCCGGGCGCGCGGTTGCGCGGTGCCGCGCGGGAGGTGGCCATGCACGGCGACGACCCACGACCCGCTCGAGAGCTCGACGCAGCGGCCGCCAGAACGTGGATCGGCATGGCGGTCGGCGTGCTCCTGCTCGCCGGGATCTTCGCCCTGCTCCTCGTCATCGGACGGATGCCTCCGTTCGACCGGCTCTTCTCCGACCCGGGGCTCTTCCGACGCGGCCTCGTGGTCCACGTGGCCCTCGCCCTGGTCACCTGGTTCTACTGCTTCCTCGTGGGTCTGTGGTTCCTGCTGCCGTCGAAGGGCACGGGCGCGCGCGCCTGCCACAGGGCACACCTGCTCGCGGGGTCGGGCATCGCCGCGATGGTGGTGGGGGCCGCCGCGCCCACTGCCACGCCGGTCCTCTCCAACTACATCCCGGTCCTGGACCACCCGGTCTTCCTCGCGGGGCTGGCGGCGTTCTTCGTCGGGGCCGGGGTCGCGCTCTCCGACCGCCGACTGCACCCGAACTACGAGGCGCGGTTCGGGGCCATCCCCCTCCCGCCCGCGGCGCGGCCCGGGCTGCGCGCCGCGGCGATGCTGTTCCTGATCGCGCTGTTCACGTTCGCGTTGTCGTTCTCGACCACCCCGTCGACGCTGCCCACGGAGACGTTCTACGAGGTCGGCTTCTGGGGCGGGGGCCACGTCCTGCAGGTCGCGAGCGTGGCGGGGATGCTCGTCGTCTGGCTGATGCTCCTGTCCTCGGCCCTGGGCACGCCCCCCCTCGGGCGTCGCGCCGCGGCCGCGCTCTTCGGGCTGCTGCTCGCGCCGATGCTCGCCGCCCCCTTCCTGGCGATGCAGGGCACGACGACGGGGGCGTACCGCGCGGGGTTCACCCTGCTGATGCGCTGGGGGATCTTCCCCGTCGTCACGATCTTCTTCGTGGCCTGCGTGCGCGGTCTGTGGCGGGCGCACGCGGAGTCGCGTCTCCCCGCCAAGGGGCTCGCCGATCCGCGGCTGCTGGGCTTCTACGTCAGCGCCGGGCTCACCGTGCTCGGGTTCGTCCTCGGGGCGCTCATCCGGGGCTCGAACACGATGGTCCCCGCCCACTACCACGCGTCGATCGGCGCCGTGACCGCGGCGTTCATGGCGGGCACGTGGCTGGTCCTGGCGCCGCTGGGCCTGACCCTGCGCACGGCCCGTCAGCGCTGGGCCGCGGGGTGGCAGCCGGTGGTATTCGGCGTGGGCCAGATGGTGTTCGCGGCGGGCTTCGGCTTCGCGGGCGCGCACGGCATGGCCCGCAAGACCTACGGGACCGAGCAGCAGATCCGATCGACGGCCGAGTACGTCGGCCTGGGGGTGATGGGGATCGGCGGCCTGCTCGCGGTCGCGGGGGGGGTCTTGTACCTGGTCTTGGTGATCAAAGCGTGGCGGGGGGAGCGGCTCGTCGAGCCTCGGCTCCCGCTCGAACCCTCAGGGAGGACGGAATGGCGGACCCCGGCATGAACAAACACCCGTTGCAGAAGCTCATGGACAACCCATGGCTCCTATTGGCCTTGAGCTTGGCCGTCCTGTTCATCTCCTACACCGCGTGGGGCTGGCTCGATCTGGCGAGCATCCCCGACGCGACGCTGCCGTAGGAGGGCGCCATGAGCATCCTCCCTCCCCGGAGCGACTGGTTCCAAGCGCCCACCGGCCTCGAGCGCGCGTGGGTGGGCATCGCCCTCGTGTGGTGCCTGCTGATGTTCCTCGCGATGCCGTACTGGCACTTCAAGGGCAAACAGAACAGCACGGGTGAGGCCTACCGGGTCGACCCCGCGGCGTTCGTGGAGCGCACCCAGCGCTTCGTCGAGGCGAACAAGACCGGAGAGACCGTCTCCGGGATGGACGTCGTGGCCCCCGCCCCCGGCAGCGACGTGTACCTGCTGGCCCGGATGTGGAGCTTCCAGCCCGCCGTCCTGAAGCTGAAGAAGGACCAGTCGTACCGACTCCACATGAGCTCGGCCGACCTCTCGCACGGCTTCTCGCTGCAACCCATGAACATGAACTTCCAGATCTCGCCCGGCTACGACCACGTGTTGACGCTGACGCCGACCGTGGCGGGCGAGTACTCGATCATCTGCAACGAGTTCTGCGGCATCGGCCATCACACGATGGTCAGCCGAGTCATCGTCGAATAGGAGCAACCCGTGGGCAATTTCAAAGCGAACGAGGTGCGCACCTGCGATACGACCGGCCTGCCCGTCTGTCTCAACGCACAACTCTTCATCAAGCTGAACGCGGTCTGCGCGGTCGTGTTCCTGCTCATCGGCGGCGTCGCCGCCATCGGACTGGCGCTCACCCGCTGGCCCGCCGTGCACCTGCTCCCGGCCGACTGGTTCTACCGGGTGCTCACGCTGCACGGCCTCAACATGCTGATCTTCTGGATCCTGTTCTTCGAGATCGCGGTCCTGTACTTCTGCGGCACGACGCTCCTCAACTCGAGGCTCGCGAGCAAGGCCGCCGCCTGGGTGTCCTTCGGGATGATGCTGGTGGGCGCGGTGATGGTCGATGTCGCCATCTTCCAGGGCAACAGCGACGTCCTGATGACGTCGTACGTCCCCCTCAAGGGCAGCCCCGCCTTCTACGGCGGGATCATCCTGGTGGCGGTGGGCACGCTGATCGGAGTCTTCAACTACTTCGGCTGCATCTACATCGCGAAGCGCGACAAGACGTACGAGGGCTCGGTCCCGCTCGTGGTCTTCGGGGCCACGGCCGCGGCGATCATCGCGGTGGGCACGCTGCTGCACGGCGCCATCGTGATGCTCCCGACGTTCGCCTGGTCGCTGGGCTGGGTCGAGACCGTGGACGCGGGCTGGTACCGGCTGATCTGGTGGGCGCTCGGTCACTCCAGCCAGCAGGTGAACGTGTGCGCGATGGTCGCGATCTGGTACCTGCTGGCGTACCTCACGACGGGGGCCAAGCCCCTCAACGAGACGGTCTGCCGCGGCGCCTTCGTCTTCTACATCCTGTTCATCAACATCGCCTCCGCGCACCACCTCCTCGTGGACCCGGGCGTGGGCGCCGAGTGGAAGATCTGGAACACGTCCTACGCCATGTACCTGGCGGTCCTGGCCTCGATGATCCACGGGTTCACGGTGCCCGCCGCCATCGAATCGGTGCAGCGCGGCCGGGGGTACGTGAGCGGCCTGTTCACCTGGCTGGCGAAGGCTCCCTGGGGCAACCCGGCCTTCTCGGCGACGTTCCTGTCGCTCGCGATATTCGGGTTCATCGGGGGCATCACCGGGGTGACGCTCGGGACGCAGCAGATCAACATCATCGCCCACAACACCCTGCGGATCCCCGGGCACTTCCACGCCACGGTCGTGGGCGGGACCACGCTCGCGTTCATGGGGCTGACGTACTACGTCGTGCCCCTGATCTTCCAGCGGGAGTTCTACGCGAAGGGCCTCGCCAAGCTGCAGCCCTACATCTTCGCCTTCGGGGTGGTGTTCCTGTCGCTCAGCATGTCGTTCGCGGGCTCCTACGGGGTCCCGAGGCGGCACTGGGACGTCGAGTTCACGGGCGCGGCGATGGGACACTCGTTCGACGCCGGCGCGACGCTGATGCTGGCGGGCGTGGGGGTCGGCGGCATCCTCGCCTTCCTCGGCCTGCTGCTCTTCATCCTGCTGACCGTCGCGGCGGTCTTCCTGGGCAAGTCGAACAAGGGCGGGCCCATGTCCCAGTGGACCCCGGCGCCGGCGCCCGTGGCGGACGAGAACCTGGTGCACCGGACGCCCGGGGCCTTCGCCCTGGTCATCCTGCTGCTGGTCTGCTTCGCGGTCTACTACTTCGCCAACTGGAAGGCGCTCGCCGACGTCTGGTGGGTGCGCTGACGCGGGAGGAGGAGCGCCCTTGCCACGCTCCGACAGAGTCGGTGTGTTGACGGTCCTGCAGGACTTCCTGGAGGGGCGGCGGTTCCCCGCCTTCCTCCTGGCGGTCCTGACGGGCTGGCCGCTCCTCCTCCTGGCCATGCTGGCGATCCCCGACGGGGACGGCGAGATGGCGGCCTTCGCCGCCCAGTTCAAGGTCTGGTGTCTCGGGTACGACCCCGCGACGGGCGAGCTGCAGGTCGCCTACCTGGTCATGCTCCTGGTCAACCCGCTCATGCTGATCGGGGTCGTCTACGCGGTGTGGAGGGTGCCCCTCGCGGACGGCTGGGAGAAGCACCGGGGCTCCGTCCTGCGCTGGGCCGGGGCGGGCCTCGCGCTGGTGCTCGGCGTCGGCTTCGGGCTCACCGCGATGGTGTCGACGGGGCCGACCCCCCTGGACGGCGAGCTGCCCTTCCCGGCGGACGCCCTGCGCACCCGGCACCTGCCGCCGGCCATCGATCTGGTGGATCAGAACCTCGTCGGGGTGGCGACGGACGACCTCCTCGGTCGGGTGACGCTCCTCACCTCGGTGTACGCGTCGTGTCCCCACACGTGCCCGCGGCTGCTGTCGGAGTCGAAGCGCGCCGTGGAGGGGCTCGCGCCCGAGCTGCGCGACGCGGTGCAGGTGTGGGCCGTGACCATGGACCCCGCCGCAGACCGACCGGCGCAGCTCCGGGCCCTCGCGGAGATGCACGGGCTGGAGTCCCCCACGTATCGCCTCCTCACCGGGCCCCCGCCCCGGGTGAACGAGCTCCTCGACCGGCTCGGCGTGGCCCGAGAACGGGACGAGGCGACCGGGGTGATCGACCACTCGAACCAGTTCATCCTGGTCGGGCGCGACGGACGGATCGCGTTCCGACTGGCGTTGGGGCCCCAGCAGGAGCGCTGGCTGAGCACCGCCCTGGAGGTGTTGATCCGTGAGGTGCCCCCACCGAGCAGCCCCGGCGCGAGCTGACCGTGAACGCGCCGCCCATCGTGCAGCTCGCGCGTCGGCCCGTGGGGGACGCGTCGCCGGAGCCGCCGGTGCGCGGCGAGGGGCTCCTCAAGCTGCTGGAGCGGCCCTTCACCGCCGCCGATCGCGCGATCGACACCTTCCTGCCCGAGGACCTCAACCCCTTCGCTCGCACCGGGGCCATCGCCAATACGACGTTCATCGTGGCCCTGGTCAGCGGCATCCTGCTGCTGCTCTGGTACGTCCCCAGCATCCACCAGAGCTGGGACTCGGTCGTGGCGATGGACGCGCAGCCGTGGACCGCGGGGCTCGTGCGCTCGCTGCATCGCTACAGCTCCGACGCCTGCGTGTTCTTCCTCGCGGTGCACGCGCTCAAGCTCTTCTTCGCCCGTCGCTTCGGCGGCTCGCGGTGGCTCGCCTGGGTCACCGGCGTGTTCGTGATCGGCGTCCTGTGGCTGACGGGCTGGACGGGCTACTGGCTGGTGTGGGACGAGCGCGCCCGGCAGATCGCCCTCGCCACGGCCAAGTTCCTCGACGTCCTGCCGATCTTCATCGATCCCCTGAGTCGGTCGTTCCTGGTGGACGAGCGCGTCAACACGCTCCTGTTCTTCGTCATCTTCTTCATCCACATGCTCGTGCCCTTCGCGGCGGTGGTGGCGCTGTGGCTGCACATCACCCGGCTCGCGCGCGCGAACTGGATCACCGGGCGGGTGATGACCGCCTGGATCGTCGGCTCCCTCGTCCTGCTCTCGGTCGCCCTGCCCGCGGACACGGCGGGCCCGGCGCGCCTCGCGGTGGAGCCCGGCGGCTTCCCGCTCGACTGGTGGTACCTCGCGCCCCTGGTGCTCGCCGAGCGCATGAGCGTCGGGCTCGGGTGGGCGCTGCTGCTCGGGGTCGGGGCCGTCGGCTTCGTGGTGCCGTGGGCGCTCGTGGGCGCCCGCGCTCGCCCGGCGGTGGTGGAGGCGTCGCTGTGCAACTCGTGCCGCAAGTGCGAAGCCGACTGCCCGTACAGCGCCATCTCGATGGTGCCGCGCGAAGACGACAAGCCCTTCGAGTCCCAGGCGTTGGTGGACGAGGCCCTCTGCGTCGGTTGCAGCATCTGCACCGGCTCGTGCGACACCGGCGGCGTGGGCGTGCCCGCGTGGCCGAGCCTCCTCGCCCGCAAGACGGTGGGCCGGTGGATGGCCGAAGCCCTGGTGGCGGGGCGGGCCGAGAGCCTGGCCGTCCTGTGCGCCGACGGGGCGGGAGAGCTGCTCGAGGTGGACGAAGCGTCCGGTCGGTGCGACGCGCTGCCGGGGTGGCGGATCCTGCCGGTCCCGTGCGCGGGCTGGGTCCACCCGCTGCTGGTGGAGCGGGCGCTGCGCAGCGGCGCGAAGGAGGTCGTCATCGGCGCCTGCGGGCCCGCGAACTGCCGCTTCCGGGAGGGGCCGGCCTGGATCGAGGAGCGCCTGGACGGGCGTCGGGAGCCCGAGCTGCGACGGGACAAGGTCGACGCGAGCGCGGTGCGCGTGGTTCGGTTCCCCCGGGGCGGCGTGGACGCGCTGATCGAGGCCCTGGACGGGGGCGCTGCGCCCCCGCCGTCGCGACGCGCGTCGGCCGTGGCGGGGGTGGGGCTGGCGGCCGCCATCGGGGTCGTGGTGGCGGCGATGAGCGTGGGCCCGTGGTGGCCCGCGGCGGGGGACGAGCCGGTGCTCGTCGTATCGTTCAAGCACCCCGGCCGGGTGGGGGAGGACTGTCGCGTGCCCAGCGCCGAGGAGCTCGCGAACACGCCGGTGCACATGCGTCGGGAGCGCATCTGCGAGCGTCGCCGGGCCGACGTGCGGCTCCGGGTCCACGTCGACGGCGAGCTCGTCCTCGATCGGGCGTACCCGCCCAAGGGCATCTGGGGCGACGGCAACAGCATCGCCCTGGAGACGCTCGCGGTCGCCCCGGGGCCTCACGAGGTCCGGGTGCAGCTCGGCGATCGGCTCGACGCGTCCGCCTGGGACTGGACCGAACACCGAACCCTGGAGTTCCGTCCGCGCGAACGCCGCGTCGTCCTCTTCGGCCGCAACGACGGCTTCGACTGGTGGTGAGCGTGACGACCCGAGCCCGACCACGACGAGGAGGTGTCCGATGTCCGTCGACCTGATCTCCCCTCTCTCGATCCGCCCCGCGCGGACGGTGCCCGCGGTGCCTGCGCGCCGGGTCGCGGCGGATCTGCTTCAGCTGACGAAGCCCACGCTGACCGCGATGAACGTCCTGGTGATGCTCGGGGCGTACGCCCTCGCGGGGGGTGGGTTCGACCCGGTTCGGCTCCTCGCGCTGCTGGGGGGCACGACGCTCATCGTCGGCTCGGCGAATGCGATGAACCAGGTGCTCGAGCAGGACACCGACGCCCTCATGGCGCGGACTCGGAACCGGCCGCTGCCCGCGGGCCGGATGGACGCGGGCGCGGCGGCGACGTTCGGGTTCGTCACCCTGCTGGCGTCCCTGCCCCCCCTGTGGGTCGTGGATCCGGGGGCGGCCGCCCTGGGCGTCGGGGCCTGGCTCGCGTACGTATGCGTCTACACGCCGATGAAGCGGCGCAGCGGCTGGGCCCTGCTGGTGGGGGCGGTGCCCGGGGCCGTGCCTCCGCTGATGGGGTGGGTCGCCGCCGGCGGGGCCCTCGCCCTGGAGGCGTGGCTGCTGTTCGCGGTGCTCGTCGCCTGGCAGGTGCCCCACTTCATCGGCGTCGCGCTGCTCAGCGGGGACGACTACGCCCGCGCCGGGATCGTCACGATCGTGGCGGACCGGGGGGACCGGGGCGCGCGCGTGCGCGCCGTCGCGTGGTCCTGGGCCCTGCTGGTGGCGAGCCTCGCCCTCGCCGCGACCCCGCTCGCGAGCGGGGTCTACGCCGTCGTCGCGGTCGCGCTCGGGCTGTACGTATGTCGCGCCGCGGGCGCCCTGCTGCGCCCGGGGGCGGGGCGGGACGTCACCCGTCGCTTCTTCTTCGCGGCCTTGGCCTACCTGCCCGCGCTCGTGCTCGCGTTGGTCCTGGACGCCGCCCTGCTCTGAGCCCCGCGTCGCCCGTCACAGGACGAAGGCGATGAAGTAGAGCTCCAGGCCCGTGATGCCCGTGAGGCCCATGAGGACGAGCGCGGCCCGGCCCCCGAACCGGTGGTACCGCCCGAACGCGCCGGGCTCGGGGGGACTGGGGAACTTCCACAGGCTGACGCCGATGAGCCCCGCCCACCACACGCCGGTGACGGTCGAGATGGCGACGTGCAGGTAGGCGGAGACCTTCAGGAACGTCGTCCCGGAGAACCGACCTCCCTCGGTGAGGACGAAGAGGCCGCCCATCGCGCGCAGGTCCATCTCCACGGCCGTCACCGCGATGAACAGCAGCACGGTCGTGACGAGCATCGTATTGCGGTGCTCGAGGTAGCGGCCGCCGCGGGCGTGGAGCCAGGCGAAGACGATGAGCGGCACCAGGACCAGCGTGGAGAGCAGGACCGCGTCGATGACGACGTCGGCCCGCCCGCCGAACAGCCCCGCGGCGAGGGTGTGCACCCTACCTAGCGAGGGTCTTCAGGCCCGCGATCACGACGTCCCGCTGGGGGCCCAGGCTCTCGGCGCGCGCGGCGATGACGCCGTCGCCGTCGAGCAGCGCGATGACCTGGCTGTGGTTGAAGTCGCCGCTGGGCAGCTTGCGGTAGCGCACCCCCAGGGCGGCCGACACCATGCGCGTCCCCGCGTCGTCGGAGTGCGCGAGCGTCCACTCCGGCCCCAGGTCGTGCTTCGCCTTCATGGCGGCGAGCGCCTCGGGGGTGTCCCGCTCCGGGTCCATGGATACGAGCAGCACCTTCGCGTTCGGCACCCCCGCCGCCTCGTGGATCCGCATGACCTCGGCCACGATCATCGGGCAGGCCGTGGAGCACGACGTGTAGATCATGCTCACGAGGACCGGGCCTCCGCGGAAGCCGCTCCAGTCGATGGGCTCGCCCGCGTGCGAGGTCAGGGGGACCTCGAGCTGGTGAAGCGACGCCCCCGGCACCGTCTCGGCGGCGGGCAGCGCCTCGTGGTTCATGCCCGCGTGTGCGTCGTGGTCCATGCCCGCGTGTGCGTCGTGGTCCATCGCGTGTGCGTCGTGGTCCGCGGGCGCGTCGGGCCGTTGGGCGTCCTGCCCGCCGGACCCGCTGCAGCCGGCGCTCAGGAGAATCGCTGCGATCAGGGCTCGGTTCATCTCGGCTCCCCATCGTCGGGGTCCGCGGCGCACCGGAACCCCAGGTTCTTGGTCGTGTAGCTCCCCGAGAGCGACGAGCGGAAGGCGAGGCGCATGAACGCCGCGTAGTCCTCCTTCACCGCGGCGGACACGGCCCCTGCGCCGCAGAAGCGAGACGTGTCGACGGTGCCGTCCTCCCGGTTGTCGGCCGTGACGAGGGCGGACTGGAAGTCCTCGACCCACTCCCAGACCGAGCCGTGGAGGTCCCGGACGCCCCACGCGTTGGGCGGCCCGGTGCCCGCGTCGGCGAGGTGGTCGGAGGGGCGGGCGTACCAGGCGAGGATCTTCGCGAGGTGCTCCGGGTCCTTCGTCGCGTCCTTCTTCGTGGCGGACGCCATCGCGGCGAGCTCCCACTCCGCTTCGTAGGGCAGGCGTCGCCCCCGCGCTTCGCAGAAGGCGCGAGCAGCCCACCAGCTCACGCGCGTCACCGGGCGGTCCCGGATCGCCGCGCCCGCGGAGAGCGGCGCCTCCCAGTGGCCGAGGTAGCCCTCGTCCGCGAACAGCGCGGGCACCTCGCCGCGCCGCCACTCCGGGTGGTCGGCGACGAACTCGAGGAACTCCGCGTTGGTCACGGTCCGCTCCTCGAGCCGGAACGCGGGGACCCGGATCTCCTCTTCGCCCTCGGCGGGGTAGAGGGGTCGCCAGGTCCCCGGTCCGACGTCGTGCAGCGCCGCCGGCGCCCCCGCGAGGACGGAGACGGCCAGCAGGGGGACGAGGACTCGCAAACGGTCTCCCTCGGCGTGCTAGTGAGCGGCGCCCGGCGGTCGATCGGTGCCTGCCCGCAGCCTGGCGACGGCCTCGGCGCTGATCTCGCCTCCGGGATTGTCCCAGTTGTTGAGGACGAAGGTCGTGATGTTGGCGATCTCGTCGTCGTTCAGCTGCGACATCGGCGGCATGACCGAGTTGTAGTCCTTGCCGTTGACCTTGACGGGGCCGGTGAGCCCGTTGAGGACGATCCCGGCGATCTTCTGCGCCCCGGCCGCGGCGACGTAGTCCGAGCCCGCGAGGGGCGGGAAGACGTTGTCGACGCCGGCGCCGTCCGCCATGTGACAGGTCGAGCAGGTGCCTGCGAACAGCGCCTTGCCCGCGGCGATGCGGTCCGCCTTGGAAGCGCCCGAGGCGGCGGCCTTCGCGATCACGACGGGCGAGCCCTCGTCGGCCTTGTCGGCGAGGTAGGTCGCGTCGACCTCCTTGCCCGAGTAGATGCCCTTCGCCTCGGCGCCCTCGACCTTCATCATCCCCAGCGCGCCCTTGTTGAACGCCCGGAAGATCGAGTGATCGACGAGGATGTAGGTGCCGGGGACCTCGACCTCGAACTCGACGAAGGCCGCGCCGCCCGCGGGGATGAGGGTGGTCTGCACGTTCTCCTGGCCCTTGAGGCCGCCCTCGTAGTGCACGTTGTCGAAGATCTCGCCGATGACGTGGAAGCTGGAGACCAGGTTGGGTCCGCCGTTGCCCACGTAGAGGCGGACGCGCTCGCCCACGTTCGCCTGGAGCGCGTTGTCACCCAGCAGGGAGCCCTCGCGACCGTTGAAGAGGACGTATGTCGCGTTCTCCTCGATGGCCTTCTGCATGTCGAACGGCTGCAGCCCCTTCTCTCGGTACTTGCCCACCGTGTAGAAGTCGCCCTGCATCACGTAGTACTCGCGATCCACCTCGGGCAGCCCCTCGGGCGGCTCCACGAGGATCAGCCCGTACATGCCGTTGGCGACGTGCATGCCCACCGGGGCGGTGGCGCAGTGATAGACGTACAGGCCGGGGTTGAGGGTCTTGAACGTGAACCGGCTCGAGTGGCCGGGCGCCGTGAAGGAGCTCGCCGCGCCGCCGCCGGGGCCGGTGACCGCGTGCAGGTCGATGTTGTGCGGCATCTTGCTGTCGGGGTGATTGGCGAGGTGGAACTCCACTGTATCGCCCTGTCGAACCCGGATGAAGCTGCCCGGAACGTCGCCGCCGAAGGTCCAGAACGTGTAGTCGACGCCCTCGCTGATGGGCATCACCTTCTCCACGACCTCGAGGTGCACCACGACCTTCGCGGGCGCGGTCCGTCCGGTGGGCGGCGGCACCTCGGGGGCCTGGGTGAGGATCGCATCGACGGGCTCCCCGACGGGCTCTGCGTCGCGCATTGTGGACGAGTGCGGGGCGGTCAGGTCCCCCGGAGAGGCGGCCTTCACGACGGGCGCCGAAGCCACCTGCACGGGTCCAGGGTTGCACGCGAGCAGCAGCGTCGCCGCCGCTACGAAACCGAGTCGCAGTTCATACATCGTCGCCTCGCTCCCAGCGCCGCGGGGGTGCGACGCCCCCCGACCGTAGAGCAACGCAGGAATCCCGCTCTGACGACCATCACATCCGTTGATACGGCGGGTGAACGAACGGGGTGACGAGGTGCGGGCGACGATCGTTTCTCATGCGCGGTGGGTGGGCCCGGCCGAGGTGCCCGGGGCGACGATCGTTTCTCATGCGCGGT
>CAZEKB010000028.1:4605-7639 GCA_964512225.1 uncultured Rickettsiales bacterium | reverse complement strand
CCGAGGTGCCCGGGGCGACGATCGTTTCTCATGCCCGGTGGGTGGGCCCGTCAGGCCCAGGGCTTCGGCTTCCCCGGCGACCAGTACCGCCAGGTCCCCGGCATGTGACTGAACCAGCCCGCGAGGAGGACGATCACGGCCAGGAGCGGCAGTCGCAGCGGCTCGGAGACGAACGGGACTCCCAGGAGGAGGACCAGCTTGACGTAGAGCGCGTACCCCCGGAGCTCCGTGAGGAAGCGGCGTCCGTCGGTGACGACGTAGGACGCGGCGAGCGCGAGCCCGGTGGCGACGGCGGCGGCGGTCCACGGCGTGAGGCGGGCTTCGTCCACGTTGAAGGCGACCCCGCCCACGAAGCCCGAGAAGGCGAGGATGTGGGCGGACCGGAGCGTGATCCGCACCCACCGCGGGGCGCCGCGCACGCCTACGGGAGTCCGGACGGGGGAGGGGTCGGCAGCCACCGATCGGCACGGTACGCCTCCGTCGCTCACCCCGCCATGTCGCCTGTGCGCCGTGAGCGACGCTTCTGTGACAATTTCGATCGCCCTTTGTGACATTTTCGGTCGCTCTGGTCTTCCCGTGCGCGCCCCCGTAGTGTCCCGGCGCAATGAAGACGCTTCAGCTTCTCCTCGAGCTTCTCGGCGCCCTGGGCGTGTTCCTCGTCGGCATGAAGATGATGTCGGAGGGGCTGCAGAAGGTCGCCGGTAGTCAACTCAAGCGGATGGTCGGGGCCGTCACCGGCAACCGATTCAGCGGCGTCCTGACGGGTCTCGCGGTGACGTGCGCGGTGCAGTCCAGCTCCGCGACCACGGTCATGGTGGTGAGCTTCGTGACCGCGGGGCTCCTGAGCCTGACCCAGGCCATCGGCGTGATCATGGGGGCCAACATCGGCACCACGATGACCGGCTGGCTCGTGGCGTTGCTCGGGTTCAAGGTGAAGATCACGGCCTTCGCGCTCCCGGCCATCGGGTTCGGGTTCGGGATGACGTTCCTGCGGGGCGCGCGGCGCAAGCAGATCGGGGAGACGCTCATCGGCTTCGGGCTGCTGTTCCTCGGTCTGAGCCTCCTCAAGTCTTCGGTGCCGGACGTCGACGGCGAGCAGATGGCCTGGGTGGCGCGCTTCGCCAACGGCAGCTTCGTCTCCACGCTCGTCTTCGTGGGCATCGGGTCGATCCTCACGGTGCTGCTGCAGTCCAGCTCGGCCACCATGACGCTGACGTTGACGCTCGCCGCCCTGGGGATCCTCCCCTACGAGCTCGCGGCGGCGATGGTCCTGGGCGAGAACATCGGCACGACGGCCACGGCCAACCTCGCGGCGATCGGAGGGCCGGCGGCGGCGGTGCGGGCGGCTCGGGCTCACTTCATATTCAACATGGTAGGCGCGGCCTGGGCCGTAGCGCTCATGGGGGTGTTCCTGCTCCCCGTCGTCGATCAGGTCCTGCCGGGCAGCCCCTCGGTGGACTTCACGGCCCTTCAGGACGACCCCGACGCGCTCGGCACCGCGCGCACCATCGTCACGACGCACCTCGCGGCGTTCCACACGCTGTTCAACGTCCTCAACACGGCGATGATGCTCCCGCTGGTGGGCCACCTGGAGCGGCTGGTGACGCGCTGGGTCCCCGATCGCGCGGAGCGCACGGAGTCGAAGTACCTCGTGCCCGCGCTGGTGGAGACGCCGGAGCTGCTCCTGGTGCAGGTCAGCAAAGAGATCGAGCGCATGACCGAGATCGCCGCGGGGATGTTCGCGGACGTGCAGCACATCCTCGACAACCCGAAGGAGTCGCTGGGCTCGATGGTGGAGGACATCCTCGAGCGCGAGGACCTGCTGGACAAGCTGGAGATCGAGGTGTCGGGCTACCTGACCCGGGTCGCTCGGGCGGCCACGTCGGCGGTGGCCGCGCGCAAGATCGTCGAGCTCGCGTCGAACTCCCACAAGCTGGAGCGTATCGGCGACCATTGCGCGGTGCTGGTCCGCATCGCGGTGCGGCTGCGTGAGAAGGACACCCACCTGTCCGATCTCGAGCGAGCTCGGGTCTCCCGCATGGGCGCCGCCGTCACGGAGTCGCTCGAGAACCTCAAGCGGTACCTCGCCTCCGGGGGCGCCGCCCAGCACGCCGAGGAGCTCGAGGACCGCATCGACGCGCTCCGTCGGGAGCTGCGCGCGCAGGAGATCGACCGCCTCCGCCAAGGGGACGGGGAGCAGGTGCGGACGTCGCTCGCGCTGCTCGACGTCTTCACGGAGATGGAGGGGATCGGCGACCGCGCCGTCTCCATCGTCCGGCGGACCGAGGTCACGTCTCAGCTCTGAGCGGCTCGGCCGGTCCTCGGTCGGCGGTCGGCTCGGTGCCGGTCGGCGGTCGGCTCGGTCCCGGTCGGCGGTCGGCTCGGTCCCGGTCGGCGCTCAGCGTCCGACGACGGACTCGACGGCGGAGTCCTTGAAGACGACCGCTTCGAGGAGCGCGGTCCCGCCCGCGGCGTCCGTGCCCACCAAGTCGCCCTCCCACCAGCCGTTGAGCGTCCAGGTCTCGCCGGGGAGCACGTGCAGCGATCCCAGGTCGCCCTCCATGGTCACGAGCCGGCCGCCGGCATCCACCGCGCGCACGTCGGACGCCTCGAAGTCGCCGCCGGCCCGCTCGTCGAAGTAGTCGACGACGACGGTGACGGAGGAGGCGTTGCCCCCGGTCCACACGCACGCGACGTCGTACCAGAGCCCCGTCGTGCCGGTGGCCGCCCCGGTGGCGAGGAGGACGTCGCCCTCGGGCACGACCGCGCAGGTCCCCGACTCGAGGGATCGCCACAACGTCTCGAGGTGGGTCCCGTCGACGACGTCGTCGTCGGCTTCGTCGGCCTCGTTCCGGACGGGGGCGCAGGCGGCGAGGACGGCGAAGATGAGGGCGAGGCGGGCGGCGGGGCGGACGGCTCGGCGCATGGCTGGAGGATTGCGGATCCCGGGTTGCCGGGACCCGCGCGTAACTCTGCCGAATGGCGGATTCCAGGGAGTTCCGAGCGGGAATGCGCTCGAAACTCGGCGAGATGG
>CAZEKB010000028.1:3474-4505 GCA_964512225.1 uncultured Rickettsiales bacterium | reverse complement strand
GGATGTCCCCGAGTTCCGAGCGGGAATGCGCTCGAAACTCGGCGAGATGGGGGATGTCCCCGAGTTCCGAGCGGCAGCCCCCCCGCTCACCAGGCGAACGTCGCCGCCGTCTCCCATCGGACGACCCGAGCGGCCAGGTCTCGCGACGGGCGGAAGCCTCCGTCGAACCGGGTCTCCGTCGCTCCCTCGGGGGCCGCGGCCGTGAGCGCTGCTCGCAGCGCGTCGCGGTCGTGTGGCGGGATCGTGCCGGTCGCGGCGAGCGCCTCCCCCAGGTAGGCCGCCGCGGCGCGGTGGCCGCGCACGTTCCAGGTCGGCAGGTCCTCGTAGTGGGTCGGCCCGCCCGCCGCCTGCAGCGCCTCGGTGGGATCGAGCACGTCGAGTCCCCGGGCCGTCGCCAGTTCCTGCAGCCGGGCCCCGGGGACGCCGGCCTCGATCGTGCGGACCGCCTCGGTGTCGCGCAGGGGCTCGAAGCCCGCCTCCCGCGCCGCCTCGAACGCCGCGGGGTCCACGTCGATCCGCCCCGGCACCGCCAGGATCACCAGCTCCGCCCCCCGCTCGCGACACGTCGACGCGAGTCGATCGAGGGCGTCCCCCACGACGTCCCAGGCGACGTCCACCGCGAACGGCGCCGGCGTCTGCCACAGCCACGCCCACCCCCCGAACACCCGCCCGTCGAACGGCGCCAGCACGTCCTTCGCGTCGACCCCCGGACGCTCCTGCAGCTCCAGGTGGCGCCGAAGCGCTTCGACCAACGCCCACCGCGTCGGCGCGAGGACGGACGCCCGCTCATCGTCGTACGGCGACCCCGCGAAGGGCGCCCACGGCCCCGTCACCAGCTCCCCGTCGACCACCCGCCGCGAGCCCGGCCCGAACAGCGTCCGCATCGGCGTCTCGGCGAGGTCGACCGCGAACAGCACGACGTCCGGGTTCACCGTCTCCCAGTCCGCGTCCAGACGCTCGACCGCCTGCTCCGCCCCGAACCCCGGCACCGCCAGGTTCCACACCTCGAGCCCGCGCGGCGACGCCCCGTC
>CAZEKB010000028.1:0-3374 GCA_964512225.1 uncultured Rickettsiales bacterium | reverse complement strand
CTCCGGCGCCCCGTCCTCCGGCGCCCCGTCCTCCGGCGCCCCGTCCTCCGGCGCCCCGTCCTCCGGCGCCGCGACCGCCGCGGGAAACGAGTCCTCGAGGAGCCGCGCGAACGTGTGCTCGTCCGCGACGCCGCGCCCCGCCGCCGTCGTGCCCCCGATGACGGCGACGCGCGTCACCCAGGGCGCCGGCTCCCCGGCCTCCCGCGGACGGTCCCGGTGCCCGAACGTATTCGTCGCGAACCGCTCCGCCGGGATCCAGGCGTGCTTCGCCAGGGCGACCCCGGTCTCCGGATCCGCCCGGAACATGCCGAACGGGCTCGTCCGCTCCGCTACGGCCGGCAGCGACGGGAACGCGACGGTCGCCCGGGCCGTCAGCTCCCCGACCCCGAGGAGCGCCGACAGCCCCAGGGCTATCATGATCGCGATATGCAGGCGGCGGCGTCCCGACATCCCCGCAAGGCTACCCAGGTCGCGCCGGTCCTCGTCCGATTCAGCGCGATCCTCGTCTGCCTCGCCCTCTTCGGCTGCCGACCCGAGGCCGAGCGACGCACCACCGAGTCCCTCAGCTACGGCCCCCTGCCCGACCCGACGACCCTGCGGACGCTCGAGGAGCGCACCGCCGAGGCCGAGCGCCTGATGATGGCGGGCCAGGCCGCCATGGAAGCGGGCAACCCGACCCAGGCGAGCCGCTACCTCCGCGCCGGCCTCGCCGTGCAGGAGAACCACGAGTTCCTGTGGCTGCAGCTGTGCATCCTCAGCCAGGACATCGGTCGGCCCGGGGACGCCGAGGCGGCCTGCTCCAAGGCCATCGAGTACGCCCAGGACCCGGCGGGCCCGAACTACGACTCCCTCGTGAATCGGGGCGTCGCGCGGCTGCGGCTCGGCGACCTCGACGGCGCCGAGCAGGACTTCGACCGGGCGCGCGCGCAGCGGCCGGAGGACGCCGAGGCCTGGTACGACGCGTCCTGGGTGCACGCCGCTCGCGGGGACCTCGACCGGGTGATCGAGCACGTGCGCGCCGCCGGGGCCCGGGATCCGTACTACCGCCGCCGGAGCGTCGTGGGCGACGACCACCCCTTCGATCGCTTCAAGGATGAGGAGCGGTGGACCCGGTTCCTGGCGACCCTCGACCAGGGCGCGCCCGGCGAGGAGAAGATCACCACCCTGCTCGAGACCCGGGGCCTGTCGGGGGTCCCCGGCAGCGAGGAGGCCATGATCGCGGGGGAGGGCGAGATCGACGCGGGCCGCGTCGACGCCGCGCTGGAGCACCTGCGTCGGGGCCTCGCCATCGACGATCGGAACTCCGCTCTGTGGCTCCAGTACTGCATCGCCAGCGCCGAGGGCGGCGACCACGCCGAGGCCGAGCGCGCCTGCGGTCGCGCCATCGACACCGCCGCCGACCCGACGCAGCCCAACTTCGACGCCCTGCTGGGACGCGCGTTGGCCCGCCTCCGCCTCGGCCGACCGGACACCGCCGCGCCCGACTTCCAGCAGCTCCAGGCGCAGCACCCCGACAACGCCGAGGCCTGGTACCACGGCGCCCTCCTGCGAGCCGCCCAGGGGGACGTGGAGGCCGTCGTCATCGAGCTGCGGCGCGCGGGGAGCCTCGACCCCGTCTACGCGTCGCCCGATCTGATCGCCCACGACCCGGCGTTTCGGCGGTTCGAGGGCGATCGCCGCTGGGAGCGCTTCGTGAGCGAGTTGAGCCCCCCGAGCGGCGCTATCCTGGCCCCATGAGGTCTCCCGACGGAGCGTGGGTGGGGGTCGCGGATCACGCGGGCTGGGCCCTGTTGGTGACGGTCGCCGCCGACGGCTGCGCGCTCGATCGACGCCGGGTGGAGCTCGTCGACGCGGACCTGCCGAACATGCCGTACCACCACGGGGCTCAGGGCCTGCCCGTCGCCGAGGGGGTCGCCCTCGTCGAGCGGGTGCGCGCTTCGGCCGAGGGGTGGGCGTCGCGGGGCCTGGACGCGCTCGCGGAGGACATGTCCGGGCCGATTCGGGGGATCGTCCTGCGCGAGTGTCCGCCGTTGCTCCCCACGATCGCAGAGCGGGTGGCCGACTACTGGTCGCAGACCCGGGCGGATGGCGTGATGTACCGGAGGGCGTTGGCCCGGGCGGCGGAGGCGCGAGGGTGGCGCGTGGGGTGGTACGTCGCGAAGCGGGCCCTGGACGAAGCGCGGGCCGTCGGCCTGGTCGACGATCTCGACGCGCACCTGGCGAGCGTGGGCAAGCGTCTCGGGCCGCCGTGGCGCAAGGAGCACCGAGTCGCGATGGCGGCCGCGATCGCCGCTCACTCGTAGGCGTAGCGGGCGGTGAGGACGAAGCCGATGTGGTGGTCGGTGTCCCCGATCTCACGGGACATCCTCCCGTTGGAGATGCTGCCGGTGACGCAGCCGTCGAGCGTGGGGTCGCCGGAGCTCTGAAGGACCGTCAGGTCGAGGAGCCCGTGGGAGCCTTGGACGTTGACGACGGCCGAGCCGGCCGCCTCCGTGCCCGCCTCGCGGTAGCAGGTGAGGACGGCCTTGTGCAGGGTCCCCCCGAGGACGTCGGCCAGGGCGTCCGGGCGCGGATACTCGGGGTGGTCGGCCGCCGAGAGGGTCACCGTCGGCGACTTGGAGCAGCCCCCGAGCGCGACGAGGACGACGAGGGCGGTGAGGGCGGTGAGGACGGGGCCGAGTCGCATCGCTCGAATCTACCTATTGAACGCAGAAGCCGTTGCCTTCGGGATCCTTCATCACCACCCAGGACTCCTCGAACGGCCCCAGGGTCCGGGTCTTGCGCTCGACGACGGTCGCGCCGAGGGCCACGAGGCGTGCGACCTCGGCTTCCTGGTCGTGGTTCGGGGCGCTCACGTCCAGGTGAATGGGGAGCGACGTGGTCGCGCTCTTGTCCTTCTTCTCGAAGAAGAGGCGAGGGCCCCTCTTCTCGGGATCCACGGCGGCCGCGGCCAGGTTCGGATCGATCTCGCCCCGCTCGATCATTGCCGCGATGGGCGGCGGCGCCTCCTGCACGACGTAGTCGAGGGCTGCCGCCCAGAACGTCGCCATTCGGCCCGGATCGGCGCACGCGAAGGTGATGTTGCCGAGCTTGCCCACGGGGACCTCCTCTCGACTCGTCTCAGCAGAAGAGCTGCGAGGGGTCCTCGCAGGGCTGGCAGTCGGCGGGGCAGGCCGGCAGCAGCAGGAGGCAGAGGACGGTCAACAGGCTGGTGAGGCGACGCATGGGCGGACTCCGGATCGTGGTCGGCGCGCGCGTTGATAGCAGGCGCGCGCGGTCCCCGCCCAGGACTCCACAGAACGTCCACATCCGCCCCCGCGCGGGACGGCGCCGCAACACCGTGAGCCCCCGTGCGTGCGGCCCGTGTTCATGAG
>CAZEKB010000027.1:0-68712 GCA_964512225.1 uncultured Rickettsiales bacterium | reverse complement strand
CGCCGCCGAGGAGGCTCCGGCCGCCGACGAGGCCGTCGCGGAGGAGGCCCCGGCCCCCCCCCCCGCGCCCCCCCCGGCCCCCCCCCGCGCCCCCCCCCCCGCCGCCCCCCCCCCCCCCCCCCCCCCCCCCCCCCCCCCCCCCCCCCCCCCCCCGCGCCCCCCCCCCCCCCCCCGCCCCCCCCCCCCCCCCCCCCCCCCCCCCCCCCCCCCCGCCCCCCCCCCCCGCCCCCCCGCCCCCCCCCCCCGCCCCCCCGACCGACACCGCCGCGGCCCCCGCCGAGGCCCCCGAGACCACCGAAGCTGCCCCCGCGTAGCTCGAAAGGAAACACAGACATGTCCATCAGTGCTGCTCAGATCAAGGAGCTCCGCGGCAAGACCGGCGCGGGCATCCTGGACTGCAAGAAGGCCCTCGGCGCCGTCGACGGCGACTTCGAGAAGGCCGTCGACTGGCTCCGAACCAAGGGCATCGCGAAGGCCGCCAAGAAGGCCTCCCGCGCCGCCACCGAGGGCTCCGTCTACTCGTACATCCACGGCGGCGGCCGCCTCGGCGTCCTCCTCGAGGTCAACTGCGAGACCGACTTCGTCGCCCGCGGCGACGTCTTCCAGGGCTTCGTCAAGGACGTGGCGATGCACATCGCGGCCGCGTCCCCGAGCTGGGTCCGTCGCGAGGACGCCCCGGAGGCCGAGGTGGCCCGCGAGAAGGCGATCTTCCTCCAGCAAGCGATCGACTCGGGCAAGCCCGAGCACATCGCCGAGAAGATGGTCGTGGGCAAGCTGAACAAGTACTTCTCCGAGAACTGCCTCATGGAGCAGCCCTGGGTGAAGGACGACAGCAAGACCATCGAGCAGTACCAGACCGAGGTCGTGACGCAGACGGGCGAGAACGTCCGCATCCGTCGCTTCACGCGCTGGTCGCTGGGCGAGGGCCTCGAGAAGAAGTCCGACGACTTCGCCGCCGAGGTCGCCGCCATGGCCGGCACCAACTGATACGCCGTGTAGAGGCCCGACTCGCGCAGGGTCGAGGGCGGTCCTTCGGGGCCGCCCTTTCTACTTGGGGTCGTCTTGTTAGACTCGCGCGCCCGGCGACCGGCAGCCGGCGGCCCCCGGGGCGAACGACGCGGAGCAGGTGATGGACGACTATCTCGATGATCTGGGCGAGGAGATGGACAAGCCGGTGAAGCACCTGCGGTCCGATCTCGCCAAGAAGCGGACCGGGCGCGCGTCGCTCGCCGTCCTGGACGACATCCGCATCGACTACTACGGCGCGCCCACCGCGCTGCAGGGCGTCGCGACGCTGACCGTCCCCGAGGCGCGGATGATCATCGTCAAGCCGTGGGACCCGACGATGCTGCCCGCCATCGAGAAGGCCATCTCCCAGTCGAACATCGGCATCACGCCGAACAACGACGGGAAGATCATCCGGCTCGCCTTCCCCGAGCTCACCGGAGATCGACGCAAGTCGATGGTGCGCGAGGTGGAGCAGTCCGGCGAGAAGGCCAAGGTCTCGATCCGCGGCATCCGCCGGGACTACAACGACCTGCTCAAGGGCGCCCAGAAGGACGGCGACATCTCCGAGGACGACCTCAAGCGCGGCCTGGACATCGTCCAGAAGGCGACCGACTCGCACTGCTCGAAGGTCGACGACGTGGTGAAGGCCAAGGCCAAGGAGATCCTCGAGGTTTGACCTCGGACGCAGCGCTCGACGAGCGCCTGCCCCGGCACGTGGCCATCATCATGGACGGCAACGGGCGCTGGGCGCAGTCCCGTGGCCTCCCCCGACATCGCGGGCACGCCGAGGGCGTCGAGTCGGTGCGCGTCATCACCAAGATGGCGCGACGCCTCGGCATCGAGGCCCTCACGCTGTACTCCTTCAGCACCGAGAACTGGGGCCGCCCCCGAGACGAGGTGGACGCCCTGATGGGGCTCCTCGTGCACTTCCTCGAGGCCGAGCGCCGGCTGATGCTCGACGAGGGGATCAAGCTGCAGGTATCGGGCGAGGCGGAGCGGCTCGTGCCCGCCGCCCGCGAGGCCCTCGAGCGCACGATGGCGGCGACGGCGCACGGCACGGGGATGGTGCTGAACCTCGCGCTGTCCTACGGCTCGCGCCAGGAGATCGCCCGGGCCGCGCGGCTGCTCGCCGAGGAGGTCGAGTCCGGAGCCCGCGACGCGGCGTCCATCGACGAGGCGTCCATCGAATCGAAGCTGTACACCGCGGGCCTTCCCGAGCTGGATCTCGTGATCCGCACCGCGGGCGAGCTGCGCCTGAGCAACTTCCTGCTGTGGCAGGTCGCCTACGCGGAGCTCTACGTCGCGGACATCCCCTGGCCCGAGTTCCGAGAGGACGCCTTCGCGGCCTCGCTCGCCTCCTTCGGTCGTCGCGAGCGCCGGTACGGGCTCACTTCGGCGCAGCTCGAGGGGACGGCGTGACCGGCACGAAGACGCGGCTCATCTCCGGGCTGTCGGCCCTCGCGGTCGTCCTCCCGATCCTGATCTTCGGGGACTACTGGTGGATCGCCGGGCTCGCCTTCGTGGCGGTGTGCTGGGGCATCGTCGAGTACGTGGGCATGACCCTGCGGGACGACCGCGGCGTGGCGCTCCCGATGATGCTGGGCATGGGGCTCCCCGTGTTCGCGTCCTCGGCCGCCGGTCCCCAGGCGAGCGCGGCGCTGGCGAGCGGGGTGTGGCTGGTGGCCGTGCCCGTGTCCGCCGCCGTGTTCCTCTTCAGCGCGAAGGACACCGAGGGTCTCGCCGACAAGTGGGCCCGCTTCCTGTGCGGGCTGCTCTACGTCCCCTTCCTCATCGGCTTCCTCCCCGCCCTTCGTGCCCTGGAGTCCGGCTCCTCGTGGATCTGGATCCCCCTGGTCGCCGCGTGGCTCGGGGACACCGGGGGCTACTTCGCCGGTCGCGCCTTCGGCAAGCACCCCATGATCCCGCTCATCTCCCCGAAGAAGACGTGGGAGGGGTTCGCGGGAGGCGTCGCCCTCGCCGTGTTCGGCGTGTTCGTGTGGAAGTGGCTGTTCCTGGACGTCCTGCAGTGGTGGGACTGCGTCGTGCTGGGCGTGCTCGGCAACCTCGCGGGCGTCACGGGGGACCTCGTGGCCTCGATGATCAAGCGGACCCACGGCGTGAAGGACACCGGCAAGTTCCTCCCCGGCCACGGCGGCATGCTCGACCGCATCGACTCGGTGATCTTCAGCCTCCCGGTCGTCTACGGGTACGTCGTCTTCGCGCGTCCCTGGATCCCGGGAGCCTGACCGATGGGCGTGAAGCGTCCTCGCCGGCCCCGCGGACCGGCGCCCAGCCCCCGCGTCCAGCCCGACCCGTCGGCCCCGCTCGTGCTCGCCGTCGACACGTCCTGCGCCGTGGAGACGCTGGCCCTCGTTCAGGGCGACCTCGCCGTGGCGCAGCAGCACACGCGTCGGCCGAAGCACCGCGGGGCGTCGCTGGCCGCCACCGTCGAGGCGCTGCTCGCGGCCGCGGGCCGGACCGTCGCGGATCTCTCGGCGGCGCTGGTCGTGGTGGGGCCCGGCGCGTTCACGGGGCTGCGGGTGGGCATCGCCACCCTGCAGGGTCTCTGCGCGGCGCGCCGCGTCCCCCTCTTCGCAGCCTCGGCCCTCGACGGCTGGGCCTGGGCGGCCACGACCGACGTGGTCGGCGTGACGCTCGACGCGCGTCGGGGCGAGCTCTACACGGGCCTGTTCCGGCGCTCCGCGACCGGCCTCGAGGAGCTGCGCGGCCTCGACCTCCAGACGCCCGAAGCCTGGGCCGCGACGCTGGCCGCGGCGGACCTCGACGTGGAGCTGGTGGGCGACGGGGCCCGCCTCCACGCCGCCCGGTGGACGTCGCCCCGGCTGCGCCTCGCGCCCGCCCACGTGCTCGGGCCGAACCTGCTCCCCCTGGCGGCGGCGGTCGACCCGGAGGCGGAGCCGACGCGCGTCGAGCCCGTCTACATGCGCAGGCACGACGGCACCCGCACCTGACCCGCGACCCCGCGCTCCGATCGGTTACCCTGGATCGACCGGCGCATTCCGCGCCGAGAGGGAGCTCCATGACCCCTGCCGATCTGCACTTGATCGAAGCGCTGACCCCCGAAAGCCCGGAGCTGGAGACCCTGCTCGCAGACCACGCGCGGTACGAAGCCGCGCTCGCGGTCTTCGCCGAGCGGACCTGGCTCTCCCCGGAAGAAGAAGCCCAGGTGCGGCGTCTCAAACGAGTGAAGCTGGCGGGCCGCGACCGAATCGAGACGATCCTCGAACCTCACCGCGCCGCTCGCCGCGCGGGCTGATAGAAGCGGTCGCCGACCCGCGCCTTCCCGGCGCGGCGGTCGAGAGGACGAGATGGGTTCAGCAGTCACAGGCGCGCGCGTCGCCGTGGTGGGCGCCACGGGTGCCGTCGGGCGCGAGATGATCAAGGTGCTCGAGGAGCGCGAGTTCCCCATCGCGGAGCTGCGCCTCTTCGCGTCGGCCCGCAGCGCGGGCGAAGAGCTGCTCTTCCGGGGGCGGACGATCGACGTGGAGGTCCTCGGCGAGGACTCCGCGGGCGACCTCGACATCGTGCTCTTCTCGGCGGGGGGCGCGATCAGCCGGGAGTTCGCGCCGCTGTTCGCGGCCGCGGGGGCCGTGGTGATCGACAACAGCTCGGCGTGGCGGATGGACCCGGAGGTCCCGCTCGTCGTCCCGGAGGTCAACGCCGACGCCATCACGCAGGCGACCGAGGGCCGACGGATCATCGCCAACCCCAACTGCTCGACGATCCAGATGGTGGTCGCCCTCGCCCCGCTCGCCGAGGCGTTCGGGCTCCGCCGCGTCGTCGTATCCACGTACCAGTCGGTCTCCGGCGCCGGGCAGAAGGGCATCCAGGAGCTGTCCGGTCAGGTCGTGGCGATGTTCAACCAGAAGGACCGGGTGGTGGAGAAGTTCCCGCACCCCATCGCCTTCAACTGCATCCCCGCCATCGGCCCGTTCCGCGCGGACGGCTACTCCCAGGAGGAGTGGAAGCTGGTGGAGGAGAGCCGGAAGATCCTCGGCCGCCCCGACCTGAAGGTCACGCCCACGGCCGTGCGGGTCCCCACCTTCGCGTGCCACGGCGAGTCGATCGTCGCGGAGCTCGACAAGCCGGTGACGGCCGCGACCGTCCGGCGGGAGCTCAAGGTCGCCGACGGCGTGGTCGTGCGCGACAACCCGGGAGACGAGGAGTACCCCCTCGGCCTCGACCTCGCGGGCACGGACGAGGTCTTCGTGGGCCGCATCCGCCGCGACCCGTTCGACGACCACTCGGTGGCGATGTGGGTGGTCGCCGACAACCTGCGCAAGGGCGCCGCCGTCAACGCGGTGCAGATCGCGGAGGCGGTATGGACGGCCTGAGGCTCGGCGTGGTCGCCGCGGTCCTGCTCGCGGCGGCTCCGGCGGGCGCGCTGCCCGGCGGCGAGGGGGGCTCGCTCACCCCGGGAGACGGCGGGTTCACCCTGCACGGCATCGCCGCGAGCACCGACGGGAGCATCGTCGCCGCCGCGGGCTCCGGGGGCGGGATCTGGATCTGGCACGAGGCCGCGTTCTCGTCGCCCATCTTCGCGGGGGGCTGCGACTCGGCCGAGTCGGTGGTGTTCGTGGAGTCGGCCGCCTACGGGGACCGCTTCTACATGGGGTGCGGCGCCGAGGGGACCGTCTACAAGGTGGAGGTCGACGACTCCACGCCCCCCGTGGTGACGACGCCGAGCGCCGTCGTCCTGAACGACGGGGTCGGGGCCGTGACCGAGCTCGCCTGGGCGGCCGGCGACGCCTACGTCCACGCCGTCGTGCAGGACGCCGGCGCCTTCACGCTGCACCGCTTCGACGTCGCGGGCACCGAGACCGACGGCGGGGGCCTCCCCCTCTTCGGATCGGGCACGGTCGGGGCGATGACCGTGGGGGTCGACGGGGGCGCCGTCATCATCTCGGATACCCGCGGGGTGATGTCCTGGGTGTCGCGCACGGGGACGTACTCCGCGTCGTCCACCCCGCCCGTGGTGATCCAGGGCAGCACGCTGGACATGGTCACCAGCGAGTGGACCACGTCGTCCTTGTGGGCGGACTCCACGAGCGGGGACATCTGGACGCTGTCGAACCTGACCGCCTCCACCACCGCCACGCAGTTCCTCACCGGGATCACCGACCCCTCGGCCCTGGGCTTCGTCTACGACGGGGCCGAGCTCCGGCTCTGGCTGGGGCGTCAGGACGGTACGATCGAGGCCTACGGGGCGGCCGACGCGGAGCTCGACGGCACGCTCTCCCTCGCGAGCAGCTACGCGGCGGAGTTCGCGACGTCGGCCTCGGGCGACGACCCGGTCTACGTGCGCGCGTCCAACAGCACGGTCCGCGTGATCACCGACCGACCCTGGATCTCCGATCTCCTCGCCACGCCCGACACGGTGCAGGACGGCGAGGCGTTCACGATCACCTTCACCGCCGACGCCGACGGCGACTACGACGTGCGCACCGGCGGCCCCGACCCGGACGACGGCAGCAGCCTCGCGACGGGGCGGGGGACCGAGGACACCGAGGTGTCGGTGGAGCTGAGCGTCGACGACCTCGACGAAGAGGGCGACAACCGCCTGTTCGTCTACTACGAGGACGACACGGGCAACGTGGGCAAGGACAGCGTGGTGGTGACGAAGGACACGCCCCCCGAGGTCGTGACGAACCTGTCGGCCGAAGGAGGGGACAACAAGCTCGTGGTGACCTGGACCGCGAGCGACGAGCCCGACATCGACCACTACGAGCTCTACATCTCCGACGTCGCCTTCACCGGCGACGGGGACCTGCCCGCCTTCGCCGTCCTCGTGAACGAGGGCGAGGACGACGAGCGCACCGACGACTACCCGGCGGACGTGGAGTGGGACGGGGCTTCGACCGAGCACAGCGTCACCGTCGAGGGGCTCGTGAACGACACCGTGTACTACCTCACGGTGATCACCTACGACTCCGGGGACCTGGACAGCGGGCCCGCCGCCGTCGTGACGGGCACTCCCGTGGCGACCTGCGCCGCCTCGGAGTGCGCGGGCGACACCTACGGCTGCACCTGCGCCCCCAACTCGATCGTCGCCGCGCCGCTGCCGCCGCGCCCGCTCGCTCTGCTCGGTCTCCTGCTGGCGGTCCTCGTCCCGGTCGCCCGGCGCCGGTGAGCGAGCCCGTCGGCCCGGACACGCCGGGGGCCCGCAACTACAAGCTCACGATCGAGTACGACGGCGCGGACTTCCACGGCTGGCAGCGCCAGCCAGCGGGTCTGCGCACGGTGCAGGGGGAGCTCGAGCAGGCGGGCCGCACCCTGTTCGGACACGGCGTCGTCGTGCGCGCGTCGGGGCGGACCGACGCGGGCGTGCACGCCGAGGCGCAGGTCGCCAACGTGCACACCACGCGCGACTTCCCGCCGGGACGGATCCTGCGGGGGCTCAACGGGCTCAGCGGGCGCGACGTCCGCGTATTCCGCGTCGAGGAGGTGCCCGCGGACTGGGAGGCCCGGCACTACGCCCGCGGCAAGTGGTACCGGTACGACCTGCTGCCCCGGGTGGCCGCCTCGGCGCTGCGCCGCGGGCGGGTGTGGCGGGTCGCCCCCGATCTGGACGCCGACCGACTGCGCGCCGAGCTCGCCACGCTCCCGGGGACCGCTCACTGGGGCGCCTACCGGGCCGCCGACTGCTCGAGCCCCGACCCGGTCAAGACGCTGCACGCGGCCGAGGTGCGCGTCGCGGGCGACGTCGTCTCCCTGCGGTTCCACGGCTCCGGGTTCCTCAAGCAGATGGTCCGGATCCTCGTGGGCACGGCCGTCGAGGTGGGGCGCGGGCGGATGCCGCTCGGCGCCATGGTCCGCATCCGCGAGACGCAGAACCGCGTCGAGGCGGGGCCGACGGCGCCGCCGCACGGGCTGTTCCTGGAGCGGGTGCTCTACGACCCCCCGGGGGTCGGCTAAGCTTTTTTCTTCTTCTTGGCCTTCGTGGCCTTGGGCTTCGTGGCCTTGGGCTTCGTGGCCTTGGCCTTGCCGGCCTTGGCCTTCGTCGCCTTGGCTCCCTTGGCGTCCTTCGCGGGGGCCTCGTCCTCATCGTCGAGGTCGTCGAGGAGGTCGTCCTCCTCCTCGACCGGCTGCTCGACCACCTTCGGGGCGGCGGCCTTGGCCTTCTTCTTGCCCCGCCGACGGGGGGAGGCGTAGGCCTCGCGCGGGTCGGGTGCGGGGTCTTCGCGCTGGTCCGCCCCGCAGCGAGGGCAGAGCGGCTCGGGGCGACCGAGGTCGTAGAACTTGCACTGGCACTTGAAGCAGGTGAACTTCGAACCGAGGTCGGGCTTGGGGCTGGCGGCCATCCAGGCAATCTCCATCGCGCTCTAAAAGGCGAGCGGCCAGCGACCCTGCCACACTGCGGAGGGCCCGGTCAAACGGCGCCCGGGCGGCCCGTGTCCCGGCTGGTACCCTCCCGCGCATGTTCGGCCGACCCACGCCCCTCCTCGTCTCCGCGATCGCCGTGCTGCTCTGCGTCGCGGGGCTCACGTCCGGGTGCGACGGCGAGGGCGGCGAACCCGAGATCATCGCCTACACCACGAACGACGTGCAGGTCGACTCCAGCGCCGCGGCGAACACCGCCGAGCCCGCGATGTGCGTCTCCGGGACCACGGTCTACGTCGTGTGGCACGACGATCGCCGGGGCGGTCGCAACCAGGTCTTCTTCAACGCGGGCCGCGGCGGCGGCGGCAGCTGGGGGTCCGACACCCAGCTCTCGGCCGACCCGGGCGGCGACTCCGTGGCGGAGAACCCGGCGATCGCGTGCGTGGGCGAGTCGATCTACGTGGCCTGGGAAGACGACCGGGACTCGGAGCTCGGCCACCGCAGCATCTACTTCTCCCACTCCGAGGACGCGGGCCGGACTTGGAGCAACGACACCCTCCTCACCGTGGACCAGGAGGGCGACTGGGACTCCCTGGGCCCTGCCCTGTCCGTCGAGCGCGACGGCGACACCGACACCGTCTACGCCGTCTGGTACGACAACCGCCGCGGCGCCTACGACATCTTCTTCACCCGGGGGACGAACGGCACCGGCTGGCTCCCCGAGGAGCTCCGCCTCGACACGGACGAAGCGGGCGCCGCGTACTCCGCCCACCCGTTCATCGTCACCGATCCGATCGGCGGCGTGTACGTGTCGTGGCAGGACGCGCGTCACGGCGGCAACGACGTCTACGTCCGCCACTCCGTGAACCGCGGCGACTTCTGGGACGCCGAGGACATCCGCCTCACCGGGGTCGCGGCCGAGCCGATCAACGCGTTCGGGATCTCGATGGTGATCGATCGCGACGCGGCGCAGCCCGCGATCTACGTCGCCTGGCACGACGACCGGAACGGCGCCCGGGACATCTTCATGGCGTCGTCCACGAACGCCGGCTTCACGTGGACCGAAGAGCCCCAGCGCATCGAGGCGGACGGCGAGGGGGCCGCGGACAGCTTCTACCCGTCCGTGAGCGCGGCCGCGGGCCGGGTGATGGTGTCCTGGCACGACAACCGGGACGTGGGCTTCGACGTGCTCGTGCGCACGAGCATCGACGGGGGCAACAGCTGGGGCTCCGAGTTCCGCGTGGACACCGACGTGATCGGGACCGCCCACTCGCTCCGCCCCCAGGTCGTCCAGCAGGGTGATCGGGTGGCCGTCGGATGGATCGACCATCGCACCGCCGGGTCCGACTTCGAAGGCGCCCCGCAGCCGGACGTCTACTACCGGGTCTCCACCGACGGCGGCCTCACGTGGGCGCCCGACGACGCGCGCGTGGACGACGACCCCCAGTCCAGCGCGATCTCCGACGACCTGCAGATCGCCCTCGCGGGGCCCGCCGTGCACGCGCTGTGGGTCGACTACCGCCTCGGCAACGCGGACCTCTGGTACCGCACGATGCCGTCGTTCATCGAGACGGACGAGTAGCCCGCCCGCCCGCTTGCAGGCGATCGTTCTTGACCGTTTGCGAGGGCTCCTGTAGAAGGCCTCTCCGCGTCCGCCTGGGTCGGTCGTGCGTCCGGTTTCGGAGTCGGTGAAGACGCCGACCGAGCCGCAGAAGGAAAGAAGTCATGAGCACTTGGTTCGCTCGCAAGGAAGACGTGAACGAGGGCACCATCGCCCGCAACTGGTTCGTGGTGGACGCCGAGGGCAAGACCCTGGGCCGCGTCGCCACGCGGATCGCGGACGTCCTCCGCGGCCGTCACAAGGCCGTCTACACGCCCCACGTGGACACCGGTGACTTCGTCATCGTCGTCAACGCCGAGAAGGTCGTGGTCACGGGCAACAAGCGCACCGCGAAGAACTACTACAACTACTCGGGCTACCCGGGCGGGCTCCGGGCCCTGTCGTTCGGCGAGCTCATCCAGCGCGATCCCAAGCGCGTCTGGGAGCACGCCGTGAAGGGCATGCTGCCGAAGAACCGTCTGGCCGCGCGCCAGATCACCAAGCTCAAGGTGTACGCGGGTGCCGACCACCCGCACGCCGCCCAGCAGCCGCAGCCGCTGGCGCTCTAGGAGAAGCAGTCGATGAGCACCTCCGTCTACTACGGCACCGGCCGCCGCAAGCGCGCCACCGCGCGCGTTTACCTCACCCCCGGCGCGGGCCGGTTCATGGTCAACGACCGGGACCTGGACACCTTCTTCTGCCGCGAGACCGACAAGATGATCCTGAAGCAGCCGCTGCAGCTGACGGACACCGAGAACTCGTTCGACATCACCGTCCGCGTCCGCGGCGGTGGCACCAGCGGCCAGGCCGGCGCGATCAAGCACGGCATCTCCCGCGCGTTGCTGAAGTACAACCCCGAGCTTCGCCCCGCCCTCAAGGCGGAGGGCTTCCTGACCCGCGACGCGCGGATCAAGGAGCGCAAGAAGTACGGCCAGAAGGGCGCCCGCGCGCGCTTCCAGTTCAGCAAGCGCTAGTCGCTCCCGGGCGCGTTCGCGTCTTCCCCCGGATCCCGGCCTTGCGTCGTCGGGGCTCGGGATTCTGGGTACACTCCCTCGCGGTCAGGTCGTCCACCGCGCGCACGGGATTCAGCTCATGAAAACGAAGTTCATCTTCGTCACGGGAGGGGTGTTGTCCTCCCTCGGCAAGGGGCTCTCCTCCGCCTCGATCGGGGCCCTCATGGAGTGCCGCGGCCTTCGGGTGCAGCACCTCAAGATGGATCCCTACATCAACGTCGACCCGGGGACGATGTCGCCGTATCAGCACGGCGAGGTCTACGTCACGGACGACGGCGCGGAGACGGACCTCGATCTCGGTCACTACGAGCGCTTCACCACCGCCGTCACGGGCAAGGCCAACAACTTCACCACGGGCAAGGTCTACGAGTCGGTGATCCGCAAGGAGCGGCGGGGCGAGTACCTGGGCCGGACCGTGCAGGTGATCCCCCACATCACCAACGAGATCAAGTCGCGGATCCTGCGCGTCGCGGGCGACGAGGTGGACGTCCTGATCACGGAGGTCGGCGGGACGGTCGGCGACATCGAGTCCCTGCCCTTCCTCGAGGCGATCCGGCAGCTCCGGTTCGACCTCGGCGAAGAGAACGTCCTGTACGTGCACGTGACGCTCGTGCCCTACCTGAGCACGGCCGACGAGCTCAAGACCAAGCCCACGCAGCACAGCGTCAAGGAGCTGCGCTCGATCGGCATCCAGCCGGACATCCTGCTGTGCCGCAGCGACATGTCCCTGCCCGCCGAGATCAAGGCGAAGATCGGGCTGTTCTGCAACCTGCCCGCGGACCGCGTGGTCTCGGCGCCGAACGTGGCCTGCATCTACCAGCTGCCGCTGACGTTCCACCAGGACAAGCTCGACGACAAGATCTGCGAGCGGCTGAACATCTGGGCCCGCAGCCCGGACCTGTCCGCGTGGCAGACGATAGTCGACCGCATGGTCAACCCTTCGGACGACGTGGTGATCGGGATCGTCGGCAAGTACGTCCACCTCGTGGAGTCGTACAAGAGCCTGAACGAGGCCCTGGCCCACGGCGGCATGGCGAGCAAGGCGCGCGTCGAGCTGCGCTTCGTGCCGTCGGACGACCTCGAGAGCGGCCGCCTCGACCTCCTGAACGGGCTCGACGGGATCCTCGTGCCCGGTGGCTTCGGGGAGCGGGGCACCGAAGGGAAGATGGCGGCGATCCGCCACGCCCGCGAGCAGCGCATCCCCTTCCTGGGCATCTGCCTGGGCATGCAGCTGGCGGTCGTCGAGTTCGCGCGCAACGTGCTCGGCTTCGAGCGGGCCAACAGCCGCGAGTTCGACCAGTCCACCGCGCACCCGGTGATCGACCTGATGGAAGCCCAGAAGGAGATCACGATGAAGGGCGGCACGATGCGGCTGGGGGCGTACCCCTGCTCCATCCGCAGCGGCACGCTGGCCCACCGGATCTACGGCCGCACGGACATCTCCGAGCGGCATCGACATCGGTACGAGGTCAACAACGTGTACCTCGAGCAGCTCGAAGCGGGCGGCCTCCTGCCGTCCGGGTTCAGCCCCGACGGGAACCTGTGCGAGACCGTCGAGCTGTCGGAGCACCCCTGGTTCTTCGGGTGCCAGTTCCACCCCGAGTACAAGTCGAAGCCGACCGCGCCGCACCCGATCTTCGAGCGCTTCGTCGAGGCGGCGATGCGGTTCCGCGAGGCCCGCACGACGGCCGAAGAGGCCGTGGCCGAAGAGAAGGACCTCGCGGGCGCCGTCCTGACCAGCGCGCCCGGTGGCGTCTCCGCCGAGTCCTGAGCCCCCCGTGACCCTCCGCGGCGTCGCCGACGAGGCGATCCGCCTGCTCTCCGGCGTCCTCGCGGGCCTCGGCCGACGCCTGCCCGGTCCCCTGGCGCAGGGTCTCGGCGCGGTCCTCGGGGCCGTCGCCGCCACGCTGCTCTGGCCCTGGTTGCCGGTCCGTCGCCGCGCCGCGCGCGCGGGCGTGCCCGTGCGTCCGTGGGCCTGGGGCGCCGCCATGGGCCGGATGCTGGCGGGGGCCTTCGATCCCCGCTCCACCCTCGCCGTCGACGGCTGGGACGAGGCCGTCGAGGCGACGGGCGACGCGGGCGTGCTGGTGCTGGGCGCCCACCTCGGGCCCTGGGAGACGGCCGCCGCCGAGCTGGCCCGGAGGGGACGCCCCCCGACGGTCGTGGCCGCGCCGTGGCCGAGCCTCCCGCGCGCCGAGGCCTCCGTCCGCGCGCTCCGCGACCGCCGGGGCGTGATCGCCCTGCCCCGCGGCCGCTCCGGACTCGAAGGGGCGACCCGCGCGCTGCGGACCGGCGGCACTGTCGTCGTGCTCGTGGACGGCGTCTCCCCCGATCGCCGCGGCCGACGCGGCCTCCCCTGGATCCTCGGCAGCCTCGCCGCGCCCGACGCGCTCGTCGCCTGGGCCCTCCGGCACGGGGCCGCGGTGTGGGTGGCCGAGGGGCGGCCCCGGGGGGTCCGGCTGCACGTGCTCGCGCGGGCCCGGCGGGGCGTCCGCCCGACGCCCGAGGAGGTGGAGCCGCTCGCCGATCGTGCGGTGGAGCTGCTGCACGCGGCCGTGCGTCGGCGCCCCGAAGCCTGGGCGTGGGTGCGTCCGCTCGCCGTCGTCGCGCTCGCCGTCCTGGGCGGCTGCGGAGTCGACGTCCCCGAGCCGCTGCCGGTGCGAGCCGAGGCGTGGGACGCCGCGGTCGTCGACCTGGCGTGGGACGGGGTGCTGGACGACGGGGCGACGGCGGCGCCCGCCCGGTTCTTCGCCGAGTCGGCGGTCGTGCGCTGGGTCGACGGATCGCCCGAGGGCCGGTTCGAGCGGATCGAGATCACGGCGCCCCGCGCCGACGGGGAGCCGTCGGGGGTCCGGATCGAGGCCGCGACCGCCGAGGGACGCTGGCCGCGGGGCCCGATCGAGCTGCGGGACGTGCGGTGGGAGGCGGCGGGCGTGGCTCCGGGGCGGCTGCCCGTGCTGCGTCGGCTCGGGGAGGACGCGGGCTGGGACTGCGGCGGCTGCGAGCTCGAGACCCTGCTCGCGTTCGGGTCGGAGCGATGATCCGCTCCCGCATCGAGCGTCCGGTGCTCCGGGCCGTCGATCTCGTGGCGGGCTGGGGGCGTCGCCCCGTGCTCGACGGGGTCGGGTTCTCGGTGCGACCGGGCGAGCGGGTGGGGCTCCTGGGCCCGAACGGGGCGGGCAAGACGACCCTGTTCGACGCCCTCGCCGGGCGCCTGCGACCCCGCTCCGGGCGCGTCCTGCTCGACGGCGACGACGTGACGGGCGAGCCCCGGCACCGCCTCGCGCGGCGCGGGTTCGCCTACGTGCCCCAGACCCCGTCCGTGTTCCTCGATCTCACGGTCCGGGACAACCTCTCGGCGGTGCGCGGCTCCCCCGCGGCCCGTCGTCCGCAGGCCCCGGGCGCGATCGACGACGCCCTGCAGCGGTGGGCCCTGACCGCCGTCGCCGAACGACGCGCGGGGGTGCTGTCCGGAGGCGAGCGCCGCCGCCTGGAGGTCGCCCGGGCCCTGCTGTCGGCCCCTCGCCTGCTGCTCCTCGACGAGCCCTTCGCGGGCCTCGACCCGGGAGGAAGGCGGGCGCTGCGCGAGGGGTTGAAGGACCTGCCGGAGGGCACCGCGCTCATGCTGACCGACCACGCCGCCGACGACGTCCTCGCGACGTGCGCGCGTGTCCTCGTCCTCATCGACGGGCGCCTGGTGTCGGACGGACCGGCCGCGGAGTTCGCTCCCGGCGATCCGGTGCACCGTCGCTATTTCGGTGCTTGACAGGAGCGTCGATCTGATCCCCATGCACCAATCGGGCCAATGGGGGCCTACTTTTTGACTTGGGCCCTTGGCGTTGTTAAGTTCGAGAAGCGAAGTCCGGGAGAGTTCGCACGGGGAACTACTTGAAATAACTGGGTAACCGGGAAGCGAAGAGAATGGCGTTCGAGCTCAAGCAGCAGATGAAGCTCTCGCAGCAGCTGGTGATGACGCCGCAGCTGCAGCAGGCCATCAAGCTCCTGCAGCTCAACCACCTCGAGCTCAGCGACCTGATCTCCCAGGAGCTGGTCGAGAATCCGGTGCTCGAAGAGCAGATCGAAGAGCGGGTCGATCCGATGGCCGAAGCGGCCGACGGAGCGCCCGAGACGCCGATCGCGGACCCCAACGCGGAGGGCACCAAGGACCAGCAGGACATCGACTGGGAGAAGTACCTCGAGCAGTACCAGTCGAGCCCCCGGACGGGTTCCGAGATCCGCCGCGACTTCGACGACATGCCCGGGTACGAGCAGACCCTCACGCGGAGCGAGTCGCTCGCCGAGCACCTGATGTGGCAGCTCCAGATGTCCGACGCCGAGGCGATGGTCCGCGAGGCCGCGCTGTGCGTCATCCACAACCTCGACGACCACGGCTACCTCAAGGTCTCCATGGAGGACATGGCCTCCGAGGGGAACTACACGATCGAGCTGCTGGAGGACGGGCTCGACCTCGTCCAGACCTTCGATCCGGTCGGCGTCGGCGCCCGGGATCTGCAGGAGTGCCTGCTCCTCCAGATCGACACCCATCACCCCAAGAACCGCCTCCTGCGCAGCATCGTCTCGGACCACATGGAGTCCCTGAAGAAGCGGAACTACAAGGCGATCGCGCGCGGCCTGCGCGTCCCCATGTCGCGCATCGTCGACGCCTGCAAGGTGCTCGCGACGCTGGAGGCGAAGCCCGGTCGCGAGTTCGCCACGGACGAGCCCCGGTACATCACCCCGGACATCCACGTCATCCGGTCCGGCGGCGAGTGGGTCGTGCAGCTGAACGAGGACGGCGTCCCCAAGCTGCGCGTGTCGAACTACTACAAGAACGTGCTGTCGGGCGTGAAGAAGGGCGACAAGGAGTTCATCCAGGAGAAGCTCCGGTCGGCCCAGTGGCTCATCCGCAGCATCTACCAGCGCCAACGCACCATCTACAAGGTGATGGACTCCATCATCAAGCAGCAGAAGGCCTTCTTCGACGAGGGCATCTCACGCCTCAAGCCGATGATCCTGCGGGACGTCGCCGAGGACATCGGCATGCACGAGTCGACCGTCTCGCGCGTCACGTCGAACAAGTACGTGAACACCCCCCACGGCACGTTCAGCCTGAAGTTCTTCTTCAACTCGGGCATCCAGCGCGGCGAGGGCGAGGACGTGGCCTCGGAGATGGTCAAGCAGCGCATCGCCGCCATCGTGGCCGAAGAGAACCCTCGCAAGCCCTACTCCGACCAGAAGCTGGTCGACATGCTCGCGGGCGAGAACATCAAGATCGCTCGCCGCACGGTCGCCAAGTACCGCGACATGCTCGGCATCCTCAGCTCGAGCCAGCGCAAGCGCCTCTTCTGAGGACCCGCTACGGGATCGTGAAGTTGAGGCTGTAGTTGTAGTTGCAGGGGGGGCCGGACCAGGCCTGCAGCGGCTGGACCGTGAGCTCGTAGTCGATCCCGATGATCTGGAGCAGGTCGAGCGACCAGTTGATGCTCCCCTGGCTGCCCTGACCCGACTGGATCTGGCCGTCGATCGTCAGCGTGACCTGGATGGGGTAGGTCGCGTTCCAGGACAGCGAGCCGTTCGTGCAGTTGGACGGCAGGCTGCCGCCCCCCGCGAGGAAGCTGAGCCACGCCCCGACGCTGCCGGACAGGTCGCTCTCGAACTCGTAGTTGTCGAACAGGTCCACCGGGCTGGAGAAGTTGGCGCTGATGGAGAAGGTGTCCGCCTGCAGCTCGAGGAGCCCGCCGATCGAGCAGGTCCCGTTGCCGAAGTTGATGGCCGGGTTCGCGTCCGGGAGCGAGTAGCCCGGGGAGTTGACGTTGGTCTCCCAGCTCTCGTAGATGTCCGCGTCGTTCTCGTTCACGAGGCCGTCGCAGTTGTCGTCGACGCCGTTGCACACGTCCTGGACGCCGGGGTTGATCGACGTGTCGTTGTCGTTGCAGTCGCCCTCGCAGGTCGACCAGCCGTCCTGGTCGACGTCGAAGCCTTCGTCCACCTGGCCGTCGCAGTTGTTGTCCACGCCGTCGCAGATCTCGGGGTTGCCCGGGAAGGCGGCGGCCTCGTTGTCGTCGCAGTCCTCGCAGGACAGGACGTTGTCGCCGTCCACGTCCGCCTCGGCGCCGGGATCGGCCCACGTGACGGGGTTGCAGTCGTTGTCGCGGCCGTCGCAGATCTCGGGGTTGCCCGGGAAGTTGTGCGGGGCGTTGTCGTCGCAGTCGCCGCCGCAGGGGCTCACGCCGTCCCCGTCCTGATCGAGCTCGCCCACGTCGATGTTGCCGTCGCAGTCGTTGTCGAGCCCGTCGCAGACCTCCGGGCAAGCCGGGCAGACCGTCGGCTCGAAGTCGTTGCAGTCCTGGCTGCCGACCCCCGTGAGCTCGTTCTCGTCGTCGCACACGCCGTCGTCGTTCAGGTCGATGCCGTCGGGGCAGAACCCGTCGTCGTCCTGGTCGAACTGGCCGATGGGGATGTCGCCCACCTCGATCGTGACGGAGTCGCTGGCCGACGCGCCGTTGTCGTCCGTCGCCGTGAGCGTGACGACGTGCGTTCCGGCCGTCACCGAGCGGGCGAAGGACGTGAGCCCCGAGGCCTCGGAGAGGCCGCTCCAGAGCTCGCCCATCGAGTCCGAGCTCCAGCGCACGTCGAGCCGGAACTGGGTCTCGTCGTGGTTGCTGACCGACCCGTTGAAGGTGATGTCTTCGCCGGAGAAGTAGACGAACGAGGCCTGCGGGTCGTTGATGGAGACCAGCGGCGGCACCGGCGGCTCGCCCGCGACGGTGACCTGCACCTCGTCCCGGGAGATGTTCTGGGCCGTGTCCGTGACCTCGAGGGTGACGATGTGCTCGCCGGGCACGAGGGTGGTCGTGAACTCGGTGAAGCCGTCGCTGCTGACGAAGCCCTCGAAGAGCGGGTCCGCGGCGAGGTTGGAGCTCCAGCGCACCGCGAGCTCGATCTCGCTGTCCTGATCGTCCGAGACCGTGCCCTGGAAGAGGATGGCCGCGCCCGACTCGAACATCGCGGGGGTGTCGTCGGGACCCTCGACGGGGATCTCGATCACCGCCACGGGAGGGGTGTCGAACGTCCCGAGCTGCTGCTCGGGGCAGCCCGCCACGACGGCGACGGCGAGGGCGAAGAGGACGACGGACGTCGATTTGATGGACATGAACCGCATCTCCCCGGGATCGTTCCCGGACGCAGGGGGGCCCAGCTTATCCCCGATTGTCAAGAAATCGTCAAGGGCTTCGTGCTGTGCTCAACGCAGGTACCGCAAGCGCGCACCCGCGCGGAGTCGCTTTCGCCAGCTCTGGTAGGCCTGATCGAACTTCTTGGCGTACACGTGCCGCGTCAGGCCCGCGCGGGCGTCCTCGAACGACTTGCCCGGGAAGAGGCGCTCCCCGTGCTCCTCGAAGAAGCGGCGCTCGTCCTCCTCGGTGACCCGCACGCCGCGATCGACCGCGAGCTCGACGGTGTGGTCCAGCACGGCGGAGATGCGGAAGTACTCCACGAGGTCCACCCGGTCCAGGCCCCAGGACTTGCGGAAGGCGGCGGCTTCCTTGCGGTCCTCGAACGTATCTTCGAACGCGCTGAAGCGCTCGTAGGCCTCGCGGTCGTCGGTGATGCGCACGGCCGCGAACTCCGGCGTCTCGACCAGGATCGCCCGGAAGATCACCGCCTCGAGGGGCTCGCGGGACTCGGTGAGCAGGCGTCCGAAGACCCCCCGGTCGTCGGCGGGCAGGGCGACGATGCGCTCGTGGATCGCCGCTTCGAGGGCGACCTCGGACGCCGTGACCGGCGTATTCCCGACGGTCGCGACCACCCGGTCCACGAGCACGCCGTCGTCCGCGCGGGCGGCGAACGACACCAGGCACAGGGCCGCCGCGATCGCCCACGTCGCCCTCATCCCTTCACCCCGTACAACGAGTCCAGGACGATCATCACGCTGTTGGACCACGCGTGGAACAGCGCCGCCCCCAGGATGTTGCCGCTCCGGGCGCGCATCCAGCCGAAGACGAGGGCCGGGAACAGGATCAGGGGCTGCCACCACTGGAAGGTCACGATCGTGTGACCGGCGGTGAAGAGCACGGCGGTCACGGGCAGCGCCCACCCGAACTCCGCCCCGAAGAGGCGGAACCGGCGCCCGTCGAACACCTCGTCCATGCGCGTCTGCATGTACCCGCGATAGAAGTACTCCTCGGCGTAGCCCACGCAGATCAGCTGGTAGAGGACCTGCATCACGAGGTCGTCGGGGAGCCCGTGGCGGGGGAAATGGGGTCGGTAGGGTCGCGTCCAGCCCAGGATGTTGTCGGTGACCCAGGTGAAGCCCACGGTCTGCCAGAGGTGGTTGCCGAGGAGGAAGAACGGGTAGATGACGGCGATGACGACGAGGAAGAACTTCACCGCCTTCCACAGCGCGGGGAGAAACGGCGACGGCTGGAGGATGTCGTCGTCGACGCGGTAGCCCCGCCACTTCTCGGCGACCCACGGGGTGTAGAGGAAGACGAGGGCGACGAGGACGAGCACGTCGTCCGGCAGCCCGAAGCCCTCCTGCACGGTCTTGACGCCTCGGATCACGAGGCACGAGCCGAGGTACAGGACCAGGATCTCGATCCAGATCCGTCGCCGCTCCGGGGGGTTCAAGCCTCGGGCTCTCCGGTGCCCAGCCCCTCGTTGAGCGAGCCCATGCGGTAGCCCTGCAGGTCGAGCGTGGTGTAGCGGAAGCCGGCGGCTCGAGCGGTCGCCACCACGCGGTCCCGGACGTCGTCCGAGACGAGGCGCGGCAGGTCGGCGGGCAGGACCTCGATCCGGCACACGTCGCCGTGGTAGCGCACGCGGACCTGACGGAACCCGAGCTCGCGCAGGAGGGTCTCGACGCTGCCGACCATGTGCAGTCGCTCCTCGGTGATCGCCGTCCCGTAGGGGAAGCGAGAAGAAAGGCACGCGAAGGCGGGCTTGTTCCACTCGTCGAGCCCGAGCGCGCGGGCGGCGCCGCGGACGTCCGCCTTCGACATGCCCGCGTCCACGAGGGGGTGGGTGATGCGGTGCTCGCGGGCCGCGACGAGGCCCGGCCGGTGGTCGCCCAGGTCGTCGAGGTTGACGCCGTCGGCGATCGCGTCGACGCCCAGCGCCGCGGCCTCCCGCCGCGCGATCGAGTACAGCTCCGTCTTGCAGAAGTAGCAGCGGTTCACGGGGTTGCTGGCGAACCCGTCGACGTGCATCTCGTTGGACGGCACGAGCAGGTGCCGCACGCCCCGACGCTTCGTGAAGGCGATGCAGGCCTCGCGCTCGGCGTCGGGCAGCGTGGGGGAGACGGCCGTGAGGGCGATCACGTCGTCGCGCAGCTCGGAGGCGACGTGCAGCACGAAGGCCGAGTCGACGCCCCCGGAGAAGGCGACGACCCACGGACTGGACGCGCGGAGCGCCGCGCGCAGGCGTCGGACCCCGGGCTCCCACCGCGCGCGGGGGGAGATCACGACGCTCGGATCGACGCCCGCCGCCGCGGACGTGCTCAAGATGGGGAGGAGAGCACTCACCGGCGGGGAACATTACAGGTTCGTCGGCGACCCGCCCGTCTCTTGACGCTCCGCCGACGGACGTCGATGGTGCGCGCCATGTCCGACGCCCCCGCTTCCTTCGTCACCGTCGAGCGCGAGATCCGCGCTCCCCGCGCTCAAGTCTTCGGCATCGCCTCCATCGTCGGCCGGGCGGCCGAGTGGCTGTGGGCGCCCGCCCAGTCCGGGGACGCGAGGACCACCCGGGACATGCCCGACGGCTCGCGCCAGCTCGTCGTGCGCGACGGCGACAAGCTGCGCGACTGGGTCCGAGAGACGGAGGCGCCCGGGCTCGTCGTGCTGGACAGCAAGTACATGCCCCGGCGGTCGGACGTCGTGCGCGGCCGCCACCTTCGGTACGAGCTGCGGCTCGACGCGGCGGTGGGGATCACGAAGGCGTCGCTGTCCGTGGGGTTCCACGATCAGGAGGCCCCGAAGCGGGTCGCCGACCAGCGCAAGTGGCGCAGGCACGCCGAGCAGTGCCTGCAGCGGCTCACCGATCTCGCCGAGCCGGAGATCGACGCCGAGGGCTGACCCGAATCCTCGGGACACCGGCCGATCGTTCCGCTATAGAAGCGCCCCGTCAGGAGCGACCCGAATGCCCACGCTGAAGTACCAGGCCGACGTCCGCATGATCGTCTACGCCATCACCATGGTGGCGCTGTTCGCCACGCTGTGGGTCACCGGCTTCTCCTGGCCCGCGTACGCGATGCTGCTCTTCTTCGCGATGTGCATGGGCCCCGCCGCGCACTCCCACGCGCACGCGGGCATCTTCCACCAGACCTGGGCGAACCGGCTCTGGGACTACGTCCTCAGCTTCTGCTACGGCTTCCCGATCTTCGTGTGGATCCCCACCCACATGATGAACCACCACGTCTTCGGCAACCGGGCGGGGGACGCGACGATCACCTGGCGCCTCACCCGTCGGGACACCACGTGGATGGCCGCCATCTACCCGGTGGTCTCGAGCTGGTACCAGAACCCGCTGACCATGCACTACCTGCAGGACAACTGGAACCGGGGTCCCGGGCGCCGCACGCGCTTCTGGGAGGCGATGGTCCAGTACGCGGTCTGGGGCGGCTTCGTGGCGACCTTCCTGTGGCTCGACTGGAAGCGCGCCCTGCTCTACATCGGCGGACCCACGGCGGTGAGCCTGTGGATGGTGATGTTCTTCAACTACGTCCAGCACGTGAACTGCGACGCCGAGAGCAAGTGGAACCACTCCCGCAACTTCGTGGGTCCGGTGCTCAACGCCTGGCTGTTCAACAACGGCTACCACACCGTGCACCACTGGAAGCCCACCGAGCACTGGAGCAAGCTGCCCGAGCTGCACGCGTCGGTCGCGCACCTGATCCACCCCGAGCTGCAGCTCCCGCAGGTGTTCGTCTACCTCTTCCGCACCTACGTCGTCGGGATCTTCATCGGCCCGCGGATCCCGGACTTCACGGGCCACGTCGGCAGCGAAGAGCGCCTCCCGAAGCCGCCGCCCGTCCCGCGCTCGTGGAACCCCGCGCAGGTCTACTCCGAAGCTGCCTGACCGGCCCCCCGGGGCCCACCCAGAGACTGCCGTGATCGCCTCACCGGGCTCGCCCCGCCTGCTCACCGGGCCGTTCCGACGGGCCCTGATCCTCGAGAACCCGGACCCGGTCCTGGACGAGTCCCTGCGGGCTCAGGGGATCGAGCCCGTGCGCGTCGAGTCCACGCCCGGGCACGACGAGCTCCTCGACCTCATCCGCGAGCACCGCCCGCACCTCCTGTTCAAGCGCTCGCGGGTGGTCGTCGACGCCGAGGTGCTCGACGTCGCCGAGGACCTGTTCGCCGTCATGCTGTGCTGCATCGGCGACGACTCCGTGGACAAGGAGGCGGCCGCCGCCCGCGGCATCCTCGTCTTGAACGACCCCCGCTCCAACGGCCGCAGCGTCGCCGAGATGGTGATCGGGCAGCTGCTCATGGGGGCCCGACGCCTGCCGGAGGCGTGGGCCGAGACGGACGACAACCGCTGGCGCAAGAGCTCCACGGGCCGCTTCGAGGTCAAGGGCAAGCGCCTCGGGATCATCGGGCTGGGCAACATCGGGACCCAGGTCGCGCGGCTCGGCGAGGGCCTGGGGATGGAGGTCCTCTTCTTCGACGTGAGCGAGGTGGCCCGCGCGGTCGGCGAGACCATGGAGTGGGCCGCGGCCGCGACGCTCGAGGAGCTGTTCGAGAACTCGGACGTCGTCACCATCCACCTCAGCGCCGAGGATCAGCGCGGTCGCAGCAACCGCGCGCTGATCACGCGGGACCACCTGTTCCGGCTGGGCGCCCGTCGGTCGACGGAGTCGCCGCGGGTCCTCATCAACCTCGCCCGCGGGTTCCTGTACGAGCCGGCCCACCTCGTCGAGGCGGTGCGCGGCGGCGCGATCCGCCAGGCCTTCGTGGACGTGTACCCCGACGAGCCGCGGACGGCGGGCGAGGTCTGGGCCAACCCGTTCGCGGGCGTCCCCGAGGTCCACTGCACGCCCCACATCGGGGCCGCGACCCGAGACGCGCAGCCCCGGATCGGCCGGAAGATGGCTCGGTCCGCGCGGCTGCTCTCCCAGCGCGGGACGGTGGAGGACTCGGTGTTCGCCCCGAAGCGCCGCATCGGCGTGGCGGCGACGGCCCTGTCGCCACACATCCTCGCGGTCGTGCACGCGGACCTCCGCGGCACCAAGAAGGCCGTGGACGACGCGATCTACCGCGCCGGGATCTCGAACCTGCAGTCCGCCCACCGCGACTTCCCCCGCTACGGAATCGCGTACGACATCTCGGTGTTGGATCGTCCCCTCACGGACGAGGAGGTGGCCGGTATGGTGCGCCACGCCTCGGAGATCACCGGTCGCCCCGACGCCATCCGCGCCGTCCGACGACTCTCGCTTCCGTAGGGGTCGGAGGAGGTCCCGTGCTTCGACGTCTGCTGCTCATGGCCGCCCTGTCGGCGCTCGCGCTCGCCGCCTGCAACAAGGGCGACGACGACGACTCGAGCGCCGCGAGCAGCAACGACGACGACTCGGGTGAGGGCGAAGAGAAGGCGGCGGCCGTGCGCGTGGAGACGCTGGTCCGGGGGACGATCGCGCAGGTGATCGCGTCGTCGTCGACGGTCGACTCCGATCGGCTCGCGACGATCTCGCTCGAGGCCTCCGGAGTGGTGGAGGCCATCCGCGTCGAGGAGGGCGACGTCGTGGCCGCGGGCGCGGTGCTCGCGACGCTGCGGAACGCCCAGCTCAAGGGCGAGTTCGATCGGGCCGAAGCCGCCTGGAAGCGCGCCAAGGAGGAGTACGACTCCGTGGCGGGGCTGTTCGAGCAGGGGTTCGTATCCCGGAACGCCTACGACGAGGCCGCGCACGCCCACGACACCGCCAAGCTCACCTTCGCCCAGGCGAAGGAGGCCGACGCCGCGCGCACCCTCACCAGCCCGATCGCGGGGACGGTCAGCTTCCGCGACCTGCGGTTCGGGGAGGCGGTCACGGCCGGTCGTCAGGTCTTCCGGGTCGTCGACCTCGGGGCGCTGAAGGTGGAGGTGAATCTCCCGGAGAAGGACCTCGCCCGCGTGAATGTGGGCCAGCTCACGCGCATCCGCAGCGAGGTGCTCGACGGTGCGGAGGTCTCCGGGAGCGTCCAACGGATCTCGCCGGTGGTGGACCCGGCGTCGGGCACGGTGAAGATCACGATCGCGGTGGACCCGAGCCAGACGACGCTGCGGCCCGGCATGTTCGTCGCCGCGGACATCGTCACCGCGACGCACGAGGACGCGCTCGTGGTGTCGAAGCGCGCCCTGGTCTACGAGGCGGGGTCTCCGTACGCGTTCGTCGTCGAAGGCGACACCGCGTCGCGGCGCGCGGTGGAGCTGGGCTTCACCGAGGAGGACCGGGTGGAGGTGCTCGAGGGGCTCGCGGAGGGGGACCGCGTGGTCGTCGTCGGGCAGTCGATCCTGCGCGACGGCGCCGAGGTCCGGGTCACCGAGTAGGGGCGAAACGACCCGGCGCAAAACCCGGGCGCGGCTCTGCCCTATAATCCCGCCGTGCCGGAGAACGCCAGCCCCGACGAGACGCCGGAGGGGATCGAAAGCGACGGACAACTCGACGCGGGCGAACTGGGCCGGCTGGCCTGGGTGACCCACGTGGGGCACGTCCGCTCGCGCAACGAGGACCGGCTCCTCGTCACGTCGGTATACGACGGCGCCTTCCTCCTCCTCCTCGTCGCCGACGGCGCGGGGGGGCACGACGCGGGGGACAAGGCCGCCGAGATGGTCGCCACGACCTTCTACCGCGCCTTCCCCGCCTCCGGGGCCCCGCCCGACGGCGATCCGGGCAACTGGCTGGACGCCGCGATCCACCGCGCTCACGAGGGCGTCACGGCGCTGTCCACCGGCTCGTCGCGGCCGCCCGCCTCCACCGTCGTGGGCCTGCTCGTCGAGCGCTCGAGCCAGTCCGTGTGGCGCTTCCACGTGGGCGACAGCCGCATCTACGCCCGGGGCCCCGACGGCGCCTCCGAGCCGTGGACGCGTGACCACAACATCATCAACGGGCTCATCGACCGGGGTCTCCCGGTGGACCAGGCACTGAAGATCGCCGAGGGCGGGCGCCTCACCCAGGTCGTGGGCGGGGCCGCGATCCCCGAGCTCGAGATCGAGGGGCCGTTCCGCCTGGCCGCAGGCATCACGGTGTCCATCACGTCCGACGGGGCGTACGCGTATCACCTCGAGGTCGAGGGGTTCACGGCGTCCCTGGACCGCGAGACGGGCACCCCGCAGGAGCGCTGCGACGCCCTCCGCGAGTCGGTCCTCTCCGGGCCCGCGCCCGACAACCTCACGGCGATCCTGTGGGACGTCCCGATCGAGCTCCCGTCCCCGACGACCGAGCGTGCCTACAAGCCGCGCACCCTCGGGGGGCCGGACGGGATCACGGCGGCCGAAGAGCTGCCCCTCAAGGAGGGATGGGACGTCGGCCAGGACCTGATGGGCCCGGGTGTGGAGATCCCCTCCGGCCTGCCCAGCTCGGCCGTGGACGACACGCTGGACCCGTACGACCTGCCCGAGGACGACCCGCCGACCCCGGGCGCGGGCTTCGGCACGTTCCTCGCCGTCGTGCTCGGCCTGTTCCTGGTGATCGCGTGGCTCCGCACCCGTCAGGACGACCAGTTCCCCCAGCCCGTGGCGACCCCGCCGCCGCCGACGACGGTCGAGGCGACCCCCCCGCCCACTCCCGAGCCGACGCCCGCGGAGTCGCCCGCGGTGGCCGAGGCGCTGGCGGCGCTCGACGCGGCGTGGTGGGCCGCCCTCGCTCCCGAGGAGCAGACGGCGCGCCGGGACGCGCTGGTCGCGCTGTTCACAACGGACCCGCTGCCCGCGACGGTCCTCACGGCGCCGCTCGGATCGGCCGGGGCGCCGACGCCCACGGAGTTCGCGGATTGGCCCCAGGCGGGCGGGGACGGGGCCACGTCCGCGGCCGCCGCCCACGAGGCCGGGGCCCTGCTCGCGGGGAGCTACCCGCTGGTGGCCGAGGTGCCCTCCGTCGCGGCCCGGATCCGGTCCGCCGCGTGCGAGCGGGTGGTCGTCGGGTGGCCTCGCGTCAAGGGCGTCGCGGACGACGGCGCGGGCCTCGCCGACTGGCTGGCGGGCTGCCTGCAGGCCGAAGGCGACACCGTGACCGTCCGCCTCGGGGACTGGCCCCACAAGGGGTGGACCCTCGCCGATCTCGACGCGGTCCTGACGGCCGCCTCCGCCCCCGGGGGAGAGGCCGCGCTGGCGCTCCCGGACGGCGGCGGGAACGACCGGATCGTGGAGCTGGGGATGCTCGCCCGGGCGCTGGGCGATCAGCGCATCGCGGATCTGCAGGTCGAGATCGTCCTCCACCTCCCCGATCGTCTCTCGTCCCCGGACGAGCCGGACGCCATCGGGGCGGCGTCGGCCCTGGAGCGGGTGCTCCGCGCGGCGATCGACGGCCCCGCCGAGAACCTCTCCACGTCCCCGGTGCAGGGGGATCCTCTCCTCCCGACCCCCGAAGGCGGGGTCAGCGCGGCCGTCGTCTCCCGGCTGTCGGACCTGAACCGTCGCGTCGAGGTCACGCTGTTCCGCCCGGGCTCCCTCGAGCTCGAAGAAGAGGACGAAGAGCCCACCGAGTCGGAGTCGACCCCCGAACCCGCGGCCACCCCCGCCGCGGTCGAGGCCGCCCCTACGCCCGAACCGACGCCGGAGCCCACGCCGGAGCCTTCGCCGGAGCCGACACCGGAGCCCACACCGGAGCCTTCGCCGGAGCCGACACCGGAGCCCACGCCGGAGCCCACGCGCCCCGCCGAGCCCGCTCCCGCCCCCGCCGCGGAGACCCCCGCGCCGCAGTAGATCCGTCCTTGGAGGGACTAGCCGCCCCCGTTCGGGGTATCACGTCCCGCGATGGCTCCGATCACGCCCGGGGAGGAACGCGCAAGGGGTTCGCTGTATGCGCTCCTCGTAGGCCGCCCCGTGGCCACCGTCATGGGGTTCTTGGCGGCGGTGGTCTTCGGGTTCGTCTCCTATACGAACCTGCCCCTCAACCTCATGCCCGACCTCGACTACCCCACCCTGACGGTGCGGACGGAGTTCGAGGGGGCCGCGCCGGGCGAGGTCGAGACCCAGGTCTCCCGGCCCCTCGAAGAGGCCCTGTCGACGGTGCCCGGGCTCGTGAGCCTCGAGTCCATCTCCCGGGCGGGCGTATCGGACGTGGTGCTCGAGTTCGAGTGGAACTCGGACATGGCGGACCTCGCCCAGGCGGTCCGGGAGCGGCTCGGGCTCCTGACGCTGCCGGACGAGGCGAAGCGCCCGCTCGTGCTCCGCTACGACCCCAACCTCGACCCGATCCTCCGCCTCTCGCTGTCCGGCGGCGCCGACTCCGAGGCGTCGCTGATCCGCCTGCGTCGCCTCGCCGACGAAGAGGTGCGTCGCGCGATCGAGACCCTCCCCGGCGTCGCCGCGGTGAAGGTCCGCGGCGGGCTCGAGCGCGAGGTCGCCGTGGAGGTGCACGAGGGCCTCCTTCACGCCCGCGGGTTCACGATCGAGGACGTCGTGGCCCGGCTGGCCCAGGAGAACATCAACCTCGCCGGAGGCTCGCTGCTCGAGGGCCAGACCGAGTACCTGATCCGGACGCTCAACGAGTTCCAGGGCCCCGACGACATCCGCGAGCTCTTCCTCTTCGCCCCGGACGGGAAGTACGCCCGCATCGGCGACATCGCGACGGTCCAGGTGCGGGCGAAGGAGCGCGAGGTCGTCGGCCGCGCCGCGGGCAAGGAGGCGGTGGAGATCGCCGTCTACCGCGAGGCCGACGCGAACATCGTCTCCGTGAGTCGTGAGGTCCGGGCGGCCGTGTTCGGCACCGACGAACAGCGGGCCTGGGTCGCGGCGAAGGCCGCGGAGAAGGCCGCCGCGAAGGAGAGCGGGGCGGACGCCGAGGCGAAGAAGGAGGCCGAGGCGAAGAAGAAGGCAGAGGCGAAGAAGAAGAAGGCAGAGGCGAAGAAGAAGGCAGAGGCGAAGAAGGGCAAGAAGGGCAAAGGCAAGAAGAAGGGGCGGGGCGGCAAGGGCGGACGGGGCGGCCCCGGCGGCGGCGAGCGCATGGTGGAGCGGGCGATGACGTCCTACCTCGCCTACCAGCTCCCCGAGGACCTGGCCATCGCGTCCGTGGCGGACCAGGCGCGGTTCATCGAAGCCGCGGTGGCCTCCGTCCTCGACGCCGCCTGGTTCGGGGCGCTGCTGGCCATCCTCGTGCTGTACGTCTTCCTGCGGCACCTGTGGTCGACGTTCATCATCGCGACGGCCATCCCGATCTCGGTCGTGTGCACCTTCGCGCCCATGTACCTCTTCGACGTCAGCCTCAACCTGATGTCCCTGGGCGGCCTCGCCCTCGCGATCGGCATGCTCGTGGACAACTCGATCGTCGTGCTCGAGTCCGTCCACCGGTGCCGGGAGGAGGGCGACGAGCCCTTCGCCGCCGCGGTCCGGGGCACGTCGGAGGTGGCGGGCGCGGTGCTGGCGTCGACGCTCACCACCGTCGCCGTCTTCTTCCCCATCGTATTCGTCACCGGCGTCGCGGGGCAGCTGTTCGGCGACCTCGCGCTGACGGTCGTCTTCGGCCTGCTCGCGTCCCTCGTGGTCGCGCTCTTCCTCATCCCCGTCCTCGCCGCGCTGCCCGCGAAGCTCCACAGGCCCGGCTCCGACGGGGCCGACGTCCCCCGGATCCGACCCCTCGACACCGCCCGCGAGTCCTGGGCCTGGCTGCTCGGGCTCCCCCGGTTCGTGACCGCGAAGGGCGCGCTGTGGGCGCTCCCCCGGGCTGCGCTCGCGTTCGTCGCGGTGCCTCTGTTCCTCGTGCGGGGGGTCGTGGTCACGGTCGTCCTGGCGATGGCGGCGGCCGCGCTGGCGGTCTCGGGCGGCGTGCTCCGGGCGGGCGGGGGAGGGGCCCGCAAGGCCGCGGGGCCGATGCGCGGCCCGGCGTCGAGGGTGGGGGCGGCGTTCGACCGGGCCTTCGGGGCCTTCGAGGCGGCCTACGAGCGCGGGCTGGGCGCCGTGCTGCGTCGCGCGTCGTGGGTCCTGCTCGTCGCCGTCGCCCTGCTCGCGGGCGCGCTCCAGTACGGCCGAGACCTGGGCAGCGAGCTGATCCCCGAGGTCCGCCAGGGCACGGTGCTGGCCCACGTCCGGCTCCCGGTGGGGACCCCGCTGGCCCGCACCCTCGAGGTGACCGCGACCATCGAGGACCGCGTGCAGCGGCTGGACGGCGTGGGGACGGTCTTCACCGCGGCGGGCGTCGAGGCGACGGTCGGGGCGGCGTCCGACCGCGGCGAGAACACCGCGGACCTGACGGTCCAGCTGGTGCCGTCGGAGGACCCCATCGCGCTCGAGAGCGCCGTACGTCGAGGCATTCGCGAGGTCGCGAGCTCCGTCCCGGCGGTGGAGATCGAGCTCTCGTCGCCCACCTTGTTCTCGTTCCGCACGCCGCTCGAGGTGGAGGTCCGCGGGCGCGACCTCGACGACCTCCGGTCCGCCGCCGACGGGGGCGTGGACGCTCTCGCCGAGCTGCCCGGCCTGCGCGACGTCCGCTCGAACCTCCAGGCGGGCTACCCGGAGGTCCGGATCCGCTACCAGCGGGACAAGCTCGCGCGCTACGGGCTCGACCTGGGGACGGTGGCGCGCGCGGTGCGGGACAAGGTGGCGGGCAACGTCGCGACGGACCTGCGCGGCCACGGCAAGCGGACGGACGTGCGCGTGGTCCTCCGCGAGCAGGACCGCCGCTCGGTCGACAACCTCCGGGTCCTGAACGTGAACCCCGCGGGGACGCCCGCCATCGCGCTGTCGAGCGTCGCGGACCTCGTCTCGGCGGAGGGTCCCAGCGAGATCCGTCGGTCGGACCAGAGCCGCGCCGCCCTCGTGAGCGCGGACCTCGACGGCTTCGACCTGGGCTCCGCCGCGCTCGCCGTGGACGAGGCCCTCGCCGGCCTCGAGACGCCCGACGGGGTGACGTACGAGGTCGGGGGCCAGTCGCGCGAGATGGAGTCGAGCACCCGCTCGCTGCGCTTCGCCCTGCTGCTCGCGGTGTTCCTCGTCTACGTGATCATGGCGAGCCAGTTCGAGTCGGTGATCCAGCCCCTCGTGATCCTCCTCGCCCTGCCGCTGGCGGTGGTGGGCGTCGTCCCCGCGCTCGCCGCCGGTTCGGTGCCGGTGTCGGTCGTGGTGCTGATCGGGGCGATCGTCCTCGCGGGGGTCGTGGTGAACAACGCGATCGTCTTGCTCGACTACGCGAACCAGCTCCGGGAGCGGGGACGGACCCTCGACCAGGCGATCCTCACCGCGGGCCGCGTCCGCCTGCGGCCCATCCTGATCTCGACCCTCACGACCGTGCTCGGGCTGCTCCCGATGGTGCTGTCCGCGGGCGAGGGCTCCGAGATCCGCCGCCCCCTGGCCCTCACCGTGATCGCGGGCCTGTCGTCGTCTACGCTCCTCACCCTGGGGGTCGTCCCCGTCTTCTATCGCGCCGTGTCCGCGCTGCGCGGCGCGCCCCGGGCCGACGAATGAGGGTCGGCTCCTCCCTCCCCGCCTTCTCGCTGCGGCGTCCGATCACCACGTCGATGATCCTCGCGGCCACGCTCGTGCTCGGGGCGATCGCCTACGGGGGCATCCCCGTGCAGCTGATGCCCCGCGGCTTCGACCACCCCTTCCTGTGGGTGTGGATGCCGTACACGAACGCGTCGCCGCAGGAGGTGGAGCAGACGATCGTCCGCCCGATCGAGGACGTGCTCGAGACGCTGCCCGGCATCGCGTCGGTGCGGGCGCGGGCGGGTCGGGACTTCGCGAACTTCCGCCTCGAGTTCGACCAGTCGACGGACATGGAGGGCGCCTACAACGGCCTCGTGGACCGGCTCGAGCGGATCCGGCCGGAGCTGCCGGACGATCTCAAGCGGTGGTTCATCTACAAGTACGACCCCGACGACGAGCCGATCCTGTGGGCCGCGGTCGCCATCCCCGAGACGGAGAAGGACCCCGCCTACACGATCGAGACCCAGGTCGTGCGTCGGCTCGAGCGCATCCCGGGGGTGGCGCGCGTCGAGTTCAACGGCGCGCACCGGGCGCGGCTCTACATCGACTTCGATCGCCAGTCGGTGGAGCGGCACCGGGTGAACCTCGGCGAGGTGATGCAGAACCTGCTCGCCGACAACTTCACGATGCCGTCCGGCCGCGTGGAGGAGGACGGTCGCGTCGTGCTCGTGCGGTCCCTGGCGACGTACGAGTCCCGGGACGAGATCGCGCGCATCCCCGTGCGCGACGGGGTGGTGCTCGAGGACATCGCCCAGGTGATCCTCGCGCGGCCCGCGTCGACGTCGATCCACCGCGTCAACGGCCTGGAGGCGGCGTCGCTCGAGGTCTACAAGGAGTCCGGAGCCAATACGATCGCGGTGGCGGAGCGGCTCCGCGCGGGGCTCGCCTCCCTCGACGACCGCCCGGGGCTGGAGGGCTACAAGTTCCTGCGCTTCTTCGATCAGGGCGACCTGATCCAGGACAGCGTGAACAACCTCAAGGACACGGCCCTGCAGGGCGGCTTCCTGGCGATCCTGGTCCTCTTCCTCTTCCTGCGGCGGGGGCGCGTGACGCTCCTCATCGCGATGTCGATCCCCCTGTCGCTGCTGATCACGGTCGTGGTCATGTACTTCCGCGGGGACACGATCAACCTGCTCTCGATGATGGGCTTGATGCTCTCCGTCGGCATGGTCGTGGACAACTCGATCGTGGTGGTGGAGTCGATCTACCGCCGCCGCGAGCTCGGGGACGACGCCGCCACCGCCGCGGTCCGCGGCACCTCCGAGGTCGCCCTCGCGATCCTCGCCGCCACCTCCACGACCGTCGTCGTCTTCCTCCCGCTGATCCTCATGAGCGACGACGCGGGCTTCGCCTTCTACATGGGCAAGCTGGGGCTCCCCGTGTGCTTCGCGCTGGCCGCGTCGCTGGTGGTCGCGCTCGTCTTCGTGCCCCTGGGGACGGTCGTGCTCGCGCCCGGCGAGGCGGCGGGGCCCTCGCGGTTCGTGGCGTGGGCGACCGAGAGGTACGCCGTGACGCTCGCGTGGGTGCTGCGCCGTCGCGTCGACGCGGTCCTGCTGACCCTCCTCGCGGTCATGACGATGGCCTACCCGATGAACAACCTGAAGGAGACCGACCAGGTCTCCGGCGGGATCACGGACTTCGTGGTGGGGATGCGGTTCCCGGCGTCGTTCTCGGTCACCGAGATCGACCAGGCGATGACGAACGTGGAGGCGGTGCTGATGGAGCGCCAGGAGGAGTGGCGGATCCGGGCCGTGCGGACCCGGCGCTGGGGCGGCTCCCGCCGCGGGTTCGTGATGGCGTTCCTGGAGAAGCGCGAGCGCGGGGACGTGGAGAAGGAGGAGATGACCAAGGTCCTGCCGGACCTGCTGCCCGATCAGCCGGGGGTCGAGACCTGGATGGGCTGGCGCAAGGGCGAGGGCGGCGGCAACAGCATCGAGCTCCGGCTGAACGGCGACGACAGCGCGACGCTGGTGGCGATCGCGGACGAGATCGCGGGTCGGCTGCGCGACGTGCCGGGGATCCTCGGCGTCTCCTCGGACGCGGGCGACGAGGACGCCACGGACGAGCTCCAGGTCGTCGTGGACCGCAGCCGCGCCGCTCGGTACGGGGTGTCGCCCACGACGCTCGCCCAGACCGTCTCCTTCGGGTTCCGCGGGGCGGTGATGCGCCCGGTGCTGCTCGACGGCAAGGAGTTCATGGTCCAGGCCGGCTTCCGCCTCGACGACCGCCGGGACGCGCGCAAGCTCGAGAACTTCGGGGTGTGGTCGCCCACGTCGGGGCAGGTCGCGCTGGGGACGGTCGCGGACCTGGAGTACGCCAAGGGGCTGCCCGTCATCCGCCGCCGCGATCGCAAGACGTCCATCGATCTGAGCATCGACCTGGAGCTGGAGGACCTGGGCGAGGCCCGCAGCCGAATCACCGCCGCGCTCGCCTCGGTGAAGCTGCCCCGCGGCTACCACTACGGCTTCGGGGACCGCTTCCGCGAGCTCGAGGAGCAGGACCGGGCGCGGTCGATGGCGCTGAAGATGAGCCTGATCTTCGTATTCCTGCTCATGGGCATGTTGTTCGAGTCGGCGTGGCTGCCCCTGTCCGTCCTGCTCACGGTCCCGTTCGCGTTCCTGGGGGTGTTCTGGCTGCTGTTCGTGACGGGCACGACGTTCGAGATGATGGCCGGGATCGGCCTCGTGATCCTCATCGGGATCGTCGTGAACAACGCGATCGTCCTGGTGGATCGGGTCCAACAGAATCGGGCCGGGGGGATGGATCGGTCCGACGCGATCCTCGACGCCGGGCGCGAGCGCTTCCGCCCCATCGTGATGACGGCCGCGACCACGATCGTGGGCCTGCTCCCCATGGCGGTGGGCAAGGCCGGGCTCATCGGCATCCCGTACTACCCTCTGGGCCGGGCGGTGATCGGGGGCCTGCTGGCTTCGACGGTCCTGTCGCTGGTCCTCGTCCCCCTCGTCTACTCGATCCTGGACGATCTGCGCACCATGCTCATCGACACCGTGTGGAAGGTGAAGCCGGCGGCCGTCGCCCTGCTGATCGGGGCCCCGGTCCTGCTCGGTGTGCCCGCCGAGGCCCGGGCCGACCTGCGCGCCGACATCGAGGCCATCGAGAACTTCGCCGCGCTGGACCCGGGGGCGACGCCCATGTCGCTCAAGGACGCGATCCACCGCGGGCTCCGGGAGAACCTCGGCCTGCGCGTGAAGGTGTGGGAGCTGGAGGCGGCCAAGGAGCGGCGGATCGCGTCGGTGGCCCCGTGGATGCCCTTCCTCAGGGCGGGGTTCGACTACACCAACAGCATCCAGGAGGAGTTCGAGGGCCTGGGCGAGGGCACGTGGCGGCGGCAGTCGGACCGGACGCCGCTGTACAACCTGGGGGTCGGGGCTTCGCTGCCCACGGGGACCACGCTGAACCTCGACTGGACCCAGGGCGTCTTCCAGCGGGACGTGTCGTACGACCCGCCGCTCCCGTTCTTCGACGAGGAGATCAAGGTCGACACCCGGTTCGCGAACCTCTCGTTCTCGATCAACCAGAGCCTCCTTCAGGGCATCGATCCCCGCTACCACCTGTACACGCTGTGGCAGGCCGAGATCGCCGAGGAGTCGGCGGAGATCGAGCGCGACAAGGAGATGGAGCGGGTCGTGTCCGAGGTGATGAAGGCCTACTGGGACCTCGTCGCCGCCCTCCGGAACGTCGAGATCGCGCGCATCGACCGACGCCTCGCGGAGGCCCAGCGCGCCACGACGCAGGCCCGCATCGCCGCGGGAGACGACGCCCCGATCGAGATGTTCCGCATCGACGAGGAGGTCGCCGCGCGCTCGTCGGACGTGCTGGAGGCCGAGCGCACCGCGGCGGAGGCTCAGCAGGTGCTCGCCCTGCTGCTCGGGGCGCCCCCCGGGGCGGGGGCCCTGCGGCCCGTGAGCGGGGTCGAGCTCAACCTCCCGTTCCGGGCCCGCGACGCGTCGATCGCCATCGCGCGGGACCGCAACCCGGACCTGCGACTCCAGCGGCGCGTGGTGCGCGCGGGCGACCTCGATCACTCCCGGGCTCGCCACGAGCTGCTGCCGGACCTGACCCTGGACGCGAGCGTCAACCTCCGCGGCAACGACGCGGACGCGGCCGCGGCCGTCGACGAGCTCTTCGCGGGTCGCTTCCCGGACCTGCGGATCGGGATGAGCTTCATCGTGCCGCTGCCCGACGTGGGCGCCGTCCACGGCATGAAGGCGGCCCAGCGGGAGCAGGAGGCGGCCCTGCTCGGGATGCAGGTGGCCGAGCGGCAGGTCGTGGCGGGCGTGGAGACGGCGCTCCGCTCCGTCGCGTCGTTCGACGAGCAGATCAAGGTCGCCGAGGTCCGGGCGACGTACGCCGTGAAGACGGCGGAGGCGGCGGAGGCGACCTACGCGGCGGGTCGCAACACCCTGCAGGACGTGCTCGAGGCCCAGGCGCGGCTCAAGGACGCGCGGCGCGCGGTCGTGGCGGCGCGGGTGCAGGCGCTCAAGGCGCGGGTGGACCTGGAGGTCCTCCGCGGCACCCTCATCGAGGTGCTCTCGATCGAGATCGAGTGATCAGCCCCACAGGGAGGGGAGCCGGCGACGGATCTCGTCGCGGGCCGCGCGGAAGCCGTCGAGGCCCGGGGTGCCCGCGGGGTCCGGGAGCGGCCACGCGAGCCGCTTCACGTGGCCCGGGAACACCGGACACTTCTCCTCGGCGCAGAGCGTGACGACGAGGTCGATCTCGGCCATGGGGACGTCGCCCAGCCCCTTGCTCCACTGCCCGGACGCGTCGATGCCGACCTCGGCCAGGACCTCGACGGCCTGGGGCCGCACCCGCGACGGGTCGGAGCCCGCCGAGTAGACGGTGACCCCGGCGGGCGCGTCGCGCCGGGCCAGGCCCTCGGCGATCTGCGAGCGGGCGGAGTTCTCGACGCACAGGAAGAGCAGGTTCATGGACGCGATGCTGCCACGTCGCGTCCCCTCCCGCCGCTCCGTTCGAGGCTGTTACTGTCGACTCCATGAGCGACATCGATCAATCTCGATTCGACAATCGACCCGAGGGCGAGTACCTCTCGTCGGCAGAGGCGGCGGAGCTCCTGGGGGTGAAGCCGTCGACGCTGTACACCTACGTCAGCCGCGGCCTCCTGCGATCGGTGGCGGACCCGGGCTCGCGTCGGAACCGCTACCTCCGCGCCGAGGTCGAGCAGCTCCGCGCGCGGTCCCGGGCGCGCGTCGGGCCCGGCCCCGCGGCCGCCGACGCCCGCCAGGGAGGGGCCCCGGTGCTCGACACGTCGATCGGGTCGATCGAGCCCGACGGTCCTCGCTACCGCGGCCTGCGGGCCCTCGATCTCGTGCGCCGAGGAGCCACGCTCCCGGAGGTCGCGGGCTTCCTGTGGGAGGACGACGTGGACTGGGAGCTCGCGCCCGACGAGGACGCCCGGGGCTTCGGGGCGGAGCTCGCGACCCTCGTTCCGGACGGGACGACCGCGCTCGATCGACTCGCGCTGGCGCTGCCGTTCCTGGCGGCCCACGACCCCGCCCGCTTCGAGGCCGGGCCGACGCTGGAGCGGGCCCGGGCCCGTCGCCTCCTGCCCACGCTCGCCGCCGTCCTGGGGCTCGGCGACCTGCTCGACGGGCCCACCGCGGCGACGGTCCACGCGGCGGCGGTGCTGTGCGCGGATCACGGGCTCGACGCGTCGACCTTCGCGGCCCGGGTCACGGCGTCGACGGGCGCGGACCTGTACGCCTGCCTCATCGCGGGCGCGGCGGCGCTGTCCGGCCCCCGGCACGGGGGGGCGTGCGAGCGCGTCGAGGCCCTGCTGGCGGACGCGGAGCGGGTGGGGGCGGAGCGAGCGGTGCACGAGCGGCTGCGGCGCGGGGAGGTGGTCCCGGGCTTCCGGCACCCGCTCTACCCCGACGGCGATCCGCGGACGCCGCCGCTGATGACCGCTGCCGACGACCCCCTCGCGACCGAGGTCGTGGAGGTGATGAGCGACGCCGGCTTCGACCCGCCGACGGTGGACTTCGGCCTCGTGGCCGCGGCCCGCACGCTGAAGCTGCCCCCGGGCGGCGGCACGGCCCTGTTCGCCCTCGGACGCTGCGTGGGCTGGATCGCGCACGTCCTCGAGCAGCGGACGAGCCCCGACCTGCTGCACCCGCGCTCCCGGTACGTCGGCGCCTGATCCGGCGCTGCTCCCGGATCAGCCCAACCGACGGCGGTACAGGCCGTACCAGCGGGCGCCCACCGTGTTGCCCGTGGCGAAGTTCGCGCTGGGGTTGTCCTTGCGGATGAGGGCTCCGTACCAGTCGTCGTAGCGGCCGTCCCCGCGATCGAAGATGCCGACCGTCAGCGCGTCCATGATCCCTTTGCGTCGGTGCCGGGGCGCGACCCCGGCCGTCTTCGCCACCGCCCCCCGCCAGTCACGCGCGGCGCGGGCCGCGTGCCGGTGGTAGTCGAGATCGGACACCGCCACCCGGTCCTCTGCGGCGGCGCAGACGACGGGTCCGTAGTGCGGATAGACGAGGAAGAAGCCCGCGATCGACCCGTCCGGCGCGAGCGCGACGGTCGACGTGTGAGGGCAGGCGCGCCGGATGAACGGCTCGCCGCACTTCGCCTCGAACGTGGGCCAGGTCAGGGGGCTGTAGGCGAAGTTGCCGCCGAAGATGGCGTCCGCGAGGCCGTGCAGCTCCTTCAGCCGCTCCATCCACAGCTCGTGGGTGAGGGTCCGCACGGCGTAGCCTTCGGCCTCGAGTCGCTGCAGCACCGGCCGCTTCCAGTCGGCGACCATGTTCCCCGCCGTCTGGGTGCCGACCTGGGTGAAGTAGGTCTGGTCGAGATCGAACCCCTGCGCGCCGAGCAGATCGGGGTACGTCGCGGGGTTGTGGGGTTCGTCGGGGAAGGTCCGGGCGCCCTCGTCTTCGACCGACAGCCGCACCCGGTAGTTGCCGTAGGTCGTGAAGTCGATCGGGCCGTACAGATCCTGGCCCCCGCGTTCTTTCGCCCACTCCACGGCCCGGGCGAACAGCGCATCGTCGGCCCCCTCGCCGGTCGTCTCCCAGAAGCCGAAGAAGGCCACGCGGCGCCCGTCGACCCGGAGCGCGGGCTGGTGGAACAGGGCCATCCGCGCCGCCCCGGGCACCACGAGGGTCGCCGCCTCGCCCCCGGAGAACCAGGGGTTGTCGGGTCCGAACGCCGCCTCGACGTCCTCCGGCACCTCGGGGATCCACCGGCCGTCGTCGGCGTAGACGCGGGGGGGGACGTCCACGAAGCCGGGGACCGCCCCCTCGCCGCCGCGCGCCTCCCTCACGGGTCGAGCCGCTCCACGACGCCGGTCCCGCCGTCGAGCCTCACGCGGTCGCCGTCCTGCACCGTCGCCAGCAGTCCCGGGACCCCGACCACCGCGGGGATGCCGAGCTCGCGGGCGACCACCGCGGAGTGCGACAGGGTGCTGCCCCGCTCGACCAGGATCCCGGACGCGGCCGGGAAGAGCGGAGCCCAGCCCGGGTCGGTGCGCAGCGTGCACAGGATGCGGCCGTCGACGCCGAGGCCGTCGTCCGGGGACAGGATCACCCGCAGCGGCGCCTCGACGACGCCGGGGTAGCACCCGATGCCCTTCAGGTCGCCGTCGGCGGGGGGCCGCTCGGGGCCCCGATAGCGGTTGCCGAGGTAGACGGGGCCGCGCGTGGAGAAGTGGTGGGGGAGGTCCCCGTCCTCGTAGGTCGCGAACTCCGCCTTGCGCACCCGGGCGATGGCGGCCAGGTCCGCGGTGACGGCGCGGCCCTCGTGGAAGGCCCGGATCTCCTCGGTGGTCAGGTAGAAGACGTCGCGGGGGTCGTCGAGGCGGTCCACCTCCGCCAGCCGGCGTCCGATCGCGCGGTAGACGTCGCGGTGCAGGCCGAACATGCGGGTGCGGGCGAGGCGCATGTTCTCGCGGTTCTTCACCGCGTCGCGCGCCTTCGCGAGGGCCCGCCGCAGCCTGCGGAAGCGACGTCCGCCGAGGGCCGCGCGCGCCTCGGCTTCGGCCTCGGCCCGCAGCTGCAGCTCGCGCTTCGCGAGGGCGTCGGCGTCCAGATCGGGGCGGTCCAGGAACGATACGAGCACCTCGAAGATGAACCGCGGCTCCTCCCGCAGGGACCGCGTCTCGAGCTTGAGCTCGCCCATGCAGCGATCGCCGTACCGCTCGACGAAGTCCCGCAGCGCGGCCGCGAAGTCGGCGTCGTCGATGCCGATCGTCGGGTCCGCCACCCCGCGGGTGGTCGCCCGCCGCCGCAGGGCCGCCTCCAGCGCCTCGTCGCCCCGCGCCCGGACGGCGAGCCGCATGAGGGCCTTCGTGGGTTCCGTGGACTCGATGCCCTGCTCGCCGCTCATCAGCGTCGGCATGAGGTGCACGGCGTCGCCCAGGATCCGACGCACGGCGCCGGTGGTCATCATCACGTAGAAGTCGTTGACGATCGGCACGTGCCAGCGGCTCACCATGCGCCGGTCGAGGAGGTCCAGGCGGTCCATCGCGCCGGAGAAGGACAGGGCGTCGAGCGACCCGCGGTCCGCGGCCCGGTAGGCGGCCTCGAAGTCGGCCAGGAACCGCGGCACGGACGTCTTCAGGCCCCGGAACGCGCGGAGCAGGCGGAAGAGGGTGGCGAGCATCCGCGGCAGGCGCCGGAGCTTCTCGCCCGCGGTGAGGACCTCGTCCTCCACGAGGTCGACGGGGTCCTGCAGGCCCATCATCGCCTCCATGTCGGCCTTGTTGCGGCCGAACGAAGGGAGCAGCAGCAGGCCCCGGTACCAGTTGTTGATGTTGTAGTAGACGCGGCCTCGGATCAGCCCGAGCAGGTTGCGCAGGGTGCCCTCGTGGGCCTGGATCACCGACTCGGGCAGGCCGACCGCGCGCATGGTCTGGGCGTAGACGTTCGCGTAGCCGGCCTGGGCGAAGGAGAAGGTCAGGGGCGTCGTGACGCCGCAGTACGACTCCTGGATGTTCGAGTTGTCGAACACCTGCACGGGGCCGTCGGTGTTCTCCGGCTCCGGCAGCGCGGTGACGGGGCGGGTCTGCAGGATGTGCAGCTCGCCGTTCGCCGTGATCGTCCACTCGACGTCCTGGGGCGTCTCCAGGGCCGCGGCGATGCGCAGCGCCTCGGCGGCCACCCGCGCCGCGTCGGCCACGGACAGGGCGCGGGCCCGACGTCGGTCGGCGTCCACCTCCTCCTCGCGGGTCCCGTCGTCCGCGCGCACCACCTGCAGGTCCTTGTCCGCGACCGTGTGGGCGACCTCCACCCCGTCGCGGTCGACGACGTACTCGTCCGTATTGCACGTGCCCGAGACTACGCCCTCACCGAGCCCCCAGGCGGCCGTGACGAGGGTGTGGTCGCGTCGGCCGGTGACGGGGTGGGCGGTGAACGTCACCCCGGACACGACGCCGTCGACCATTCGCTGGACGACGACCCCCATGCGCGGCGGGCCGCGCAGGCCCACCCGGGCGCGGTAGGCGCTCACCCGCTCCGCGTGGGCCGACCGCAGGCAGTCGCGGACGGCGGCCACGACGGCGTCGAGGGAGCGCAGGAAGAGGAAGCTCTCGAGCTGGCCCGCGAAGGAGTGGGCGGCCGAGTCTTCGCCGACCATCGAGCTGCGGACGGCGACGGTCTCCCAACCGACGATCCCCTCGCGGATGAACTCGACGAGGGCGGGATCGAGGCCCGCGTCGGGGTCGCTCGGCAGCTGGTCGGCGGTGAGGACGAACCAGTCGGGCACGTTCGCCCCCAGCGCGTCGAGCTTCGCCAAGCCCGAGGCCTTGCCGCCCACCTCCGCGGGATCGACGAGCACTCGGGTCATCCGCACGTCAGAGGTCGAGGCCGCGCGCGGAGATCAGGGCGGCCAGCAGCACGACGTAGGCCGCCAGCATCGCGACGCTCGTGGCCGCTTCGTTGATCTTCCGGCCTTTCGCCGTCGGCGCCTTCGCGTACATCGCGAGGCCGACGAAGGGCAGCAGCGTGGGCACGACGATGCCCGCGTACCAGCCGGGCCCGACCTCGCCCAGGATCAGCCGGAGCATCCCCACCTCGACGGCGGCCTGGGCGAGCAGCAGGACGGCGACGACCGCGGCCGCGCCCTTCGCCCCCCACACCCGCGAGTAGGACTGGATCGAGGCCCGCTCCTCCTCGGCCCCCTTCGCCTTGCGGGTGACCTCGAAGGCCGCCCCCGACAGGAACGACAGCCCCGCCAGCCAGGCCACGTCGAGGGGCAGGGCCGCGGTCCCCGTGCCCATGCGGGCCATCCATACGAGCGCGAGCGGCATCACGACCATGTGGGAGAGCGCGTACAGCACGAGGCGCTTCTCGAGCCACTCCCCGGCGAAGAACTCCTTGCCCATCAGGCTCGTCCAGAGGATGACGATCAGCCACCAGCCGAAGGTGCCGCCGAAGTCGCCGCCGGGGTACGCCTGCGCGTCGATGGCGGCCGAGCCCGCGGCCTGGACCAGGATCGCGACCCCCCCGACCCACTTGAGGTGGCCGAGCGTGACGCGTCCGCTCTGGAGCACGCGGTCGGGGTGGTTGTGGAGGTCGAGGTCGTAGTCCTTGTGCTCGTCGAAGACGCGCAGGGTCAAGAAGAAGCACCACACCGCGAGGAAGCCGACGACGTCGAAGGGGGCGAGGGACAGCTCGCCCGCGCCGGTGAGGAAGCGGCCGAACAGCAGCGCCGTGACGTACATGACGGCGAACAGCACGCCGTGCGCGGGCGGGAAGCGCTCGGCGAACCAAGCGGGCAGGTTGCGGGGATCAGACGTGGCGTCGTCTCCGCGCGGCGAGGACTCCGAGCAGCAGCGCCCAGCCCGGAGACGCGGCGCCGACGGCCGAGGCCCCGCAGGTCGCGCAGCCGCCGTCGTCGTCGGGCGGCGGCTCCGGATCGGGGACGTCGCTGAAGCCCCCGTCCTGGATCGAGTCGATGAGCGACGCCGAGTAGGTCCAGGTGATCCCGCCGTCGCCGAAGTCGCTCACCGGCGAGACGGCGAGGATGACGTGGTCGCCCTGCCGCCGGAAGCGGTTGAGGAGGACCGATCCGACGAGCTCCCCCGTGCCCCCGTCGAGCTCCAGCTCCATCGAGTGCGCGTCCTCGGGCGAGCCGTCTTCGACGACCACGAGCTCCACGACCCAATCCACGTCCACGTCGTTCTTGGAGGCGTCGCCCCGGAACTCGACGACGAGGCCGAGCTCCCGATCGAGTCGCCCCGGGTCGAACCGGACGTGGTTCGTCCCCAGGTACTCGGGGCGCGGGCCCGCGTCGCTGTCGATGCGGCGCTCGACCGGGTAGTCGTCTTCTTCGTGGTCGCCGGTGAGCGTGTCGTAGTCGTCGGCGAAGACGTACGGACCGGCGGTGTAGGGGTTGTCGGACCAGTCGCCGGTCGCGCCGCGGCGGACGAAGAGCCGGTACTGCTCGGCGAACGACGTGCCCCGTGTCTGCAGGTAGTCGTCGAACTCGTCCACGAGGGCGTACCCCTCCCGATCGCGCAGCTGCTCCCAGAACTCGCGGTGCCAGTCCGGGTCGTCGAGGGAGGTGCCGACGGACATCGCCCACGTGGACGTCCCGTACTGGAACAACCCCTCGCGCCCCTGGTGCGTCAGGAGCGACCGCCAGGGCTCGAGCGCCCAGTTGTAGGTGTGGCCCGCGTGTCGATCCTGGTCGAAGGGGAAGACGGTCGAGGCGGCGTAGACGGCGCTGCCTTCGAGCCACCATCGGTTCGGGCTGTCCCGGGACCACATCTCCTCGAACGCGTAGACCTGCTGGATCGCGTGGAACAGCTCGTGCGCGGCGGTCGGGCGCAACGACACCTGGTCGTCGACGTGGCGAGCGTTCATCACGATGTACGCCATGGCGTCGCCCAGCCCGCACGCGGCGAGGCTCGTGTAGCCGAACAGCGAGTTCGTGCCCAGATCCTCGACGATCACAAGCAGCTCGTTGGTGGTGATGTTCCGGGGGGCGAAGAAGCCCTGGTCCGAGACCTGGATCGCGAACGCCTCGTCGAACCAGCCCGCCATCCACCCGATCCGCTCGGCGTTGATGAGGCCGCCTTCGTTCCAGTGGATGGTGACCCAGTCGTCGTCGCTGGTGGTCTGGTTCTGGTAGGCGCTGAACCCGGCGATGTCCTGGGGGTCGAAGCAGGTCGACCGCTCGGCGGCGCGGGCGGCGCGCACGTCGCCCTCCTCCCAGGTGAGCCCCCCGCTGCGGACCCACGCCCGATAGAAGGGGTCGGTCGCGTGGGCGACGTCGTGGCGCACCTCCCCGGTCAGGCGATCCCAGCGGGAGCTCACGTCGGTGAGCACCGACGTGCCGCACCGGGGCTCCCCCCGAAACGCCTCGTCGTTGTAGCGAGGGGCACCCTCCGCGGGCAGGAACAGTCGATAGAACCGCTGGACCGAGGCTTCGTCCTCGGACAGCTCGCCCGCGGCGAGATCGTGATCGATGGCCGCGAGACCGGGGTCGCCGGCGGCGAAGAGGAGGGATGTGGCGAGCGCGACCGTGAGACCCATCGACCGATCGTAAAGGTGGGGGGCGGCGCTGTCTCGCGCGTGTCCCGGTCGGTTGCGTAGGCTCTGCCCGTGCCCCACGCCAACCTCGTCCACCTGATCCTCCGGCACGCCGACGCGCGCCCGGACGCGACGGCCCTGGTCCTCCCGTTGGCGTGGACCTCGACGGAGGTCACGGAGCAGCGTCGGGTCACGTTCGGCGAGCTCGGCGACCGCATCCGGCGGGCGTCCGGAGCGCTGCGCGCCGAGGGGTTCGACGCGGGCGACCGGGTGGTGGTGATGTTCCCCGTGGGGCTCGACCTCTACTGCCTCGTCCTCGGCCTGTTCCACGCGGGCATGGCCGCGGTGCTCGTGGACACGGGGATGGGCCCCCGCAAGGTCCTGGAGGCGGTCCGGCGCTCCGGCGCGACGGCGATCTGCAGCGTGCACGCGCTCCTCAAGCACCGCTGGTGGGTCCCCACGCTGTGGGGCCTGCGCAAGTACTGCGTCGACGCCGAGGGGATCGCGCTGCGCCCCCTGTCCCGCCTGCTCGACGGCGAGCCCGGGGACATCGCCCGCGTGACGCCCGACGACCACGCGCTGATCACGTTCACATCCGGCTCGACGGGTCGCCCCAAGGGCGCCGACCGCACTCACGCCCTCCTCGTCGCCCAGCACGACGCGCTCGCCGCCCACTTCCCCGCGGCCGACGACGAGATCGACATGCCGTGCTTCCCCGTCGTGACGCTCCACAACCTCTGCACCGGCATCCCCACCGTGATCCCGCCCGTGGACTTCCGCGACGTGGCGAGCCCCCCCGCGGAGGCCGTGTGGCGCTTCGCGGCCGAGCACGGGGTGACCCGCATGAGCGGCGCCCCGGCCTACGTGAGCGAGCTGCTGGTGCCCCTCGAAGACGGCCGCTGCACCCCGCCGTCGACGCTCCGGCAGATCGGCGTCGGCGGCGCGCGCGTGCACCCGTCGCTCTGCACGGGGACGCTCGAAGCCCTCCCCGGGGTGGAGGCGCAGGTGCTGTACGGGTCGACCGAGGCGGAGCCGATCGCGAGCGTCGACTTCGCGGACGTGGTCGCGTTCGACGGGGAGGGCGTGCTCGTGGGGGACGTGGCGGCGGCGGCGGCCGTGGAGCTCGTCTCGCTGCCCGCCGAGCCCCCGGACCTGGACGCCCGGGGCGTGGCCCCCTGGGTGGTCCCCGCGGGCGCCGTGGGCGAGCTGGTCGTGTCCGGCCCCCACGTCAACCGCGGCTACCTCGACGACCCCGACGCGAACCGCGCCAACAAGCTCTACGCCCCGGACGACGTCGTCTGGCACCGCACCGGGGACACGGCTCGGTGGGTCGACGGCCGCCTCGTCCTCGTGGGTCGGGTGCGGGACATGCTCCGCGTCGGCGGCGAGGTGGTGGCCCCGTTCCCGATCGAGCAGGCCGTCGAGGCGCTCGTGGGCGTCGCGCGCGCGGCGGCGATCCAGGTCGGCGGCCGGCCGAAGCTGCTCGTCGACGGCGACGAGAGCGCCGAGCCCTCGGTCCGCGGGGAGCTGGAGCGGCGCGGCCTGGAGCTGGAGATCGTCTTCATCGACGGCATGCCCCTCGACCGGCGGCACCGCAGCAAGATCGACCGCGTGGCCCTCCGGGAGATGATCGGCGCATGACGTCCGCCTCCGACGTCGCGGCGGTGCTCGGCGACGCCACCGTCCGCTACTCCCGGGTCTGGGAGGACGCCGACGTCCTGCGGGCGGCCCTCGACGTCCGCCCCGACGACGACGTGCTCGCCATCTGCTCGGCGGGGGACAACGTCCTCGCCCTCCTCCTCGACGGCCCCGCGACCATCACCGCCGTCGATCTCAACCCCGCCCAGACGGCCATCCTCGACCTCAAGCTCACCGCCCTGCGTCACGGCACCTGGGACGACCTCGCCTCGGTCCTCGGGCACCCCGCCGGGAGCCGACCCGCGCCCGCCGCCTACGCCGATCTTCGGGCCCGCCTCCCCGCCCCGGCGCGCGCCTTCTGGGACGCCCGCCCTCACCTCGTGTCCGGGGGCATCCTCGACTGCGGTCGGCTCGACACCTACTTCACCGAGTTCGCCGCCGAGCTGCCCGCCGCGTGGCCCCCCGGCCTCCTGGATCGGCTCCTGGCCGCCGGTCCGACCGAGCAGGCCGCGCTGTTCCGGGCTCACGCGCTCACGGACGCGCTCCGGGCGCTCTTCGTCCGCTACTTCGGTCGCGGACCCCTCGCCGCCCGGGGTCGCGACGAGGTCCAGTTCAAGCACGTGCCGGGCGGGGACCTCGTCGACCACTGGCTCGCGCGCTTCACCCACTCGATGACCACCCACCACCTCGCCGCCAACGACCACGTGCGTCGCTTCCTCGGCGTGGCGAGCGCGGACCCCGAGGCCGGGCCGGCGTACCTGCGCCCGTCGAACTTCGAGCGCCTCGCCGAGCTCGCCCCCCGAGCGCGAGTGCACCTCGGCGCCATCGACACGGCCCTCGATCGCACCTACTCCAAGGGCGCCTTCTCGGACCTGTTCGAGTACCTGAGCGCCGACGAGACGACCGCCTTGTTCCGGACCCTCGTCGCCTCGTTCCGGCCCGGGGGCCGCCTCGCGTGGTGGAACCTGCTCGTCCCCCGGCCCACCCCGGACGTCGAAGGCCTGCGCGCGCTGCGGAGCCTCGCGGAGTCGCTGCACGCCCGCGACCGGGTCTTCTTCTATCGCGCGTTCCACGTGGCGGAGACGACGTGATCGACCTCCTGGTTCGCCGTCGCAAGACCGCCCTCGCCCTCCTCGGGCTGCTGTGCCTGGGCCTCGTCCCCGGCGTGATGACCGCGGGGGTCCCCGACAACGCCCTGAAGGTGTGGTTCCTGGAGACGGACCCGGGCCTGGTGGCGTACGAGGAGTTCCACGCGTCGTTCGGCAACGACGAGGTCGTATTGCTCTGGGTGGAGCCCCCCGGCGGCCCGTTCTCGCCCGCGGGGCAGGCCGCCATCGAGACCGTGTCCGGCCGCCTCGAGGCCCTCGAGGGCGTGGCCCGCGTGCACTCGATCCTGACCGCTCGGGACGCCTGGAAGACCGACGCAGGCCTGCGCTTCGACCGGGCCCTCGAGGGGGGGGCGGAGCGCGCCGCCGACAACCCGCTGTTCCGGGACCGCCTCGTCTCCGCCGACGGCGAGGCCGCGATGCTGTGGGTCGAGCCCGCCGTCATGGACGACTTCGACGCTCGCCGGGACGCGATCGTGGGCGCGATCCGCGCGACCGCCGACCAGGCCCTGGCCGACCTCCCGCACGCCCTCGGCGGGGTGGGCGTGATCTACTCCGGGCTCAACCTCGTGACCCAGCGCGACTTCGGCGTCTTCGTGGGGCTGAGCTACCTCGTCATCTTCGGCGCGCTGTGGTGGATCTTCCGGTCCTGGCGCCTCGTGGCCGCGGTGGGCGGGGTCGTCACGGTGGGGACGCTCGTCGCGCTCGGCGCGCTCGGCCTCGCGGGCAAGCAGATCAACATGATCACGGTCGTGCTGCCGACGCTCGTGATCGTGCTCGGCCTCGCCGACGCGGTGCACTTCCCCGCCGCGTTCGCCCGGGCGCAGGTCGCGGGCCGCCCCCGCGGCGAGGCGGTGGCGGCCGCCCTGAAGCAGGTCGCCGTCCCCTGCCTGATGACGACGCTGACCACCATGGCGGGCTTCCTGGCGCTCGTTTCCTCGCCCATGGCCGTCATCCGTGACCTCGGCCTCTACGCCGCCCTCGGGGTGGGCGCCGCGCTCGTGGCCTCGATGGTGCTGATGGCGGCGACGCTCCCCGGGCTGCCGGACGCGTGGACGCTGCGCGAGAGTCGCCTCGTGCAGGGCCTGCTCGCCCGGATCCGGGGCCTGCTCGAGCGGCGGCGTCCGGCGCTGGTGATCGCGTCGGTCGCGATCGCGGCGGTGTCCGCGTACGGTGCGGCGCAGGTGGTCACGGACACCTACACGATCGGCTACCTGCCCGACGACCACGTGGTGGTGACGGACCACGAGCGGATCGAGGCGGACTGGGGCGACTACTCGGTCATCGACTTCCTCGTGCGACCCGCGGGCGGCCGTCGCGTCGACGACCCGGAGATCCTCGAGGCGACCCTGCGCTTCGAGGAGGCGGCGCGGAAGCTCGACGGCGTGCGCGACGGCTACGGGCTGCACACCGTGTATCGGCGCATGGCCGACGTGCTGGGCGCCCCCGTGCCCGCGGGAGAGGCGCTGAGCCCCAAGATGGTCGCGCAGCTCTCGCTCCTGCTGGAGATCCAGGACCTGGAGTGGGACCGCGCCGACCCCGACCACGCCGACAACTTCCTCGCCCCCCTGCGCACGGAGGCGGGCGATCTCGGGCGCATGACCCTGGTCGGGCGGATGCCGAGCGCCAAGGAGATCGAGCTCCTCCTCGCCGATCTGCAGGCCGTCGCCGACGCCGCGATCGGCGACCACGGATCGATCGAGCCCGCCGGGTATCCGCCGCTCTACGCGAAGATCGTCGACTACGCGATGAGCTCGCAGATCCGCGGCTTCTTCGGCGCCCTCGCGATCATCTTCGGCCTGATGCTGGTGTGGCTGCGATCGCCTCGCCTCGCCCTGATCGCGCTCGTCCCCAACGCATTCCCGGTGCTCGTGATGATGGGCGTGATGGGCGCCGCGGGCATCCACCTGGACATCGCGACGGCGACCGTCGCGGCGATCGTGATCGGGGTGTCCATCGACGACAGCGTTCACTTCCTGCTTCACTGGAGGCGCGCCGAGCTCGACGGCGCCCGCTGGGAGGAGGCCGTCGCCATCACGTATCGCCACGCCGGGCTGCCCGCCGTCCTCACGACGGTCCTCCTCGTGCTCGGCTACCCCGTCCTCATGCTCGCCGAGGTGAAGACCGTCGTCTCCTTCGGGCTGCTGACGACGGTCGCCGCCGCCGCCGCGCTGTACGCCGATCTCGTGGTCCTGCCGCTGCTCCTGCGGGCGTGGCCGTCGCGGAGGAGCGGGTGAGCGAGGCGACCTACACCGCCGAAGGTCGCCGGCTCGACTTCACGGACGAAGACGGCCTCTTCGCGGTCTTGTCCGTCGACGGCGCCAAGGTCCGCTGCAAGCTCCTCTCGCTCACCAAGACGACGATGGTGCTCGCCGCCCCCGAGGCCGACGTCCCCTGGTTCGACGGCCTCCCCGTGGGCGAGACGACGCTGCGGTTCTTCGACGAGGACTTCCGCCGCCTCGCCCCGCTGGTCGTGCGCCACGTGGGGGTCGCCGCGAGCGGCGTGGTCGTGACCCTGGCCGCCGAGGAGATCGAGTCCCGCGCGTCCTTGTGGCGCGCCCTGGAGGATCTGAGCTCGCCGGACGCCGCCCTGCTGGGCCTCGAACAGACCCTCTCGGAGCCGCCGCGGATCCCGGCGCGCGGCATCTACACGGAGGCCGCCCGCCTCGAGCGCCTGGAGTTCATCTCGGGAGCCAGCGGCGTGCCCCTGCCCAACGCGCGGCACACGCGGCTCAACCCCGAGAAGCTTACCGGGAACATCGAGAACCTCATCGGCTCCGTGGAGGTGCCCGTCGGCCTCGCGGGGCCGCTCTACTTCCGGGGCGACCAGGCTCGGGGGATGGTCTGGGCGCCCTTCGCCACCACCGAGGGGGCGCTCGTGGCGTCGGCGGCGCGGGGGGCCCGGGCGATCACCCGGGCGGGGGGCGTGACCACCCGCGTCGTGCAGCAGCGGATGATGCGCGTGCCCCTGTTCGTCATGTCGAACATGTCGGGCGCGCTCCTGCTCACCAACTGGGTGCGGGACCACGTCCCCGAGATCGCGGCCCAGACCCGCAAGGTCTCGCGGCACGCCCGGCTGGTATCCGTCGAGCCGTCGATGATGGGGAACATGGTCCACGTCTCGTTCCTGTACGAGACGGGCGACGCCGCGGGCCAGAACATGACCACGACGTGCACCTGGCACGCCTGCCAGTGGGTCATGAAGCAGCTCGACGGGTTCCGGGACATCCGCGTCGAGAACTTCCTCATCGACGCCAACAAGTCCGGGGACAAGAAGGTGAACTTCTCGTCCTTCATCGCGGGCCGTGGGACCCGCGTGACGGCCGAGGCGCTGCTCGATCGCATCACGATCGAGCGGGTGCTCAAGGTGTCGCCCGAGCAGCTGCTCAAGACGGCCCAGGGGGTGCTCGCGGGCAGCGTCGGCATCGGGATGGTGGGGTTCAACATCAACGTCGCGAACGTCGTCGCCGCCGTCTTCACGGCCACGGGTCAGGACATCGCGAGCGTGCACGAGAGCAGCCTCGCTCAGCTCCACCTCGTGGCCGCGGACGACGGCATCTACGCCTCGATGCTGATGCCGAGTCTCATCGTCGGCACCGTCGGCGGCGGCACGGGGCTGCCCAACCAGTACGAGCACCTCGAGATCCTGGGCTGCGCGGGCCCCGGCAAGGTCGCGCGGTTCGCCGAGATCATCGCCGGGTTCGCCCTCGCCCTGGACCTGTCGACGCTCTCCGCGGTGGCCTCGGGCCAGTTCGCGACGGCCCACGAGAAGCTCGGTCGGAACCGCCCGGTGAAGTTCTTCCAGGCCGCGGAGCTTCGGCCCGCGTTCTTCGAACCCCACCTGCGCGCGACCACGATGGACCCCGCGCTGAGCGTCGAGAGCGTGCAGCGGGTCAAGGTGAAGCTCGGCAGCTCGATCCTCACGGAGCTCACGTCGCGCAAGGTCGACAAGCTCGTCGGGCACTTCCCCCTGCGGCTGCAGATCGAGCGCGGGGACGGGCGTCGGGGGGCCCTCGACGTGCTCGTGAAGAGCAAGCCGCTCGACGACGAGGTGCTCCTGCTCATGTCGAGCATGGCGTCGATGTGCGGACCGCGGCTGCAGGCCGCGTTCGACGACGCGAAGGGGCGCGTGGGCGTGCGCGGGTGCCACCGCCGGGAGGGGCGGATCTACCTCCAGGAGGACCCGCGGTTCCGCGACCACGTCCCCCGGGTCTACGGGGTGCACGAGGACCCCGAGCGCGAGGCCTACATCCTGATCCTCGAGCGCCTGCGCAACATGATCCTGATGGACAGCGCCGACGACGTGCGGGGCTGGGAGCCGATGCACATCGAGACCGTGCTCCGCGGGATCGCCGACGTGCACGCGATCTGGTACGGCCGCGAGGAGATCCTCAAGACGTCGGACCTCGTCGACGACCCCATGACCGCCGCCACCATGGTCGAGCTGTCGCCCCTCTGGGAGGCGCTGGGGGTGCACGCGGGCGAGGAGTTCCCCCAGTGGTTCGGCCGGGACGACCTGCGCAAGCACCGGCGGGCGATCCGAGACGTCGGGACCTGGTGGGGCGAGCTCGAGGGGCTGCCCCGCACGCTGATCCACAACGACTTCAACCCTCGCAACCTGTGCCTGCGGCCCGTGGGCGGGGGCGACCTGCGCCTGTGCGCGTACGACTGGGAGCTGGCGGCCCTGAACGTCCCCCAGCACGACGTCGCGGAGTTCCTCGCGTTCGTGCTCCCGCCGGACGTCGACGCGGAGACGGTGTCGCACTACGTCGACGTCCACCGCGCCGCCCTCGAGCGCTCCGCGGGGGTGAAGATCGACGAAGAGCTCAGCCGCCTCGCCTACCGCCGCAGCCTCCAGGACCTCGTGATCAACCGCTTCGCCATGTACGCCATGGCCCACACCTTCCGGCACTACGGCTTCATGGAGCGCTGCTCGGCGACCCTCCGTCGCCTGCTCGAGCTCGAGCTCGGCCTCGGCCCCCACCGCTGACCCCGTGAAACGCCTCGTCCTGACCGAGCGGCCGCGGCTGCGGCTCCTGACCCTGTGCGCGCTGTACGTGGCCCAGGGGATCCCCTGGGGCTTCGTCTACTTCACCCTGAAGGCCTACCTCGCCGAGGCCGGGCTGTCGGCCGACTCCATCGGCGAGCTGCTCTTCCTGGCGGGCATCCCCTGGGCCTTCAAGCCGCTGTGGGGGCCGGTCATCGACGCCGTCGGGCCCACGTCCTTCGGGCGGCGCCGCCCCTGGATCGTGGCCGCCCAGTTCGGGATGGTGATCACGCTCGTGGGCATGACGCTGATCCCGAACCTCGAGACGGACCTCCGGGTGCTCGGCTGGATGATCCTCACCCACAACGTCTTCAACTCGCTGCAGGACGTCGCCGTGGACGCCCTCGCCGTGGACCTGCTCAGCGAGCAGGAGCGGGGCAAGGCGAACGGCCTGATGTACGGCAGCAAGTGGGGCGGCGGGGCCATCGGCGGGGCGGGGATGGCCACGGTCGCGGCGTTCGCGGGGCTCAAGGGCGCGCTCCTGCTCCAGGTGGCGATGCTCGGCGTGATCATGCTGCTGCCGGTGCTGTTCATCGAGCGCCCGGGGGAGCGCCGGTTCCCCGGGGACCCGCGCCCCGCCCACGTGCCCGCCGGCCTGGACCGCGACGTCGCGCTCGCCCGGGGCAAGGACACGCTGCTGTCTCTCTTCCGGGCCTTCTCGCTGCGATCGACCGTCATGGGCGGGGTCTTCGCCTTCCTCGTGCGGATCCCGTCCGGCGTGCTCGGGCCGATCCTGGCCGTCTTCTATCTCCAGCACCTCGGCTGGTCGAAGCAGGCCTACGCCACCATCGACGGCGGCCCGGTGCTCGCCGCGGGGCTGGTCGGGTCCGTCGCGGGGGGCTTCGTGGCGGACGCGATCGGGCGCCGTCGCACCGCCGCGTTCGCCCTCGTGGCCACCGCCGCCCTGTACTTCTGCTTCGCGTGGCTGGAGCCGCACTGGGGCTCTCGGACGCTGGTCGTGACCTTCATGCTCGCCGAAGCCGGGCTCGCCGGCCTGCTGTCGACGTCGCTGTTCGCGCTCTTCATGGACATCAGCTGGCCGAAGGTCGCCGCCACCCAGTTCACGACCTACATGGCGCTGCTGGGCTTCTCCGCGAGCATGGGGGCGAAGCTCGCGGGTCGCGTGGAGGCCCTGGGGCTGTCGTACCCCGAGCTGTTCGTGGCCGCCGGCGTGTACCCGCTGCTGATCGTCGGCCTGCTCGCGCTGATCGACCCGAGGCAGACCCGACGCGTGCTCGGCGACGGGTCATAATCGCGCCATGGCGAAGCTCTTCCGGCCCGACGGACCCACCTCCGGCAGCATCTGCGACCCGCGCGCGACCGAGGCCGGTCTGCTGCTCGAGATCGAGGGCGAAGAGCCCCGGACGATGCCGTACGAGGGCATGACCCACCGCATCGGCGGCTACGAGAACAGCTGGATCATCGTGGAGCAGCCCGACCTCCCCGGCCTGGAGCTGTGGATGGTGCCCGCGGAGGTCCAGCGCCTGGCGGGGCCCGCCGGCGACGTGCCCGTCGCGTCCCGCGGGGTCTTCGAGGCCATGGTCGCGGGCCACACCGAGGTGGGCCGCAAGACGAAGTTCAAGCAGATGCTCGCGTTGGTCGCGGTCCTCGGGGTGATCGCCTGGATGGTCTCCGGCGGCTTCACCGGCCTGGTCGTGGGCCTGATCCCCGTGTCCGCGGAGTCCGCGCTCGGCGACATGCTGGCCGAGGGCACCGCCGAGGACTCGATCGTGTGCGACGACCCCGCGCTCGTGGGCGCCGTGGAGGGCATCCTCCTCCGGCTCGTGGACGCCATGGACGACCCCGAGTACACGTTCCGGGTCCGCGTCGTCCGCTCGCCCGAGGTCAACGCGTTCGCGCTGCCCGGCGGGGAGATCTTCTTCAACTCCGCGCTGCTGGAGAAGGCCGAGTCGGTGGACGAAGTGGCCGCCGTGATGGGCCACGAGGTGCAGCACGTCGTGCACCAGCACGGCCTGCGCGGGATGGTCCGCTCCGCGGGGCTCGCGCTCGGCCTCGCCGTCGTGTTCGGGGACGCCTCGGAGACGGCGGCGACGCTCGCCGGGTACGCGAGCAGCCTCACGGACCTGAAGTTCGGTCGCGACGCCGAGCGCGAGTCGGATCGCGACGGCGTCGCCCTCATGATCGAGGCCGGGTTCGACCCCCAGGGGGCCGTGAGCTTCTTCGGCATGCTCGCGGAGGAGTCGGGCGACACCGGCAGCGCCGCCGACCAACTGATGGCCATCGCGTCGACCCACCCCGCCTCGAGCGAACGCACCGAGCGCCTGCGGGAGCTCGCCGCGACGGGCGGAGGCGCGAAGAAGGCCGGCCCCGCCGTGGACTGGACCGCGATCCGCGGGAACTGCTCCGGGCCGACCGCGGAGCCCGCCCCCGGTGGCTAAGAAGAAGGGCCGGGGCCTGGGGCGCCTGGGCGGTCGAGGCCGCAGCGTCGACGGTCGTCGCAAGAAGCGACACGGGGGCAAGGAGCAGTCGACCCGCGATCCCGCCGCCCGCATCCTCGAGAAGCTCGCGGGGGTCGAGCCCGACGGCCTCGTCCTGTGCATGTACGGCTCCCACGCCGACGTCGCCTTCGACGACGGGGCCGTCCGCTTCTGCCTGCTCTCGCCCAAGGTCCACAAGCACTTCGGGCTGTGCGTCGGCGACCGCGTCTATACGAAGGCGGGGGCGACCGCGGAGGAGCGCATCATCATCGCGCGGACCCCCCGTCGCACCGAGGTGCGCCGCAAGCGCGGCGAGGAGGACCGGACCGGCCACGTCATCGCCGCCAACGTGGACCAGCTCCTGGTCACCGTCGCCCTGCACGAGCCGCCCCTGCGCACCGGCGCGGTCGACCGCTATCTGCTCCTCGCGTCGGTGCTCGGGCTCGAGCCGGTCCTGGTGCTCACGAAGACCGATCAGGCCCCCGCCGACGACCCGGGGTGGGCCGTCCTCGAGCCCTATCGCGCGATGGGGGTGCCCATCCTGCCCACGTCGGCGGAGGCGAAGGAGGGGCTGGAGCGCCTGACCGAGGTGCTGCGGGGCCGCGTCAGCGTCTTCTCGGGCCACTCCGGCGTGGGCAAGTCGAGCCTGTGCCTCGCCCTCGACCTCGCGGGCGCGCCGGTCGCCGGGGAGATGTCCACGTCCGGGGGACGGGTGCGCGGGCGACACACGACGTCCGTCGCGCGGCTGCTGGAGATCCCCGGCGGGGGCTGGGTGGTGGACACGCCCGGCGTGCGCGCCATCGGGCTCGTGGACCTGAGCCGCGAGGACGTCGCCGTGCACTTCCCCGAGTTCGCCGAGGCCTCGCGCGACTGCCCGTACGCCGACTGCATGCACGTCGACGAGGACGACTGCGCGGTCCGGAACGCAGCGGGCGCCGGGGAGATCCCCGACGCCCGCTATCAGTCCTACCTGCGACTGCTCGAGTCGCTGGACGAGTAGTTACTCCGGCGGACGGCGCGCTTCGAGGTCCTCGATCTCGCGCTTGGCCTGAGCGGAGGTCTTCTCCACGCCGACCGAAGTGGCGTAGTTCTCCACTTCCTTCCACGCCGAGATGGCCCCGTCCAGGAACCGGACCTCGCCGAAGCCGGCGTTCTTCTTCGCGTCCGCCTCGTAGATGTTCGTCTTGGCGTTCGCCTTGATCTTGTAGGCGAGCAGGACGCGCTTGACCTTGCTGTTGGACGGCAGGTCCATCTGGCCCGAGATCGTGCGGCCCGCGGCCTCGACGGCCCCGTTGTAGTCGTGGTTCCGGAGCAGGCACTTGGCCGACTCGAGGTTCCAGTTCGGGTTGTACTTGTACCGAGGCTGCGCCAGGACCGAGTTGATCAGGTCGCAGTGGTCCTTGTACATCTTCTTCTTCTCGTAGTGCGCGGCGAGCAGGGCGACGGAGCGCTCGTACTCGGGCGTACCCGCGGGGGCCTCCTTGAGGAAGGCGATGTGGTGGCGGTTGAGGGTGCCGCCCGCGGCCCGCCCGGTGATCGACGCGAGGTACTCCTTGTCGTAGGACATGTTCGGGTCCGGGGTCTCCTCCGGCTCCGGCTCGGGCGTCTTCTCGGGCGCGGGCGTGGCGTCGGCGGTCTCCGTGGGGGTCTCCTCGGCGGGGGTCTCCTCGGCGGGGGTCTCCTCGGCGGCCGCGGCGGCAGCCTCGGCCTCGCGGCGCTCCTGCTCTTCCTTGGCGGCCTGCTCCATGGCGGCCTTCTCTTCGGCGTCCTTGCGCGCCTGCTCCTCGGCGGCGGCCTTCGCGGCGGCCTCCTCGTCGGCCTTGCGCTGCTCCTCGGCGGCGGCGTCGGCGGCGGCCTGGGCCTCCGCTTCCTCCGCGGCGCGACGCTCGGCTTCGGCGGCGGCGGCCGCTTCGGCCTCCTCCTGCGCCTTGCGCTCGGCCTCCGCCTGCGCGGCGGCCTCGCGAGCGGCTCTCGCCTCTTCCTCGGCCTTCGCTCGGGCGGCGTCGTCGGCGGCCGCGGCGGCGGCGGCCTCGGCGGCGGCTTGCCGCGCGCGGGCCTCCTCGGCCTGGCGCGCGGCTTCGGCCTTGGCGGCTTCGGCGGCCTTGCGCTGGTTCTCGGCGGCCTGACGCTGCGCGGCGACCTCGTCCCGCTGCGCGGCCTTGGCGGCGGCGGCGGCCCCCGCGGCCCGAGCGGCCTCCATGGCGGCCTGGTTCTCGGCCTCCGCCTTCGCGGCCTTCTCGGCAGCGTCGGTCTTCTGGGTCTCGAAGTCCTCGAGGTTGATCTCCTCGAGCTCCGCGAACATGTCCGCGAAGGGATCCTCCTCCGGCGTCTCTTCGCCGGGGGTCTCGTCGCCTCCGGTGGCCTCGGTCGGGGTCTCCTCGGCCGTGCCGTCGCCGTCGTCGTCCCCGCCCATGAGGAAGAAGACACCGCCGCCGATCGCTCCGAGGAGGACCACCAGGACGACGATCAGCCCGATGGCACCGCCGGCGCCTTCGCTGTCTTCATCGTCGTCTTCGTCGCCGTCCTCGTCGTCCTCGTATTCGTCGTCGTCTTCGTACTCGTCGTCTTCGTATTCGTCGTCTTCGTACTCGTCGTCGTTAAGCATCGACCGGCGTCTCCTCGTAGCGGCCCGGGGTCGCCGCATAGGCAGACCCGAAGGATCGGATTGTAGAACCCCGGGCGTCTCGGGCCAAACTCGCCGACGGATTGGCGAGCAGACGACGGAATGGACCGCGGCCGGCCCGATCAGGTTCCGACGCTTATCCTCGGGGTGCGTGTCGACGTCTTCTCCCCGCCCCCTCGCCCCGCTCCTCGGCCCCGGCCGACTCGCGCGATCTCCCATCCCGTCGCTCGATCTCGACGTGCGCACGGTCCCGGCCTGGACCGAGCTGGTCCCCCGGGAGCAGGCCCACGCCGCCGCGGCGTCGCCGAGGCGGGCCGCCGAGTTCGTCGCCGGGCGAGCCGCGCTCCGGCGGGCCCTCGCCGCGGCCGGGGCCGATCCCGCCGCCCTCGGCCGCCCCTGCCTGCCCGGCGTGGAGGGGAGGCCCGCGCTGCCCCCCGGCTGGACGGGCTCGATCACCCACAAGGCGGGCTGGGCCTTCGCGGTCGCGGGGCGGGCCGACGCCGGGACCCTGGGCGTCGACTCCGAGGTCCTCGGGGGCCGGGACCGCTCCTCGATCGCGCCGCGGGTGCTGCGCCCGGACGAGCTGGAGCGCTGGCAGGCGCGGGGCTCCGCCTGGCCGGAGCTGCTGCGGGCGTTCAGCGTGAAAGAGGCGATCTACAAGGCGCTGCACCCCTGGGTGCCCCGGTACATCGGGTTCCACGAGGCGGAGATCGCCGCCGACGGCGGGATCCGCATGCACCTGACCGGGGGCGAGGGGACGTTCTTGTTCGCCTCGGCCGTGGAGACCGAAGGAGACCGACTGCTCGCGTTCGTGCGGGCTCGGCCCGCCTGACGGCTACTTCACCAGCTCGAGGACGTCGCCGATCATCTTGGGCTTGCCGCCCTCGTCGTAGCCGATCGAGCGCTTGCGGATCGTCCCGTCCTTCTTCACCCAGAAGGTCGTGGGCACGCCCCGGGTGTCGAACCGGCCCATCACGGACTTGTCCGTGTCCGCCACGATCGGGAAGGGCAGCGGGTTCTCCGCGAGGTAGGCGTCGGCCGCCTTGCGGTCCGCGTCCACGTTCACGCCCACCACCTCGAGCCCTCGGGCCTTGAACTCGTCGTACAGCTCGGCGAGGACGGGCAGCTCCTTCTTGCAGGGCCCGCACCACGACGCCCAGAAGGTCATGATGTACGGCTTCCCGGCGAGGGTCGCCGTGCCGTGGTCTCCGCTCCCGCCGATCAGCGGCGCCGACCAGTCCTGGATCGTATCGCCGACCTTGCCCCCCGGGAAGCGCGCCTGGGCCCTCGCGACCGCGGCGTCGGCCTCGCCGGAGCAGCACCGGAACCCGATCGAGGGGTCCTTCTTGTCGGGCGCTTCGCTGTCCTTGTAGTAGGCGCACCGGGCCGACGTGCCCGAGTAGTACGACCCGCCCTTGAGCGCGGCCCGATCCGGCGTGAGCCCGACCCACTCCTTGTGCACGCCCTCGAGGTCGTAGACGCCGGTGGGGGTCGCGCAGCGGGGGTGCGTGCCGGTGGTGAGCGGTCGGGGGTCGGCCTTCTTGCGCGAGTCCGCGCACCAGCCCTGGCGGAAGTGCTCGCCGTAGGAGTGCTGGCTGCCGACCAGGGTGTCGTTGGAGAAGACGCCGTCTGCGTTCTCGTCGACGGGGATGGCGCCGGTGCAGGCCGTGACCCACTCCTCCTCGGTGCACAGCCGCTTGCCCGCCGCCTCGCAGGCGGCCTGGGCTTCGTGCCAGGTCACGGACCCGGCGGACTCGACGCCCGCCGCGCTCACGGCCTTGCCTCCGACGATCGAGGCCTCGAACGCGTCGATCGCGAACGGGCCCCGCGCTCCGTCGACGCCCACGGTCGTCGGGACGCCGCCGAGCGACCCCTCGACCTCGTCCTCCACGGGGACGTCCAGCCGCACGACCGACCCCGCCGTCGGGTTCGCCTTCACCTCCGCGATGGCGGCCCGCAGCGACGACACCGGCTGCGCACCCACGAGCTTGCGCCCGTTGATGAACAGCGCGGGCGTGCCGCTGACCCCCGCGGCCTTGCCCAGGCGGGCGTCGGCCTTCACCTTCTCGAGCGTCTCGGGCGCTCGGGCGCAGGCCTTGAAGGCGTCGATGTCGAGCCCGACCTTCTTCGCGTACTTGAAGATGTGCTTGTTCCGCAGCCGCGTGCTGTTGCGGAACATCACGTCGTGCATCTCCCAGAACTTGCCCTGGTCGTGCGCGCACACCGACGCGATCGCCGCCCCGCAGGCGAACGCGTGCAGGTTCTTCTTGAGGCCCGTGTCGTTGCACTTGCCGTGCATGGGGAAGTGCAGGAACCCCACGCGAACGTCCGTCGTCTCCTCGAGCAGCACCTCGATGTTCCCCGAGAGCTTCCGGCAGAAGGGGCACTGGAAGTCCTCGAAGAGCAGGATCGTGACGTCCGCGTCCTTCGGCCCGCGCATGGGGACCGACGCGTCCACAGGGATGTCGTGCACGTCCTTGGGGAGGACGAGCGGGCGGGTCGTGCTGCCGGGGACCGCGGTCGGGCGGGGCGCGACGGGGGCGGGCGTGGAGGACGTGGCCGGCTTCACGGTGTCGGGCTCGGCGGGGGTCGTCGGAGCCGTGGTGCCGAAGGACTCGCCCACGGTCAGGAGCGGGTCGGGCGGCGCCTGCTCGGGGGGCGTGGGGTGCAGGACCGTCAGCAGGATCGTCCCCACGACGACCGTCGCCGCGACGCCCCACTCGAGCCCCGGCCTGGCGAGGCGGCCGAAGATGTCCGTGATCGACGTGAACGCGGCCTTGAGCCCGTCGGGGTGGAGGAGCGCGCCGGTGATCAGCACGGCGACGTTGAGGCCGTCCATGATCAGGCAGTACGGGCAGACGTGGGCGATGTCGACCAGCATCCGGTACAGCAGGTAGCCGCCGAACGCGACGCCCCCCACACCCGCGGCGGTGGCGACGGACGCCAGCTTCGCGACGTCGAGCTTGCCCCGCAGGACCAGGACGCCCGCGACGAAGAGGGCGAGGTAGAGCGGTACGGCGGGCGCGCTGACGGCGACGCCGAAGATCTCGGAGTATTCGGAGCCGAGGACCTGGGAGCACCCGCCGTCGGGTCCGCAGAGCGCCCCGGGGACCAGCGCTTCGCTCATCGCCTCGTTGTGCTTGCCGATCAGGTGGTAGGCCCAGGCCGACGAGGCCGCGGTCGCGGCCAGGAAGGCGCCCATGCGTGCATGCTTCATGGCGCGGAGAGTAGTCACGCCGAATCGCGTCGTCGATGCCTCGGGCTGCTACGGTTCCGCCTTCCTCCGGAGATCCCCATGCCCTCGACCCTGCGTGCCCTGCTTTCGCTCCTCTTCCTCGTCGCCCTCGTGGGCTGCCCTTCGCCGTCCGACGACGACGACAGCGGCGACGACGACGACGCCGCGGCGGTCGACTTCGCCTTCTGGTCCTCCGCCTTCGACGACGGGGACACGCTCCCGCAGCAGTACGAGTGCGCGAACCCGAACCCCGAGCTGCTCTGGGAGGGCGTCCCCGAGGGCACCGTGAGCCTCGCGCTGATCTTCGACGACCCCAGCGTCGGGGATTACCCCCACTGGGCGATCTTCAACATGGATCCGGGCTCCACCGGCATCCCCGAGGGCGCCTCGGGGAATACGAGCTGCGGCCCCGACAACGACGATCTGCCCGACGGCTCCGTGGAGCTGCGCAACGGCTTCGACTGGGTCGGCTACCTCGGCTCGTGCGGCGGCTGCGGCGGCGGCGGCGGCCCGAACACCTACCGATGGCGGCTGTGGGCCCTGGACTCCGAGCTCGACGACCTGTCGGCGAACAGCAGCTTCGGCGACCTCGAGACGGCCGCCGAGGCGGCGGAGATCGAGATGCTCGAGTTCGGTCACCAGTACGGCCCCGCGACCGCGGCGGGCTGCGGCGGAGCCTGCGCCCGCTGATGAAGCCGCTGCCGCGTCCTCCCCACGAGGGGCGCCGCCCCCGCGGCACGTTGGTCGAGCTCCCGATCGACAGCAAGCTGCTCCGGGGCAACCGGCTCGGGGACCCTCACCAGCGCACGTTGCCGGTGTACCTGCCGCCCGGGTACGACGACGAACCCCGCCGTCGGTACCCCGTGGCCCACTACCTCACCGGGTTCCTGGGGACGGGCCGGAGCAAGCTCAACTGGAAGGCGTGGACGGAGGACATGCCGGCCCGGCTCGATCGCCTCCTCGGCGACGGCGCGATGGGTCCCGTGATCGTCGCGTTCCCGGACTGCTTCACGGTGCTCGGGGGGTCGCAGTACATCGACTCCACGGTGTGCGGGCCCTACGCGCGCCACCTCGTCGACGAGTTGGTGCCCGCCGTGGACCGCGCCTTCCGCACGCTGCCCGAGCGTCGTCACCGGGCCGTCCTGGGCAAGTCGAGCGGCGGGTTCGGGGCGATCGTGCACGCGATGCTGCACGCGGACACGTGGGGCGCGGCGGCCGTCCACTCGGGCGACTCGTACTTCGAGTTCTGCTTCCTGACGGACCTCCCGCGCACGGTCAACGAGGTCAACAAGGCGGGCAGCCTGCGCGCGTTCCTCGAGCGCGTGATGAGCAAGCCGAAGCACACGTCGGCGGAGACGCACGCGCTGATGCACGTGGCGATGGCCGCCTGCTTCGATCCCCAGCCGCGGCTCGCCGAGGGGTGCTCGCTGCCCGTGGATCTGCACACCGGACGGATCATCGAAGAGCGCTGGGAGCGTTGGCTGGCGTGGGACCCGGTGCGCATGATCCCGAAGCACGCCGCCGCCCTGCGGTCGCTCGAGCTCCTCTTCATCGACTGCGGCTTCCGCGACCAGTACCACCTGCACTACGGCGCGAGGCAGATGCGGGACGCGCTCCTCGCGGCCGAGGTGGGGCACGAGTACCAGGAGTTCCCCGACAACCACTCGTCGATCGACTATCGACTCGACGAGAGCCTCCCGCGCATTCATCGGGCCATCGCTCCGAGGTAGTCTTCAACGCGACATGTGGCAGATCACCGTTCTATTCAACGGCAACCGTCAGGCGGCGTACCTGCTGGACGAGCCGCACGTGGTGATCGGCCGGGGGCGCTCCGCCCACATTCCGCTGGACAACAACCCGATCGTCAGTAGGCAGCACGCGACCATCACCGACGAGGGCGGCAAGCACGTCCTCGAGGATTTGGGCGGGGCCAACGGGACCTTCGTGAACGACCGTCGCCTCACCGGCGAGCATCGGCTCATCCCCGGGGACACCATCGTCCTGGGCAAGCACGCGCTGCGGTACGAAGAGGCGACGCGGGCGGCGGTGAGCCTGCGGGTCGAGCGTCGCCCGTCGTCGGGCTACGACCCGGTCGCGACGCAGACGATCCCCCCGCTCGTCGAGGGGCTGGTGTCCGCGTCCACCTTGGGCACGCCCTCCAAGCTCGGTCCCACCGGCGGCGGCGCTCCCTGGGAGGCCCCCAAGCCGCCTCCGCCGCCCCCGCCCAAGTCGGCCAACTCGATGGCCGGCCAAGAGCGCACGATGGCGGCCTCGAAGGAGGAGCTCGAGCGCCTGCTCGAGCAGATGAAGATCAAGTCCAACCCGCACCTGTCGTTTCAGCGCAAGCGCGGGGGCGTCAAGTACATCCCGCTGCCCCAGGACGAGGTCTATACGATCGGGCACGCGGACTGGTGCGACCTGAAGCTCAAGGGGCGGCGATGGTGGCCGATCGGGCGCATCGCGGGCGAGATCATGGCCCGGCGGACTCACAACGGGCGGCGCTGGTGGCTGGTGGCCCGGTCGCCCTGGCTGAACCCGGTGTCGGTGAACGGCAAGAGGGTCAAGCAGAAGCGGGAGCTGCGCCGCGGCAGCGTGATCTCCGTCGGGATGCGCAAGCTGCGCTTCTCCCCGGGCGAGTCGGACTGATTTAGTCGCTACTCCGAGACGGGGTGCATCCAGAGCATGCTCGTGGAGACGCCGATCGAGGCGATGCACGCGTCGTACAGCTCGTCGACCGGCGTGCTGAACACCAGCTCCTTGTCGGCCTCCATCCAGATCCAGGACCCCGACTCGATCTCGCCGTCGAGCTGCCCCGGGGCCCACCCCGCGTAGCCCACCGAGAGCACCGCCCCGTCGTTGGGCACGTTCGAGCTCACGGCCTCGATGACGGCCCGGTCGGGCGTCACGTGCAGGTGCGGCGACAGCTTGAACACCGGGCCCGCTTCGTCCGGGAGGCCGGGCAGGTCCGAGAAGGTGAGGAACACCGCGCCGGGCTGCACGGGTCCGCCCCACAGCACCGGCCCGCGGATGCCGCCCACCGGATCGATGTCCATCTGGGCGAGGACGCTGTCGATGTCCGCGTCGGTCGGGCGGTTGATGACGATACCCAGCGCGCCGTCTTCGTCGTAGTCGCAGAGCAGCACGACCGTCTTGGCGAAGAAGACGTCGACCATGGAGGGGGACGCGACGAGCAGACCGCAGCGAGCGTTGCTTGTGACGGGCTCGCTCATGCGCCTGGGTCCATCGCCCCGATCGTCCCAATCCGGGGCCGTCGGTGTCAACCGGGAGTTCAGCCGCGGGTGAGGAACGCCGCCGCCAGCGCCCCGACGGCGCCCAGCCCCGCGATCGAGACCAGCAGCACCACGCTGGCGCGATGGGACAGGCCGACGCCGAGGAGCCGGTGGTGCAGGTGCCCGGCGTCCGGCTCGAGGAAGCTCCGTCCCGCGAGGGTCCGCCGGAGCACGGCGAAGATCGTGTCCGCGAGGGGGAGGGCGAAGGCGGGCACGATCACGAGGACGGCGATGCCGGTGGCCGACTTCTGCCACGCGAGGACGCTCCACACCCCCAGCACGAAGCCGACGAAGAGCGCCCCCGAGTCCCCCAGGAAGACCGAGGCGGGGTGGAGGTTGTGGCGCAGGAACCCGAGCAGCGCGCCCGCCAGGGCCACGCCGATGAGGACGCCGATCGGCTGCCCGTTGATGACGGAGACGACGAGCAGCGGCGCGACGACCACGGCGGCCGTCCCGCTGGCGAGGCCGTCGAGCCCGTCGATGAGGTTGATGGCGTTCATGACGGCGACGAGCCACAGCACCGTGGCGGGGACGGCGGCGGCGCCCGTGTGGACGACGTCGAGTCCGGGGAACCCGACGAGCTCGATGCGCACCCCCAGCAGCGCGACCACCGTGGCGACGGCGACCTGCACGAGGAGCTTTCGGGGGGCGGAGACGGGGCTGAAGTCGTCCGCCAGGCCGAGCCCCAGGATCGCCGCGCCGCCCCCGTAGAAGGCGGCCACCGCCCGGGGGTCGTCGGCGAAGGGGCGCAGGGTCTCGGGGCTGAGCGCGAGCCCGACGGCCACGGCCCCGAAGACGGCGATCGCCACGGCGATGCCCCCCACGCGGGGCACCGGGATCGAGTGCACGGAGCGGGGCCGGCCGCCCTCGTCCACGGCCCCCATGCGTCGGCCCCAGCGCGCGATGCGGGGGGTGAGCGCGCCCGCCGCCGCGAGGGCGACGGCGAAGGCGGCGATCGAAGCGAGGGGGAGGGGAATCACGTACAACTCGGTCGATGAGCACGTTGCGTCTCGCCCCGCATCCTAGGTTCAATCCGTGCCCCGGGCCCGTCGTCGTGGTGGTGATGGACGGAGTGGGGCTCGGCCGCGCCGACCGGGGAGACGCCGTCCACCTCGCGCGCACGCCCACGCTCGACCGCCTGGCGCGGGGTCCCTGGGTGCGCCTGGCCGCCCACGGCACGGCGGTGGGGATGCCGTCGGACGGCGACATGGGGAACAGCGAAGTGGGACACAACGCCCTCGGCGCGGGCCGCGTATTCGACCAGGGGGCGAAGCTGGTGGACCAGGCCGTCCGCTCCGGGTCGCTGTGGTCGGGTCGCGGCTGGCGGGAGGTGGTCGCGGGGCCGCGCGCGCTGCACTTCATCGGCTTGCTCTCGGACGGCAACGTCCACTCCCACCAGGACCACCTCGAGGCCCTGCTCGCGCGGGCCGCGGCGGACGGCGTGGGGCGGCTCTGCGTGCACCCGCTGCTCGACGGTCGCGACGTCGACGCGACGTCGGCGCTGCGCTACATCGAGCGCCTCGAGGGCGTGCTCGCGGGGCTCCGCGCGGGCGGCGTCGACGCCCGGATCGCGTCGGGCGGCGGCCGCATGACCACGACCATGGACCGCTACGAAGCGGACTGGTCCATCGTCGAACGGGGATGGCGGGCGCACGTCCTGGGCGAGGGGCGGCGGTTCCCGTCGGCGGCCGACGCGGTCCGCACCTTCCGGGCCGAGGACGGGACCGTGGACCAGTTCCTCCCCGCCTTCGTGGTGGAGGCCGACGGGGCCCCGGTCGCGACGATCGAAGACGGCGACTCGGTCGTGTTCTTCAACTTCCGGGGCGACCGCGCGATCGAGCTCTCGCGGGCGTTCACGGAGCCCGACTTCGACGCGTTCGACCGCGTGCGCGTCCCCGCCACGACCTTCGCCGGGATGATGGAGTACGACGGGGATCTGCACATCCCCGCGCGATTCCTGGTGGAGCCCCCGGCGATCGACCGGACGATGGGCGAGCACCTCGCCGCGGCGGGCGTGACCCAGTTCGCGTGCTCGGAGACCCAGAAGTTCGGGCACGTGACCTACTTCTGGAACGGCAACCGCGGGGGCAAGTTCGACGACGCGAGCGAGGAGTACCTCGAGATCCCGTCGGACCTCGTGCCGTTCGAGCAGCGGCCGTGGATGAAGGCGGCCGAGATCACCGACGCGACGATCGCGGCCCTGCGGCGCGACGCGCCCCCGCGGTTCGCGCGCATCAACTACGCGAACGGCGACATGGTCGGCCACACGGGCGACCTCGGCGCGACGATCCTCGCCGTGGCGGCGATGGACCTGTCGCTGGGGCGGCTGCTGGCGGCGGTCGAGGCCGCGGGCGGCGTCGCGCTCGTGACCGCGGACCACGGCAACGCCGACCAGATGCTGCGGGTGGACGGGAAGACGGGCGAGTACGGGGACGCGCCGCTCACGTCGCACACGCTGAACGCGGTGCCCCTGTACCTCTTCGACCCGTCGGGGGCCCGGACCCTCGCGACCGTCGAGGGCGCGGGGCTGGCGAACGTCGCCGCGACCGCGTTCGAGCTGCTCGGGGTCGTCCCCCCGGGCGGCTACCGGCCGTCGCTCCTGCGCTGAGGGCGGTCGTTCCCCCTACTCGATGACCTTGCCGATGGCGATCGAGAGCCCGATCTCCGTCTGGATCGTGAGGGGCGGCCCCTCGGTCCCGGGCAGGACGATCGCGCCGACCCGGGCGTAGAAGCCGAGGGGGAACGGCGGCGCCGACAGCTCGATGCCGCCGCCCACCTCGAAGCCGGACCGGTGGACGATCTTGTCGTGCACCCCGAACGTCGACTGGATGCCCGCCTCGAGGGACTCGGTGTACAGGTCCCAGGCGAGCTCGTGCTGGTGCGCGAACGCGACCCGCGCGGTCGCCCGCGCGATGAGGAGGCGAGGGAAGAGGATCCGCACCCCGGCGCCGATCCCCGCGAGGTGACGGACGTCGTCGCTGCCGAGGCCCGCGACGCCCTCCCGCAGGATCAGCTCCGGCGACACCGGGAGGAGCCGCAGCCCGAGCGTGACGTTCCCGGTGATCCCCCCGCCCACGAACTCGTCGGGAGCGGTCCCGCTGAAGCCCGAGCCGATCCCGAGCCACACGGGTCGCTCGCCGGACATGGGGGCGGCGGAGGCGGGGGCGGCGAGGACGCAGAGCAGGAAGACGAGCGGAACAGAGCGAACGAAGGTGGCGAGCATGTTTCCCCGGGGACCCGGGAGAACGACCGGAGCAGGGTCGAGGCAGAGACGGGGAGAGGCGCCGTTTCATTCGCGCCAAATGACAAGAACTTGTCAAGAAGTCGTTGACGAACTGCAAAGGGCGGGGGCATCCTCACGATCTCTCGTTTGCTGCCATGTCGATCGCCGGCATGTTCGAGAGGATTTCAGGGATTCAAGGAGACCTCCCATGCATCGCAAGCTCACCTGTCTGACGACCATCGCGCTCCTCGCCCTCGGAGGTTGCGCCGTCACGGACGACGGCGCCCCCGGGACCGGCGACGACTTCATCCCCGGCGACGGCGACGACGACGACATCGGCGACGACGACGACGACGTCCCCTTCGTGGAGACCACCGGCCTCAAGGGCATGGTCCGCGACGCCGACGGCAACCCCCTCGTGGGCGTGCTCGTCACCACCGACAACGGCCTGAGCGGGGAGACCGCCGACAACGGCACCTTCTCCTTCGTGGATCTGCCCGAAGAGCAGGAGGGCGCGGTCCTCGTGAACTTCTCGCTGCCCGGCTACGCCCGCACGCAGCAGCCCTTCGAGATCCTGCGCGACGTGCACAACACCCTGCTCGTCACGCTCGCCCTTGTCGACTTCGACGAGTCCTTCCCGTCGGCCGACGGCCTCGAGTTCTCCATCGAAGAGGGCGGCCCCGTCGTCTCGCTCCCCGCGGGCCAGTACGTGGACGCCGACGGCAACCCGTACGTGGGCGACGTCCACGTGCTGGCCACGTCCTACGACCTCTTCTCGGACGAGCTGTTCGCCACCCCGGGCGACTTCAGCGCCATCGACATCGCGGGCTCCCCCCAGCAGCTCGAGTCCTTCGGGATGTTCACGGTCGACCTCGCGGACGCCGACGGCAACCCGATCAACCTCGACCCGGCCGGGGACGGCGCCCCCGTCGTGATGCCGATCCAGGGCACGGGCCCGCAGGTCGGTGAGCAGATCTCCGCGTGGGCCTACGACGAGACGGTGGGCAAGTGGGTCGAAGAGGCCACCGGCATCGTCGTCGAGCTCGACGACGGCTCCCTCGCGTGGGAGTTCACCGCGTCCCACTTCTCGTCCTGGAACTGCGACCGGCCCATCCAGACGCACGGCTGCGTCTCGGGCACGGTCACCGACTCCAACGGCAACGCTCGCAAGGGCGCCACGATCAAGGCCGTGGGCCTGACCTACACGTCCACGACGACGGCGCGCTCCGGCAACAGCGGCGAGTTCTGCCTCGAGGTGAAGAACGGCGAGACGGTCCGCATGGAGATCACCTACTCCGTGGGCGGCCAGGTCGCGTCCCAGACGACGAACCCCGTGACCATCCCCGCGGGCCAGGCGTCGTGCAGCATCCAGGGCTCGCCCTGCGTGGACGTGGGCGTCATCCCCGTGGACATCATGTCCTGCCTGTCGGGCTTCGTGATCGACCAGCAGAACCAGCCGGTTCCGGCCGCCAACGTCGCCAGCCCCCAGGGCGGCCAGACCACGACGGACGCCAGCGGCAACTTCTGCCTCGCCGTCCCCGTGTTCCAGCCCACGCAGGCCTACGTGATCATGCCCGCCGACGCGGGCGTCGGCTTCCAGCCGGTCCAGACGTTCACGCAGCCCGCGCGCCCCGACTGCCAGAACGGCTGCGCGAACATCGTCATCCTGCAGGCGTACCAGAACCCGACCTGCGTCGACGGCGAGGTGGAGATGAACGGCAACCCCGGCGCCAACGCGCTGGTGGACGTCTACGACAACGCCTTCCCCGAGCACCCCGTGTACTCGACGCTCGCGAGCCAGGACGGGCTCTTCTGCGCGCCCGCGCCGCCCAACTCGGCCGTCACGGTCCAGGTGGGCAGCGGCGACTCGCTGTGCGACTCCACGTCGCTCAGCACGGCGGGCCTCGCCGGGCAGCAGTGCGCGGTGGGCGGACAGCCCGGCACCGAGTGCCTCGGAGCGGGTGTCCTGAGCTGCACGCTGCCCCAGTAGGCGCTACCAGATCAGGTCGATCGCCTTGCCCCACACGGGGCAGGCGTCCCTGCACAGTCCGCAGCCCGTGCAGCGCTCGTCGACGACGCGCGGGCGGGTACCGTCGAGCTCGATCGCCTTCGTGGGGCACACCGGCACGCACGCCCCGCACTCGGGTCCCATGAACGCGAAGCACTTGTCCGCCTGGATCGTCGCGAGGCCCAGGAGGATCTCCTCGGGCGGCGTGGGCAGCAGCGCCCCCGGCTCGCACGCGGTGATGCAGGGCGTGTCCTCGCACAGCCGGCAGGGGACCTCCGTGGGCAGCATCGCGGGTGTGTCCGCGAGGGCGCCCGCGGACGCGGGGAGCAGGCCCACGGCCCCGTGAGGGCACGCGTCGACGCACCCCCGGCAGCGGGTGCATCGCTCCAGGAAGCGCGCCTCGTCGATCGCTCCGGGGGGACGCGGCCACGGGGGCTCGGCGACCACCGTGGGCCGCGCCGCGGGCAGCACGAAGTGCGCGAAGGACCGCGCGAGCCTCCCGATGGCGTCGCGTCGGTCGGTCACATCCGCCCCACGCGCATGTTCATGTCGAGGTGCATCAGCCACAGCCCGCCGACGGACAGGGCGACCATCATCACCAGCAGCGGGACCATCGAGCGGGTGGCGGCCCGCGGGTCGTCGAACAGCCGCCGGGAGATGCGGTGGGCGACCGTGATCCCGAACAGGTGCCCCACGAGGATCATCGCGATCTGGATGAGCCAGGTCGTCTCCTGGGAGACGAGCGCGCCGACGTGCATCGAGGCCGTGCCGAAGAGATCGGCCCCGCGGCCGAGGGGGTCGGACAGCATCGGGACCACGTCCGCGCCCTCCTGGACGATGTGCGTCGTGTTGTGGGCCAGGTGATAGAAGAGCGCGACGGGCAGCACCGAGTAGGCGTAACCGACGAAGAGGCGGCGGAAGCCCACCCCGGTCGCGGACGTCCACGCCGCGGCCGCCCAGGTGCAGGCCGCGTACACCGCCACGGGCACGGCCGAGACCAGGGCCATGCCCAC